>NZ_JBGJZP010000012.1:0-199582 GCF_042610515.1 Paenibacillus paludis
ATCTCGCTGGCGAGGGCCAGCGAACCTACGGGCGCCCGCCCGGGGAACCCGCCGCCGATCCCGGCGCTGATAACGCAGCCGTAGCTTCCGGCTGCCAGAGCGGCGGCGGTGCCCGCCGCTGCTGCCGCGGTGCCGGCACCCGCAGCAATGACGTGGAACCTGCTGCTGCCCCTCAGGCCGCGCAGGACCGCCTCCCGCTCGGCTTCGACAGCGGTTACGATCAGCACGCGCGGCAGGGCTTCCTCCACGGCTTCGCCGGTCGAGGTTGAAGTATGATCTGCCTTCATTACTCAGCCTCCTTCTCTATAGATGAACTTGAAATAGCACAAATAAACCGCTGGTTGCGGCCTGATCTTTTATTGTTTCTGCTCACTTTTGAAAGTCTACGCCGTTTTAGGAGGCAGGTCAAATTCGCCGGGGAATTTCTAGACGGGTTAGCTGAAATCAAAATGATTTGAAATGCTATATAGATTGAACTTAAAAACTTGAGATAAGGGAAAGGAGCAACGGAGGGGGATTTTGGAACTGGAGGAACGGTAGTGACCGCCTTTGTCTTCGGATTTCTACCGCTAAATAGCGGTTAAAATCAAGAAATTCTTACGACAACAGCGGCCGGAAGTCCAAATATTCACCGTAGTTGCGACTGATCCTGTACTCTAAAACCACAAGTTTAATCTATATAGTAAACGTATTTTCAAGGCTTAGTGTTAAAATAAAGGGGAAAAGGAAGATTTTATACCCTGAAAATCCGGTAAATTAGCTGTGAGCAGAATAACCGGATCTCAAGTTAATCAAGAGGTGTGATGAAATGGAGCATATACTGATTGTCGAAGATGAGAAAGAAATAAACGGATTGCTTCACAGCTTTATATCCGGACATGGTTATTTAACGACTTCTACATATGATGGATTAGAAGCCTTGCAGCTTATTCAAACGGAAACCTTTGACTTAATATTGTTAGACCTGATGTTGCCGTATAAAAGCGGTGATCAGATTCTGCTTGAACTGCGCAAACATTCTGCAGTTCCGGTGATAGTGATTTCTGCCAAAGATACAACGCAAACAAAAATAGATCTTTTGCGTATCGGAGCAGATGATTACATCACAAAACCCTTTGATCTCGACGAGACTTTAGCCCGGATCGAAAGCAATTTGCGGCGTAATAAAATGCAGATGAATACTGCCGGCTCCAAATGTCTGATCTATAAAGATATTGAGCTGGATGATATTAATCATCTTGTAGAGGTTGCAGGACGCGAACTTGCACTTACTGCCAAAGAATACGGGATTTTGGCGCTGCTTATGAGGCATCCGGACAAAATATATTCAAAAGCAAATTTATTCAGGAGTATATGGAACGAAGAATATATGAGCGAGGATAATACGCTTAATGTCCATATTAGCAACATACGCAATAAGCTGAAGGTCATCAACCCTGACCAGCAATACATTGAGACGGTCTGGGGAATTGGCTATCGCTTGTATAAGACTACATAAACTAAATTTAATCATAGTCACGAACAAAGACTTTATGGATTCTTTAAGATACGCTGGTTTAATTTAAGAATTTATTTAAGGTTTTATTCTAAAATAGGCAGCAACCACAAGCTTCTGTACTTTAGCTTATTTTATATAAGGAGTGTGACAGAGATGAATGACACCATCCTTATGACCAAAAACCTCACCAAGAAATACAATCATGTTTTGGCCTTGGATAATATTAATTTAAGTATTGAACGGGGGAAAATTTATGGCTTCATGGGTCAGAACGGAGCAGGAAAAACAACGTTGATTCGCTTGATTGCAGGATTATCCTTTCCCACAAGCGGCGAGCTGTACCTTTTTGGGAAAACAGGAAAACAGGCTCTGCAAGAGCAACGTAAACGAATAGGCTGCATGGTCGAAACACCCGCGCTTTACCCCAATATGACTGCTGTACAGAATTTGGAGGTTCAGCGTATTCAGCGTGGTATACCTGATAAACAGGTAATCAAGGAAACTTTGGAGCTGGTCGGTCTGAATGACAGTAGTATAGGAAGGAAGGCTGTCCGTAATTTTTCTTTGGGAATGCGGCAGCGGTTGGGTATTGCAATTGCATTACTTCATGATCCTGAATTACTCATTTTAGATGAACCCATTAATGGCCTTGACCCCATGGGGATTGCTGAAATACGAATTTTACTGAAGCGCTTGAATGAGGAACGCGGTACAACGATATTAATATCCAGTCATATCCTTAATGAGCTTTATCAAACGGTGTCGCAATACATATTGATTAATAAAGGTACCCTGATAGAAGAATTAACGCAAAATCAGCTGAATGAAAAGTGTAAACGCCATATTGCGCTGCAAACCAATAAGGTTGAGAATGCATTGCTCGCATTAGAGAGTCAGCTGGGCATAAAAGAGTATCAGGTAATGCCTGATGGCACTATTAAATTGTACGATCACTTGGATGACATGGAGGCTATCTCTGCGGTGCTTATGAAGGAAGGTGTACTGATAACCGGAATGGCACTGGCTGGTGATACGCTGGAAAGTTACTTCCTCCACCGTATTGGGGGAGAAAACAATGTATTGTCTCATTAAAGCTGAAATGTACAAGCTGAAGCATGATAGAAGTTTTTTCGTCCTGCTGGGACTGTCAATAGTCCTTGGAAGCTTCCTTATGCTTGATCAAGGGGGACTAAGCGGGTATGAAAGTATCTTTGCATCTTTGTATAACGCACCCATATTAATGCTGTTGACAAGTGTATTCGGAGCCCTTTATATCGGAAAAGATCTTGCCGACCATACGCTTTACCAGACAATATGTGCAGGGCATAAACGCTATCATGTGTTTTTTAGCAAAGCCATAGTATTTATAGCCGGATCAAACATCGTTTTATTAATGCAACCGGTTCTGATCATTTCTATAAACACGTTTATTCACGGATGGGGACATTCTTCATTCTGGTCAGATCTTGATTATCTAATTTCTTTATTTTTTACAACAGCTGTACTAAATGCTGCGATGTGCGGAGTTTCTCTAATAGTAGCCTTTACATGCAAAGATGTCGGGAACACATTATCAATCCCGGCGTTGCTATATTTTCTAACTATATTCCTGCTGAATGGTCCACATGCAAAAGAGATTGCAAGGTTTATTCCTTTGGGACAGTTGAGACTTTTAATAGAGCATTCTTCATCATTAGGAGCAGCGCTGCTTGTCGGAATGATTTTTCTTGCGGTTTTATGTTTCGCTGCAAGCAAGATTTTCAATCGTTCAGAGTTACATTAAAGGGGGATACAATGAATAATCTTATGCAAATGGAATGGTACCGTTTAAAATATAATAAATTTTTCATCGGTTGTTCGCTGCTAAGTATAATTTATGGAGTATTCGCCAGCAAAGGATATGTTGCCGATTTGACTACACGTGTAGATGCTATAGGTATCTTCACTGCAATGGTCTATGATTCCACCATTTGGCTGGTTTTGTTCTCTGCTATCGCAGCTTTACTGATTGGACAGGATTTCACCAATCGTACGATACATTTGGAGGTTGTAGCAGGCCATTCCAGAATAAAGATCTTTATTAGTAAATGTCTCATTTATTTAGCCGTTTTCAACATTTTAATGCTGATAAGTCCCATTGTGGGAAGTATAAGAATGTCTTTTCTGCTGGGGTGGGGAGATTCTTGGAATAATGATGTATTGTATATCCTGCGTGTGGTTGGTTTTTCTGTATTACTTAATAGTGCGGTGTTTTCTGTTTGCATTTTTTTTGCATTCATATTCCGGGACTCGGCTAGAACAGTTTCTGTCTCTATGATTGTTCTTTTTGTAAGTGCCATGTGCATCGCCTATGCTGGACCTATGGGGTGGTATGATTCGTTGCCTTGGTTGCGTTTTTTACCTATGAATCAAATTAGAACATCATTGGCCTATTCGCTTTCCACAGCACAAGTTTCAGAAATTTTTCTCTCAGGGCTGGTATATCTGCTTTTTTTCATCTCACTTTCATTTCAGAGATTCAATACATGTGAATTAAGATAAAAACGGGGAAAGAGGCGCTACAATAGATGCTGTATATTATTATCCTATTAGCGATAATGCTTGTAACACTTATGTTTCGCCTCTGTTCGCTTAGAAAGCAAATACGCAATATCACTAAACAATTGATAGAACTGTCAGCCGGAAATATGGATAAGAAGCTGGACATTTCATTGATTGATAAGGATGTCACTCTGCTGGCTGCAGAAATTAATAAGAATCTGACCAAGCAGCGCGAACTTCGGATTAATATGATCAGAAGCGGAAAACACTTGAAAGAATCCATAGCGAATATCTCACACGATCTGCGGACACCGCTAACCTCAATGATCGGCTACCTTCAGCTTTTGCAAAAAGGACATGTAACTTTAGAGCAGCGTGAGCAAATCGTCATTACTTTACGAAAAGCAAATCATTTACAAACCTTGATCAAGTCATTTTATGAATTGGCTGTACTTGATTCAGAGCATATTCAACCGGAGTTTCGAAATGTTAATTACTCTAATGTCATCATGGATACCGTTGCAGAATGTGCAACGATGTTTGAGCAGAGGGGCTTGCATCCGCAGATATCACTCCCGGAAGAAAGCGTATTTGTTTGGACTGACGAAGAGATGCTGCGGCGTATTTTACAGAATTTGCTCGACAATGCGGCGCGGTATGCCATGAGTGATATCAGGATCACCCTTCTGAATAATGGTAGAACAGAATTGATTTTGACAAATGCAATATCCAGTTCACAAGACATTAATCCGGCGCGGTTATTTGACCGCTTCTATACTTCAGATGTATCACGAAGCGCGGGAAGTACAGGATTAGGATTGTCGATAGTCAAAATACTGACAGATAAATTACGCGGAACGGTCAGTGCCGAGTTAATAGGAGATCATCTGCAGATCAAGATTGTTTTATAGATTTGAAGGAAATAAAAACTGTTGACAAATTTCCCGCGCAGGATTATATTTATCTTAACTTAAAGATAATTAACTTAAAGATAAATGCCGAAAGCATTGGAGGTGTACAATATGAGTGACTACAATGAGTTGATCAGCAAAACGGCTGGCGCATCGGATCAGGAGCAGGCTTCATCACTGAAATTGTTCGTGGTCTTGTCCAAAGCTTATAAGAGCCTGATGGATCTGGCAGTAAAGGATATGAAGAGCCATGGTTTAGCTTCTGCCGAGTTTATGATCCTCGAGGTGCTCTATCATAGAACGCGGATTCCGCTGCAGCAGATCGGAGAGAAGATTCTCGTTACCAGCGGGAGCATCACTTACAATATCGACAAGCTGGAGAAGAGAGGACTGCTGAAGCGTGTTCCCTGCAGCGATGACCGGCGCGTAACTTATGCGGAGATTACCGAAGCGGGCCGCGAGCTGTTTGACGATATTTTCCCCCGCCATGTTTCTTCTATTCACGGGATGATGGGCGGTTTGAATCAGGAGGAGAAGGAACAGGCAATAGAATTACTAAAGAAGCTTGGTAAAGGCATTTAGGTTAGCGGCGTTCTCCTAAGAACGGGGCGGGAAGCTTGCTTATCAGCATTTACCAGGCCAGCAGCAAGTACAAGGTTCAACTATATTTTTTTAGCTAATATCTTAAGGTTAAGATAATTAAATTCAAGAGAATGGAGAGGGTATAAAATGGTTAGTGTAGGGTTGTTATTGATAAGATTGGTGATCGGGATTGCTTTTATCGGACATGGGGCACAGAAGCTGTTTGGCTGGTTCGGAGGATACGGTCCAAAGGGCACGGGCGGCTGGATGGAATCCATCGGCATTAAGCCGGGGGTCGCGATGGCCGTGCTGGCAGGAATGCTGGAGCTTGTCGGAGGCTTGCTGTTCGCAGCCGGACTCCTGACTCCTGTAGCCGCAGTATTGATTGCCGCAACGATGCTCGGCGCGATTATCAAGGTTCATGCTCCGAACGGATTTTGGTCGACGGCCAACGGAATCGAGTTTCCATTAACGGTGCTCGTAGTCGCAGTAGGTGTGGCTTTGACCGGAGCAGGTTCGATTTCGCTGGATGCCCTGTTTTTTAACTAAATCGGATTATACGCCAGATGTTCATCTATTCAAACTTATCATCTAAAAAAAACCTTAGGGAGATGACTTATAATGACACTTCAAACTGCAGGGATTCACCATATTACAGCTTTTGTCGGAGATGCTCAGCGTAATGCCGATTTCTATGCCGGAATTCTCGGCCTGCGGCTTGTAAAAAAGACAATTAACTTTGACGCCCCCGAGGTTTACCACCTCTATTTCGGGAATGAGCAGGGTGCACCGGGCACCATTATTACCTTCTTTCCTTGGTCGACAGGGCGCAAAGGCCGGATTGGCGGCGGGCAGGTTGGCGTAACCACTTACGCGATTCCGGTTGGTTCGATGGCTTTCTGGGAGCAGCGGCTTGCCGCATATCAGATTCCGGTTACCCATGTAACCCGGATCTCTGAGTCTTACCTGTCTTTCAGCGATTACGATGGACTGCGGATTGAGCTGGTGGAACGCGAAGCAGGTCCGCGGAGTACCTGGTCCTTTGCCGGAGTGACTGCGGAGCATGCCATTAAAGGTTTTGGCGGGGCTGTGCTCTACAGTACAAATCCCGAAAAAACAGCTGATACACTTACCCGTACACTCGGAATGGAGCTGATCGCCAAGGGAGACGGTTATATCCGTTACGGCTCTACTGCCGATCTCGGCAACATTATTGATCTTAAAGACTCGCCGGTGCCGCAAGGAGCCGGAGGCTCGGGAACCGTTCATCATATCGCCTGGCGCGCTAAAGATGATTCCGAGCAGCTGGAATGGGGACGCCATGTGCAAAGCCACGGCTACCAGCCCACTCCGGTACAGGACCGCCAATACTTCAATGCCATCTACTTCCGTGAAGAAGGCGGAATCCTGTTCGAGATTGCTACCGATCCTCCAGGGTTCGCCAATGACGAGGCTCCGGATGCGCTGGGCCAGAAGCTGATGCTTCCGGCATGGTTTGAACCGCACCGTGCCCTGATCGAAGAGAATTTGAGCCCTTTTGAAATCCGGGAAATTGAGGTGAAGCAGGGATGATTCATGTCTATCGGAAAGGAACAGACGCCAACCAACCAACACTAGTATTATTCCATGGCACAGGTGGAAACGAGCAGGATTTGCTGCCGCTGGCGGAGCTGCTGGCTCCCGGCGCTTCTGTACTGGGTATCCGGGGAAATGTGCTGGAGAACGGCATGCCGCGTTACTTCCGCCGTCTGGCTGAAGGTGTCTTTGATGAAGAGGACCTGATCTTCCGCACCCATGAGCTGAAGCAGTTCCTGGATGTAGCTGCGGCGCAGTACGGTTTCGATGCAGACAATCTCGTAGCCGTCGGCTACTCCAATGGAGCGAATATCGCCGGCAGCCTGCTATTTCATTACGGAAACCTGTTCCGTTCGGCAGTGCTGCTGCATCCGATGGTGCCGCTCCGTGGGCTTGCGATCCCTTCGCTTAACGGCGTTTCGGTCTTCATCGGTGCAGGCACCAATGATCCGCTGATCCGGGCAGAAGAAACGCGGGAGCTGGAGCAGCTGCTGCAGGGGGCGGGGGCTGAAGTTACCTCCCACTGGGGTAATCAGGGACACCGCCTGAGCGCGGCCGAGGCTGAAGCAGCCCGTGATTGGCTGAACCGGAACAGCAAATAATTTCAGGAAAGCTACAACTACAACCGCCTGCGGGGCCGCTGATAAGTGACGTAATGTCGCTTAGAAGCTCCTGCGGGCGGTTTTTTGCTGTCATGATATTGCGCAAGCCAGCCTGCTAGAGCATGTCTTCAAACTGGAAGGGCTCTGGGGAAGCAGGGATTTAGTACAGAAATAGGGTCCCTTAAAAGCCCTCAGCGGGTTCGTTTACTCGTACCGGACTCAGGAGACGCTAAGGAGAGTAAAACCCCTGTTTATTTTCTTTTTCGGATCCAGTGGACCTTATCTGCTCTGCATTCTATCTAAAAACGGCCAGCAGGGAGAAATAACTGCACTGGAGTCCGTTTCCCTACTGTAACAGGCTAAAAGCCCAAAATAAGTGCAACTCGGTCTGTTTATGCTGAGAGCCAGGAATACACTTTCCGGACACGGACGCACACACGTGCGTCCCTTTATTTCTGTTTAAATCCATCTAATCCTCCGGCAGCGTTCTGGTTTTTGCCTGCAGATAGTCATGGGATGTAGCAAATTTCTCCGGTTTTTGGTACCATGGACTTTAATCGTAATTGTTACTATTTAATATTATGAATGTAAGGAGTCTACCCAACGTGAACAGCAGCAAAAAGAACAGCAACCCCGCCCGGCTGCCCCGGGCCAAGGGATTGGATATGGCAACCGTATATACACCAAAGGAATGCGGGCGCAAGGTGCGGCGCATCATTCTGAATGGGGTCAACCGGACCATTGTGGATGAATTTATTACGATCCAGGGCATGAAAGAAAGATTTGAGGCGGAGGATGTGCCTATGCCGAGCAAAATGGTGATGTTCGGTCCTCCCGGCACCGGCAAAACGCTGACCGCATTTTATATCGCGCACCGCCTGGAGCTTCCGCTTGTTCTGGTCCGCCTGGATACGATTATTCACAGCCATCTTGGTGAGACCGGGAGCAATGTGCGGAAGGTATTTGACTATGCCAATGCCGCACCTTGTGTGCTTTTTCTGGACGAATTCGATGTGCTGGGCCGAATGCGTGATTCCGGCGATGAGGTGAAGGAGATGGCACGGGTGGTCAACACGCTGCTGCAATGCCTGGATGAGTTTCATGGCGAAAGTATTTTTGTTGCCGCAACCAACCTGGAGGAAGAGCTGGACCCAGCGGTGTGGCGGCGGTTTGATACGAAAATGACGTATTCGCTGCCGACAGAGGAAGACCGGCTTCAGTATATTGGGCTGTTTGTCGGTTCTGAACCGGAGGCGCAGGAGCTGTCCCGCCGGATGGCTGAACTGCTGGCGGGCTGCAGCCTTGCCGATATCGAGCAAATTGTATTGAAAGCCAAACGCAAAGCGATCATCGAGGATGCCCCGCTGGATTACAGACACATAACCGGAGCCTATGCCGAATACAACCCGCACCGGAAAGCCGTTGCTTCTGAGGTACATAGATAATGCAGGACTGCCTATCACTATGGACGGGCGACCTGTACATGCACTGAAAGTCCAATGGGATAAATAGGGAAAAACATTGAACAACATGCCCCCATCAGGTAGTATGAAGAATACAAAAAAACTGGCCTGAGGCCTGCTGCGGAAAGGTTGACAATAATTTACCATGATCAAAATACAAAACGATAAGAATTCGCTGGCCGCAGAAGGCCCATCGCGGAAACAGCGGCTTCAGCTTGCTGTCATTCTGGGGGCTATTGCCACCATTGGTCCGCTGTCCATCGATATGTATTTGCCTGCGCTTCCCGCGCTTGGCGAACATTTCGGCACCAGCGCAGCGCTGGTACAGCTCAGTCTGACCTTCTTTTTGCTGGGGCTGGCCTTGGGGCAGCTTGTGGCAGGGCCTCTGAGTGATGTCCACGGGCGCCGCCGTCCGCTGCTCATCGGCATGCTGATTTATGCGGTATCCTCGCTGCTCTGCGCCTTCAGCCCCTCGATCGGGCTGTTGGTCGGGCTGCGCTTTATCCAGGGCCTGGCCGGCTCGGTAGGGGTGGTCATCTCCCGGGCGGCGGTCCGCGATCTGTACAGCGGCTCCGAACTCACGAAGTTTTTCTCGCTGCTGATGATCGTCAATGGTCTGGGGCCCATATTCGCTCCCGTTATCGGCGGGCAGCTGCTGAGAATAACGACCTGGCAGGGCGTATTCATTGTATTATTTGCAGCCGGGCTGCTCTTTTGCGCCACCATTCTGCTGCGGCTGCCGGAGACGCTGCCGAAGGAGCGGCGCGTAAAAAGCGGGCTGTTAGGCACGCTGCGCACCTTCCGTGATCTGCTCCGCAACAGGAAGTTTATAGGTTATGCGCTCTCTCAAGGGTTTGTTACAGCGGCGATGTTCGCTTATATTTCCGGCTCTTCATTTGTGCTGCAAAATATTTTTGGAGTGTCTCCGCAAATGTACAGTCTGATCTTTGCCGTTAACGGGCTGGGGATTATTATGTCCGGCCAGATTGCCGGAAGATTGTCCGGACGGCTGGGCGAAGCGAAGCTGCTGGCCAGCGGCCTCCTGCTCTGCACACTGGGAGGTGTTGTGCTGCTGATCACTATTCTGGCGGGAGGCGGTCTCCTTCCCATCCTGATCTGCCTGTTCGCTGTGGTTTCCAGTGTGGGAATGGTGGGCACTACCAGCTTCTCGCTGGCGATGCAGGATCAGGGAGAAACCGCAGGCAGCGCTTCAGCGCTGCTGGGTCTGCTGCCGCTGCTGCTTGGCGGCTGTGTCGCTCCGCTGGTCGGCCTTGGGGGTGACGAAACGGCGCTGCCGATGGCGATCGTGATCGCGGGTGCCGGGGTTTGTTCTATCCTGTCCTATCTGCTGCTCTGCAAGAGAGGGGAGAAGAAATGAGCCGTAAGGATTTCTCCATTCTTTTGCTGTTGGCCTTTTCCTGGGGCGCTTCCTTTCTGTTTATGAGAATTGCTTCTCCCGAATTGGGGCCTGTTGTTACGACAGAGCTGCGCGTTACGCTGGCAGCAGCAACCTTGCTGCTCTTTGCAGCGGTCACCAAGCGGAAGCTGGGGATCTGGCAGCATTGGAAGCAGTTCCTTGTGCTGGGCTCCATTAATGCCGCGCTGCCCTTCACACTGATCTGCATGGCCGAGCTGCACCTTAGCGCTTCGCTGGCAGCCATCCTCAATGCCACCACACCGATGTTCGCTGCACTTGCTGCTTGGGGAACGCAACAGGAGAAGCCGGGACTGTCCAAGTCTATAGGACTCGTGATCGGCTTGCTCGGCGTAGCAGTGCTGGTCGGATGGAGTCCGGTGCCGCTCTCCGGCAAGGTTCTGTTGTCTGTGTTTTTCTCTCTCGGAGCTGCACTTGCCTACGGCTTCGGGGGATTATACGCTGCACGCGTGGGCCGTGGCCTTGCGCCATTGGCGCTTGCTGCAGGCCAGCAGCTCGGGGCGGCTGTAGTGCTGCTGCCGCTGGCGGTAATTTTTGCCCCCCGGGAGCTGCCGTCTTCGGCAGCGGTTTTTTCCGTACTCGGTTTGTCATTCATTTGCACTTCCGTGGCGTATCTCTTGTATTTTCACCTGATCCAAAGTGTCGGCGCGGTCAAGACCGTCAGCGTTACCTTTCTGGTCCCCGTGTTCGGGCTGATGTGGGGTGTAATCTTCCTGAATGAACCGGTCTATGCCAATACGCTTGCCGGTCTGGCGATTATTCTGCTTAGCGTAACGCTGGTCAACCGCAAAACCCGGCCAAAAACGGCTCAGGCAGTGGATGAGAGTGGTCAGAGCAAGGTCTAATCCAATTCATAGCTTCGAATACTTTCAGCAAACCTTCAGCGCATTTTAACGTTCCTTTGGGGTGGAAGGATTATAGTGTAGAGGTGAAAGGAGGAATGTGAATGAATATTTCATCCGCATCATCTACATCTTCCGCTTCCTATACTGCTTCCAGTGCTACCGATACAAGTGCGCTGGAGAAGCAAAAAGCGAAGCTGCAAGCCGACCTGGAGAAGATCGGGGCCAGCAAGGACGACGAGAAGACAAAGGAAACCAAGACCAAGCAAATTGAGCAGCAGATCAAGCAGATCGATGCGCAAATTGCCCAGAAATCCAAGAACAGCTCCGCTTCCGCAAACAGCAGCAGCACACCACCTGAGAAACCTGCAAACAGCAATACGCTTGCTGCGGCAAGCGCGCAAGAGATCGCTGCTGCCACTACGGACAGCGAAGGAAGATTTGACATCCGCGTATAAGTACGCACCCGAAGCCAAGTAAACAGCTTACCCAAAAAGAGGACATCCTTTGCCGTGAGGGAGTCCTCTTTTTGGGTGCAGAAGCAGCCGTCACCGGCGTATTGAAATTCCCCCTAAGGCGGGCTCTGCGTCTATACAGCATGGTCTATAGATGTTAATATTAGTATGTGAAAAATATAACTAACTAAACCTTTGCTCTTATTAAGATCTTATTAAGATTGCAGAATAAGCAATCATAAGTATCCATCATCACTTGGATGGCTCCTGTTTCCACAGGCGCCATCTTTTTTAAAATAATGAAGGGGAGGGACATCAGATGGGAATTCCGGTTATGGATATTATCGAGAAGCGTAAATCTGTACGGACTTATGAAGCCACACCGATCGGGGAGGCCGTCCATGCTTCCATAATGGATTATCTGAGCCAGGAGGATAATCTGCATGGGCCGTTTGGCGGAAAGCCGGGAATTGAGTGGGTCTGGGCCAAAAGCGGGACAGAGGACGGAAAAAACGTGAAGCTGGGGGCTTACGGTATCATCCAGAATCCGCAGGCGTACTTGGTCGGCAAGGTCAGGAACGACAAACTGGCGCTGCTGGAATTCGGGTATGTGTTTCATAGGCTGATTCTCTATGCCACCAGCCTGGGACTTGGCACCTGCTGGCTTGGCGGGACGTTCAACCGCAAGACCTTTGCCCGCGAAATCGAGCTTGCCCAGGGCGAGATTATTCCTTGCATCACGCCGCTGGGGTATGCACGGGAGAAGCAGCGGCTGCTGGATGCCACGATGCGCTATGTCGTCAAAGCTGATCAGAAGAAGCCTTGGCGGGATCTGTTCTACGACACCGAATTTGGCAATATGCTCGCTCCCGAGTCAGCCGGGAAGCTTGCGCCCCCGCTGGAAATGGTCCGGCTCGGCCCTTCCGCTTCAAATAAACAGCCTTGGAGAGTGGTAGTCTCTCCGGACCGGAAGCAGGCCCATTTCTACCTGCAGCATACGCCGAATTACAGCGGCAACAAGCTGGGCTTTGAGATGCAGCGGATTGATATCGGGATTGCCGCCTGCAATTTCGGGCTTGCCTGCCGTGAACTGGACATTGCGGGGGAATGGACTGTTAATGATCCGCAGCTTGATCTTGACGGACCGCTTACAGAATATATGCTGAGCTATAAACTCAGTTGAACCGGAACGTCAACGTATATAACAAAGAGGTGAACTAACGGCTGCCGGTACGGCGCGTAGTTCACCTCTTTTATTAAATAGATGCTTTATGCCGGATCGGGCTCCTTGTCGCCGTTATCGGGCAGAGCCCAGACAGAGACACTTCCGCCGTTTACCGGGAAAACCGCCCAGCCATCCTCACCGATGGTTATATTGTCCTCGCGGTTATGGGTGAAATCCTTCCAAACTTCGCCTGCGCGTTCCTCGCCGAGGAACATCCGCTTCTCCCCCTGATCTCCATTGGAGATGACTACGGCACAGCCGGAGCCTTCGATTTCTTCCACACCGCGCCGCACCCAGCCAATCGTATTGGGGTGGTCGAAATAATCATCCTGCTCTCCGTATGCCTTATGGTACCGGGTGTAGAGCAGCGGATCAATGGCGGCTTTCTTGCCTTCCACCGGAGTTGGTCCGCCGATGCCATAATAATCACCGTAGAAGACAACCGGGTATCCGTCACGCCGCAGCAGGATCAGGGCATAGGCACTTTGCTTGAACCAGTCGCCGATCCAGGATTCCAGCGCTTCATGGGGCTGCGAATCATGATTGTCAACAAAAGTTACGGCATTGCCAGGGTGGGTCTGGACGAGCGTATCGTTAAAGATTTGGGTCAGATCAAAGTCCCTGCCCGCCAGTGCAGCCGAATACAGCTTGTAGTGAAGCGATACATCGAACAGGTCGATTTGATAATCCACCGTGTTGAGGAATTCCCGGCAGGCCTCGAGATTCGAGTTCCAGAATTCGCCGACAATGTAGAAGTCCTCACCGCGTTTTTTACCCATTTCGGCAGCGAATTCTTTGATGAATTCATGATTGATATGCTTGATGGCGTCCAGCCGGTATCCGCTGCACTGCAGCGTGTCGACCAGCCATTTGCCCCATTCCAGCATCTCATGCCTAACTTCCTCATGGCTGTAGTCGATGTTGGCGAACATCAGATAATCATAGTTGCCGAACTCGTCATCCACATTCGGGTTCCAGCTCTTGTTGTCGGAGGCAAGCTTGAATACGCCGGTCCGGCTTTCCTTGGCATCGAAATCGGTGCCGTTAAAATGAGTGTGGTTCCATTTAAAGGCGGAGTACTGGTCTCCACGTCCGGGAAAGGTGAATTTGGTCCAGCCTTCAATCTCGAACGGTTTCGAAATCTCCTTGTTGCGGTCGTTCGGATCAACCTCGATCACCTGGAACACTTCGGTCTCGTCGGCGCCCGCTTTATGATTCATCACCAGATCCACATAAACAGCGATGCCGTTCTTTTGGCATTCGGCAATCGCCTCCACCAGTTCCAGCTTGGTGCCGTATTTGGTCCGGATGGTCCCCTTCTGGTCGAATTCGCCCAGATCGTATAGATCATAGACACCATAGCCTGTATCCTCGCCAGAGACAGCCTTGGTTACCGGCGGTACCCAGACAGAATCAATATAGGCGGCCTTCAGCTCGGTGGCAGCATCAGCCAGCCGTTTCCAGTGGTTCCCGTCCGCGGCGACATGCCATTCGAAAAACTGCATCATCGTATGGTTTCTCTTCATTTCCGTTTGGCCTCCTTTAAAATTATGATATGAATGGATAAATACGATTGTTGTCGTGCTTCAGTAAGGAGCAGAAGAGAGGATATGTACACATCTGGTGCTCATGAAAATAAGTCCAGCTGGCGCGGGGCCAGTCCGCCGTCGATTCCGAGCAGCGCTTGCAGCTCTTTGGCGTTATCGGTGGCGTCACCACCGGAGTTATTATTGAAGACCACGTACAGCTCCCGGCAGGACTGCTCCAGCGCAAGCAGCCGGTCCCGCCACTCGGTCAGCTCCTCTGTGCTGTAGCGGTACAAGTAGCGCAGGCTCCGCCAATTCGGATGGCTGCTCTGGCTCCAGCCCTGGGCGTTGCGGCCATGCAGCCGCACGTAGGTGATATCCGGCGATGTGGCCACCGGCACAATCGGAACCGAGCCTGATCCGGCCTGGGGTTCATCGGCCACCGTATGAATCCAGCCCTCCTGCTCCAGAAACTGCAGGGTTTTGGCCTGCATTTCCGGACTGTACCAGGAGTCATTGCGGAACTCGATGGCGGAAGGCACATCCAGCATCCGCTGCTTGGCCTCACGCAGAAACTGCACGTTTTCTTTGGTGCAGTCGAACCACGGCGGAAACTGGAAGAGGGCCATCGCAAGCTTCCCGGCTGCCCGGACTGGCTCAATAGAGGTGTGGAAAGCCTGATACATTTCCTCCGGAGTGTCGTAATAATTCTTTTTCTCGCGTAAATGTCCGGTCATTCCCTGATAGGCTTTAACGATAAACCGGAAGGCATCCGGCGTCTGGCTCACCCATTTGGCGTAATTTCTGACTGGCTGCACGGCATAAAAGGAGCTGTCAATCTCCACAATCGGAAAATGCGCGCTATAGGTAGGGAGCCGGTCAGCGGGCTTGATTTTGCCGTAAAGCTCTTCGTGGTCACCGAAGCCGGTTAGCCCGATCTTAATCATGGAATCTCCTCCTTGTCAGTATATCCGTACCTGACCCGAACAGATCAGCTAACTCTTATTAAACTTAAAACCCTCTTTAGCAAACAAGGCCTGTTGATTAATGTCCGTAATTGAGGCAACATGAAGATTAAAGATGGCCTGAAACGAACGAGGCCGGAAATACCGCTATGGGTGCTGTTATCACCAAAAGAACGTCCGGATATACTTTGTAGTCCGGCCTATTTTCAGTCAGATGTATATTGCAAGGGGGAGCACGAGATGGAGCACAAGTTCGAGCAGCTTAGCCGTCATATTCTGATTATGCATCCGGAGCATGACACGGATCGTCCGGTATTGGCAGCAATTATAGGGGAACGGCGTACACTTCTGATGGATGCCGGCAATTCGCCGGCCCATGCAGCGCTGTTTCGGGAAGAACTGGCTAGACGCGGCTGCAGGCAGCCAGACATGCTGATTCTGACCCATTGGCACTGGGATCACACCTTCGGACTCTCATCCTGGAAGTCCCCAGCTATTGCCCATGAAGAGACGGCGAAAGTGCTGGAGAGCCTGACCGGGCTGAACTGGGGAGAAGAAGGCTTGGAGAAGCTTGTAAAGAGTGGCACGATCAGTGAAGAAAGTGCGGAACATATCCGCCTGGAGTACGGCGAGGCAAGAGAGGTAACTGTCGTCAAGCCGGATATTGTGTTTACCGGCAGCCTCACGGTCGATTTGGGCGGAGTTGTCTGTGAAGTGGTCCATGTGGGCGGCGACCATTCGCCGGACTCCTGTGTGCTTTACGTTAAGGAAGACAAGGTCCTTTTTCTGGGCGATGCTCTAGGCCCTGCTGTGTATGGCGGACCGCGCCAATACAGCAGCACCGGGTTCTTAAGATTGCTGGACATTGCCTACCGCTATGATGCGGACTGGTATGTGGAGTCGCATGGGCTGCCGATGACCAGGCAGGAGTTCCGGGAGGATCTGGCTCCCTGGGAACGGCTGGCCCGGATCGTCGATGTGTTCGGACACAACCGGGAACGGGTGGTGCTGGAGCTGAAGACCTATCTGCAGCTTGAAGAGCTGCCTGGGGATTTGCTGCAGGGTGTGGAATATTTCATGGCAGGCGCGAAGCGGCGTTAACTGCAATATTCATATTTTCTACTGATTATATTCAGACCCTGCCACGCACTGGCGGGTTCATTGTGTTGCAGATTGATGAGATAACAGCCCTGTTCTCTAAACGGCTTCTTGCCGGAGAACAGGGCTGTTCGTTTAAACAGGTGTAAAGGGGGTGATCGAACCTCCGCTAGATAAATGTACGGTATTGCGTCCGTTGCGTTTGGAGCTGTAGAGCGCATGATCCGCTTCAGAGAGCAGCTCTTCAAGCGAAGTAGGTTCCCTGAACGCCTCCGCCACCCCGAAGCTTGCCGTCACATGGACCGGACCGGACGAGGTGCTGACTTCGCTGTGCTCAATGCTGTCACGGATAGCTTCGGAGAGCAGAGCCGCCTGCTTCAAGGAAGTGTCAGGCAGACAAATGACGAATTCTTCACCTCCGTAACGTCCGAAAATATCCCCTTCGCGCACATGCTTGCTGCATACGCCGACAATATGCTGGAGCGCCATATCGCCATATTGATGTCCGTAGCGGTCATTGATGCTCTTGAAAAAGTCGATATCGAGCAGAATGATGGACAAGGGGCGCTTGCTGCCAACTGCTTCCTCCAGCAGAGACCGGCTCCGCTCCATGAAGTGCGTACGGTTATAGATGCCGGTCAGGCTGTCGACAGTGGCGAGCTGCAGCAGCTTGGCCTGGAGCAGCGTCCGCTCTGTCACATCGATCAGCATAATCATCCGCCCGGCCAGATGACCGTCATGCTTCTGCACCGGAGAGGATCTGACCTGGTAATAGCTGGTCTCCCCGTTGATATTCCAGGCCAGCTCGCGTTCCTCGCTGAGCAGAGGGTCAGAATTCATTACATAATCTACAGCGTCTTTGCCCGCAGGCAGGAACAGCTGGGCGAGCGGTCTGCCGATGGCCGATGAATCCAGGCCTTCCAGCATTTCCGTGGCAGCACGGTTATAGTCGACGAGCGTATCTTTGCGGTCCGTGACCAGCACTCCGTCACGCATGCTCTCGAACAAATTCTCCCGGGCGATGGGGGCCGCGGTAAGCATGCCCCTGGAAAGAATTGCCCAAATATAGAGGGTCGAAGTCACGCTCATAATCACCGGCACAGGGTCCATTCCATAAGGGGTCATGTTCATTAAATATAGGAAGGCTCCCAAAGCCGGGAGGAACTGTCCGATGAAGATCGTCATCATCTGCCGGCGGTAGACCCGCTTCATCCGGTTCCATTGCCAGAGAATGAGACACATTCCCGCAAGCATGCAGCCGAAGGTCAAACTGCCCTGCACAATATACCAAGGTCCCATTACGATGTCGATCAGCGGGGTGGGGGCACCCTCCCGGAAATGCATCGACTGATAGAACAGATGGTGATAATCGTTGGTCCATACGAGCACGGTAGAGATTAAGGGGATGGAGTACAGCGCGGTCAGCAGCCCTTTCTTAACCAGCCGGTCCAGGCCGACGAAATGCATGATCATAATCAGGCTGGAAGGAGCGATATAGGGCATTCCCAGATACTCCACCTTGACCCAAAAGCCAATCTCCTGCATGGTGCTGCCCGACAATTCCAGCGCGAAGCCAAAGGTATAGATCGCGGAAGTGATAGAGCTGAGAATGAAGGCATTGATTCCGGAGAAATCCGTTCTTCTGTAATAGGCGAACAGCGCGAGAAGTGCGCTCAGCACACCGGAGATGGAGACAATGATAATATAATTCGAGATCATAGCTTCCATCGGCCGGGCCTCCAGGTAGTGTGGGCTGCCGAGGTTGGCCATGGGAGCAGGGACAACGGGGCATATAGCCATGAGGCGTTATTATAAGCATTAAACATCACGTATTGTCTCCTGTTTCAGCAAGAATATAGATAAATAGTACCACATATCTTCATGGATAACATTCGGGATTGAACGCAGTGAAGCGTGAATACCGCTACCTTCTTTTATCGGCATATTTCTTCATTATTGACAATGAAAGCGCCTCTCCTAGACAAAGTGACGGAATTTCACAGATGCAATTTTACTATTTGTCTAGTGAGTGTACCGGGAGCAAAGTGTACCATGTTAGTTAATACTACATTTCGAAAAGAAAGTCAGCATTTAATAAGAAATTGCGTTATGTTAATTAACATTAATCGATCAAATTCAGGGATGAAGGGGGAGCTGGAAATGTCATTAGTAGCGGCAAGAATTCCTGAAATACAGCTGGAAAACGTTGAAATGCGTTATATGGCGGAGACTGCCGACGTACTTGCACTGCATCAGGTGAGCCTTGATATTGCCAAAGGAGAATTCGTCTCCCTGCTGGGTCCATCGGGGTGCGGCAAAACTACACTGCTGAGATTGATGGCAGATCTTATTACACCAACCGGCGGAAACATTACGGTGGCTGGCAAGAGCGCCAAGGAAGCCAGACTCGCCCAAAAGTATGGCATAGTTTTCCAGAGTCCGGTACTTTATGACTGGCGCAAGGTGAAACACAACATTACCCTGCCGCTGGAGCTGATGGGCGTCAAGAAGTCGATCCGTGAGGACAAGGCGCTGGAACTGCTGGATCTCGTCGGGCTGCAAGGCTTCGCGGACAAATATCCCTGGCAGCTCAGCGGCGGCATGCAGCAGCGGGTTGCGATTGCCAGAGCGCTGTCGATGGAGCCGGAGATACTGCTCATGGATGAACCGTTCTCCGCACTGGATGAGTTTACCCGCGAGCGCCTGAATGAAGAACTGCTGTCTGTCTGGAGCAAGGTGCAGAGCACCATTGTTTTTGTCACCCACAGCATTCCTGAATCCATTTTTCTGTCTGACCGCGTATTCGTGCTTTCTCCCCATCCGGGAAGGCTGTCGGCCATTGTTGATATTCCGCTGCCGCGTCCGCGTACGGCGGAAATGAGAAACAGCCCGCAGTTTTTTGAACTGATCGCCACGATCCGCGACAGCTTTGAAGGGGTGTAACGATGAAGGGGAACAGTGCGTTTATGCGCAGCCGCGTGCTGCCGCTGTCCGTCTGGCTCCTTGGGCTGCTGATTGTGTGGGAGGCTGGCTCCTGGATGCTGCTCCATGTGGCACAAACGCCGCTGGCCCAGTCGAAGCTGCCTTATGTTCATGAAGTGGCGGCTACCTTATGGAAGTACAGCGGCACACTGGTTAAGGAGGGGGGAGCTACCTTTGGCAATGCAGGAGTCGGGTTTCTGATCGGTGCCTCTGCGGGTGTGGTTCTCGCTGTGCTGATGAGTCTGTCGAAGACGATCGAGCAGCTTGCCTTTCCGTATGCCATTGCCTCGCAGATGATCCCGATTCTGGGGCTTGCGCCCATTATTTACGGTATTGTACGTGATGAGCAGGTGTCCCGGATCATTATTTCCGGATACATTACCTTTTTCCCGGTTGCGCTCAACATGCTGCGCGGTCTGCGCAGCGTCGATCTGCCGGCGCTGGAGCTGATGCATTCTTATGCTGCCAAACCTTGGGCGGTGTACTGGAAGCTGCGCTTTCCGGCCGCACTGCCGGCACTGTTCAGCGGCCTCAAGGTTGCAGCCCCGCTTGCCGTGACCGGTGCGATTCTGGTAGAGCTTATGGGGGCGCAGCACGGCATTGGTGTGATCATGCTGCGCAATCTCTATTATGGTCCTTCCCATACGTATATGTTCTGGTCCACGGTAATTGTCGGCGCTCTGCTGGGAGTGGCGAGCTACGGACTGATGAGCCTCGCCGAACGCCTGGTTGCGCCATGGCAGCCTGAATTCCGCCCGAAGGGGGGCCGCCGTTAATGGAGGGAAATACTGTGCGTGAAGCAACGTTGATAGCTTCTGCAGGAAATGAGGGAGCTACACCATCTCGTATAACAACGAAGGATAGCGTATTTACTGGACGGAGCAAGCGGAAGCTTGGACGCCGCTCTGTGAAATGGCTGAACGCTGGCGTGATTCTGCCTCTGCTGGCCGGTGTGCTTTTTCTGGTTCTCTGGGAAGCACAAATATTCCACAAGCTGTTCGATCTGAAAAAATACCAGCTGCCGCTGCCTTCGGCCATAGCGGAGGCGATTAGGGATAATTTCAGCCTGCTCTTGTCCTATACCGGCTATACGCTGACTGAGGCTGTGGTGGGAATGCTGATTGGTTCGGCCTTCGGGTTCTTAATCGCCCTGGTCGCAACGGCCTGGCCCCGCTGGGGCGGTGGCAGCCTGACACTGGTCGCTGCACTGAATGCTGTTCCGATTGTTGCGCTGGCACCGATTATGAATCTGTGGTTCGGCGACGGGATCGGCTCGCGTGCGGCAATCGTTACGGCAACGACCATGGCGGCGATGGCTATCAATGCCTATAAAGGGATGGTATCAGTCGATCCGCTGGCGCTGGATTTAATGCATTCCTACGCAGCCGGCAAGCCGGCGGTGTTCCGCTATCTGCGGATTCAGAACAGTCTGCCGTATGTGTTCACCGCGCTGAAGATCAATGCTACCGCAAGTATGATCGGAGCGATTGTCGGAGAGTTTTTCTTCTCCTCCAGAGGGCTTGGCTACCTGCTATCCAACTCGATCAAGGTGGCCAAGATGCCGCTGGGCTGGTCCTGCATCGTACTTGCGGCTATAGCCGGAGTCATCTTCTATCTGGTAGTGGAGCGGCTGGAGAAGGTATTCATCAAGTGGCATTCCTCCCAGCGTGCGTCATCTTAAATCTGTTACACCAAACTACAAACTCAAATGGGTAGGGGGAGCTGCGTGATGAAAGGGAATAAAGGCAAATTTCACGGTGGGCTGTTGATGGCGGTAATGATCATGGCAATCTCTTTGCTGGCAGGTTGTGGAGGTAACAACAATAATAATGCTCCGGCGGCTGAAGCGACGGCAGGCACGGGAGCTTCGGCTTCACCGGAAACGGCGGCGGCCACAGAACCGGCTGCGGAACCGGTGACGGTCAAGCTGCAGCTGAAATGGGTGCCGCAGGCCCAATTTGCCGGATACTTTCTGGCCCAGGACAAGGGGTACTATGCTGAAGAAGGTCTTAATGTGGAGATCCTGCCCGGCGGTCCGGATATAGTGCCTGAGCAACAGGTCGCGGGCGGCTCCGCCGATATCGGCGTGGATTGGGTGGCGAGTCTGCTGACCAGCCAGGAACAGGAAATGCCGCTGGTGCAGATTGCGCAAATCTACCAGAAGAGCGGACTCGTGCTGGTGTCCAAGAAGGAGGCGGGAATCAGCAGTGCAGCCGATCTGAAAGGCAAAAAAGTCGGCAACTGGATGGGTGGCAACGAGTTTGAAATCCTTGCGCTTTTTGATAAATACAAGCTGGATTCCAACAAGGACCTTAACTTCACGAAGCAGGGCTTCACGATGGACCAATTCCTTGGCGGCGAAATCGACGCGGCTTCGGCGATGACGTATAACGAATATCAGGTTGTGCTGGAATCGGGCATCAAGGCCGAAGAGCTGAATGTGATTGATATGAATGATGAAGGCGTAGCGATGCTCGAAGACAATCTGTTCGCCAATAAAGAGTGGCTTGCAGACAATAAGGAGACAGCGGCCAAATTCGTCCGCGCTTCCTTGAAGGGCTGGAAAGATGCCATTGCCGATCCTGAGGCGGCTGTGGATAGTGTAATGAAGCTCGCTGAAGAAGGCAGCACTTCAAGAGAGCATCAGCTTACGATGATGACGGAGGTTGCCAAGCTGATCCAGCCGGAGGGCTTTGACGTTTCCAAGCTGGGGTATACCGATGCAGCTGCATTCCAGCAGACGGCAGACATCGCGCTCAAATTCGGTGTAATCAAAGAGGCGGCCAACGTGGAAGAAGCCTATACGAACGAGATTGTTGAAATGGCGGCAAAATAAGCGGTTTCCCTCATATTGATGATAGATGGCCGCCCGTTCTGGCGGTCATCTGTTATCATCGGCATCCAGAAACAGTGAAAGAGGTGTGGGCTATGTCTCTGCTGGCGAAGCAGACTGAAAAAGTCAGGAATTATATAAACGGGGTTTGGGTGGCGTCATCATCCGGGCGGGAGGAGGAAGTGTTTAACCCGGCAACCGGAGAAGTGATTGCTTATGTGCCGATTTCCAGCCGCGAAGAGCTGGATACTGCGGTGCAAGCTGCGGCAGAGGCATTTCATTCATGGAAAAGGGTTGCCGTTCCGCGGAGGGCCCGCTATTTCTTCCAGTACCAGCAGCTGCTGGTGCAGCACTGGAATGAGCTGGCTGAGCTGATTACGCTGGAGAACGGCAAAAGCCTGGAGGAAGCGCTGGGCGAAGTGCAGCGCGGTATTGAATGTGTGGAGTTTGCCTCCGGCATCCCCACACTGATGATGGGCAGCCAGCTGCCGGATATTGCCACCGGAATTGAATCGGGCATGTACCGTTACCCCCTGGGGGTGATCGGCGGGATCGCGCCCTTTAACTTCCCGATGATGGTACCCTGCTGGATGTTTCCGCTGGCAGTGGCCTGCGGCAATACCTTTGTGCTGAAGCCTTCCGAACGGACACCGCTGCTGATGAACCGGCTGGCGGAGCTGTTTGCGGAAGCGGGGTTTCCGCCGGGTGTGCTGAATGTGGTGCATGGAGCACATGATGTGGTGGGTGGATTACTTGAACACGACGAGGTGAAGGCGATTTCCTTTGTCGGCTCACAGCCGGTAGCGGAATATGTGTATAAGCAAGGGACTGCACATGGCAAACGGGTGCAGGCACTGGCCGGAGCCAAAAACCATTCGATTGTGCTTCAAGATGCCGATCTGGACCATACGGTGAAGAATATTATCGCTGCGGCCTTCGGGTCGGCGGGCGAGCGTTGCATGGCCTGTTCGGTGGTCGTCGTGCAGGAGACGATTGCCGACGAACTGGTGCGCCGTCTCCTTGAGGCGGCCGACGGGCTGAAGATCGGCGACGGCAGAGAGGCCGGAGTATTTCTCGGGCCGGTCATCCGCCAGTCGAACAAGGACCGCACGCTGGCTTATATTGAGGCAGGTGTACAGGAGAAGGCGGAGCTGGTGCGGGACGGCCGGAAAGATGCAGCGGCGGGAGGTAAGGGCTACTTTCTCGGGCCGACCATCTTCGACCGTGTAGAGCCGGGAATGACGATCTGGCGCGATGAGATTTTCGCTCCGCTGCTGTCTGTGGTGCGTGTCAAGGATCTGGCGGAGGCGATAAACGTAACGAATCAGTCCCCGTTTGCCAATGGAGCCTGCATTTATACGGACAGCGCTAAGGCGGTCCGGGAATTCCGGGAAGAGATTGATGCTGGAATGCTTGGCGTGAATCTCGGTGTGCCTGCGCCGATGGCCTTCTTCCCTTTCTCGGGCTATAAGAAATCGTTCTATGGAGACCTGCACGCCAACGGCCGTGACGGTGTGGAATTCTACACCCGCAAGAAAATGATCACTGCGCGTTATTGACCACAATGGAATGTTGAGAGGAGAGATTGCGGTGCAGAGCCTGGAGAACGAAAGTGAGCTGGCCGTCAAGAAAGATCAGCAGTATCTATGGCATAACATTACACCTTACAGCGAGAGCCATCCGCCGATGATCGCGGCGACGGCAAGCGGATCATGGGTTACCGATATTGACGGGAATAAATTTCTGGACGGGATGTCCGGGCTGTGGTGCGTCAATGTCGGATATGGGCGCAAGGAGCTGGCCGATGCGGCCTATCAGCAGCTGCTCACCCTGCCTTATTTTCCGCTCACGCAGAGCCACAGGCCGGCTATCGCGCTTGCCGAGAAGTTGAATGAATGGCTGGGCGACGACTATGTCATTTTCTTCTCCAATAGCGGATCGGAAGCGAACGAAGCGGCCTTCAAAATGGCCCGCCAATACCAGCAGCAAATCGGCCAGCATTACCGGCATAAATTCATTGCCCGCTACCGCGGTTATCATGGCAGCTCGCTCGGCGCCCTGTCAGCGACCGGCCAGGCGCAGCGCAAATATAAATATGAGCCGCTGACCGGCGGATTCCTCCATGTGGCTCCGCCCGACAGCTACCGCCGTCCTGACGGCATGACTGTGGAGGCGTTCAACCTCCAGTGTGCGCAGGCCATTGAGGATACGATTGTCTGGGAGGGAGCAGAGACGGTTGCGGCGGTAATTATGGAGCCGGTAATTACCGGAGGCGGAGTCATTGTGCCGCATCAGGTGTATATGGACCGGGTGCAGGAAATCTGCCGCAAGCATGGGGTGCTGCTGATTATTGATGAGGTCATCTGCGGCTTCGGGCGTTCCGGCCGCAACTTCGGCCATCACAATTTCGGCATCAAACCTGATATAGTGACGATGGCCAAAGGGCTGACCAGCGCCTATCTTCCGCTGTCGGCAACGGCGGTGCGAAAGGATATTTATGAGGTCTTTAAGGACAACAGTGATGATTACGGATATTTCCGCCATGTGAATACGTTCGGCGGCAATCCTGCGGCCTGTGCGCTTGCGCTGCGTAACCTGGAGATTCTGGAGCAGGAGCATTTGGTGGAGCGTGCTGAAATCCTCGGGCAAAGGCTGGCAGGTGCATTCTCCGGGCTGCGGGATCACAAGCTGGTAGGAAATGTCCGCAGCTTTGGACTGGTCATCGGCATTGAGCTGGTGGCAGATAAAGCCACCAAGCAGCCTGCCGATCTGGCTGTCGTCAAAGGCATTATTGCCGAATGCAAATCCAAAGGGCTGATCATCGGCAAAAACGGAGATACGGTGGCGGGATTCAATAATGTGCTTACCTTCGCACCGCCGTTATCCTCCACCGATGAGGATGTGCAGTTTATAATCGACACGTTCAAAGCTGTGCTGAACGGGAGCTGGGCAGAGTGAATTTCTCCGGATACAGGAACTGGTAGGCACGCAGGGCGACCTGGATGGAGATGCGGTTCTCCGGCAGCATGAAGTCTTCGCCCAGCAGTTCAGTGATTTTGTCCAGCCGGTAATAGAGCGACTGTCTGACGATGAATAAATTGCGGGCGGCGATTTGCTTGGAGCCGTCATGGTCGAGATAGACGCGAAGCGTCAGCAGGAGCTCGCTCCCTTTAGACTGGTCGTGATCGATCAGCGGGCCGAGATAGCTGCGGATGAAATTCTCCAGCGTCTTGCCGTCATTCAGGTTCAGCAGCAGCTGGAATACGCCGAGCTCTTCGTAGAACAACACAGACTTCTGGTAACAAGTATAGAGAGACAGCGCTTGTACGGCTTCCTGATAACCGGCATAGGCATGTTTCAGGCCCCTGTGGGACTTGCTGACTCCAATAACGAGCTGCAGGTCCTTCAATTTCTCGTCGGAGCGGATATGCAGCAGGGAATCAAGCGCCTGCTGCAGCCGCAGCTTGCCGGGCAGCTTGGACTGGATATCGAGCGCGATGACAGTGAGCCGGTTGTTCTTGAGTGTGATCAGCGGGCGCAGCGAGTATTTCTCGAAGATGGAGCGGAGAATGAGCGACAGATGGAAGGTGATGGATTCCCAATCATTCTCCGAGCTGTTCCATTTAACATCGCGGGGATTCTCGATCTCAATCAGGCATACGCGGTACGGCAGCTCATTCACGACATTAAAGTCGGGTCCCGCCAGTCCCTTGAGCCGGTTGTCATCCTGGGTGCGGCCGCTGATCAGCTCATCCACCCACAGGTTCTCGGAGAACAGCTTACGTTCCTCCATATACCGTGTGCGCAGCAGCTCCTGGGCGATCGACAGGGAGGCAGAATCCAGCAGCAGGCAGTCGAACTCCTGGGGTTTGTGGCTGCTGACCATCAGGATATAAGCCCAGGTCTGGTCGAGCGCACCCACCGGCTTCAGCGCGATCAGCTTATGGCCGAATTCGCGGATGTAAGGTGCGGCATCGGGCTGTACGCCCTCCATCTCTTCACTGAAGGCTTCGAAGAACTGAAGCAATGGGGCCTGATCCTCGGGCGGCAGCGCCGGGAAGAACAGGGGTTTGCCCTGCAGCTGCATATATACAATTTGCGTGCGGGTGCTTTTACATAATAGCTGCAGAACCTTAAGGGTCCCTTGGGAAGTCAGCGTCAGGCGGTGGAATTCACGGGAGATGCTCTCCAGCTCCTGCAGCATGCGGTGATGGCGGTTGATGATGAGGGAATGCAGATCAAGCGTGATATCCACGAAACGTACCGTTCGGGTGAAAATAATCAGCGGGAAATCGTGGCTGTTCGCCAGGTCGATCATCTCCTGCGGGATTTTGCAGAAATACTCTCCCAGCTCGATGCACAAACAGGCGGCATTCTTATCGATCAAATTGTGCATAAACGATAAGGAGGAAGGCAAATCAACACTTACACCCATCCCCGTAGTCAATATCATCTCTTCCCCGTGAATCAGCCTTTCAAAACTGGCACTTTCCAGCACATGCACCCAGCGAATCGCCCGGTTCAGGCCGTTTTTTCCGCCTATAAGCTCCGCTTCCGCAAACAGCGGTCTTTTCAGCGCATCGCGGACCGTAAATACAAGTTCCCAATCCATAAGCTTCCCCCTCGCTATGTCGTCAGGCAGGTAAAAAATACACTTTTGAAATTAGACAATGTGTCTAATGTAACGAAAAATCAAAATGACTATAGTTTGAATATAATATGTGAGGAAATATAACTCGTTTAGAAAGAAAATAGAATGGGTCCTTTGGTTTATTGTCCATTTTACTACATTAAGCCTGATAAGTAAGTAAAATATTAAGGCGATCATTGGAATAATGTTATATTATATAACACAAAGATGATTTCGATGATGAAAATGTGATTTTTTATCCGGCAATGCCTGGGAACACCATTCGTCCAGAAGGAGGGAGATCTGATGGAGCATTCTTCTCCGTTAACCACGTTTACGCCTGATATGTTCATGCGCAACTTCGCCGAGGCTGAGCCGGGTTTAACCCGCAAAGGTGCAATCGAAGAATCCAACCGTTGTCTGTATTGTTATGACGCCCCCTGTATTAAAGCCTGCCCGACCAGCATTAATATTCCTTCCTTTATTAAGCGGATCGCCACCGATAATTTAAAAGGCTCAGCGCAGACGATCATGGACTCCAATCCTGTAGGTGCGAGTTGCGCCCGTGTCTGTCCAACTGAGGAGTTGTGCGAAGGCGCATGCGTTCTGAATGATGCTTCGGCACCGATCCAGATCGGACTGCTGCAGCGTTATGCCACGGACTGGGCTATAAGCAGCGGTGTTCAGTTATTCAAAGCCGGTGCTCCTAATGACAAAAAGGTCGCTGTCATCGGGAGCGGTCCGGCCGGGCTGTCTGCGGCTAGAGAGCTGGCGCGTGAAGGCTTCCAGGTGGTGATCTATGAGGCGAAGCCGCTCGCCGGCGGGCTGGATACACATGGTATTGTCTCTTTCCGGCTGCCGCAGTCTATATCGCTATGGGAAGTGGAGCAGGTGGAGCAGCTGGGCGTGGAGATCCGCACCGGAACGAAGGTTGGCGTTGACGTCTCCGTGGAGGAGCTGAAGGCGGAGTATGATGCCATTGTGCTGGCTGCAGGGATGGGGTATGTTCCTCCGCTTGGCATTGAAGGTGAGAAGCTGTCCGGGGTATACGATGCGATAGAGCTGGTGGAAACCACCAAGACAGGCATTCCGACACTGGAGCTGATGGGCCAGCGCGTCGCTGTCATCGGCGCAGGCAATACGGCCATTGATGCGGCAACCTGCTCGGTGCGGCTGGGGGCATCGAATGTGAAGATGGTCTACCGCCGTACGCGCTCGGAGATGACGGCCTACGATTTCGAATATGAATTTGCCAAGCAGGAAGGTGTGGAATTTAACTGGCTGACTTTACCGAAGCGTATTGTCGGGGACGAGCTCGGCAATGTTACGGCACTGGAGTGCGTGCAGATGAAGCTGACCGGGGAGACCGGCAAAGACGGCCGCCTTGCGCCGATGCCTGTTGAGGGCTCTGAATTCCTGATACCGGTGGATGCGGTTGTGGTGGCGATCGGACAGAAGCGGCGGCTGGACCTGATTGAAGCGCTCGGTCTTGAGCACAACTATGGGGTTGTCAAAATTGATGAGAAGACCGGACGGACGTCCGATCCACAGATTTATGCCGCCGGTGATATTGTGTTTGGTTCCGGCAAAGGCGAAGCGATGGTCGTATCCGCCGCCCAGCAGGGCAAAGACGCTGCTTATGCTATTGTGAAGCAATTGTCGGGTCTGCAGGAAAGCGTGGCAGGTTCTGCTGTCTAAACGGGGAGTGCCAAGCAATACAAGACCGGCGGCTTCAACCGGACTTTATATGACAGGGAGGGAACATCAATGGCAGATTTGAGTATTGATCTTGCAGGTATCAAGTCACCTAATCCATTCTGGCTGGCGTCTGCGCCGCCCACCAATACAGGCTATCAAGTGCAGCGGGCGTTCGAGGCCGGCTGGGGAGGGGCGGTGTGGAAGACACTCGGTGATCCGATTATTAACACCTCCTCCCGGTTTGCGGCCGTGCATTTCAACGGTCAGCGTGTGGCGGGCTTCAACAATATCGAGCTGATTACGGACCGCCCGCTTGAGGTGAACCTGAAGGAGATCTATGAAACGAAGAAAAAGTTTCCGGGTCATGCGATTATTGCCTCCCTGATGGTCGAACCGAGGCAGGACAAATGGCATGAAATCGTCAAACGGGTAGAGGCTGTCGGCGTAGACGGCCTGGAGCTTAACTTTGGCTGCCCGCACGGGATGGCGGAACGCGGCATGGGCGCAGCCTCCGGCCAGCAGCCTGACCTCGTACAGGCGCAGACGACCTGGGTTAAAGAAGTCGCGACCACGCCGGTCATTGTGAAACTGACCCCGAATATAACGGATATTACAGTCGTTGCCCGCCATGCCGTCAAAGGCGGCGCCGATGCGATCAGCCTGATTAATACGATCAACAGCCTGGCCGGCGTCGACATTCACAGCTGGAACACGATTCCGAATGTCGGCGGCCAAGGCGCGCATGGCGGTTATTGCGGCCCGGCGGTGAAGCCGATTGCGCTCAGCATGGTGGCCGAATGCGCCCGCGACCGCGGAGTTGGCGTACCGATCTCTGGAATTGGCGGCATCTCCACCTGGCAGGATGTGGTTGAGTTCATGCTGATGGGCTCTACGGGCATTCAGGTCTGCACGGCAGTTATGCATCACGGCTTCCGGATCGTCGAGGAGATGATCGACGGCCTGAACAATTATCTGGATGATAAAGGGCTGGCTTCGGTCACTGAGCTGACCGGTAAATCGGTGTCTAAGTACTCCAATTGGGGTGATCTGGACCTCAACTATAAAGTCGTTGCACGGATTAACGAGGAGAACTGCATCAACTGCAACAAATGCCATATTGCCTGCGAGGATGCTTCACATCAATGTATCGACATGTTAACGGATGCCGCAGGAAAGGCGATTCTGCAAGTGCGTGAAGAAGACTGTGTGGGCTGCAATTTGTGCTCCATTGTCTGCCCGGCAGACGGAGCCATTGATATGGTTGCCTTGGACAGCGGCGCGGCACCTCTGACCTGGAATCAGCGTCAGAAGGTCATCAGCGGCTTGAACGGCTCGTATTCAGAAGCGGAGGTGGTCTAGCATGAAGAAGATAATCAAAAATGGTATTATCGTTACCGCAGCGGATACTTATACGGGAGATGTGCTGTTTGAGAACGGCATTATTACCGGAATAGGGCTGAATCTGGAAGCGACGGGTGCGGAGATTATTGACGCTTCCGGCTGTTATGTCTTTCCGGGAGGGATAGATCCCCATACACATCTGGATATGCCTTTCGGGGGAACCGTGACGGCTGATGACTTCGAGACCGGCACGATTGCCGCCGCCTATGGCGGAACGACAACGGTCATCGACTTCTGCCTGACGACCAAAGGCCAGCCGCTTCAGCGGGCTGTCGATACCTGGCATAACAAATCACAGGATAAAGCGGTGATTGATTACAGCTTTCATTTGATGGTTTCGGAGCTGAATGACAAGGTGCTGGGCGAGCTGCCGCAAATTATTGAAGACGAAGGCATCACTTCGCTGAAGGTGTTCATGGCCTATAAGAACACTTTTCAGGCCGATGACGGCGTGCTGTACAAGACTTTGCAGGCGGCCAAGCGGGAAGGCGCACTCGTTATGGTCCATGCCGAGAACGGCGATGTGATCGAATATCTGGTGGAGCAGGCTCTGGCCGCAGGCAACACCGATCCGATCTACCATGCGCTGACCCGCCCCCCGGAGCTGGAGGGCGAAGCCACGGGCCGGGCCGCTTACCTGACGGAGCTGACCGATTCGCAGCTGTATGTCGTACATGTCACCTGCGCTGAAGCGGCCTGGAAGATTGCCGAAGCCCGCAAGAAGGGGCTGCGTGTCTACGGTGAAACCTGCCCGCAATATCTGGTGCTGGATCAGACCGCGCTTGCGAAGCCGGATTTTGAAGGCGCCAAATATGTCTGGTCCCCGCCGCTGCGTGAGCAGTGGAACCAGGAGGTGCTGTGGGATGCGCTGTGGAGCGGCACGCTGCAAACGATCGGTTCCGATCAGTGCTCCTTTGACTTCAAGGGACAGAAGGATCTGGGTCTGGGCGACTTCTCCAAGATCCCGAACGGCGGGCCGACGATTGAAGACCGGTTCAGCCTGCTCTACTCCGAAGGGGTACAGAAGGGGCGGATTTCGCTTAATAAATTCGTGGATATCATCTCGACCTCCAGCGCCAAGCTGTTTGGCCTATTTCCGCAAAAGGGTACCATAGCTGTGGGCAGCGATGCAGACATCGTGATTTTCGACCCGTCGGTGGAAAGAACACTTTCTGCTGAAACCCATCATATGAACGTTGATTACAACGCGTTTGAAGGCTTTGAGATTAAAGGCGAACCGGTATCCGTACTCAGCCGGGGTGAATTCGTGATCCGCGACAAGCAATTTGTCGGGCGGGCGGGTTCCGGCAAATACCTGCACCGCAAACGGTTTGCAGCAGAAGCGCCGCGTCCGGCCAAAGCGGAAATCAGCGGAGGAGTGGTCTGAGATGTCTGCATTTGATGAGTTTGACCAAGAGCGGCAGGAGATTGACGCTTTGCTGCTGCAAGGCTACTCCATCGTCAGTATTGAAGAGGATTTGGACGGTGCCAGGGTAAAATTTATTCACAGCAGCCCGGGCAGGGTGCCGGTGGAGCTGCAGCTGCTGACGGCGGATGCGCGCAAGCATGTGACGACGGCGGTTTTATCGGGTCAGAGACCGGCCGCCCCCATAGAAACGCATACGTAAGGCGCGACAATTCTAAGATACAGGGTCCGCGTGTCAAAAAAACTGCCGGTAGGCCAAGAAACATTGGCTCCTATCCGGCAGTCTTTTTTGTGCAGTCCGGCAGACTTATGTAGAGAACTTGCCCTGCTAAAGGCTGCAGAGGGAATTAGCGCCAAGAAGACTATGCCTGCAGCGATAGCTTGTCCAAATACTCGGACCGCAGAATCGACATGATGTGCAGCGACTCAAAAGAATCCCCAGTCTTTATACAGTCCCTAAGTGTGCCTTCCAGTGTGAACCCTGCACCTTCATAGACATGACGGGCTCTGGAGTTATGTTCTTTAACGTCCAGCCACAGCCGGTGGGTTTCGGTTTGGGCGAAGATCCAATCCGTCAGCAGTGAGAGGGTTGTTTTTCCGTAGCCTCGTTCCTTGGTCTGTATGACAAGCCGCTTAATGCAGACACTAAGATTAGGGTCCTGCAGCCCCGTTATAATCACATAGCCTGCTTGTTCCCCGGATTTATCCTGGGTGATGAGATGCAGAATGTCCTCGTCCTGTAGTGCTGCATCATGCTGTTCCCTGCTCCATTGTCCGATAAAGCGGCGATTAGATTCGGCCTGCTCAGCAGCCAGGACGAAATCCAAATCTTGAAGCACAGTTTTCCGTATATCCAGCAGTCCCGATGGCATTAACATGAATCTCTCCCCTTTACATTGATAATCATAGCAACATAGTACAAGAAGAACGGGATGCTGCCAACAGAAAAGGCAATCCTACGCAAATGTATTGTATAATTGAGGCTCGGCGCCACAAATTATACAGACTCAAATTTAGCAAGGATGAGGAGTGCGGGAGGGTATGTACTTTCTGGATACGGTATCATGGCTGACAGAGGAACGTCTGCGGCTGTTGCTGGAGCAGTACCGCTCGCTCGGGCCGCTGCCCGGGATCGGGCTGACTTTTATGAAATCTTTTGTACCGCCGCTGCCTACGATTGCGATTGTGGGATTAAACGGTGCGGTTTATGGCTTATGGCTCGGATTCCTGTATTCCTGGATCGGGCTGGTTGCCGGTTGTGTGACCACGTTTATGATTATCCGCAAAATTGCGTCCCACCGCTATCTGCGGAAGTGGGCGCAGCGGCCAAAAGTAGCGAGAAGCATGACGTGGGTCCGCCAGAGCGGGTTCAGTTATGTCTTCCTGCTCAGTATATTTCCGGTAGGGCCTTTCGTGGTCATCAATATGGCAGCCGGTCTTGCCGGCATGCGCCTGCGGTCTTATCTGCTCGCTTTGTGTGCAGGCAAAGCCATCATGGTGTTTGCAGTTTCCTATATCGGAAATGACTTGGATCGGTTTATCCGCAATCCGTGGGAGATCATCTATGTGCTGCTGTTCATCGGTGTTTCCCTATGGTGCGTCAAGGCCATAGAGGCCCGGTTTGCCCGGGCGGCGCGGGGACAGGAGAAGCCGCTAGCCGCAGGGAATTCTTCACACCACGAATAGTCCGCTGATGTCAGCATCGGTCTCATGGTTTCCGCTGACATGAACCCAGCTGTTTGTAGAGGCGTTATAGCGGTAATCCTGTCTCCATTCCTCTATATGGCGGACAATGCTCTGCACTGCAGAGATGATCGTTTGGACATCGCGGTCTGTCATGATGGGGTGCAGCGAAAGGCGGGTCCAACCCGGCTTCAAAGACTGGTCTCCGGCCTGAATCGCCTGAATGAAATGCTGGGAATGCTTGGCGTCAAGTCCAAGCAGATAATGTCCGTAGGGGCCGGCGCAGGAGCAGCCTCCGCGGGCCTGAATGCCAAAACGGTCATTCAGCAGCTTAACGGCCAGGTTGTAATGGATGTCCTTCAAGATAAAGGATACGATGCCGTGGCGTTTGTTATGATCACCCGCCAGGATGTAACATCCGGGGATTCCGGCAAGCCCGGTCAGAAGCTGGCGGCACAGTTCCTGTTCCCTCCGCATCATGAACTGCCCGTCGCCATTCATCTTCTCCTTCAGTTTCAGGCAGAGCGCTGTGCGGAAGGCCTGCAGGAACCCCGGTGTTCCACCGTCCTCGCGGACCTCCACTTCATCTATGTAGCGGCGTCCGCCCCAGGGATTGACCCAGACCACCGTGCCGCCGCCGGGCTCATCCGGGAGCTGGCCCCTGCAAAGCGTGGCATCGAATACCAGCACCCCGCTTGAACCGGGGCCTCCAAGGAATTTATGGGGAGAGAAGAAGATGGCATCGAGCCTCTCCAGCGGGGAGGCAGGATGCATGTCGATCTCTTCATAAGCCGCGCTGGCGGCAAAATCGACAAAACAGAGGCCTCCGTGCCGGTGCATCGCCGCAGCGAGCTTGTGGTACGGGGTCTGTATGCCGGTTACGTTGGAGCAGGCGGTAAAGGAGCCGATCTTGAAGCGGCGGTTCCGGTAGCGGATCAGCAGCTCCTCCAACTGCCGGAGGTCCATGCTTCCATCCGCTCCGGCCGGTACGGTGACCACGTCGCCGATGCCCTCCTGCCAAGGCAGCAGGTTGGAATGATGCTCCATGTGGCTGATGAAGATAACCGGGCGTTCCTCTGGAAGACAGAGGTAATGATCCCGCATCCATTCCGGCAGCTTTAGGCCCATCAGCCGCAGCAGCTTGTTCACTGCTCCGGTTGTGCCGTTGCCGCAGAAGAGCAGGGCGTCTCCCGGCCCGGCATGAACATGCCGCTTAATGATGTTCTGCGCCTCGGCATAGGCCAGTGTTATAGTTAAACCGGTCGTATTGGACTCGGTATGCGGATTGCTGACATAGGGGCCGAACGTCTCCTGCATTTTGCGCTCAATCGGCTCATACAAGCGCCCGCTGGCGGTCCAGTCGGCATACAGCAGCGGCTGCCGTCCATAAGGCGTGGAGATAGAATGCCGGTTGCCGATGGTATGCTCGCGAAACGTTGCGAAATGCTCTTGCAGTGAAGCGGGCTCCTCCGCAGAAGAAGCGTGGTTGATGCTCAGCACAGACAATCCCTCCAGCCCGGTGATTTCTCGCAAGATACGGATCACGCCCCCTCACAAAGGACGTCACGGCCGTTTCTTCTTGCTAATTAAGAGTGGGGTTATATTCCCAGGCTCAGTATATGCCCGGTGGAGGCAATGGGTTAAAGCCTATTGTCTGCATTCATTGAGGAGCTCCTCTAAATAAATAGCTGCATGTCGCTTTCCAGCGCATCCTTTAGATAGGTGGCCGCATCAATGATCTCCACCTCGGGCAGAAACTCCTCCGGCTTAAAGCCCATGATCTCTACGGACAGCTTGCAGGCGTAGAATTTAATATTTTTTTTGCGGGCACCCTTGAGAAAATGAATCAGCTTCGGCGCACCCTGATCCTCCATCATTTCCTCCAGCATCATCCGTCCAAGGCCGCTGAAGTTCATCCGCGAAAGCGGGAGGTGCTGAGGTCCCTTCGGTGTAATGACATCCATCAGCTTTTCATAAATTGTCTTATCCTCAAGTGTCATCTTCTCCGGGTCGCGGACCAGAAAAAGGCCCCAAAAGGCGAAAAACATTGTGACCTCAACCTCAATATCCCTTGCGGTATTGGCCAGGATCAACCCGGCCATTGCTTTGTCATATTCCCCGCTGAACATCAGCAGATTCATCTTTTTGCCCATCGCTGCATTCCTCCGTCACTTCATAGAATGACCTTAGTATGGTTACCGCGAGGAGAAGTATGCCTGCTGTCACAGGATGTTCCAAATGCCGCTAGGCGTATAGGGGATTGACTCGATTGGATCTATCCTGTGACTGTCCTGCGAGGGGATGTGCTATGGCTGGTTCGATTTCCCGGCATATATCCGCAGCAAAACGGCAGGCCCGTTAATCCGGGTCTGCCGTAAGATGAATCACTTGGTTCATTCAACTGTTATTCCATCCTGCCTGTTATCGCTGCAGCGGGAGCTACGCCAGACGATACAGTACTGCGCCATGCGGAGCAATCTCGCAAGCGAGCTCGTCTTGCATGGGGCCAACCTCCGCCCCGCTCCAAAGCTCCTTGGCAGTGACTGGTCTCTCAAGGCCCAGCTCCGCGAGAGTTACGCTGACCTTCTGGTTGGTTTCACCGGTATTAAACATCGCGGCATAGCGGCACCCGGAGTCTCCTTCCGCCGTCCAGACCACGCGGTCTCCTGCCCGGCTGATGAGGCGTGCGCCTTTGCTGTTGCGGTGCATCTCCAGTACATCTGGGTTGGTCAGCAAGGAAAGGGTCCAAGCGTCGTTATCGCGAAGTTCGCCGCCGAAGAACAGGGGCGAGCGGAAGATGCTCCACAAGGTCATCATGGTGACCTGCTCATCAGGCGTGAAGCGAGTCCAGCGGTCAGCGCCGCCGCCGTCTACGGAGCGGATGCCGATATGGCCCAGTGGCAGCATGTCGCAATCCGGCCAGCTGCCGGCTTCGGCTTTGCCTGCCCACGCCTCACAGCGGTCAAACATATCCAGGAGCAGGTCCCAATGATCCCAGAAGTCATCGGTGATCCGCCACATATTGGCGTGTTGGCCGAGGAAATCTCCATAAGAAACCGGTGCCGGTCCCGGGGAGAGGCTTAGGACCATCGGGCGTCCGCAGTGCCGGATCGCATTCTGGATCAGCTCAATCTCGGGCTGGTGTGTATCATACAGTCTGGACGCAGCAATGTCATCCACCTTCACAAAGTCTACGCCCCATTCGGCATACAGCTCAAAGAGGGAATTGTAGTACGCCTGGGCGCCTTCCTTGGCAGCATCAACCCCATACATATCGGTGTTCCAGGGACAGATGGAGTTGGGGTGGGCGATGTCCCGGGCGGTCGCCGTTGAACCTTTGACCGGGGTGGCGGCATGCGCCGCCTGTCTTGGAATTCCGCGCATCAGATGAATGCCGAATTTAAGGCCCAGACTGTGTACATAATCAGACAAAGGGAGAAACCCCTTGCCGCCTTCTGCCGAGGGGAAACGGTTCACTGCCGGCATCAGCCGGGAATATTCGTCCATTTTCAGCGGAACAAAAGGACGGTACTGCGAAGAAATTGCCCCCGGCTCATACCACTGAATATCCACAACGACATATTCCCAGCCGAAGGACTTCAGGTTCGCCGCCATATATTCAGCATTTCCGCGGATTTCCTGTTCCGTAACTGCAGCTCCATAGCAATCCCAGCTGTTCCAGCCCATAGGCGGTGTTTTCGCATACTGTAAGTGACTCATTATGATGATCTCGCTCCTTAAACCCCGGAAGGGGTTGTAGAATAAACTTGCTCTAACAGATCCATCATAAAACACTTTCAAAACCCATTTCTACAGTAAAATAGTTGTCTCGATAGCACAAAATTGCGCATGTCGGGAATTTAGCTGAAGAACAAACGGTTATACTGAAGACTGCCGTTTCCGGTGCGGAAATTGCCAGGCGTTTGTCCCGTCAGCTTGTGAAACACTTTGATGAAATAGCTTCCGGTGGAATATCCGACCTGAACCGCGATGGCCTCAATACTGTGGTCTGTCGTCCGCAGCAGGTCCACCGCCCGCTCGATACGGATGCGGTTCAGGTATTCATTGGGTGTTACACCGACATATTTGCTGAATGTCCGCAGCAGATGGAATTTGGAAAGCCCGAGCTTCTCCGCAAGCTCTTCCTGGCCAATCATGGAGTTGTAATGGCCTTCGATAAAATTAACGGCATCCCTAACCGCCGCCGGCCATTCCGTTTCATGGCGCGGCCCGCTGGAGGACAGTCTGCCGAGCTCCATCATGAATTGATACAGCAGCGAGGAGGCAATGTAAGGATCGGTAATTTTTCCGCTATGGGCTTCCCGGGTAATATCCCGCAGCATGCGGATGGGCAGGCTTCCCGCGTCGATGACCGGAGCCGGACCGAGCTTGGCCTTGATCTCCTCCCAGAGGGGCTGTACCAGCTGCGGCCTGAAGAGCAGGAAATAAAACTCCCACGGCTGGGAACCGCCGGGATAATAATAGCTGTGGATGCTGGGAATTTCAGCCAGAAATGCCCGCCCGGAGCTGATTTTGAAGCTCTCGTGTTCCGTGCTGAAGCCCCCTGCGCCATCAACTGTATATTGGAAGAGTAACAGGGGCCCGTCACGGCGCTCCATTCCATTCCAGTGGTAAGAAGCATCACTCACAATCTCATGCCCGACTGCAAAGAGGTTGCAGAGCGGCAACTGCTCCGGCTCGCTAAAGCGGAAGCCATACACCCCTAAGGCCTTTTCATTTTTCACAGAATCCCACCTCCGGTAGTGCTTACTTATTATATATAGTACAGAAAAAGCTCCCCAAAGGGAGCCTAAGACATATGGTACAGTATCTTCCCGGGCAACATCAGGAAGCAAGCTTGAAGATCTCATCCGCAGGAAGCGGAGGGAAATAAAGAAATCCCTGGATATAAGGGCAGTCATGCTTAATCAGGAACTGGGCCTGTTCAGGCGTCTCTACGCCTTCCGCAATCAGGTCATAACCAAGCTGGGAGGCGACATAAACAATTGACTTAATAATCGTCTCATCAATGGAGCTGACACCAATGCCGGTGATGAAGGTGCGGTCAATCTTGATCTTGTTGACAGGAAAATGCTTCAAATAGTTCAGTGAAGAATATTTGGTACCAAAGTCGTCAATCGAAACGACAATCCCATGGTCGCGCATCTGCTGCAGCAGCGGATAATGCTCCTCCAGCAGGGCGGTGCTTTCCGTGATCTCGAATTCCAGCATATTCGTCTCCAGCCCATATTGCTCAAGCACGCCAAGCAGGTTCTCTATCAGATTCCGGTTATAGAACCAGCTGTTGGAGATATTGATGGATGTCCGCAGCAGCGGCATGCCCATCGTTCTCCATTCGCAGAGCTGGCGGCATACTTCCTGCAGCACCCAGTCGGTGAGCTGAATCATTAGCCCGGCGTCTTCCACAGCAGCGATGAAGGCTCCGGGCCCGATCAGTCCCTTCTCCGGATGATTCCAGCGGATCAAGGCCTCCATGCCAACCATTTGGCCGGTCACGGCATTGATCTGCGGCTGATAATGGAGAACAAATTCTTCGCGCTCCAGCGCGGAATGCAGGTACTTGGAGATCATGGTCTTCTGCTCTAGCTTCTCGCGCAGCTCCCAGTCGAACACAAAATAATTGCTGTCTTCCTGCGACTTTGCCTGATACATGGACATGTCGGCGAATTTCAGCAAATCCTCCTTGTGGAGGGAATGCTCCGGATAAAGAGAGATCCCTATGCTGGTCGATAGACTTAAATATGCCCCGGCAATCAGCAGTGTTTCCGAGATCAGCAGGCTGATATGCCCGGCAATTTCCGGGATCTGCTCCCGCGGCAAATTGGAGAAGATCATCACGAATTCATCGCCGCCGGTGCGCGCGAACAGCTTAAAGGGCAGACCGCTGTCCTTCAGCCGGCTGGCCAGTGTCTTGATGACCTGATCGCCCGTGGAGTGGCCGAGAGTATCATTGATCTCCTTGAACCGGTTCAGGTCAAAAAAGAACAGCGTATAGGTCTGCGTAGGCTCGGCGCATTGCAGCAGCCGCCCGAATTCATCCATGAAGTAACGCCGGTTCGGAATTTCCGTCAAACTGTCGTAATGGGCAAGTTTTTCATACCGCCGTTTGGATATTCGGAGATCCCGGGTGCGGATACTGACCACGCGTTCCAGTTCACGGTTGAACCGGCCCTGATGCCAGAAGATATAGAGAATAAAGGCCATAACGAGCAGAAAGGAAATGTCGATCCACAGGATGCTGCGGAAGATCTCCCATTTCTTGTGCGAAGAAAAAGGGATTCCCATCAGCCAATGCTGATTTTTAATTTCAATGGGGACCGTGACCTGCTCTTCGTTCCCGTGGGCTTGATTGCCAAACAAAAAGGTATGATCTTCATCTGTTACGTACACGGGGGAGTCTTTAAGCAGCAGCTGGTTCTCAATATCATCGATCTTCAGTGTGACGGAAACGATGCCGGAGAATGAGTTGCCGTTATAAATAGCTTGCCTGATCACCATGCCGGGGGTGCCCTGGGCAAGTGTCCGGGGACCGTCCACCGTAATGCCCCGGGAAGTGATCGTTTCTTGAATCAAACCGGGCGAGGACAAGTTAGGATCGAGCAGGAGACTTTTATTAAGAATCGCTGTATTGCCTGAGAGAGGATAGAGATAACGGATGAGGCCGTCCGGAGCGATCATAATATTCATAATATTGCTTGAATTGTTATAAGCCTTCATTAAATATTGATTAATAAGCGCTGGCTCAGCATCAAAGCCGACCGTTTGAATAAAAGAGCTAACACCTTTGACAATCGAAACCTTCTCTTCAATGTTCGATGATAACATGACTGCCTTTGAGGACAAGTCGGCTTTTTCAGCCCGGTATTCCCGGTTCACTGATAAGGAGTAATAATAGAACAGAGAGAGCTGCAGTACGACTAAGAAGCCGAGGATGATCGTTAAAGGCTTTTTATTAAAGAAAGCCATGGAATGCCTCCGATACCCGTAATTCAACATTATATATATAAATCATTAGAAGCTGTTCCAGCACCGCAGAAAAATGTCGAGATATGTCGTGGGTGTTTCTTAAGCATGTCATTTTTATCGCCTTTGTGCAAGGAAAAACCTAACAAGAACCCTATAAAATCCAAAACGGATAAATACGTTCCGCCTAAAGGCAGCCTGTATTTATCCGTTGCTCTAGAAATGAGTACATTATGGATTTTGTGTAAGTGAAGAGACGGGGTTATTTCTTGAAAATACCCAGCGGTGCACCGATTGGCAGGAACGTGCGGCCGAAATGAGCGTTGAGCACAGATGCGCCGCAGCCGTACAGTGATACGATACCGATGGCCAGTTCCGATACGGCAGCCAGCTTGTGGAAGAATTCCGCAGCCACTCCGAACGCATCAAAGGTCAAGCCGAGGAACAGGAAATCGATCAGTATAAAAATAACAAGCAGCACTCTATTGGCTTCCACAGCGCCGAGGGTCATGAACAGCGTGAAGACCAAATAACCCGCAAAAACAAAGCCGAGCTGTTTGGGATCAACGCCTTCTGCCAGAACGGTACCGAATACACCTAGCTTGATCAGCCAGCTTGCGGCCATGCCGAACCAGAAGAACGCATAAGCGCCAAAAGCGGTCATCCCGAAGGTGTTGTTGTGTTTGGCATCCTGGATAGAAGCGAACAGCTGGGCGAAGGCTCCGAGGAATATAGCCCATGGAATACAGTAGCTGAGATCTGTTGTAATTTCGAGCTTTTGTGAAGAAGCGACCAAGGTGACGATAGCCAATCCGAACAAGCCGATGGCGCTGGGGTCGGCAGTGACGATTTTGACGGATTGTGTTTGCGGTTGCGCTGACATAGCAATTAAAGCCTCCAATTTTCATAAGTGTTCGCATAGGATCACAGCACCCGGAAATGGGTGCTGTGATCAGCTTGCCTATCATATCATATCGTTTTGAGCTTGCCTACAAAAAAAGAGTGCTCATTTATTGTGGTAAAGGAGATTATTTTGCGTTAAAAAGTCAGGGATATCCTGGAATTTTACCGGCCTGCTTATATAGTAGCCCTGCAGCTCATCACTGCCCAGATGGCGCAGCATGTCGAACTGCTCTTCCAGCTCGATCCCTTCGGAGACTACCTGCAGCCCGAGGGTATGGCTAAGCTCGATAATGGCCTTGATCAGCACGTCACCCTGCGGGCCCAGTGTCATCTGGGAAACAAAAGAACGGTCGATTTTGATTACATCAACGGGAAAGCGCCGCAGGTAACTAAGGGAAGAGAAGCCTGTGCCAAAGTCGTCCAGGGAAATGCGGAACCCGTTTCCCCTGAGCTGTTGCAGCGAATGGAAAATGCTGTCGCCCGACACCAGTACGCTCTCCGTAATCTCCAGCTCCAGGCTTGAGCTGGGCAGCCCGTATTCATGGAGCAGCTCCAGCAGCAGCTCAGACAGTCCCGGCTGCATCAGCTGCATGGCGGAAATGTTGACCGCCACGGTCAGCTCCAGCCCATTCTGCCGGAAAGTACGCAGATCGGAGCAGACTTGCCGCAGCACCCAGCTCCCGATGTTTACAATAGAGCCGCTGGTTTCGGCGAGCGGGATAAACTCACCGGGCGAGATAGGGCCGTATGCAGGGCTTGTCCAGCGCAGCAGCGCCTCCAGCTTCGAAACCTTCAGGTTGCCGGAGCTGAGGATCGGCTGATAATGGACTTCAAACTCATGATTCACGGCTGCTGAGAGCAGCAGCTGGGAGAGTACATTTTTGCGGCGGATACTTTCTTCGAGATCCTCAGAGTATTGAAAAATGTTGTTGCGGCCTGTTTCTTTGACATGGAACATGGCCAGATCGGCCTGTTTGACCAGGAAATCGGCGTCTTCTCCGTTCTGCGGATAGATGCTGACGCCAATGCTGGCCGTATTGTAGAGGAGATGTCCCTGTATGTGGTGGGGCAGCGACAGCGTCTCCCGTATGCGCAGCAGCTGCTCGGAAATGCTGTCCGAATCGGGAATGTCGGCGAGCAGGATGGTGAACTCGTCGCCGCCCAGACGGGACACCACATCATCACGTCCGATAACTTGGGAAATCCGCAAAGCGATCTCTTTCAGCATGGAGTCACCGAAGTCGTGGCCGAGTGTATCGTTTACGGTCTTGAAGTGATCCAGATCAATAAATACCAGCCCGAGCTGTCTGCCGGTTCCCTTAATTGAAGCAATCGCTTCATTAAGCTTCGTGAAGAACAGCGAACGGTTGGGCAGCTGAGTCAGAGGGTCAAGCATCGCTTGCAGCTGCAGCTCTTCCTGCGCCTGCTCCAAGGAATCAATCATCCGGTTGAACTCCTGCTCCACATCGCTGAATTCGTCTTTGCCGGAAGGGCCGATCCGGATGGATAGATCCTTGCTGTTGCCGATAGCCCGGATATTCCGGGTCAGCAAGGACATTCTTCCAAGGATAGAGCGATTGACGAAGAGGAGACTGGCCACACACATCAGCATACTGACGGCAAAGAAACACCACTGGAAGCTGGTGATCGACTGTAGGCCGCTTAAGTAAATCTGCCGCGGATGCTTGAGGGTGAGAACCACACCGGGGTTGCCGAACAGGTCATATATAGTTGTGTGAATGGATATCACGTTGTTCGAGGCAGAGCTCATCCAGATATTGCTGGTTTTGCTCTCCGCGAGTCTGCCGGGGTTCACTGGAGTGATCTGGATGGTGGACGGTGTCTCGTTCCAGATTTGTGTGATCTGCTCCTGCAGCAGCATTCTGCCGGCTACAGCAGTTCCAACAACCGGTTTTGTTTTGTCACTGTTCACAATAGGGGTGAGGGTGATCAGCATAGGCCCTTTATCCAGTAATACAATGCCGCTTGTGCTGTCCTCTGCGCCCGAAAATTCCGGCAGCCGTTGATGAATATCCCTGAATAAGTCGATAATTTCTGTTGTTAGCGGAGTTATGCTGCGGGAGTCTGTGTTGTAAGTGCCACCGTACAAGGGGGTGCCCGAAGGGTTCAGCAGGGCCATCATATCAAAATGGTTAATCTCATAAGTTGTCCGGCTATAGTTACTGCTTAGGTAGGCATCACTAATAGAATCTGCGGGGTCCGTGGATTCCGCAAACCGGTAGGTTTCATCCCAAACTGAATATTTGAGCAACTGGGTCTTCATACTCTGCAGCTCATTCTGATAAGAAGAGACGGCATTCTCCAGCTTGTACCGCAGTGCGGCTTCATCCAGCTTCTCGAAGCGGCCCAGCAGAATCAGGTGCAGGAGCAGATAAGTCAGCCCTAAGCCGAATAGTGCAACAACACAGATGAAGATCACTAATTTTTTGCGCAGCTTCATGTTGCTCCCCTTAGTATCTATAAACTTCATAGGAAATAAGTACCATTAAAACCAGTGTACCATGATTAGGGAATATTTTGCAGCGCTTTTCTACCCTAACTGTCGAAATTTGATGTATAATATATAAGCAATAATAATTATCACATTATAATAGAAGGGGACCAGCTTGGGTATGAACAAATGGATATTTTTTAAGAAAGCTACACGGTTTGGAACCATCCCAGTTATGCTCATACCGGTTGTCTTGGGAACTGTCGGGGCATATGTATGGGGGGGAGAATTCCATCCGTTTTTGTTTGTTATAACGATCATCGGTGCAATATCCGCGCATCTGTTCTCCAACATGGTGAATGATTTATGGGACTTTCGCAATGGGACCGATATGGAGGCAAAAAATACACCGGGGATGATTTCCACAAACTCCGGTTTTTTGTCCGGAGGTCTGCTCTCGGAAACAGTTTTCGCAGTATTGACCTGGAGCTTGCTTGCAGTCGCCGTGTTTTGCGGCGCGGTGCTCAGTATTTATAGCGGCTGGGAGATTCTCTGGTTTGTAGCGGTAGGGGCACTTATCGCCTATTTCTATGTCGCTCCACCGCTGCGTTTTGGGTACCGGGGCAAGGGCTACAGTGAATTCGCCATCTTCGTTGCGTTTGGCATTATGCCTGTACTCGGCTCTTATTTCGTGCAGACCGGCGAATTCAGCCTGAAGCCGGTACTGCTTTCGGTTCCGGTTGGGCTTCTGACGACGCTGCTGCTGTTCAACCATCATTTTCTGCACTGGAAAGCGGACGAGCAGGCAGGCAAGCGTACGCTTGTTGTCGTCTGGGGAGAGCGCAAGTCGCTGATCTTCTCGCGTGTGCTGCTTTATACTTCCTACGCTTCTCTGATCGTCTGCGTGGGCTTTGGCGTGCTTCCGGTTTATGCGCTGCTCGCACTGCTCACTGCGGTTGCGCCGGTGCATGTATACCGCGGCCTGCAGCCGCAAAATGCTTCACCAGCTTATCTGCCGCTGATGGGCGCCTCGCAGCAGGCCTCCGTGCGCTGCGGTACAATTATGGCGGTAGCACTGCTTATTCAAGGCTTTATGTAAAAATTGCTGAAGATTAGATGATAGAAAGAGAGTGAACCCCATGGACAAGAACAAAACAAGCAATGAAGATACACAGGCTGCACAGAATAGCCCGATCGTACTGGGAGACTTTCATACTATTTTGTCGGAGGGCAAGGTCTGGAAGACCGGAGGATTCACCTTGCCGGACGGCTCTTTCTGGGCTTACCGTGAGCCGGAGGCTGTTGTGATTGTACGCAATGGCTATCTGTATGTGCGGGCCCAGCTGTCCCGCCAGAACAACCAGGTGCAGATTCTCGACAATGCCAAGCATATGTATTATTCGGCTCAGCCGGTCGAGGTGCCGGAGAGCGGAGAGATCAGCTTCGAGCTGCAGATTCGCGCCCGCACGCAGGGTACGGCACCCGGAGATCTGTATGACGGTTATGTTTCGCTGAATCTGCTTGATTTCACGACAGGTGCGGCGCTTGATTTCTTTGCCGGAAACGACAAATATGCCAGTGTCTACGGAGTTCTGCCTTTCCCGGGCGTGCAGGTTCCCGAAACCGGCGGAACGAAATACTTCTGCATATTCAAGGAAGATACGGACTTCAAACCGCGTGAATTCAACACATATAAGATTACCTATAACCGCGGGAACGATGAGGCTGTGTTCTATGTCAACGGCAAAGAGGTGCGGCGCGAGCAGCATGTGCCGATCAAATTCAACAGCTTCACTGTAGCGCTGGGCATTATGACCGAGAAGGACCTCACGCCCGAAGGCAGTGTGTCCGCCCATGGCCAGACAGTCATCGCCGAATGGTCTCCGCTGACCATAACAACATCCGCACAATAACCGTGCTTAATTGACAGATGAGGGTGGATCGCCTTGAATGTGAAAAGTTTCCTGAGATTTGTAGAGCTGCCGACCAAGGTGGCTAGTGTTATCCCGTTTCTGCTCGGGTCATTGTATGCCCTGTACCGGTTTGAGGATTTTTATCTTCTGCGTTTTGCGCTCATGTTCGTGTCCCTGCTAAGCTTCGATATGGCGACAACGGCAATTAACAACTATTACGATTTCAAAAAAGCGGCCAAAACCCACGGTTACGGCTATGAGACCCATAATGCCATTGTTCATTACAAGCTCAAAGAAAGCACTGTGGTGGCGACGATTATTATCCTGCTGGTGCTTGCGGTCGGGGGCGGGATTGCGCTTGTCTCCCAGACCGGTCTGATCATATTTCTGCTCGGCGGATTATCCTTCCTGATCGGGATCTTGTATTCATTCGGGCCGATACCGATCTCGCGGATGCCGCTGGGTGAGCTGTTCTCAGGCCTGTTTATGGGCTTTGTCATCATCTTCATTTCGGCTTACATCCATTCCGAGCAGAGTGTTGTTACCCTGCTGTTCCGGGAAGGCTGGATTGATCTGCATATCAACTTTGTGGAGGTCCTGTATCTATTCTGGTTTTCGGTGCCGGCGATTCTGGGAATTGCCGGAATTATGCTGGCGAACAACATCTGCGATATTGAGGATGATATGGAGAACCGCAGGTATACACTGCCCGTCTACATCGGCCGCAGCAATGCGCTGCTGCTGTTTAAGCTTCTCTACTATGTCTCCTTTCTGGATTTGATCGTGCTGCTGCTGCTTGGCATCCATCCTGTTCTGGTTGTGCTGCTGCTGCTGACGCTGATTCCGCTGCGCCGCAATATTGCCCTGTTTTATGAGAAGCAGGAGAAGGAAACGACCTTTATCCTGGCAGTCAAAAATTTTGTGCTGATGAGCATGGCCCGCGTTATTGTGCTTGGACTGGCCGTTGTGCTGGATATTTGGATTACCTCATAACATCATCCTACCTCTGTAAATAGAGATAAACCTTATTCTATGATATGGTGTTTATAGGTATAAATAGACAATCTAATACAAGGAAGGTGTACATCTATGGCGCAGAAACTTCGTTGGGGAATTATGGGATGTGCCCAGATTGCCACAAATTCGGTCATGCCGGCAATTCAGGAATCGGAATCCGGCATCATCGCAGCAGTAGCGAGCCGTGGACTGGAGAAAAGCAGTGCCGTGGCTGCGGAGTTTGGGATAGAGAAGGCCTACGGTAGCTATGAGGAGCTGCTTGCGGATCAGGATATTGATGCGGTCTATATTCCGCTTCCGAATCATCTTCACCGGGAATGGGTCATCCGCGCTGCGGAAGCTGGCAAGCATGTGCTCTGTGAGAAGCCTATTGCGCTTAACAGTGCTGAGGCGGCAGAGATGGTAGATGCATGCCGGAAGGCCGGTGTTCATCTGGCTGAGGCCTACATGTACCGGCATCATCCGCGGATTGCCGAGCTGCAGGACATTATCGCCCGGGGAGAAATCGGTGAGCTGCGTTCGATCCGCGGAACATTTACATATAATGATGCCGGGGATACGACAAATATCCGGTTTAAATCGGCTTGGGGCGGGGGCTCTTTGTACGATGTCGGCTGTTACCCGCTCAGCGCGGCGCGTATGCTGTTCGCTGCGGAGCCGGAAGCGGTAACGGTACAAGCGATTTTCTCCCCGGAGCATGACAATGTGGATATGATGGCTTCAGGTCTGGTTGAGTTTCCAGGCGGAGTAAGCCTGATCTTCGACTGCGGGATGTGGGCCTACAACCGCCAGCTGCTGGAGGTACTCGGCACGGAAGGCCGGATTGAAATTCCGATGCCGTTCAATGCGAGATTTGAAGATGCGGAATTCATCCTGCATACGGGCGGCGAAGCGAAGGTGATCGAAGCTACCGGCGCGAATCCTTATGTCTGGCAGGCCGATAATTTTGCGGCCGCCGTTTCCGGGGTTAAACCCAGAGTAGCTGCAGATGATCCGGTGCTGAATATGCGGCTGATTGAGACCTGTCTCGATTCTGCCCGCCGGCGGGAACGGATTCTGCTGTAAGTTTTGTTGCACATACAAACGGCTGTGCTGTCCTGGTTCAAGGACGGCGCAGCCGTTTTTTTTGGTGAATATAGGTCAGGCAATAAATTATACGGCGGATGCAATAAGCTCATCTTCGTCGTTGTCGTTATTGAACGCGTCCCGGTCGAACTCCCCTTCGGAGTTGGCCACCAACAGGGCGGTGACGGTTGTTCCGGTAGCATTTACAGCTGTGCGGCCCATATCGATCAGCGCTTCCACACCGGCGACAATTGCGATACCCTCGAGCGGCAGGCCCAAAGCGGTAAGTACGACGGTTGTCGAGATCACTGCGGGTCCGGGCACACCGGCAACTCCGATGGAGGAAATGATGCTGACAAAAACTAGCAGGATATAGTCGGTCAAGCCAAGATCTATTCCGAATACCTGTGCAGTGAAGACAGCAACAATGGCCGGCCAGATCCCGCCGCAGCCGTTGAAGTTGACTGACGCCCCAAGGGGAGCGACAAAGCTGGCGATCCGGGGAGAAACATGCAGCCGTTTTGTAATAACCTCAAGGTTAACCGGAAGTACAGCGTAGCTGCTTCTGGTCGTAAAGGCCACGGCAACGGTCGGATAAATTTTGCGGAAGAAGCGCAGCGGATTGACTTTGGCCACAAAAAATACGAGCCCGCCAAACACCAGCACAAAATGGATAATCAGTGCGACATAGGAGGTTATAATTACACTTCCCAGCTCCTGCAGCGTTTCCCAGCCGTAGCGGGCGGTGATGCCGGCGATGAGTGCAAATACACCGTAAGGCGTCAGCCGGATGATGAATTTAACGACCTGATGCAGCACCAGTGTCAGCGATTGAATGAGGTCACGCACAGGCTTCACGGATTCTGCATTTTTCGAGCCGATCTTGATGATGGCCACTGCAAGGAAGATTGCAAAGATAAGCACTGGCACAACCTTGCCTTCAGCCGCTTCATTGATCGGGTTGGAAGGTACAAGGTCAAGAATGACCTGGGAGAAGGTCGGAATTTCACGGGCGGTGAAATCGGCGGGCACATCCTGCTGAATGCCGCTTCCCGGGTTGAACAGCAGTGCAACCAGTAGACCTATTATTGAAGCAATACCCGTTGTTCCAAGGAACCAGGCAAAGGTCTTGAACCCGATTTTACGCAAATACTCCAGATTGGTCAGCGATGCAATGCTGTTAAGCACCAGAACGAAGACCAACGGGACGACCAACATGCGGATCAGGCTGACATAGATGCTGCCGAAGGTGGTGATAGCCTTAGTGTCAAACTCCAGATTCTGAAAAAGAATGCCGACGACCAGACCAATTGCCAGGGCTACAATGACCCGCGTACCAAACCCGACGCGCTTGCGGGCCAATAGGAAGAGTACCCCGAATACAAAAATCGATACAACAAAGCCATACCAGTTGCTTTCGATGGCGGTGATCAAGTTGTTGTCGATAGACATTTTTAATAATCCCCCTAATCCAATTAGTTATGTAAGAATTAATGTGGGATAAATATACTGGAAGTTCCGCTGTACTGTCAATCCTTTTCTAAAAGATAAGAATTGTAATTTTACGTTGTTTCGTAGTCTTAATATCCCCCCCTATTTTCCTTAGTTAAGCTATTATATGCGAGGTGGTAATGTTTAATTCCAACAAAAACGATGAGAAAAATATAATTTGGGGATTGACAAGAAAGTGATCCCTTATTAACATGATATCAATCACATCACAGGATAACTTTTTGCTGTTGAAGATTTGCAGACGGGAATCGACTGGACGACCAGAGGTTCAATCAGTGCTTGCTATTGCACTGTATTGAAGCTCTATTTTTTTTGCCAAAAATCTAAAGAAAGGTAATAGATAGGTGTACCCAATTCGATAGTCCAACATTAGAGCAGGCCAAGGGGCGGGCGTATGAACTTAAGTACACTGCACCGGGCCAGAGAAAAGGATGGTTACCATTTATGAAAAAGCTCACTGTATCCGTAGTAGCAGCAACTTTGATTTTCTCAGCTCTGACTTATGCGGCTGTGACAGCGAAGCAAGACAATAGTGCTGAGGCGGCAGCAGCACCGGCTGTTGTGAAAACAGCGGCTGACAGTAGTGTGGCTCAGGCCACTGCACCGGCAGCGACCGGGCCTGCTCAGTCTGTAGAGACGGCAGCTGCCACTGCAGCACCGGTTCAAGCGGCAGCTGCAGACAAGGCAGGCGGGGCTGCCGATACAGGGCAGGCCGCAGCGACAGCAGCACCGGCGGCTGAGCCGGCAGCAACTGAGGCGAGCAAGCCGTCCGCTCCGGCCAAGGCGCAAGAGGTAGTTCAGGCCAAGGCGGAGGTTGTTCAAGCTAAGGCGACTGCCGCTCCTGCGGCTAAAGAGCCGCAGCCCCAGGCAACTGCCAAGGCTGAAGCCAACACCGTAGCTGCTGCTCCTAAAGCGGCCGTGGCACCTAAAACGGCCGCAGCTCCAAAGGCAACTGCGGCTCCGCAAGCAACTGCAGCGCCCAAGGCCGAAACGGTGAAACCGGCTGCTGAAGTACAGGCCGCAGCTACAGCCGCTCCGGCTGCTGAACAGCCTGCCGCGAAGAAGGTGACGTTCTCGACAACTGAGGTAGTCAAGGCGAACACAACTGCTCCGGCGTCAGAAGCGGCTGCCGGCACATCCTCATCCCAAGCGGCCAGCGCACCGGCAGCAGCACCGGCTGCGAGCAATCCGGCGCCTGCCCCGGCTGCTGAAGAGGAAGTTTGCCCTTAAGCTCCTGAAGCTTGGTATTGCAAGTATAGAAAAAGATAAAGTTGAGGTGCGCTAATGAAAAGACAGCAAACACTGAAAAAAATCCTTGCGCCGCTTTTGGCGGCTGCGCTGCTCGTCTTGCCGGTTAACCCCGGCAAGGCAGGGGCTGAGGCGGTTCTTCCGCTCAGCGGTTCCGGAACGGTCAGCACATATAATTATTTTTATGAAAATTATCCCCATCTGAATGACCGTAATCATGTGTACAAGACCGCTACATATGAAGATATCGTCAATTTGTTTGAGAGCGAGGGTACTTATGCTGTGCTGGTTGGCGGCACCTGGAGCGAGGAGACCCAGGCCAATATCGGGTTCATTAATGAGGTGGCCAAGGAAAATGGGATCAACGTTCCCGCGATCTATAATTTTGACGCCAAGCTGGACGGGGCCACTCTTGATATTGCAGACAGCAATAATCCGTATGCCTATAAATACGTTGATCTGGTCAACAAATATTTGAAGAATCTTTCGCTGTATGACAAAACCGACCGGGAACACAACGTCAGCTATGTGAATGCAGCTGGCGAGACTGTTTCTGCCAACAAGATTGATGCTCCGTTCTTGTTCCTGTACAACAAGGATCATAAGGATGGACAAGGCAACAGCGCGCCTATTGTATCCTATCTGAAAGACGGTGGGTCTTGGGAACAATTTCAGACAAGCGGCCAGCTTGATCCAGCCAAGGTCGATGCTTATAAAAACTCTGTCAGACAGGTGTTTAAGGCTGCTTCCACTTACAGTGTGATCAATGAATCCGAGTATATTAAATCGGCATTTAACCGGAATTACGCCGGGGAGAACAATGGGAATATTATTTTTACTCCGGAGGACAAAAATCTGGTGCTTGAGCATGTGACCTATCATCAGCTGAAGCAGATTCTGGCCAGTGACGGCAATTATACCCTGCTGTTTGGGGGTTCCTGGTGCCCGAATACCCAGGCAATCATCAAATATGTCAATGAACAAGCGATCGCGCACCATATAGACAAGATCTATTTCTTTGACACGAAGCTCGATTCGGGGCTGACGGTAGCTGAGCCCGGTAATAATACGGGAACCAACGGACGGGCCAATCCGCATAATAACAATGAGCTGCAGATTAGAACAAGCAATCACCCGTATGCCAATCTCTACGTGGATCTGGTGGATACCTATCTCACCAATATCAAGACAGAGAATAATCAGGCGGCTAAACCCTCTGTGATCAGTTATGTTAATGATCTGAACGAGACAGTCACAGGCGACAGACTTCAAGTGCCGTATCTCTTCACGTACAATAAAGACAACAAAGATGCGGCTGGAGCAAAGGCTCCTATTCTGGGGCACGTGGAGCTGATGTACTCCTGGACGAACATCCAGCCGGGTTATGTAAGCAGCGGTTATTCCGACGGTGCCAGATACAAGAATGCCATTCAAGCTTTGAATACTTTGTATTCCCGATTGGAGGCTGTGCCTGCCGGACTGTACGGCACCGCAGACGGCACCATCAGAGGAGCCAACAGCCAGCTGGAATACAAATACAAAAGTGTGCAGGACTCCGTCTATGAATATCAATCTGCCGCAGGCGATACGATTTCGGGACTGGAGCCGGGAACTTATCTGGTAAGATATAAGGCCACTGCGGGTTTCCAAGGTCCTATTATTAAGCCGGAAGGAACCACGGCCATTCCATACGCTGCGGGAGAAGCGGTAGAAGTGGTTGTGCCCTTGCCCGGAGAGCAGGCCGCCCCTGCAGGGTTAAAGGGATTGCCGCCGACAACTGCGGTGAACGCCGATGGACAGATCAGCGGTGCCAAGGGTGCGCTGAGTGCGGAAGAGCTGCAATCGCTGGAATACAGACTGGCAACGGTTACGGAGTATACGTATGCCAAGGATGTATTGCCTGTACATCTTATACCGGGTATCTATCAGGTAAGATATGCGGCTAAGGAAGGAATTGCGGCAAGCCCTGAGGCTAGCGTTGCCGTTCCGGCCTTCACAGACAGACAGGCGGCACCTACCGGCCTGGCAGGAGTGAAGCCGACTACCTGGGAGAATAAAGACGGGAAGATCACAGGGACCACCAAGCAATTGCAGATCAAGCTGTCCACCGTTACGGAATATGTCTATGCGGGAGACGGAGAGACCACCGGGTTGATACCGGGCGTGTACAACGTAAGATATCCGGCCAAAGAGGGTTATGCAGCAAGCCCGGCGGCCGATGTAGTTGTCCCCGGCAACCTTCAGGAACAGACTGCGCCAACCGGTCTGGCCGGCATAGCGCCTACCTCCTCCGAGAACAAGAACGGAGTGATTACAGGCACAACGACAGCCCTGGAATACAAGCTGTCGACGGCATCCGTCTACATTCCGGCAACGGATAAAGAAATCACGGGTCTGGCCGCTGGAACCTATAACGTCAGAACTGCTGGCAAGCTGGGCTATAAGCCAAGCCCGGATACCAGTGTTGTCGTACCAGCCTATGTGCCGGCAACAGGTTCGGGCGGCGGGAGCGGCGGTGGAACACCGGTTGTGCCGGTACCAAGCGCGAGTCCAGCCCCGTCTGCGACAACATCCGGAGATACAGTGACTACAGTTGCAACCGCGTCGGTTAAAACTGACGATGCTACTGGCGTGACCACAGCTGCTGTTACTGCCGATGCGGTGGCAGGCCTTGTCAGCAGCGCCAAGGCTGCGGAAGCGCAAGGAAAGAAGGCTGTTCTGGAAATCAAGATTGGAGCAGGTACGGGTACCAAGACCACTGAACTCAGCATTCCGAGAAGCCCATTTAATGAGATAGCTTCCGGCACGAATGCCAGACTTACGATTAATGTCGAGAACGTTGGGCAGATCACCTTTGATTCCACTGCGGTGGCAAGCATCAGCGCAGCCGCCGATGCCGGGACCATTGTCATCAGAATTGCCAAAGTATCCTTAACCGAAGAAGGTAAGGCTGTGCTCGGCGACAGACCGGTGTATGATCTGACAGTTCAAGCAGGAGACAGCAAGGTGGCTGTCTTCGGCGGAGGCAAAGTGCAGCTCAGCCTTCCTTACAAGCTGCAGGCAGGCGAAGAAGCAAACTCCATTATTGTTTACAACATCACCAGTGCCGGTGGTCTGGATATTGTCCGGGGCAAATACAATGCGGCTGCGGGAGCGGTGGAATTTGTGACCACCCATTTCTCGCAATATATCATTGCCTATAACAAGGTCAGTTTTGCCGATATTGCTGCCACCGCCTGGTATAACAATGCTGTAAGCTTCCTGGCAGCAAGAGAGATCACTTCAGGTACTGCCGGCAACAGCTACAGCCCGAATGACAACATCACCAGAGGCCAGTTTATCGTTCTGCTGCTTAAGGCTTACGGCATTGCGCCGGAAGCGGGAGCTGAGGGCAATTTCAGCGATGCAGGCAAGACGTACTACAGCGACTATCTGGCCGCTGCCAAACGGCTGGGCATTGCCTCCGGTTCCGGCAACAACGAGTTCAAGCCGGACAGCTATATCACGCGTCAGGAGCTGTTCACGCTGCTGTACCGCGCCCTTGATGCTCTGGGAGAGCTTCCCGGGAAGAACTCAGGCAAGGAGCTGACCGGCTTCAGCGATGCAGCTGATGTTGCAGGCTACGCTCAGGAAGCACTGAATGCACTAGTGGAACGCGGCATTGTCGAGGGGGATAACGGAAGAATCCATCCGCTCGACCCTTCGACCCGGGCGCAAGCGGCGCAGGTTTTTTATAATCTGCTATCCAAGTAGAAAGACTGCGCTGCAATAGAAAACCGGAATCGGTTAATGTCCTATTCTGCTAGCATAAATACGAGTCATTATAAGGGGCGGCCCTGTAGCCGCTCCTTTTTTTCGTGAATGTATAAGTTTTCAGGGCCTCCGCAAAGGTGCTGTGTTGCTTTCAAAGCCAAAACGCTACTTTGTAGGGTTAGTTTGTTGCGATTGCTCACATGAGGAACGTTGTAAAATTTGATAGAATAGGAATAGTATTGAAAGTTTGTCTTAATGATTTAAAGGAAAGCCGATTCGAAAGGAGATTAACAATGGGGCTATTGGAAGAGCCGGTCATCTCAATATCCGGCTTATGGATGAATTACAGTGACAGAATGGTGCTGCGGGGAATCGATCTGGAGGTTCACCGGGGGCAAATCATTGGCTATATCGGGCCCAACGGGGCGGGCAAGAGCACCACGGTCAAGATCATGCTCGGGCTGGTAGAGGGTTACAACGGTACGGTGAAAATTTTTGGCAGAGACATCGCTGACGGAGATACTGCCTACAAAAGGCGGATCGGCTATGTGCCGGAGGTCGCAGAGCTGTATGACAGCCTGACCGCCAGGGAGTACCTGACATTCATCGGCGAACTGTACGGCATGAAGCAAAAGGATGCTGATGAGAAAGCGGAAAGGCTGATGGGTCTTTTAAATCTGGAGAGGGCTTACGACATGCGTATCGCCTCCTACTCCAAAGGGATGAAGCAAAAGGTGCTGCTGATTTCCAGCATGCTGCATGATCCCGACATCTTATTTCTTGATGAACCGCTCAGCGGGCTGGATGCCAACAGTGTAATGATCGTTAAGGAAATCTTCGCCTCACTTGCGGCACGGGGCAAGACCATCTTCTATTCCTCGCACATTATGGATGTGGTAGAGAAGATTAGCAGCCGGATCATCCTGATCGACGGGGGAGATATCGTAGCAGACGGCAGCTTCTCGCAGTTGAAGGAGCAGAACAGGGAAGGCTCGCTGGAGGAGATTTTCAATCAGCTGACCGGATTTGACCAGTACCGGGATATCGCCGGTGAATTTGTAGCGGTCATTGCTGAGGGTGCTCCGCATGAATGATTTCTTTGTATTGAAGCTGCTTGACCGGCTGCAGGGAGGCTTCAAGAGAATCGGTGTCGATTATGGTATGCTGCGCAACATTCTTCAAGTAAAGCTGACCATGGACGGAAGGCGGACGCCGACGGTATTTGCGGGATCACAGAACAATAAGCAGGAGACCGAGGGTTCGCCGTTCCGGGTGCAGTGGTTTTATTTACTGATCGGTTTGATGATGATTTTCATCGTTATTCCCAAGGGGAATTATATCCTGATGATGAGTATGCTGTTTAGTGTGGTTATGTTCATGATTATGACAACACTGATCTCCGACTTCTCATCGGTCATGCTGGATCTGCGGGACAAGAATATTTTGTTCTCCAAGCCGGTGAACCGCCGGACCTTGAGCATGGCGAAGAGCCTGCATATTCTCATTTATTTGCTGACAGTCACGCTGACGTTTACGGGACCGTCACTGATCGTTTCGATATTTATCCAGGGAGTACCCTTCTTCCTGCTGTACGCTGCTGCAGTCATTCTGATGGACTGCTTTATCCTTGTGTTTACCGCGCTGCTCTATTTATTGATCCTAAGGGTCTTTGACGGGGAAAAGCTCAAGGACATCATCAACTATGTCCAGATCATTTTATCCATTGGGGTTACCGTGGGCGCCCAGCTGATTTCCCGCTTGTTCAACATCACTGAGCTGGGTGTTACTTTTAAAGCGGCCTGGTGGAATTTTCTGTTCGCCCCGATCTGGTTCTCTGCTCCGTTTGAGCTGCTGATTGCCGGGAAAAAGAGTGCCCATCTTGCGGAGCTGGCACTGCTTGGCCTTGTGGTGCCGCTGGTACTGCTTGCGGCATACATCAAGCTGATGCCGACATTCGAACGGAGTCTGCAGAAGCTGGCGGAGCAGGGCGCTGCGGGCAAAGATAATGGACGCTTGTCCCGACGGTTGTCTGCGATCGTATGCCGGAACAAGGAAGAGGGGATGTTCTTCCGGTTTACCTGGTCCATGATGAAAAACGAACGGGATTTCAAGCTGAAGGTATACCCGTCCATAGGATTGTCGCTGGTCTTGCCCTTTATCTTTATATTCAACCAGGTGTGGAGCGGAGACATGGAGGCAGTCAGAGGCTCCAAAACCTACCTGTTTGTTTATCTCAGCGCAATGCTGGTGCTGACTGCCGTGCAAATGCTGCGTTATTCGGCCAGCTATAAGGGCGCATGGATTTATAAAGCTATTCCGCTGCCCGAGACGGCCGCGGTGTACCGCGGGATGCTTAAGGCGGTGCTGCTGCGGCTGCTGCTGCCATTGTTTGTCTTGGAAGGAGCGGTATTCGTCTGGCTGTTCGGAGGCCAGATCATTGTAGATTTGTTCGCTGTGCTGCTGGCCTCGCTGCTGTATACCGTCATCTGCTACCGCATGATGCCGCAGGCGCTGCCCTTCTCCGAGAAATATGAAGCCGCCAAGCAGAGTGATTACAAAGGGATTTCCATTGCTCTGCTGTTTATATTAATGGGGTTTGCCGGGGTTCATTATGTGTTCACCTTGTTCTTTCCGGGGATTTACATCTATTTGGTAATTTTGACAGCTCTCAATTGGTGGGTTTGGCATGTTTCCTTCCCCGAAGCCGCTCCGCGGAACGGGAAGCTCCCAACTCTCGGCGCTTGAGACAGCAGGTAAATATGGACATTTTTTGCCATCCTTAAAAAAGGGGTTCAAGTTCCAGTATTTACTTAGACAGATTTCCAAATAAAAGGTAGAATACACCTAAAGTTAGTTCTCAGGGATCACCTATAATCTTTACACACTCTTCCGTTTATCTGATACTCGTATATTGATTTTATACTTGAGAATACATGACAGCGATAATGATAATATAACCGGTGAAGAGGTCAACTATGGATCAAATGGGAATCCACTATAACATTTGGATTGTTTTGCTATCTTTCGCGCTGGCGGCAACCGCGGCCTATTCAGCGCTTAATCTGATTTCACAGGTTTCCCATTCTACGGGCAAGATCCGGCGTTTGTGGCTGCTGTCGGGGGCATGTGTGCTGGGCAGCGGAATCTGGGCGATGCATTTTGTCAGCATTATGGCCAGCCGCCTGCCGTTTGAAGTCGGTTATCATCCGGGCAGAGCGGTGTTGTCCCTGCTGATCAGCATCCTTTCCAGTTTTCTGGCCCTGGGGATTGCCGTAGCACCCCGCCAGCGGCTGCTCAGGCTGCTGGCCTCCGGCTTCATTCTGGGCGGCGGAATTTCCGCCATGCATTATGTCGGAATGTCCTCTATGGAGATGGACGGCAGACTTCACTATGAGCCAATGGCTCAGGGCATATCTATGATGATTGCTCTTCTGGCTTCTTACATCGCTGTATTTCTGTTTCGCAAGTTTAAGGACTACACCGGCTTCAGTGCCTGGAAGCTTTGCTCCTCGTTGTTCATCGGGTTTGCGGTAACCGGAATGCATTATATCAGCCTGAGTACAAGCCACTTTGAGCTCAACAGCCGGCTTGGGGCTAAGCCCTTTCTGATGGAGACGGATTTCATTCTGTTGACAGGGGTATCGCTGGTAACTCTGTTTATACTTGCAATATCTGGAGGCGCCGTGTTTCTGGACCGGCATATTCTGGAAAAAATGGCCTATCATGATCCTTTAACCGAGCTGCCGAACCGGCATGGACTGGAGCGTTACTTTCTGGATGAGTTCTTTGGGGTGAACTCAGGTGCGGTGTTTTTTGTCGATCTGGACCGGTTCAAGTCGATCAACGACACGCTGGGACATGACATCGGCGATGAGCTGCTGCAGGAGGTTGCAGACAGGCTGATGTGTTGTGTAGGCTGCCAGGGCAAGGTCTTTCGGATGGGTGGCGATGAATTTCTGATTGCGCTGCCGGATTGTACATTAGAGAATGCTCAGGACATGGCAGAGCATGTATTGCGGGAGGTTAAGAAGTCCTACAGCATTAAGGGCAATGAGCTGTATGTTACAGCGAGTGTCGGAATCAGCCTGGCTCCTGTACATGGCACGGACCGCTCTGCACTGATGAAAGCCGCGGATACCGCGCTGTACACCTCCAAGGATTCCGGCAAAAATAAATTCAGTGTGTTCGACCAGGAGATGAACCGCCACCAGCTGCGGCGGATGTCACTGGAGAAGGATCTGCGCAAGGCGCTGGCCCGCTCTGAATTTATGGTGGTTTATCAGCCGAAGTGGGATTCATTTATGAACGTCACTGTTGGACTGGAGGCGCTGCTGCGCTGGAGGCATCCGGAGCATGGGATCATCTCTCCGGCAGAGTTTATACCGATTGCCGAAGAGACGGGCCTTATCGTGCCGATTACGTACTGGATGCTGCATGATGTATGCGGCCAGAATATGCTGTGGCACAGGGCTGAGGTAGCGAATGTTCCTGTATCCATCAATATGTCGGCCCGGATGTTTGAAGGCGGAGGCCTGTATGATGTGGTGGAGGAGGCGCTTACGCGCTCTGGTCTGGAGCCGCATTTCCTCGAACTGGAGATCACGGAATCCATCGCAATGAACAATATGGAGGAGACGGTAGCACAGCTCTCCAAGCTGCGGAATCTCGGGGTGCGTGTATCGCTCGATGATTTCGGTACAGGGTTCTCTTCACTTGGTAATCTGGATGAGATTCCGGTCAATACACTTAAGATTGATCAGGTCTTTATCCGCAAAAGTAAAATGCATTCGAAAAAAGCGATTATCAGCAATATTATTGCGATTGCCAGCAATCTCAATATGGAGGTTGTCGCCGAAGGCGTAGAAACAACTGAACAGATAGAACTGCTGCAATCGCTTGGCTGCCGGGTAATGCAGGGTTTCTATTACGGCCGTCCGATGCCGGTTCATGAACTGGGTCAATGGTTTATAGAAAATACAGCTTAGACGCTACATAACATTTATAATGCTCAATGTACTATACAAGAGGCTGGTCATCACTGAGAAACAGGATGACCAGCCTCTTGTTCAAAGATAAGAATTTATATGCTTCACGCTATAAATTATCCTTCTATTTCTCGCTGAAACGGATACCGTCCTTTGAGGACGGCGAAGCCGTTTCCACTTGTTTAGTCTGTTGCATTAAAAAAGCAGCGAAGTCTCTTGTTGAGACTTCGCTGCTTTTTTAGAATTAGATTTTGAAGTTCTCCACCAGCACCTGCAGCTTCTCAGCAAGTGAAGAAAGGAACGCAGCGGAGGACTCAACCTCTTGCATAGCTGCAAGCTGCTCCTGGGAGGAGGCGGATAACGTCTCGGCGCCTTCAGCAGTCTGATTCGATACTGCAACAATATTCTGGATCGCGGTCACGAGCCCGTCGGAGATCAGCGCCAGTTCACGGACGGTCTCCGAAATCTGCTGGCTTTGGGAAGACATATCAGAGACGGAAACCTCTATCTCGGAGAAGGATTGCCCGGCAGACATGATCATTTCTCTGCCCTGCTGCATTTCATCCGTGGAACGTCTCATGGTTTCTCCGGCCTTGTCCATCTGATTTACAATGAGACTGACCAAATCGCCAATTTGACCTGCTGATTTAGCTGAGCGTTCAGCAAGCTTGCGGACGGATCCGGCAACTACGGCAAAGCCGCGGCCCTCTTCACCGGCCCGGGCGGCCTCTATCGCTGCATTCAATGACAGCAGGTTGGTTTCTTCAGCGATGCTGGCAATCGTACTGACGATACTCTCAATTTCCTTGGAATGACTGGCCAGCGTATCAATAATAGCAGACAAATTGGTAATGCTGCCGCTGACTACCTGCATTTGCGAGGTGGTGGAATCCATCGCTTCCCGGCCTGTCCGGGCCTTCAGTGCATTGCTGGCAGCATTATTCATGGCGCTGTCCGCATTGTCGGCAATCTCGGTAATAAAACGGGACATGTCCTGAACAGCTTTATAGCTTCCTTCCAGATTGTCCAGCTGCGTATGGGCACCATCGGCAAGCTCAAGGGTGACATTGACACTGTGCTCTCCGGCCCGGTTCGTTTCCTGCGCGCTTGATGAGAGCTCCTGGGAGGAAGAGGCCACCAGCATGGAGGTATCATTGACCTGGGTGATGAGGTAGCGCAGGCTCGACGTCATTTCGTTAAAGTCGCGGGCCAAGGTGCCGATTTCATCCTTGCTCTTGAACAGGAGCGGTTCACGGGTCAAATCGCCCTTAGCCACGTTGTTAACTGAACTGGATAGTTTGGTGAGAGGTCTAACCATGCGCCGGATGGCCAAATAAGCGGCAATAATAGCTACTACCAGTATGGATGCGCCGATAATGAAAGGCTGAACGATGATGTCCCTCGTACGCGTCTGAATCAGCGGGCCGTCAAAATTGATGGCCATAAGTGCGATAATGGGCTTCGTGGGGTCATGATCCTGATAAATGGGGCCGTACCCGGTTTTGAGGGAGGTGCCTTGATATGTATAAACTTTGGAGTATGCGGAATGCTTCATGGAAGTAATCATTTCTTTATCTTTATCCGAAAAATAGAAAGTGTCGCCGGCCTTATAGCCTCTTTCTTTGAAGCTTTTGTCTGCGGCAAGCACAGTACCGTCCAAGGATAGGATGAATGCTTCCTTGAAAATCGGTTTATGGTTAATAATCCAGCTGATCCGGTCTTCTACAGCGGCCACCTTGCTGCTGTCACCTGACACTAGTGCCGATATGTCAGCGGGATCTACTAGGCCGGTAGTAATGTTCGCACAGCCTACCAGTTCGATACCTGCAGCTTCATCCACCTGTCTGTAAGCCGCGCGGTATCCGAAGAACCCGATGGATGATCCGACAAGAAGTAACACAATAAGCATCATCCAAGTTAACTTTGTTGCCAATTTCATGACTCGTACCACCAGCCCTGACTAAATGTATTCAGTGAATCACTGTTCACTGCTACGATTATAGCGTATCGCGGCTCTTAGAGCAGTAGCTAGAATGTAGTATTTTTGTGTCGAAAAATGCAGACTTTTCCTAAAAAAATCACTTTTGCAATGACTCTGATCATGTCCAAAAAGACAAAAGCATTGAATCATCACCTGCCGAAATGGTACGCTTAAGGCAGGACTAACGGACTGGGAGCTGAAAGGGATGCCGCAACAAATCGATCCGTTGATTGAGGCCGTAGGATTGTCTATGTGGAGGGTGCAGCGTAAAATCACTTCACAGATGTCATTGCATAAAGAAATCGGTCTAACTGTACCGCAGTTCGGACTTTTGCGCATGATCGCACAGGAGAAAAAAGCACGGGTGATCCAACTGGCCGATAAGCTTGAGGTGAAGTCCAGTGCGGTTACAGTCATGCTGGACCGGTTAGAAGCGCTGGGACTTATCGCACGCGAGCCGGATGAGAATGACCGCAGAGCAGTTATTGTGACTCTTACAGCCAAGGGTCAGGAGCTGCTGGAGGAAGCGCAGTACCGTTCGCTGCTGCTGCTTGCTGAACATTTATCAATTCTCAAGCCGGAGGAACTGCAGAACTTCGCGGACTATTACCGGTTCCTTGAGCAGCAGGAACGATAACGTGATTGGCCTAGGGATACAAAAAGAGCCGCGCTCCCAGTTGGAGCGCGGCTCTTTTTGTACTGCTGTTTAATCCGCCTGTGTTATTCTACGGCGGTCTTTTTATCCGGCAATTGGGTCACATAGCTGTCCGACAGCTGGCGCAACCGCAAAGCATTGGAATATTCATCTTCGGTACCGGCAGGAGTTTTCCCTCCGGCAGCCAGTTTATATTGCGTATTGTCTTCAAAGCTGTTCCCGGGAATCAACAGCCCGGAGCTGGAGATGAAAGAGCCGGTTGGCAAATAATAACGCTGCGGCAGCAGATTGTATGTCTGGCTGAGCAAGTCCTGGCCAAAGTGGATATTGTTCGCCATGGAGACACCCAGCAGGCTGGCAGCCGTTGGCATAATATCAATTTCTCCGCCAACTTGTTCCAGAGTTTGTGGCTTGAGGCTGTCTCCGGCATGAATGATTAGCGGAATATTGAGCATATCGGAATATTCATATTCATGTCCGTATATTTCAGTCATCAGTTCTTTGTCATCATGGTCCAGTGAATAAATCGGCAGACCCATATGGTCTCCGTAGACCATGATCAGACTGTTGTCCCAGACGCCACTTGCTTTGAGCTCTTCAACAAATTGTCCGAAAGCATAGTCGGCATAATTCTGCGAACGGATATAATCTCCGACAAAGGTGCCCTCATAACGCTCCGGCAGTTTCATTTGATATTTCTCTGCCGGAATGGTGAACGGATGGTGCGCTGACATGGAAATGACCTGAGCATAAAACGGCTTGCTGCTGTCATCCATTTCTTTCAGCTTCTCGGCAGACCGGCGGTAGAGCACTTCGTCGGAAGAACCGAAGAAGAAGGCATCTTCATCGCCGAAGAACTTATGGTCGTAATATTGCTCCCAGCCCAGTGAACTGTAGAGCTCACCGCGGTTCCAGAATTCCACATCATTCGTATGGAAGGTGGCTGTCTGATACCCGTTGGCCTGCAGCAATTTCGGCAGACTTGGCAGATCCTTGTCGACATACGCCATCGTAGCGGCACCTTGCGGCGGAATATAGTAAGAAGAGTTAACAACGAACTCCGCATCCGAGGTATTTCCCTGCCCCACCATCTGGTAGAAGTTAGGGAAATAAAGACTGTCATCCATTAAACGGTTCAGGTTCGGCGTAATTTCCAGGCCGTCCACTTTTAGCCCCATCAGAAAGCTCTGGAAGGACTCGAGCTGAATGATGATCAGGTTCTTGCCTTTGGCAGCACCCTGAAGCGGGGAGACAGCTGCGGGATCAATTCCCTTCAGCTTGTTGATAGCATCCTGCGTAATCTCACTGGCGTTCACAAGCTCGGTTTTATCTTGAGCAAAAATGGTATAAGCCTCATAATTGAGGATACCCATCTCCTGCGCTTTCTTGATCTCATTCATACTGGCCTTATTGGGCAGTATATTGAACAAGCAGAGTGCGAAGGAAACGGCGAACAGCACACTAAAGGAAAGCTTGCCGTTGCGGCGGTGTTCACAGCGGTTAATATTATCCTTTTTATACGTCCGGCCCTTCTTATTAAAGAAGAAATAGATGCCCAGGATGATGATGTCAGCAAATATCAGCAGATAGTACGGGTCCATCAGTGAAAATACGCTGTTGCGGACAGCAGTGACTTGGTTCACCTGCTCTGCCGCATGGTAAGTGACAATAACTCCGTAATATTTAAAGTACATAATAGCGGCGAAAAAGATCGCGGTAACGAGCAGATTGACGGTCATATAATAACCAAGCTTCCGTTTGGAGGCAAAACGCTCAATAAGGCAAAAAAGCGCCCAGACAAAAGGAATTTCGGTTAATATTGTTTTCCAAGGCAATAAATCTCCAAAGATTACACCCCAAGCCAGACAGCTTTTGAGAATGAAGATGATAGTGAAGAATACAAATGGTTTAACCAACCATCGTTTAATAGTAAGGGATGACACAGCTTCGCCTTCTTTCTGCAAGATGAAACGCCGTTTCCCGGCTAGGAGGACGCAGCGTATAGACAAAAGAATTCCATATTAATAGAACTTATTATGCAGTGCTGGTGGAGGAATGTCAAAAATCAGAATCGTCGTATAACCACCATGGACCGCGTAAAGCGATATGCGCAGGAATGAAGCCGAGATTATAGCACTCAGATCAGTTTATATCATGGAAAAAGGACGAAAACGGCCACCGATGCTAAAAAGGGGCTCGGGAAATAATGGGGGTGGGCATACATGGAATATGCGGAAATAGTTCTTTCAGTGAGATCCCTCGTGGAATATGTCTTTAGCAGCGGCAGTCTGGAGCCGGGATTCCGCAGTGGAGCAGCGATGGTGGAGGGTACGCGTATTCATCAGCACATTCAGAAGCAGTATAAGGAAGGAGACCGTAAAGAAGTCTACCTGAAGACAGAAATTGCCCATGAAGGCCTTATATTTATGATCGACGGACGCTGCGACGGCCTGCTCACCGGGGAGGACGGAAGTGTGACGGTCGAAGAGATCAAATCAACTGCCGGTCCGCTCGAACCTGCTTTCGAAGGCCGGGAGGTGCACTGGGCGCAGGCATACATGTACGCCTATATGATATGTCTAGCACAGGAGCTTACTTCTATTGAGGTCAAGCTTACCTATGTCCGGCGGGGCGGTGAAGAGCAGCGGAGCCTCTACAGGCAGTTGTCCAAAGAGGAACTGATTGCCTTTGCCGTTGATACGGTAGCGAAGTATGCCCCTTATGCTGAGCTGATGGTCAGGCATGAGGCGCAGAAGGAAGCCAGCATCCGCGGGCTGTCGTTTCCCTTTGCCGAATACCGGCAGGGACAGCGGCATTTTGCGGCCGCGGTCTATAAATCAGTCACGGAGGGCGTCAATCTGTTCGCCCAGGCCCCGACCGGCATCGGCAAAACGATGTCCACCCTCTTTCCTGCGCTCAAGGCATTGGGAGAAGGCAAGGCAGCCGGGCTGTTCTATTTGACCGCCAAGACGGTTAACCGGTTCGCCGCGCAGGAGGCAATAGCCATGCTGCTGAAAGGCGGGCTTCATGTGCACGCTATTACGCTTACGGCAAAGGAGAAAGCCTGTTTTCGTGATGAGGGGCTGTGCACCAAAGACTTCTGTCCCTTTGCCGACGGATATTATGACCGGATCAATAACGCGCTGCTGGACATGCTGGAGCACGAGACGCTGATGACACAGGATGTGATTGCCAGATATGCCAAGAGACATCAGGTTTGCCCGTTTGAATTTTCGCTGGATGCCGCCTATGCCTGTGATGCCGTTATATGTGATTACAATTATATTTATGATCCCCGTATCAGCTTAAAGCGGCTGCCTGAGGAACGGAAGAAGAAGACGGTGCTGCTGGTGGATGAGGCGCATAATCTGGTGGACCGGGGGAGGGAGATGTACTCGGCCAGTCTGGCGAAGGCTCCGTTCCTCTCGCTGCAGCGGCAGTACAAGACTGTCAACCGCTCACTCGGCGTTGCCGCCAAAGCGGTGAATGCTTTTTTCATTGCCCTGCGCAAACGCTGCAGTGAAGAAGGGGCAGGTGAATGGACGATGTATCCGGAGGAGCTGCCTGCCCTGCTGGAGAGTTTTGCCGCAGAAGCGGAGCTTGAGCTGCTCAGCCCTTCGCCTATTTCGCTGGTTGCACAGGAGGGGGAAGAAGACGGCGAAGGCGGGCTTTTGGATACGTATTATGCGGTGCAGGGGATGCTGCGCACGTTCAAAACCTATGATGAACGGTATGTCACCTATGCGGAAGTCCAGCGCGGGGATGTGGTGCTGAAGCTGTTCAATCTGGACCCCTCCTTTTTGCTGCAGCAAATGGGCAAGAGCTACCGCAGCCAGATCTTCTTCTCGGCTACGCTGTCGCCGCTTTCCTTTTACAGAGACATGATCGGCGCGGGCGAGGAAGACTACAGCCTGAGTGTGCCCTCTCCCTTTCATAAGGAGCAGTGGCAGGTGTCTGTGCTGCCAGTCTCCACCCGTTACCGCGACCGGGCGGATTCTCTGCTTCCGCTGAGTGATGCACTGAAAGGATTGGTCTCCCGGAAAGGCAACTATCTGGTGTTCTTTCCTTCGTATGTCTATTTGCAGAATGTTTATGAGATATTCGCGGACAAATATCCGGAGGTCCCCACGCTGGTGCAGAGCAGCGGCATGAGTGAACCCGAGCGGGAGCAATTCCTCTCCTCCTTTCGCCCGGATAACCCGGAAACGCTGCTTGGCTTCGCCGTGCTGGGGGGGATATTCTCGGAAGGTGTGGATTTGCCCGGTGACCGCCTGAACGGTGTGATGGTTGTAGGGGTAGGCTTGCCGCAGGTAGGGCTGGAGCGTAATCTGCTGCGTGAATATTTCCAGTCCCGGGGCAAGAACGGTTTTGATTACGCCTATGTCTATCCCGGCATGTGCAAGGTGCTGCAGGCCGGGGGCAGGCTGATCCGCAGCGAGAATGACAGCGGAAGCATTGTGCTCGCAGATGACCGGTTCCTGCAATATCCATACCAGCAGCTGCTCCCCGGGGAATGGAGAAACTACCTTGTACTGGCTTAAACGCTTATAATCTAATTGTACTTCTATGAAAAGATGCTCTTGACTAGAACGCTACAGGAGGGAATTAAATGACACTTAATATCGGAATCGTAGGAACAGGCTGGTTCTCCAAGATGCATGCCGATTTGCTCACAGGCATGGAGGATGTGTCTCTGAAAGCCATCTGCGGCAGCAGCAAGCAGAAGGGTGAAGATATGGCCCGTCCGTATGGAGCGGAGGGTTATGGTGAAATAACAGAGATGCTGGATGCCCATAAGCTGGATGCTGTGTACATTTGTGTGCCTCCACAATCGCATGGAGCAATAGAGCGGGCGCTGATTAAAAGAGAGATTCCTTTCTTTATCGAGAAACCGCTGGGGTCAAGCACGGAAATTCCGGCAAGTCTGCTGCAGGATATTAAAGAACATAATTTGCTGACCTCGGTTGGCTATCATTTCCGTTATCAGGAGAACATAACGCGTCTGAAGCAATCCCTAAGTGGAGATAAGGTAGGAATGATTGTCGGACAATGGATGGGAGGGATGCCCGGCGTAGCCTGGTGGCGCAACCAGGAACAATCCGGCGGACAATTCACGGAACAGACGACCCATATCGTCGATCTGCTGCGTTATCTGGCCGGCGAGGTGACAGAAGTATATGGTATGTTCGGCAACCGGATCATGCATGAGCAGCACGAGAATGTAACGGTAGCCGATGTGGGCACAGTGTCGCTGAAGCTGGCAAACGGCGTGGTTGCGAATATTTCCAATACCTGTGTGCTGCCGGGCGAGGTTGGCCGTGTCGGACTCAGCTTCTACAATGACAACGGGCTGCTGGACTGGAATCCGGAACGTCTGCTGGAGGTGCGCAGCGGCGACAGCAAGGAATTCGTCAATGCAGGCAATCCTTACGCAGTGGAGACCGAAGCTTTCCTGCATGCGGTGCGGACCGGAGACCGCTCACGGATTCTCAGCGATTATGAGGACGGCTACAAAACGCTGAAAGTAACCTGCGCGGCATATGAGTCGGCTCAGCGCGGCCTGCCGGTGAAACTTTAGGAATAGCCGCTTCTGGCCTTAAGTAAAAAGAAACCTGCCGGATCGGTTAAATGATCGGCAGGTTTTTGGCCCAAGCCGGGTCGGCCTAGTGGAGGAATACCGCGAGAAGTGCCGGTGCAAGTCCGATCGAGAACAGCGCCGTCAGAATCATCGAGATACTGGAGATGGTACCGGTCAGGGAGCTCAGCTCAAAGGCCTTGGATGTCCCTGTGCCGTGTGCGGCGGTTCCCAGCGATACACCGCGCGCAATTTCGTTGTCAATGCGGAAGAGGCGGAGTACGGTTGGCCCCATCAATGTTCCCAGCACGCCGGTGAGAATTACGAAAACAGCCGTAATGCTCGGGACGCCGCCAATGCTTTGCGAGATGCTCATGGCAATCGGTGTCGTCACCGAACGGGGTACCAGGCTGGTCGCCAGTTCCCCGCTTAAATGCAGCCACTTTGCCAGCAGCATCGAGGAGAGCACTGCAATTACTGTACCCGAGAACACGCCCGCCGCAATTTCGGCGGCGTGTTTTTTGAGTACTTTGAAGTTTTTATGGAGTGGGATTGCAAAGGCGATGGTCGCCGGCTGCAGCAGATCTGTAAGCCATTTGCCTCCCGCATTGTAAGATTCATAAGGGATGCCCATCAATAGCAGAAAGAGGATCATCGCCAAAGGTGTTATGATGAGCGGAGAAGCATACATCTTGGTGCTGGAGGCATAAATACGTTTGGAGATGAGATACACAGCAATGGTGAGACCTAGCAGCAGCAGTCCTGTAATCATCAGCTTTTACGCTCCTTCACTTTATAGATGGCTCCCGTAAGCAGGCCTGAACCGGCCATTACCGCAAATGTGCCGACAAGTACAACCGCCAGCACTTGAAGGCCGTCTGCTTCAAGCAGACTCGAATATTTCATCACTCCGATAGCGGAAGGGATAAAGAACAGCAGCAGCTCGGCAAGCAGCCAAGAGGCACCGACTTCCACCCAGTTCAGGCGGATGACGCCGGATTCCAAGAGCAGGAACAAGAGGATCATCCCGATAATGCTTCCGGGAATAGGTATATGAAGTAGTGGAGTCAATGTATTGATAAGCATTGAGAATATTGTAAGTCCGGCTACCTGCAGCAAGCCTAGGGATAACTTTTTCATAAGGCTTCGCTCCTTTCATGATAATGAAAGTTTACATCAATTATTTTCATAGGTAAAATGAATAGATCGAATGAATGACATTCCTTTTGTCTATGCATGGGAGGCGATAAGCGATGGATATCCGCCAATTACAGTACTTTGTCCAGGCGGCCAGGTTGAATAGCTTTTCCAGAGCGGCGGAGTCGCTCTATATCTCACAGCCCACGATCAGCAAAATGATCCGCAACCTTGAGAATGAGCTGGGTGCGGACCTCTTTTACCGTGAAGGCAAGAGCATAAGGCTGACAGATGCAGGGGAGATTCTGCTCTCCAAGGCGCAAAATATAGTGGAGTCGTTCGCCAGCCTCTCCTCCGAGCTGGACAGCCTGCGCAACCTGAAGCGCGGGCATATCCGCATCGGCCTGCCGCCCATGGTGGGCGCCAGCTTCTTTCCGGCCGTCATCGGAGAATTTCACCGGCGGTATCCCGAGGTTACCATCCGGCTGCATGAGGACGGAGCCAAAAAAGTGGAGGATGATGTGGAAACGGGGCTGCTTGATATCGGGGCGATTGTGCTGCCCGTGGATACGGCAAAGTTTCATTGCTTTACTTTTGTAGAGGAGAAACTGGAGCTTCTGGTGCCGATAGGACACCGGCTGACCGGTACAGACAGTGTTCCTCTGAAAGAACTGGCGGAGGAGGAGTTTGTGCTGTTTCGCGAGGATTTTGCCCTGCATGACCGGATCATAACAGAATGCGTAAAAGCCGGATTTCAGCCCAGAGTTGTATATGAGAGTTCACAGTGGGACCTGATTAGCCGGATGGTGGCTGCCGGGATGGGTATCGCACTGCTGCCGGAGACCATCTGCCGTGACATGGACCGATCCAGAATCTCTGTGATTCCTTTAACAGAGCCTGTTATTCCCTGGCAGCTGGGGATGATCTGGCGCAGAGACCGGTATTTGTCCTTTGCCGCGCGGGAATGGATAACTTTTGCCATGGGAGTCCTTGGCCAGCGTTACAGTCCTCCGGGAATGTCGATTCAGAGGAATGAATGAAAATTTACAAATGTAATATGTTCGACATATTTTTCTTTTTTTTCAAAATATGTTTTTTGGCATCATGAATTATGATAAGGTAGAAGTTGATAGAGAGCAGGTGACTGATCGTGAACTTATACCAGGCTTCCCACGAGGAACATAGAAGAGATTACAGAGAAGACGAGTTGTTTTTAACTATAGAGAGCCTTAGAAGTCAATTGCTGGAGGTGGCGCAGGAGCGCAGTCTGAGCGACCATACAGTCGTTGAGCTCAGCCAGCGTCTGGACGGCTACATTGTAATGGCTCAGAAGCAAATGATGGAAGGCCTGCGCAGCCGCAATAATGCAGCTTCCGCTTTCGGCAAAGTTACCAAGAGCCAAAGGGTAAGAAGCAAGGCAGCACTGCAGCAGTAGTTCCGCCCGGCTTCTAACAACCGGATAGGTGCTGACAGAAGAGTCTGCTGCTTTTCTTCTGAAGTTGTTGGAACAGTAATTTCATAAATAATCAGCTGCCGCTGAAAGGAAAGGTCCCGCGTTGCGGGGCCATTTTGTTGTGCTTTCCACAGGCTTCACCTATAATGTCAATTAATAGCAGCACTATTTCAACATGACCGGGGGAGGTGCCGAGTGGAGGCGAAACTGACAACATTACGCTCTGAAATTGAGGACAATCTGTCCCGCTCGGGTCATAATCTAGCCTCGTTCGCGAAAGTTTCCGGCCTGAACCGCGGCAGTCTCAGTGCCATTCTTCATGGCAATCCGCCTAAGCCGATTTCTTTGAGGCAGCTGGATGCGTTCAACCGAGCCTTCGGACTTCCGGAAGGATGTTTATATTCGCTTTATGTGGATGAATGCTTTAGTGAAGAGAAGGTCTCGCGCCGCAGGGTGGAGCCTTTTTTAATTCGCTGCGCCGAAACCGGCAAGCAGCATTGTATTGATGAAGTGCTAAGCAGAATGATGGAATACCCCAAACCGCTCGATATTGTCTATTCAGTAGCCGATAAACTGTTCACCGCCGGCAAGATGCAGGAGGCGACTGTTTTTTATAAAATTGTAGTGGACAATGAACAAGATAGTTACTCCGAACGGCTGGCGATCAGTCAGTACCGTATTTTCAAATCGCTGATGTTCGTTGTGAATTGGGAGGAGAAGCTGCGGGCAGTGATCACCTTTGAACCGTTCCGCGGACGCCTTCCCGAGAATCTGCAGCTAGATGGTCTGCTGAAGCTGGCCCAGGTCACCTATACCCTGCATAAGTACAAAGAAATGGAGAAGTATACCGATGAACTGAGGGCACTAGCCAGTGCGATGTACCGGGAACAGCTGCAGAAGAAGGCAGGCAGGCGGGGTGAAGAATTGAAACTGGAGCGCCCGCTTGTTTTTTATTATGCCCATGGCTATTTGCTGAAGGCGACCTCGCTTACGAAACAGGGCAGATATGAGGAAGCCAAGAAATATACCGCTGGCTATGCCGATTTAAGCTGGTTTCAATTTCTTGATGATGAGGGCCGGTCTGAGGTTGAAGCCTTTCGTTTATTTGCCACAGCGAACAGCTTTACCCTGGAAATGCTGGTGGGCAATTACGCAGTACTGCCGGCATATACAGCTTTTCTGGTGGATCATCCCGGGGAGATTCTGCCTGGCCTGGTCATTATTATAGAGGCGGCCAACCGGTTCGGATTCGCTGTAGACGATGTGCTGGAACAGTTTTCAGTGGAGATGGCTCATTGTGTGCTGTATCAGGACCCGATGAATATTGACCGTGTATACAGGCTCAGCTATCAGCTGGCCATCTACCATATAGACCGGGAACGGTATATGTCTGGAGTGGACTGCATTCTGCAGTGTCTCACGCTCGCCGTTGAGCTGAACAGTGCGAAGGACTTGATTGATTGTGTAACTTTATTCGAGACAAGCAGGGATTACGCTACCGATGACCAGCAGAAGAAGTATAGAGAACTCATACAAGAGTTAAGGAAAAATGATGAAAACGCAGTAAATATTGATCAGCAATCCGGTATGGTACAGTTGCCTCATCTTACAAATTCTATACTATGAAAATTCCTCCTCCGCCTTCGGGCGGGGGAGTTTTGGTTTCACAGCAGTTGCAGCGCTGATGTTCTTCATTCCGTAATAATTGATAACGCCTTCAATGTTTGACAAACAATTACGCTGAAAATATAATTAGGTAGCCTAATTAATATAGTATTTAATTATTAGTAAACCTAACTAACGACAGAGGTGAACAGCATTGGGATAAACCATGAAGAAAATCCAGTCGCGCACAGGCTGTTTGCCGCATTGCGGCAGCTGCGAAAAGTTCATTGGCAGCACACTGTGGAAGGCCACAAGCCAAGTGAGATGACTTTATTGATATGTCTTGCCAAGCGGTCCCATTCCCTGGATGAAGGACTAAAGGTTTCGGAACTGAGCCGATTCCTGGGGCTGATGCCGCCAACCGTTACCCAGCTAATCAACAGTCTTGAAGCCAAAGACATGGTTCTCAGGGTGGCTGATCCCTCCGACCGGAGAGTTGTCCGTATTAAGCTGACGGAGCAGGGGAAAGTAATCACACGCAAAGCCAAACATCATATGGATGCATCGCTGAACAAACTGGCGGAACATTTGGGCGAAGAAGAGTGCAACCATCTGGCAGACCTTCTGCTGAAGGTCCACGCATTCGTAGAAGATAATCCGCCGCCTAATCTAGACCTGCTACAAATGAACGGAGATGAGAAACTTGATTAAACTATTAAAAAACCTGAGCCCTTTTAAGCTGGCTGTCGCCGCTGTGTTAATCCTTATCTTTCTGCAGTCTCTGGGCGACTTGTACCTCCCTACGCTGATGTCCGATATCGTGGATAAAGGGATCGTGCAGGGCGACCGCAATTATATCTGGAAAATCGGCGGATTTATGCTGCTGGTGGCGGGCGGAGGAGCCATATGCTCTATCGTTGCCAGTTATTTATCGGCAAAGGTTGCTGCCGGCTTCGGTAAAAATGTCCGCTCGCGGATGTTCAATCATGTGGAGAACTTTACGCTGCATGAATTCGACAAGCTGGGTACTGCCTCGCTGATTACGCGTACTACTAATGATATTACACAAGTACAAACCGTACTTACTATGATGCTGCGCATGATGGTCGGCGCTCCGATGATGATGATCGGCGGGATTATCATGGCGGTATCGGAAGATGCCAAGCTTTCCCTTATTTTTGTAGTCGTGATTCCTGTGCTTGTAGGAGCGATATTCTTCATCGGAATGAAGGGCTTGCCGCTGTTCAAGGCGATTCAGGTCAAGCTGGACAAATTAAACCGCGTGCTGCGTGAGCATTTGACCGGTATCCGTGTCATTCGTTCCTTTAACCGGATTGATCATGAGAACAGAAGATTTACTGAAGCGAATAAGGATCTTACGGAAACGGCAATCAAAGTCAACAAGGTGATGGCCGGCCTGATGCCGATTATGATGCTCGTGATGAACTTTTCGATGATTGCCATTCTGTATTACGGCGGAATCCGGATTGGCGATGGCGATCTGCAGGTAGGTTCATTGATGGCATTTATTCAATATGCAATGCAGATAATGTTCTCCTTAATCATGGTGTCGATGATGTTCGTGCTTATTCCCCGGGCCTCTGCCTCCGCACTGCGTATCAATGAAGTGCTGGATATGCAGCCTGAGATTACAGATCCTACGGTGTCTGAGCTTCAGAACACGGCTGCAGTAACGAAGAAGGATGGCCGGGATGCTATGCATGGGTTTGTTGAATTTGACAATGTTTCCTTCTCCTATCCCGGTGCGGAGCAGCCTGCGCTGTCCGGAATCAGCTTCAGCGCGCGGCCCGGTGAGATTACAGCGATCATCGGCGGTACAGGCTCGGGTAAATCGACCCTGCTGAGCCTGATTCCGAGATTCTATGACGCCATTGAAGGCGCCGTGCGTGTGGATGGCGTAGATGTGCGCGAGATGACGCAGGAAGAGCTGCGGAGCAAGATCGGATATATTCCGCAGAAGGCGGTGTTGTTCTCCGGCACGATCAACGAGAATATCCGCTACGGTAAAGAAGATGCTACGGATGAGGAGATCATTCATGCGGCAAAGGTAGCACAGGCCTATGATTTTGTCTCTGCGATGAAGGAAGGCTTCAACTCCGAAATTGCCCAGGGCGGGAACAACGTGTCCGGCGGCCAGAAGCAGCGGCTGTCGATTGCCCGTGCACTGGTAAGAAGACCGGAAGTGTACCTGTTCGACGACAGCTTCTCGGCACTTGATTTCAAGACCGATGCCAAGCTGCGCGCCGCGCTCAAAGACGAAACAACGGAATCAACGGTTCTGATCGTCGCCCAGCGGGTCAGCACGGTTATGGATGCTGACCGGATTATTGTGCTGGATGACGGCGTGATTGCCGGCATCGGCAACCATCGTGAACTGATGGAGAACAGCGAAGTGTACCGCGAGATCGTATCCTCGCAGTTGTCAGAGGAGGAAATAGCATGAGTGAAGCGAATAAAGGAACCAGAATGCCCAAACCTCCGCGGGGACATGGCGGTGGACCCGGCGGACCGCCCGGAATGAGCCTGCCGGTGGAGAAGGCCAAGGATTTTAAAGGTACGCTCAAACGGCTAATCCGCTACCTGCGTCCGCGGCAGGTGCAGCTGCTGATTGTATTTATTATGGCTATCGCCAGCACCGTATTCAGTATTTTCAGCCCGAAGGTGATGGGGAAGGCGACAACCAAGCTGTTCGAGGGCGCATACGGCATACTGAAGGGTGTTCCGGGAGCCGCGATTGATTTTGATTATGTAAACAAAATTCTGCTTATCCTGGCGGGTCTATACCTGTTCAGCTCCTTGTTCAGCTATGTACAGCAATATGTAATGGCCGGCGTGGCCCAGAAAGTTGTTTTTGATATGCGCGAGCAGATCAACAACAAGCTGGAGCGTCTGCCGCTGAAATATTTCGACTCCCGGACGCATGGGGAAATTCTTAGCCGTGCGACCAATGACGTAGACAATATCAGTACGACACTGCAGCAGAGCTTAACTCAGCTGATTACGTCCATCGTAACTATCATTGGTGTCATTATCATGATGCTCACCATCAGCCCATGGCTGACCTTAATTACAGTTATTACCCTGCCGCTAAGCTTTGTCGTGATTATTGCGATCTCCAAGCGTTCGCAAAGATATTTCATTGGCCAGCAGAAATCACTGGGTGAGCTGAACGGCCATGTAGAGGAGATGTACACGGGTCACCGCATTATCAAGGCCTTTGGCCGCGAGAAGCAATCGCTTAAAGAGTTCAACAGTATTAATGACGATCTGTACAATTCCGGCTGGCGCTCCCAATTTATCTCCGGGATCATTATGCCGCTGATGATGTTCATCGGCAACCTGGGATATGTGCTGGTCTGTGTGGTCGGCGGGATCTTCGTGACCAAGAAAACGATTGAGGTCGGTGATATTCAGGCGTTTATCCAGTATTCCCGCCAGTTCACCATGCCAATTACACAAACGGCCAATATCGCCAACATCATTCAATCCACCATAGCTTCCGCAGAGCGCGTGTTCGAGCTGCTGGATGAAGAAGAGGAAATTCCGGAAGTTACTGCTGCTCAGGCTAAGCATGCTGCAGTTGCCGAAGAAGGCTCAGTCGAATTCCGTCATGTGAAATTCGGCTACAAAGAGGATGCTATTCTGATTGAAGATATGAACATTGAAGTCAGCCCCGGTCAGACCATAGCGATTGTAGGACCAACCGGTGCCGGCAAAACCACGCTGATCAACCTGCTGATGCGCTTCTATGAGATCAGCGGCGGCGAGATTGTCATTGACGGCGTCAACATCACCGACATGAAGCGCAGCGAGCTGCGCAGCAAATTCGGTATGGTGCTGCAGGATACCTGGCTCTTTAACGGGACGATCCACGACAACATTGCTTACGGCCGCGAAGGTGCAACAGAGGCGGATGTGGTACGTGCGGCCAAGGCGGCGCATGCCGATCACTTTATCCGCACGCTTCCGCTTGGCTACGACACAATCCTGAACGAAGAAGCCTCGAATATCTCGCAGGGGCAGAAGCAGCTGCTGACTATTGCCCGGGCAATTCTGGCCGACCCTTCGATCCTGATTCTTGATGAAGCGACCAGCAGTGTCGATACACGGACGGAAGTGCAGATTCAGAAGGCGATGAATACGCTGATGAACGGCAGAACAAGCTTTGTAATTGCGCACCGCCTTTCAACGATTCGTGACGCAGATCTGATCCTGGTGATGAACCAAGGCAGCGTTATTGAAAAAGGCACCCATGTGGAGCTGCTGGAGCAAGGCGGCTTCTATGCCGACCTGTATAACAGCCAATTTTCCGGTGACGATCTGCCGGATGTGGGCTAAACCGCAAGCAGAAGCAGCAAATATCATCTGAATATATCCATCAAATATCACCCCTCTGTCTACAGCAGACTACTATTGCTGTGAGCAGAGGGGTGTTTTGCATGAAGGGAATATCTTATGGCAAAGAATAAAATATAAAAAAGATTTGATTAAAAATTTTAGGGTATATATGATAAGGTTAATAAAATGACCCGCGGCTCATTTTTTAGAGATGCCGGGGTTGAAGAGAGGATGAAGGGAATGTCAGGCTACGGAAAATGGGTGGCTGGCCGTAAAACAAAGTGGATAACTCTTGCGGTCTGGATCGTAATTGTGGGTGCTCTTACACTTCTTTGGCCTTCTGTAAACTCACAGGTAGTGAATAATGCGCAGAATCTGCCTGATGATTCGCAGTCGGTCCGGGCGGCGGCGGTTGCGGAACAGGAGTTTCCAGCAGGGAGCGGCGTGCCGGCACTTCTTGTATGGCATAGGGAGGGCGGGCTGTCCGAAGAAGATCTGATACATATCATTACTGTATATGGCAAGCTTGAGCAGCAGCCGTTGCCGCACCAGAACTATGTTCCGCCGCTGGGACAGCTGCCGCCGCAGGCGCTGCAGGCTTCCCTGTCTGAGGACCGCAGCACACTGGTCACACCGGTGCTCTTCGACAAGTCCGCGGACAGTGATCAGCTCGGTGAGGCTGTAACGCAAATGAAGGAATTGATCTCTGCGGAAACCGGCGGTGATCCTGCTGCTGCCAAGGTGGACGGCAGTGAGTTGAGCCTGCGGGTTACCGGTCCTGTGGGCATCTCCATTGATGCGACAGGGCTGTTCAAGGATGCGGACGTTTCCTTGCTCATCGCGACCGTAATTCTTGTGCTGGTGTTCCTGCTGCTGATTTACCGTTCGCCGATTCTGGCTTTGATTCCGCTCGTGGCGGTAGGATTTGCTTATGGGGTTACCAGTCCGGTGATTGGGAAGATGGCCCAGGAGGGCTGGATTACAGTGGATTCACAGGCTATCTCAATCATGACCGTGCTGCTGTTCGGCGCAGGCACAGATTACTGCCTGTTCCTGATCTCCCGGTTCCGCCAGATGCTGAAGGTGGAGGAGAGCAAGGGCCGTGCACTGCTGAGCGCAATCACCCATTCCTCGGGTGCTATTGCAATGAGCGGATTTACAGTAGTGCTGGCACTGTTCGCGCTGCTCCTGGCCAAATATGGAGCGTACCACCGCTTTGCGGTTCCTTTCAGCGTATCCATTCTTATTATGGGCATCGCCAGTCTGACCCTGGTGCCGGCGCTGCTGGCCATCTTCGGGCGGACTTCATTCTTCCCGTTTGTTCCACGCACTCCGCTGATGGAAGCGGAGCGGGCCAGAGCCAAAGGCAAGCCGGCTCCGCAGCCAAAACCTGCCCGTAACAAAGGAATCGGCAGCTTTGTCGTTTCCCGTCCTTGGGCGATTGTAGGAGTAACCGTGGTGCTTCTGGGTGTGCTGGCTTCCTTCTCCGGGGGCATCAAGTTCACTTATGATATCCTATCGTCCTTTCCGGAGGATATGGAGTCGCGCGAAGGTTTTGACCTGATAGGCAATCAGTTCTCCCCAGGGGAGCTGGCTCCCGCCAAGCTGATGATAGATACCGAGGGCAAAGCGGACGGTGAGGATCTTAAGGTGATCCTGGGCGGCCTTTCATACGTGGATGTTGTATCGGACCCCCAGCAAGGTGCGGTCAATAAGAATATTCTCGGTTATGATATTGAATTTAAGAATAACCCGTATTCCCTGGAAGCGATGAGCCACATACCGGCGCTTCAGGATACAGCGGAGCAGGCGCTGATTGATGTAGGAGTGGCCGAACCCGGCGACAAGGTATGGGTCAGCGGGCAGACGGCAACCCAGCATGATACGAAAGAGCTGGGTGAACGGGATACTGATTTGATTATACCAGTAGTCATCGGGTTGATTACTTTGCTGCTGCTGATCTACTTGCGTTCTGTAGTGGCAACCGTTTATTTGGTGGCTACAGTCATTCTGTCCTTTTTCTCGGCCCTTGGTTTAGGGTGGATTATTATTCATTACGTGATGGGTGCAGATGCCATTCAGGGCGCGATTCCGCTGTATTCCTTCGTCTTCCTGGTGGCGCTGGGAGAGGACTATAACATCTTTATGATTTCGAACATTTGGAAAAAGCGCAAGCGGATGCCGCTGAAGCAGGCCGTCGCCGAGGGTGTGAACGAGACTGGATCGGTGATTACGTCCGCCGGACTCATTCTGGCCGGAACCTTTGCCGTACTCGCGAGCCTGCCGATACAGGTGCTGGTGCAGTTCGGGATCATTACCGCGATCGGCGTGCTGCTGGATACCTTCATCGTCCGGCCGTTTCTGGTGCCGGCAATCACAGTGCTGCTGGGCCGCTGGTCGTTCTGGCCCGGCAAACATCAGGAGCTGGAAAAGGCATTGCCGGCAGTTGATGAGCATTAAGCCAGAGCTTGCTACAGGCAGATAATAAACAGGGACGCCCTACTAAGCCATCAAGCTTAGTAGGGCGTCCCTGTTTTATTTGCAGTGATTTGCGCCGCCGGACGGAATTGACACGCCCTAGCGCAGACGTATGAGCAGTACGGGACCTGCGCCCCTCTACCTGATTATTCCCCCGGTGTACGGCTGATCAGCAGCTCATACTTATCAAGCGACGCGCCAAGGATGGCTTCATTTCCACCTGCCCCACGGTGCGATTCGCGGAAGGAAGGACTGGCAGTCCACCCTTTAAAGGCCTCTTCGTTCTCCCACACGGTACAGATTTTCAGCTCTTCCACGCCCTCTTTAGCTGCGCTGTGCCATACCTCCATACGTACAAAGCCGGGCATATCCTGCACGCCGCCCGCTCCGCCAAAACGCTGGGCAAGGGTTTCTCCATGCCCTTCCTTAACCTTAATGGTGTTTGTTACTACCAGCATGCTGATTCCTCCCTCGAAAGACTCTGCAATTTATTGTGGATTGGTAGTCCAGATTCCCGCAGTCTTCAAGAAGACGCGGTCCGGCAGCTTCAGGGCCGCCAGGGTCAGCTCAGCCACATCCTCCGGCTGCATCATCCGGTCTTCATCGCCGATCTTCAGGCCGGCATTCTCGGCAAGCCCGGTATTGACGGTGCTTGGTGTCAGGGCCACTACGCGGATATTATGCTTGCGCACTTCTTGGGCCAGCGCTTCCGTCATGCCCATCAGGGCGAATTTGGAGGCGCAGTAGGCCGAGCCGGTAGCGAAGCCGCGCTCACCGGCTGTAGAGGAAATATTGATGATATTTCCGCCATTGCGTTCAATCATTGCCGGCAGTGCTGCCCGGGTTACATAATAGGTGCCGAACAGATTGATCTGCATGTGGCGCTCCCAATCTGCCGGGTCCATTTCCAGGAAGGTGCCGAATTTGGCAATTCCGGCGTTGTTGATCAACGCATCGAAGGTGCCTAGATCATTCTGAAGCGCAACAACCGCCCGCTCCGCTTCTTCGCGTACAGCGATATCGGCTACAGCAATGCTGACCTTCACGTCATAGACCTCTGTCAAAGCCGATTTCAGTGCCTCCAGATCACCTGAAGTTCTGGAGATCAGGCCCAGATTAGCGCCTTCTTTCGCCAGTGCCATGGCCAAGGCTTTGCCGATCCCTTTGCCGGCACCTGTAATCACAATGCTTTTTCCTCTCAAATCCATAACCTGCCGTCACGCTCCCTCTGAATTTATGATAATAAAAATATTCAGCTCCTATTATACCTGAGCGTGGGCGGACAATCACGCCGGAGCCGCTTGGAGCTGTCCCAAGCCGCTGGGTTACTTCAAGAGACAGACAAACGCGACTGCTCAGGCAAACCCATCGCGGCTTTAATTCGCCTCCGCATCCAGCTTTGTCAGCGGTACCGTAGCGGGACCCTCAAGTACAGCTCCCTCATAGGAGTAACGCGAGCCATGGCAAGGACAGTCCCAGGAGCGTTCTCCATCATTCCATTCACACTCGCAGCCCATATGGGTACAGGTTCTGTCTACCAGATGCAGCTTGCCATCCGTGTCACGGTAGGCCCCGACACGTTTGCCGTCATGAAAGACAACCGCGCCTTCATCAGGCTCCAGATCACGGGTTTTCTTATGGACAATCTCCACCTTGCCGGCAACCAGCTCTTTGGCGACATTGGTATTCTGCACGATGAAATTTTTGATGGATGGGTTGGCTTTAAAACGCGAGGGATCATAGAGTTCACTGTAGGGACTATGCTTGCGCAGAATCTGATCCGTGATCATACGCGCGGCCAGTGTTCCGCTGGTCATGCCCCATTTGCGATAGCCGGTGGCAATATAGATTTCCTCCTCCCCGGAAACCTTGCCGATATAAGGCACTCTGTCCAGGGTAATGAGGTCCTGCGCTGACCAGCGGTACGGAATGGCCTTAATGCCCAGCAATTCACCTGCGAACAGCTCCAGGTTCTCATAATGGCCGAAGGTGCAGATGCCTTGGCCTGTCTTGTGATTGTCCCCGCCGACAATGACCAGCCTCTGGCCGCCCCATTCGACGGCGCGCAGAGAGCGTGTAGGTTCTCCGGCGCTCAAATACATGCCGCCCTCATAATCGGTTTCCGGCTGAACCGCCAGACAGTAGGAACGTTCTGCATGCAGGCGCGAGAAGTAGAGGGCTCCGCCATCATAGAAAGGAAAGTGGGAGGCCGAGATGGCATGGCGGCACTTAATTTTCAGCTGCTCTCCTTCAGTGTAAAGCGTGAGGCCGTTGTCCTTGTCTACCTTTTCTCCAATCATCGTGTGCTCATAGACAGTTCCGCCCTTGTCCAGAATCACCTGGAGCAAGCCTTGCAGGTATTGAAGCGGGTGGAAGCGGGCCTGTGCCGGCAGCTTGATGGCACCCCCGGCCATCAGCGGCAAGGAGACGTTGTCCAGCCATTGCCCGGGGAGTCCCAGCTTTTCGTAAGCTTTAAACTCCGCCTCCAGTTGTTTGAGCGTCTTATCGTCGCTGTTATCAGCATAGAGCAAGGCGTCTTCACGTGTTAGTCCGCAGGACAGGTTCAGTTCCTCTGCAGTGGCGATAATCCATTCCATCGCCTCAGTGTTTGATCTGTAATAGAGCCGGGCCTGTTCTTCCCCGAAATGCTTCAGCAAATCATCGTAGATCATCCCGTGCTGGGCGGAAATTTTGGCGCTTGTGAATCCAGTGGTGCCGGCAAAAATTTCTCCCGCCTCCAGCAAAGTGACTTTATACCCTGCGTTTGCCAGCAAATAACCTGCAGTAATGCCGGTAATACCGGCCCCGACAATTGCGACATCTGTAACTAGATCTTCCGCTAGCTTCGGAAACGAAGGCAGGTCGGTGCTGTCTCTCCATAACGATTGCGGAAATTGCGGAAGACCCTGCGATACATCGTGCGTTGAACTCATCTTAACATCCCTCCATCGGACAATATTCATCTCATTTATTACCACAGTCCCGCCAAAAGAAACTCCTCAAAGGTCCAGGTGCATGAAATTAGGGACCAAGTGCCAAAATAAGTTAGATTCGATAGGCAGACGATTGGATTGACGCTGGAACAATCAAGACTTATACTTGATCTAAAAATAAGTTAGAGGATGATGAAGATGAGGAACCTGAATTTGACCTCCCAGCGTCAAGCCGTTTATGATATCGTCCGCCAGTCACATGATCATCCTACCGCAGCAGAAGTGATGAACCGGCTGGTAGAACAGGGACATAACCTGGCCTATGGCACCGTGTACAATTCACTGCGTTATCTTGCCGATAAAGAAATGATCCGCGAGCTGAAGCTTGGCGAAGCAGCTAGCAGATATGATGCGCGTATGGACGATCACCAGCATATTATTTGCGAGGTGTGCGGTGCGGTGGATGAGGTAATGAGCCATGTGCCCCAGGAGTGGATGGATACGGTGGCTAAGGATACCGGATACTCCATTTCCCATGCCCATGTCGTATTCGGCGGTGTATGCCCGGCTTGCAGGAACAAAGTTATGAATTAGTTTAAGAAGGGCCTAAACTCCTGGCGAAGGGTCTGACTATGAATAGATATATAATAAAAGACCGTTTTCAAATAAACGGTCTTTTTGCTGTTTTATCAGCAAATTTATTAAGAAAGTCTTGAAATTCATGGGAAATTTCAGAATAAAAGAGGGATTCCATACCCGGTATATAATTATATACCTATATAGATTGAACTTGAGAATTACATGTAGGGAAAAGTGGCGGAGGGGAAGTTTGGAACTGTAGGAGCGACAGCGTCCGCCTGAAAGCTTTCCGCAGGAAAGCTCGCTTCGGAAGCATGGGCAAGGTTTGAATTTCTACCGCGATTCGCGGTTATTTCAGGAAATCGAAACCTAACAGCGGCCGGAAGTCCAAACATTCTCTGTAGTCACGGCCAATCCCAAAATAGAAGAATTATAAGTTCAATCTATATATGCCATAAATAATCATACTTAAGACCTAATAAGAAGGAGAGATGGATTTCACCCATGAATAAAAGCACCCGCTTAACCATCCGTATGAAGCTTATTCTTACATATCTGCTTGTACTTCTCGCTCCCAGCCTTATCATCGGCTGGCAGACTTATCAATCGGCCAGTCATAAGGTGGAGGACCAGCTGATGACTAACGCCACAGAAAGTGTGATGGCGGCCAACGAGATCATTAATGCGAACATTCAGTCCAAAATCGACGCGGTTAGTTATTTTGCCGGGCAAATTTCCTCCGGGTCAGTGAATGGGGAGGCTGGAGGGGAAAGTGCGGCTGATGTAAAAGCCAGATTGCAGGAATATGCCGCGCTGCATCCCGATATTCTGGATATTTACGTCGGAACCAGCGGGGCAAAGTCTGTTCATGCTTCCGATGACCAGCAGCCGGAAGGCTATGACCCGCGCAAGGAGAACTTTTATGTGAATGCGCTGAAGCAGGGGAAGGGGACGGTAATCTCCCCAGCTTTTAAAACGGCAAATAATGAAACGGCCATCGCCATTTCGGGAGTACTTGCGGATGGCAGCGGAGTCATAGGGCTCGACCTGAACTTGTCCGCCCTGGCTGATCTTACGAACATTAAGCTGGGCAAGGAAGGATACATACTGATTCTGGACAGCAGCAAGAAGTTTCTGGTTCATCCCACTGAGACGATAGCCGAGGAATCCTCGCTGGATTTTGTGAAGCAGATGTTCGAGGGAGAAGCAGGCTCTTTTGATTATGTCTATAAGGATACTGCCAGAAAGCTGACCTTCATGGTCAATGAGCTTACCGGCTGGAGAATCGGGGGCACCATCAGCAAGCAAGAGGTTGCTGATGCTACAGCTGACATCCGTGATAAAGTAGTTCTAGTGATTGCTGTTTCTGTATTGCTCGCGCTCGTATTGATCTATTTCAATGTGTCCTCCATCGTGCGGCCGCTGATCCGTCTGCGCAAAGCTACAGCGGCTATAGCGAAAGGCGACCTGTCTGAAGATATCGGGGTGTTCCGCAGGGACGAAATTGGCCTATTGGCCGACAATTTCCGCACGATGGTGGCTGATCTGCGCGGCATGATTCTCGGTGTTCAGCAGATGACGGGTAATCTGTCCGCTTCGGCCAAAGAGCTGACAAGCGGGGCTGAGCAGTCAACTACGGCGATCAGGCATGTGACGGAAGCGATTCAGGAAGTCGCGGCAGGCACAGAACGGCAGGTAGGCAGTGTGCAAAAAGGGCTGGAGAGCGCCATGGCAACAACCCATGAAGTCCAGCATATTTCCGGGTTCATGGAGCAGGTGTCAGCCATGATGGACAAGACCTCGCTGTCTGCAGCCGAGGGGAATGATTCAGTCATCAGTGTGGTTGACAAAATTAACGGAATTCATGAAACGGTGGAAGAGCTTGGCAACATGATTGACAAGCTGAATGAGCGCACCGGACAAATTCAGGGCATTGTCGGTGTGATCACAGGTATTGCGAGGCAGACCAATCTGCTGGCCCTGAATGCTTCCATTGAAGCAGCCAGAGCGGGCGAGCAGGGGCGCGGCTTTGCCGTTGTCGCCTCGGAGGTCCGCAAGCTGGCCGAGGAATCAGAGAAATCGGCGCGGATGATCTCGGAGCAGATTTCCTCCATCAACGGGGAAATGCAGCAGGCAACAGTGACGATGGAGGATGCCAAAGAGAAGGTGTCGGCAGGCATCCTGGCAGTAGATACTACAGGCCGCTCCTTATCGCGGATCCGCAGGGCGGTCAAAGGCGCGGCAGAGAAAATTGAAGCGATGGACGGAGCCGTACATACGCTGTCGGCAGAAGCAGCCAGTATGGAGAAGGCGATCGGGGAGCTGCAGGGCATTTCCAAGGAGGCTGCAGGCAATACGGAGACGATTTCAGCTGCTGCACAGGAGCAGCTTGCTTCCGTTGAAGAAATCGCCTCTTCCACGGCTGGCTTAAGCCAGCTTGCCGGAGAGCTGCAGAAGCTGGCAGGCCGCTTCAAGCTTCACCCGGGGCAGCAGGTTTCCTTTGAAACTCCTGTTCCGCAGGAAGCGGATCTTCAGAAGGGAGCGGAAAATTCCTGATTACGGATTTGATTACGCCACTTTTCTTTTCCCGGGCTTTGCAAGTATACTGATAAGCAATAATGCAGGGCTAACTAGGGGGAATATTTATGGCAGAGCAGTTAAAGGGGATTACCGTAGCCCTTGCCGGTCCGCGAAAATCGGAGGAAATGGCCAAACTGGTACAGAATATGGGGGGGACGGCGCTGCATCGGCCTGCCCAGGGCACGGTATTTCTCGACGGTGAGGCTCTTCGTGAAGCGCTCGTAGCCTGGACCCAGCATCCGCCGGATCTGGCGATTCTGACTACAGGCATGGGGCTTGATGCACTGTTCGAAATGGCCGGGGAAATAGGGCTTGCCGAACGGTTTCAGGAGGTCCTCTCGTCCTCTCCGATTGCTGCCCGGGGCTATAAAACGGTGAACGCCCTGAAGAAGCGGGGACTGGTGCCGGAGGTGCGCGATGACGATGGCAGCACTACAGGACTGATCCGCGGGCTTGCGGATTGGGACTTGCGGGGCAAGGAGGTCGTGCTGCAGCTGCATGGCGATCGCTCCCCCCGTCTCGTTGCCTGGCTTACGGAAGCCGGAGCTGTTGTCCGCGAAGTGCAGCCATACCTTCACACCCCGCCCGAGCCGGGTTCGCTTGCCAGGCTGCTGGCGGAAATTACGGAGGGATTGGTGGATGCCGTAGCATTTACGAGCGGACCGCAATTCCGCTTCCTGGCAGGGTACGCCCGGGAACAAGGCAAGCTTGGGGAACTGGTGCAAGCCTTTGAAACTAAAGTGCTGGCGGTTTCCGTGGGCAAGATTACCTCTGAGTCCCTGAAGGAGGAAGGCGTCAAGCGGATTGTGATGCCGGAGCATGAACGGATGGGCAGCATGTTCGTTGAGCTTGGGCGTTATGTCGCGGCAAACCGCTGATTTTTCAGCCGGGTTCCGCTGCGATTTTCTGCGGGGGATCTGCAAGACGGTTATCCTGCTCCGTTTGTGGGCGGGATTTGTTTTTTTAAAAGATAAGAATTTATAGGCTGCACGCTATAAATTATCTTTCTATTTCTCACTGAAACGGATACCGTCCTTTTGAGGACGGCGAAGCCGTTTCCAATTGTGAGAAATTGCGTAGCAACCGCAGTCCTGAACTAGCCTGAAGCAAGGCTCCGGTCACAGACATTTAACCTGCCGGTAATGGACATCCGCTGCACTTTTACTTAGAATAATAGCAACGTGCCATAATCCAAGATAGAGACAAGGAGGAGGATACCTATGGACAAGAGAAAATGTTTGCTGCTGGGCGATTACACTCATCCCCGGTTCCATCCGCTGCAGGGTGTAGACAAACAAATCAGCGAGATTCTGAATGATCTGCTGATCGTTCAGTGCTCGGAGAATAAAAAGCTGCTGCTCAGCGAGCACCTGGCCGGTTACGATTTATGCATCGCCTATAATGAACTATGGAACGAAACGGTTTCCCCCCAGCAGACAGCGGGTCTGCTCAGCTATGTGAGCGGAGGGGGAGGCCTGATCGTGCTGCATACGGGGGTTTCCCTGGCCAAGCGCTATGAACTGGCCCACCTGATCGGCGGCAGATTCACCGGACATCCGCCCTATGCTCCGCTGAACTTCAAAGTGATGGAGCATGATATTACAGAGGGAATGGAAGACTTCCAGCTCGATGAAGAGCCATACCGGTTTGAATTCGATCCCTTTACCGAGAAGACCATTCTGCTGGAGTATGAATATGAGGGCGAAAGATTGCCGGCAGCCTGGTGCCACAGCTACGGACTGGGACGGGTTGTCTATATTATGCCCGGACATCATGAGCCTTCGTTCCGGCATCCGGCGGTCCGTGAATTGATTCTTCGGGCGGCGACCTGGGCGGCACGTATTCCCAGATAATTTGAGATTGCAATAAAATGATACCCCTTGCGGCTGCTTCCTTTGTGAAATGCTCCGACAAGGGGTATACTTTATCCATAACTGGAATCTTTGGGGGGAAAGTACTATGAGTGATTTGTTCAAAAAAGCAATCTCTTTAGGAGTGGGCCTCACCATTGTCAGCAAGGAAAAGGTGGAAAAGGTAGTTGAGGAGCTGGTAAAACGGGGAGAGCTTGCGCCCTCGGAATCCAAAGCGCTTGTCGACCGGCTCGTGGAGCGGGGCGACGAGGAACGCGGAGTCTTCAAGAATGCCGTACAGGAGCAGGTTCAGCGTGTGCTGAAGGATCTTAAAGTGCCCGTGCAAAGCGATATCGCCGCACTGGAAACTCGAATTGCCGTTTTGGAGAGCCGTGTGGCTGAGCTGGAGGGTGCCTCTGCCCAGAAGGAAGCTCTGCCGGAAACGCGTACGGAATAAATGGCTGTACGCATCAGACATGCCGGACGGTACCGGACCATTGCCATGGCGCTTATGCGCCATGGCTTCGGTTATATGGTGGAGGAACTGGGTCTCTACCATATTCTTTCCCTTCCGCGCCGGATGTTAACACAGGAGACTCACGCAAGCCTTACACTCGGGGAACGGATTCGCCAGGTACTGGAGGATTTGGGGCCAACCTTTGTCAAATTGGGCCAGCTGGCCAGTACCCGTTCCGATTTACTGCCTGATTCAATCATTCAGGAACTGGTGAAGCTGCAGGACAGTGTGCCGCCATTCTCAGCGGAAACTGCACGCAATATTGTCGAGCAGGAGCTTGACCAGCATCTGGATGAAACCTTCGAATATTTCGAGAATACACCGCTTGCTGCGGCTTCGATTGGCCAAGTGCACCGTGCTGTACTGCATGGAGGCAAGCAGGTTGCGGTTAAGATACAGCGTCCCGGTGTCATGCGGACCATGACCCGTGATTTGGAAATTCTTCAGGACTTAAGCGCGCTTGCCGAAAGAAGATTGGACTGGGCGAAGCAATACGGGCTGATCCGGATGGTGGAGGAGTTCTCCCGGGCGCTGCTGGCTGAACTGGACTACGGCCAGGAAGGCCGCAACGCCGAGCGTATTGCCAGCCAGCAGACGGCACATGATAAAGTATATGTTCCGGCAATCTATTGGGACTATAGCTCGGCACGTGTGCTAACGATGGAATATGTGGAGGGCATTACACTCAACCACCGGGATGAGCTTCTGGAGCGGGGCGTCAAGCTAAAAACTGTAGCCCAGCAGCTTGTGGAGATGATGCTGGATCAAATCTTTATCCACGGCTTCTTTCATGCCGATCCCCATCCGGGCAATGTGATGCTGCTGGACAACAACAAGCTGGCGCTGATTGATTTTGGCATGGTCGGGCGGCTCAGTGAGGAGATGAAGGACAGTCTGTCCGCGCTTGTCATCGCGCTGATGCGCAGAAATACCGATTCTATGGTGCGGGCAATTCTGCGGTTGGGAGTAATTCCCGAAGAAGCTGACCGTGCTGCACTTCATGATGATATGGACCGGCTCCGGGAGTCCTATTATGATATCCCGTTCCATCAGATCAGCATCGGCAAGGCGCTGAACGATCTGTTCGGCATCGCCCGCAAGCACCGGCTGGTCATTCCGCCGGATCTGGCGATGCTGGGCAAAACTATGCTGACGCTGGAGGGGGTTGTTGCCAACCTTGACCCTTCCTTTAGCATCGTGCAGATGGCCGAGCCCTTCGGCAGGCAGCTGGTGAAGCAGCGTTTCAGCGGCAGCCGTATGCGGCGTAAGCTTATCGGGGGCGTCGCCGATCTGGCGGAAAGTCTGGTCGAGCTTCCCTCTCAGGCCCGGCAGCTGTCGGCGCTAATCAGCAGAGGCAAGCTTAAGGTAGAGGTCGGGCTGCCCGAACTGAAAAATTTAGAGCATAAGTTCAGCCGTGTCGGCAATCGCCTCTCCTTCAGCATTGTACTGCTGGCCTTCAGCATTATTATGGCCGGACTGATTATCGGTTCATCGCTGCGTGGCGAGCCTTCGCTGCTGTGGGATTTTCCAACGGTGGAGATTGGCTCAGTGATTGCGCTGCTGATGATTCTGTGGCTGCTCTTCTCGATTTTTAAATCGGGCCGCTTCTAGCCCTGCAGGGAAGAATAATTATTCTTCGCCAGTTGCACACAAACGCCCCAGGATCAAGTACAATATAAAGATAACTTTCTAAGGTCACTGTTCTGCCCCTTAAGGCAGGACAGGCTATCGTATAGTATGTAATGGAACGCAAATGGAGTGCCGTCTGAATGTCCGGTGGATCGCTGCTGCCCCTGAAACCGACTTGGACCGCACGTCTGCAGGGCCAGAATCGGCAAGTGGGACGGAAGGACTCCGGTGACGGGGTTCTTCCGCTTTTGTTTGAAAATATGCCGTTTTCGCCTGAAATAAGCTTGTGCCGCCACTCCGGCGGAGGCCGTATGGATGCGTACATTACTCCCGAAAATGGATGACTATAAGTTATGCTGCACAGTAAAGCAAATTAGAGAATTAGTGAGGTGGAGAAATTGCCGGGTTTTAAGGAATTAGGAGTTTCTGAATTATTGAATGATTTGCTCAAAGGACAAGGCATTGTAAAACCAACGCCGGTGCAGGAGGAAGCCATTCCGCCGGTGGTGCAGGGTCTGGATGTTATCGCCAGAGCGAAGACGGGAACGGGAAAGACGCTCGCTTTCCTGCTGCCGATTATGGACAAAATCCGGGTGGAGGCGGCTTATCCGCAGGCGCTGATCCTCGCGCCGACGCGTGAGCTGGCCCTGCAAATTACGGAAGAGGCACGCAAGCTGGCACGGCATACGGGTGTGAAGATTCTGGCTGTCTACGGAGGCCAGGATGTAGAGAAGCAGCTTCGCAAGCTGGAGGGCGGAAGACATCTCATTATCGGAACCCCGGGCAGACTGCTTGACCACCTGCGGCGGGAAACGCTGGATCTTGGGGGCGTGAAGATGCTCGTCCTGGATGAAGCAGACCAGATGCTGCATATGGGCTTCCTGGAGGATGTGGAGACGATTATTACGGCTGTTCCTTACCGCCGTCAGACGATGCTCTTCTCCGCCACAATGCCGGATCCGATTAAACGTCTTGCCGCCAACTACATGAAGGAACCGCTGGACATCGTGATCAAGAGCGGCTCGCCGATTCCGCTGGACAATATCCGCCAGCAGGTCGTAGAGTGCTCCGACCGCAACAAAGAAGAAGCGCTGCAGGCGCTGATCGAACGCGACCGCCCGTATTTGGCGATTATCTTCTGCCGGACCAAACGGCGGGTATCGAAGCTGAACGAAGCGCTGCAGGCAGCAGGTTATGACTGCGACGAGCTGCACGGCGATTTGTCCCAGGGCAAACGCGAAGCAGTGATGAAGCGGTTCCGCGATGCGAAGCTGCAGCTGCTGGTAGCTACGGATGTTGCCGCGCGCGGTCTGGACGTTGAAGGGATTACCCATGTCTTCAACTACGACCTGCCGCTGGATGCGGACAGCTACATTCACCGGATCGGCCGGACCGGACGCGCCGGAGGCAAAGGCCTCGCGATCACTTTCTCCTCGCCGCGCGAACGCGCCGGGCTCGAGCTGATCGAGCACGGCATTTCCCAGCGGCTGGACCGTCGCCGCTACGAGAAGGATGAATTCGGCGTAGGCGAATTCACCTCCGTGCAAGGCGGCGGCTCCCCGCGCGGCGGACGCCAGAACGCAGCGCCTGAAGCGGCGCGTGCCGGCCGCGGCGGGCGCGGGCAAGGGCGCAGCGGCGGAGCACCGCGCGCCGAAGCCGGAGCACGGCCGGGCGGCCGCGGCCGCGGCGGCAACAAGGAAGCAGGCAGCTGGGGCGCGCCTGCGGAGAAGATCAGCCGCAATGCAGCGGCTGGAGGCAAGCGCAGCGCCTATGAGGCGGCAGCGCCCAGAGGCGGCGATTCCGCCGGCAAGAGCGCGGCGAAGCCAAGACCGGGCGGCGGCTACGGTGCCTTTGACCCTAGAAGCGCCAGCCCGGCTGCAGCTTACGGGGCAGGCGGCAATGCCGCCGGCGGGCGTGGCGGCAGCAGAACGGCCGCCCCATCCAAAGGCGGCCCGAGCAGCGGCTACAGCTCCAACGTCACCAGAGGAATGGAAGCTGGCGGCTTCAGCTATGGCGCTTCCAAAGGCGCAGGCTCCGGAAGCGGCTATAATCCGGGCGGTGCGCAAGCCAGCCCTAAACACAGAGCCAATGTAGCCCGCAGCAGTGAAGCAGGCGGCTACAATGCGGCAGCTCCCAAAGGTGCGCGCGGCGGCTCCAAGGGCGGCAAAGGCGGGTACAGCTCCGGCGGACGGAACAGCGGCGGCGGTGGCGGTGCATCGCGCGGCGGGCGTGGCAAGAGCTCCGGCGGCGGTTCACGCGGCGGACGCGGCTCATCCAGATAAAGGCGCTCGACAGCTATAGATGAAACTTGTTACCATAGGGCAGTTGGCGTATCCGCCAACGACCTGTGGTAACATTTGTTTTATACGACTGAAACTTTTTTGCCCTTTAGCCTGTCTAATAGATAAATAGAGTGCCAGCTGCAGGAGTGCAGAGAATGAGGCAACTGTTGGTTTCGTACAGACGGATCGGAAGCAGGATGCCAACAAGTATAGGAGGAAACATACATCATATGTCCAAGACCGCCAAAATAGTTATTTTGTTCGTTGTCGTGATTGCGATCGGTTGGGGAATCGGGAAATATACGTCGGCTCCATCCGCTTCAGAGGAAGAAGGAACAGTAGTAAGCGACGGCAGTGCCCTTCAGGGTCAGCCGGATGCAAGTGCAGAACCTTCGCCAGTTGCCAGTGTAAACCCGGACGAGCAGGACCAGGAGACTTCTGGAAACAACACGGGAGCCGAAGGGTCTCCGGCTGCTACGGCTGATCCGGAAGAGAACGATAGCGGGGATACGGCTACCAATCCAACTTCTGTTGTTACAAATAAGCCGGGCACGCCGGACTCAGGCAATAATGTAGCCGAACTGACTGCCGCAGAGCCCGAAAGCATGTCAGTCATGGTCAACAAGCAGTACAAGCTGCCGGATAAGTATAAGCCTTCGGATCTGGTATATCCGAATGTGCGGTTCCTCTTCTCGGAGAAGATTGAGAAGCGGATGATGCGCCGCACTGCAGCTGGTGCGCTTGAGGAAATGTTCGCAGGGGCGAAGAAGGACGGCATACAGCTGGCCGGTGTTTCGGCCTACCGTTCCGAGAAAACCCAGATCAGGCTATTTAACAACTATGTAGACAGAGACGGGGAAGAGAAAGCCCGCACCTACAGCGCAGTTCCCGGCCATAGTGAGCATCAGACGGGCCTGGCGATTGACATTTCCGGCAGTGACGGCAAATGCGCCGCCGAGAGCTGCTTTGCGGGTACGCCTGAAGCTGATTGGCTCGCTAGCCATGCTGCGGAGTACGGATTCATTATCCGTTATCCGGAAGGTAAGCAGTCGATTACCGGTTATAAGTACGAGCCTTGGCATGTCCGCTATGTAGGCAAGGAGATTGCCGCCTCCATTGCAGAGAAAGGTATTACGTTGGAAGAGTACTTTGATGCTGTTCCCGTATCGAATTAACCGGCTGCAAGCCATCTTATTAAAAAGTAGGCTCACTATATGTTTAGCAACAGCTCCATCAGCGGTCCCGGGATAACGGGGCCGCTTTTTTGATTGGCCAATGCGTAACGTCTGCTTCCTGCAATGCTATGGTTCAGCTATGCGGCCGATGGTTAAGTAGTGGGAAACTAATTAGTTTTCATAAGGAGGCGCATCACGTGTCCGAACATAACCATGTGGTAAGCAAGGATGGAAGTGTAACCATGAACCGTGTCAATGACGCCCTGGACCGGATTGAACCTGAGCAGAAAGAGGTTATTCTGAACAATTTTCAGGAGTTTAAAAGCTACTTAAGTAAGCGGATTCATCTTGCCCGAAAAATCGGGCTCAGCGATGAGCAGCTGGCCCTAGCAGCCGAGAAAATCGCTGATTATCTGGCGGCTTATGAAGAGCCCCGCAACAGCGAGGAGAAACTGCTGCTGGAGCTGTGGAAGGTTGGCAGCAAGGAAGAGCGGCATCGTCTGGCGCATATGCTGGTCAAGCTGGTTCAGGAGTAATTCAAAGCTTGCCCACAGGCTGGTTAAGCGGGTGCGCAGCTCTACCGGTGCATGCGCTGGTATATAGCGAGGTAAAGTCCTTCTCCGGTTCGCAGGAGAAGGACTTTTGCTGTTGGGGATAGGTACATAGGGAACGTTCAGGATATAATGGAGGAAGTATCTGGATATCTCAAATCTTATCATTGGAGTGGCTTGGAATATGAAATTAAGCATATTGGATCAGTCTCCGGTCTCCGAGGGCAGCTCCCCCGCCGAGGCCTTGGCCCAAACGTCCATGCTCGCCCGGGAGGCGGAGAGGCTGGGTTATCACCGTTTCTGGGTATCGGAGCATCATGCGGCTCCCGGACTGGCCGGATCCAGCCCGGAAGTACTCATGGCCCACCTGGCTGCTGTGACCTCTTCCATTAGGATTGGCTCCGGTGCCGTTCTGCTTCCGCATTACAGTACCTTTAAAGTGGCTGAGAATTTCCGCGTGCTGGAAGGGCTGTATCCCGGACGGATTGACCTTGGACTGGGCAAGGCAGCGGGAGGTGCGGCTTTGGCTGTGCGCGCCCTGCAAGAGAACCGGTTAGACGACATAAGCCGTTATGAGGAGCAGGTTAAGGATCTCATTGCCTATTTGCACGGCACAGTGGATTCCGGGCACCGTTTTGCCGGACTGCAGGCCACTCCGGCCGTCCGTACAGCGCCGGAAATCTGGCTGCTCGGCTCAAGCAAAGACAGTGCCGAACTCTCCTCGAAGCTAGGGACCGGCTTCGCCTTCGCCCAATTTATTAACGGCAACGGAGGCTCTGAAGCGGTAAGTGCCTACCGGCAGAGCTTCAGGCCGTCTCACGCTGCCGCGAAGCCGCGTGCGCTGGTTTCCGTATTTGCTGTGTGTGCCGAAACCGCTGAAGAGGCAGACCGGCTGGCAACCAGCATGGATCTTTCGCTTGTACTGCTGGAGAAAGGACATGTCTCCACAGGCACGCCTTCCGTAGAAGCCGCGCTCCGCTATAATTTTGCTCCGTATGACCGGTTTCGTATTGAGGAAAACCGCAGGCGGATGGTTGTGGGGGCGCCGGAGGATATCCGGCGCCAGTTCCAGGCTCTTGCCGAACAATATCAATGTGAAGAGATTATGTTTGCAAGTTTTATGCATAGCTTTGAGGACCGGCTGAAATCCCTCCGGCTTATCGCTGAGGCTTGCGGGCTGTCCCCGCGGGGCTCAGACGCTGGATAATAAATAATCTGCTGAGTTTTGTTTTCCGTTTCCGATAAGGTAAGATGGGAAATGAAATGCAAAGTCCCAGTCTGGGCATTTCGCTGCAATACCGGTCATTTATTAACATACACCCGAAAGGAAGGGATGCAGGATGTCTATTTACAGTTTTGCCGGAGTAACGCCTTCCGGTAAAGAAGTGCCGCTTAAGGATTATGAAGGCAAAGTGCTGCTGATCGCCAACACGGCCAGCAAATGCGGACTTACCCCGCAATACGGAGATTTACAGAATCTTTATGAGCAATATGGCGGCCAAGGTCTTGTCGTGCTGGGTTTTCCCTGCAACCAATTTGCCGGCCAGGAGCCGGGAACGAGTGAAGAAGCGGAGGAGTTCTGCCAGATTAATTATGGCGTCAAATTTCCGGTCTTCGCCAAAGTGGATGTCAATGGACCGGATGCAAGCCTGCTCTTTCAATATCTGAAGGGCCAGCAGCCGGGTACAGCCGAGAGCAGTGACATCCAGTGGAACTTCACCAAGTTTCTGGTTGACCGCAGCGGCAAGGTTGTGGCCCGCATCGAGCCGAAGGAATCCCCTGAAACGATGAAGGGACTCATAGAATCTTTGCTGTAAACAGCATTTGCAAACCTGGGCCAAGTCCGGCTTAGTGCAAATTCAGTGTCCTCCCGAAACCCGGTGCAAACCGCATTTTGGGAGGGCTTTTATTTGATTAGCCATAGCTGATCTCCGGTGAAAGCAGGCACTGAAACCTTTGCCACGGCTTGCGCTGTGAAATATACTATGAAAATAATCCTTGACGCTTTTCAGAGACGCTGTATCCTTTGAAGAGAGCAACATCATCGTTGGCCATACATAAAGCACATTAAGCGCATAATGCGCAGTACTAAGCAGGATAATAACGGCAGGAGGGTTTTATAAGGGCATGAGGTTAATAACAGAGGTAGCATCGGCAGCAGGGATTAGTGAAGAGCATCTGGAGCTGTACGGCAAATATAAAAGCAAGCTGGCGCCAACGCTATGGGATGAGCTGAAGCACAAGCCCGATGGCAAGCTGGTTCTGGTTACTGCGGTTAATCCTACACCGGCAGGCGAAGGCAAGACTTTAACAACCATTGGGCTATCCCAGGCGCTGAATGCAGCGGGGGTGAAGACGGTAGCGGCACTGCGCGAGCCTTCGCTGGGGCCATGCCTTGGCATGAAAGGCGGGGCAACCGGCGGAGGCAAGGCACAGATCGTTCCGGCTGATGAGATTAATCTGCACTTTACAGGAGATATTCATGCAGTCACTTCAGCGCATAATCTGCTGTCGGCGATGATCGACAATCATATCTTCCAAGGGAATGTGCTGGGCCTCGATCCGCAGCGCATCGTCTGGAAGCGGGTCATGGATATGAATGACCGCAGTCTGCGCAGCATTGTGACCGGGCTGGGCGACGGCAATGGAACGGTTAGGGAGAGCGGTTTCCAGATTACAACAGCATCGGAGATTATGGCTGTGCTGTGCCTCTGCGATAACCTTGCTGACCTTAAGCTGCGTTTAGGCCGTATGCTGGTCGGCTATGACCAGTTGGGACAGCCGGTAACGGCCAAGGATCTCGGGGCGGTGGAAGCGATGACCGCGCTGCTTAAGGAAGCTGTGAAGCCTAACCTTGTGCAGACACTGGAGGGGACGCCGGTCATTGTGCACGGTGGACCTTTTGCGAATATTGCCCATGGCTGCAGCAGTGTCATCGGGACCCGTTATGCGCTGAAGCTGGGTGACGTGGTTGTAACCGAAGCGGGGTTTGGCGCTGATCTTGGTGCGGAGAAGTTTATGGATATCAAATGCCGTCAGGCCGGGCTTGCCCCTTCTGCAGCTGTGCTGGTTGTGACGGTGAAATCGCTGAAATATAACGGCGGTGTCCGCAAAGAAGAGCTGTATGTAGGCAACCGGGAGGCACTGCTCTCGGGACTGTCCAATATGGAACGCCATATTGAGAATTTAGGCAAATTCGGCGTTCCTGTGCTCGTTGCGCTCAATCACTTTGAAGGTGATGCGCCATCGGAGATTGAAGAGGTGCTGAACGCCTGCAGCCGCCTTGGCGTGCCTGCGGCCGTTTCCAAGGTATGGGCAGAAGGCAGTGCCGGTGGACTCGAGCTGGCAGCGGAGCTGAAGAAACTGCTGGATCGTGAAGATGCAGGGAGTTATACCCCACTGTATGAAGAGAATTTGGATATTCCGTCCAAAATCAATAAAATCGTCACCGAAATTTACCGTGGTGCGGAAGTCGTGTTCTCCCCTGCGGCCAAACGCAGTTTGGCCATCATCGAACGGCTGGGCTTACAGCAGCTTCAGGTGTGCATGGCCAAAACACCGTATTCCTTCTCAGATCAGCCAAGACTGCTGGGTGCGCCGGAAGGTTTCACGATGGGTGTGCGTGATATTACATTGTCGCTGGGCGCAGGTTTCGCTGTTGTGATTACCGGCAATATTGTGACCATGCCGGGGCTCCCGGCCAAGCCGGCCGCCGAAGGGATTTCCGTCGACGAAGACGGTGTAATTCACGGCTTGGAGTAGTCTCTATATCTTTTAGTATGGCCGAAACCCCGGACCCGCTGCGTAATTTTCGCGGGTGCCGGGGTTTTTGCGTGACGGGTTTCCTGGATTGATATTATCCTGCTGCGCTGCGGCTGTTATCCTAGGCTGGCTGCTGCTTCCTGCATTTTTAAGACATAATGTCTTGCCGCCGGGGAAAAGCTAAAGGAAGCCGCAGAGTGCCGAAAAACGGTGCAGTTCATACATTTCAAATGTGAACAATATGAGAAGATGTACCAAAGGGCTTGCAATGTGATATTAATCACAATATAATCAGTATATAAAGTGAAATATATCACAAACAAACAGACAAAAATATGCTTGCCAATTTGGAGGAGGAAGAAATCATGAAAGTAGCAGTCATTGGATGTACCCATGCCGGAACCGCAGCAATTGTTAATACCGCCCAGCTTTACCCGGATGCCGAAATTACGGTGTACGAACGCAATGATAATATTTCCTTCCTGTCGTGCGGCATTGCTCTATATGTCGGCGGAGTGGTTAAAGATCCGCAAGGCTTATTTTATTCTTCGCCTGAGAAGCTCGCTGAACTGGGTGTCAATACAAAGATGCGCCATGAAGTGATCAATGTGGATACAGCCCGCAAAACCTTAAAAGCCCGTAATCTGGCAAACGGCCAGGAATTTGAAGATACGTACGACAAACTCATTATGACTACCGGCTCGTGGCCGATTGTGCCAAAGCTGGAAGGCATGGAGCTGGATGGCATCCTGCTCTCGAAGAACTACAATCACTCCAACACCATTATCGAAAAAGCGCAGCAGGTGGACAGAATCACCGTTGTCGGAGCCGGTTATATCGGTGTCGAGCTGGTGGAGGCTTTTCAAATGAACGGCAAACAGGTTACGCTGATCGATGGTGAGGACCGGATCCTGAGCAAATATCTGGATGAAGAATTCACTACACCGATCCAGCAGACACTGGAGGATCACGGCATCAAGCTGGCGCTCGGTGAGAAGGTCAGCTCGTTTGCCGGAGAGAACGGTAAAGTGACCAAGGTGATCACAAGCAAAGGGGAGCATGAGACCGATCTGGTTATTCTCTGCATCGGGTTCCGTCCGAATACAGAGCTGCTGAAAGGGCAAGTGGATATGCTGCCTAACGGGGCGATTATCGTCAATGATTATATGCAGACCAGCCTCCCGGATGTCTATGCCGCCGGCGACAGCTGTGCGATTCATTATAACCCAACCGGCAAACATGCCTATATTCCGCTGGCTACGAATGCCGTACGTATGGGAACACTGGTAGCGCGCAACCTGGTGGCGAATACGATCCCATACATGGGTACGCAGGGAACATCGGGGATTAAGATTTATGAGGATAACATCGCCGGAACAGGACTGACGGAAGACGCGGCCAAAGCCGAAGGCATGGATATCGAGAGCGTGCTGCTGATCGACAACTACCGTCCGGAGTTTATGCCGACCTTTGAGCAGGTTCAGTTAAAAGTAGTATTTGACCGCGCCACCCGCCGGGTTCTCGGAGCGCAGATTATGTCCAAGATGGATCTGACACAGTCGATCAATACCGTGTCTGTCTGCATCCAGAACAAAATGACGGTGGATCAGCTGGCCTTCATTGATTTCTTCTTCCAGCCGCATTACAACAAGCCGTGGAACTTCCTGAACACTGCTGGCCTTCAGGCATTGCCAAAGAGTGTGACACATAAAGAAACAGTGACGGTATAACAGCTAAGAAAACACGCCCTGTCCAATCCTTCGAAAAGGTTGGCAGGGCGTGTTTTTTTTTAAAAGATAAGAATTTATATGCTTCACGCTATAAATTATCCTTCTATTTCTCGCTGAAACGGATACCGTCCTTTTGAGGACGGCGAAGCCGTTTCCACTTGGCATGGCTTATTGGTCATTGGTAGTCGATATCTTCATGGAAATCAATGACATCCAGCCGGGCACGGATACGTTCGATTTCTGTTGAGGTTAACGGAGCCGCGGGAGTCAGCTTGTAGTTTCTCCCTGTGATGTAGCTTATATCGTCCGCCGCTCCATTGGACGTATATGGAAGCTTGGTAACAGGCGATCTGGAGTAATCGGTGAAGTCAATGATGCTCCAGAGTGGGTCTCCGTCTCTTTTGGCAAGGATAATACGCTCTGTTGCAGTTTCTGTCCACAGATACCTTAAATCCCCCGGAGAATTCTCTCCACTGACCGTAGTGTATCCAGCCCCCCGGAACATCAGAGTGAATTCTGAATGTTCATTGCTGTGGGCTGTTTTTGTTTTGTAGATCTCTGCCAGTCCATGAACACCCAATATTTCAACGCCGGCATCTTTCGGGAACCTGCTGATGAAGTCTTGCCAGGTTGCGAATAGGTTGGGTGACCTCATCACCCAATTGGTACCAATTACCAGTGAGAGGTAATTGACCGTATTTCTGTTCTGAAAAGGATTGTTGAGATACTGAGAGGCCAGATGCAGCTGAGGTTCTGCCTTCGTATCGTTTACAAATGGATCCGCCGGATGCAGTGTCCATCTGGATGCCCCTGTAATATAGCGGGAGCCGATGGGATCAATGCTTAGGGCATTCATAAATACATTGTTACTGTTAGTAGCAGCATCCTGTGCGGGCAGCATCGGATTAGCGGTATGTGCCCAGTATGGCATCAGCGGTGATCCTTCAGCAGACAATTGGCCTACATTATACTGTGTTGCAGCCCAGCCCATAAACGCATCGATCCGGAAGTTGTCTTTTAACCAGGCAGCCTGCTCGGGATTGATGGCATAGGTGGACAGTGACTTGGGACGATACTTGTCAGGAATACTCTCCCATACGGAGCTATCTCCGTTGGTGCCCCCCTGGTGCAGGGAATTGAGCGCATTATATCTGTACATGTACAGCCACGAGTTCATCTCTACAATCCATTGGGCCAGGTTGAAATTATCATTCGGATAGCCGGATGCGATCCCTACCTCATCTCCATATAGATCCACGTAGTTAAGCACCTGTTGCAATTGAGGGCGCTGTGCATCATCGAACACAAATCGGTTGTCCATGGCCCAGGTTACCCGCAAATCGGGATCAATAGTTGCCAGTGTATTCCGCATGGTTTGCATTTCGGCAACTGTTGTAGCGTTTGCTCCTGTATCTTCCAGCAACAAGGATACAGTGAAATAAGCTGTTGAATTGTATTGAGGCGATAGTACCTCAAGCTCGAAGTTGCTGATGATGCTAAAGTCGGCGACCTCGGAACTGAGCAGGATTCGACCATGGATTATAGTTCCAGGCTTCGGGATGTTATAAAAGTTTGCTACCGTCCCATCCTCTGCCAGTACAGAGTAATCATCAGTAACCAGCACTTTGAGGTCTGGCGGCAAATGCTCCGGCATGATTTCGCTTCCGTATACATCCAAGGTCACATAAGCCAGCTTCCAATCCTCCATAGATACATTAAACGAAACGTCAATTGTATCGGTGGTTACCTGTACAGAATCCACTGCCTCATATACTGGCGGCACTGTTGTTGGAGCCGGTGAAGCGGATGGCACCGTTGTTGGAGCCGGTGAGGCCGATGGACCCGGTGAAGCGGATGGCACCGTTGTTGGATCCGGTGAGGCCGATGGACCCGGTGTTGGATCTGGCGAAGCCGATGGCACCGTTGTTGGAGCCTGTGAAGCGGATGGCACCGTTGTTGGATCCGGTGAGGCCGATGGCACCGTTGTTGGAGCCGGTGAAGCGGATGGCACCGGTGTTGGAGCCGGTGAAGCGGATGGCACCGTTGTTGGAACCGGTGAAGCGGATGGCACCGGTGTTGGATTCGGTGAAACCGATGGAACCTTTGGTGGCACCGGTAAAACCGATGGAACCTTTGGTGGAACTGGTGAAGCGGATGGCACCGGTGTTGGATTCGGTGAAGCGGATGGCACCGGTGTTGGATTCGGTGAAGCGGATGGCACCGGTGTTGGATTCGGTGAAGCGGATGGCACCGGTGTTGGAACCTGTGAAGCGGATGGCACCGGTGTTGGAACCTGTGAAGCGGATGGCGCCGATGTTGGAGCCGGTGAAGCGGATGGCACCAGTGTTGGATTCGGTGAAGCCGGTGGCACCGGTGTTAGATCCGGTGAAGCCGATGGACCCGGTGTTGGAGCCGGTGAAGCGGATGGCACCGGCGTTGGATTCGGTGAAGCCGATGGAACCATTGTTGGAGCCGGTGAAGCCGATGGCCCCGGTGTTGGAGCTGGTGAAGCCGATGCAACCGGCGTTGGATTCGGTGAAGCCGATGGAACCATTGTTGGATCCGGTGAAGCGGATGGACCCAGCGTTGGATCCGGTGAAGCCGGTGGAACTGGTGTTACGGGATCTGTAGAAGAAGCGTTTGGATAAGCGATCTCGCTATCTTCTAAAGGTGCGCCTTTGGGGACTTCAGGATAATCAGGCAAGTCACTACCAGGCTCAAGCAAATCTTGTATACGGTTGGCATCCTCAAGCAGAAGACATGCACGAGCAGTTACCATAGCTGCGCTTTGACGGTCAACGGATTGCTTTGGGTTAAACCGCTGATATTCATCTCCTTGGAACAGCCCGAGCTGCTGGGCTGCCCAGACGCTTGTTTGGGCTTCTTCCGAGATAGAGTGACTATCCTTAAACGAAGCCATATCCCCTTGTTTTTGGACCTGGTCATACACTCCAAAGGCCCGGATATACCATACTGCCAAGCTCTCGCGTGTTAATTCACCTCTCCATGCTATTGTCTGGTCTTGTATAATGCCTGCAGACAAAAGCGAGCGTATGGAGGGGATGGCCCAATTCGGTGCCGCTTCCGTTGTTAGCGGATAGTCCGAACTAGGAATGGGAATGGATAATGCCCTTGACATCATGGTGCCCATCTCTGCAATAGAAATCGGCTGATAGGGTCTGAACGTTGCGTTGCCATAGCCTTGAACGATCCCTCTGGAGAACAGCTGTGCAATTTCTTGATGGGCATAGCTGCGCTCAGTATCCACAAATGGAGCGCTATTTGCCCTTGCAGCTGGAGTGACAGCAGCAGTTCCGATTAGGATCAGACATAGCAGTGCCAGGCTGACACGCCTCAGGTTGTCTATCAATATGTATGTGCTTTTTCCTGTGTTTACGGGAACACGATCACCACCTCTTTTACTCCACTATCGGTACAATCGGCCCGAATATTTAGCGTGATATGGGATGTATGGTGAGAAATGTTTTTGTGATTAAGTTAATCTGAATTGTGTAGATAAGGTAAATTTGACATGTCAGTGAAAACTTTCACTTAGTTTTCCTAGACGTGACTTTTATCACGTAAATGTGATTGCGATCACGCTACAATGGCATAAAGGAACAAATTTTAAGTATTAAAAGGGGATAGGAATCATGGCTTATAACAAACCGCAGCAGATTGCCGAGGTAACGGTAGAGAACGGAATCAAGAAGGCTCACAACCCGCTTGCCACCGTACTTATTCTCGGTTTTCTGGGGGGAGCGTTTATTGCGCTCGGATTTTTACTGGATATTCGTGTCATTGCCGGTGCTCCGGCGGAATGGGGCTCCATCGCAAACTTTATCGGGGCATCGGTGTTCCCGGTAGGACTGATCCTGGTGCTGCTGGCCGGCGGGGAACTGCTGACAGGCAATATGATGGCCGTGCCGCTGGCATTTATTGCGAAGAAGATTTCCTTCTGGGAAGTCATCAAGAACCTTGTACTGATCACGCTCAGCAACCTGGCAGGCGCGTTGTTCGTTGCTTATTTCTTCGGCCACGTTGTCGGCCTCACCGCAGACGGAGTGTATCTCGATAAACTGGTCGATATGGCTGAACATAAGATTGATGCAACCTTCCTGCAGGCCTTTGTCTCCGGGATCGGCTGTAACTGGCTGGTAGCTCTGGCCGTGTGGCTCTCTTACGGGGCGGATAATTTCAGCGGCAAAATCCTCGGTATCTGGTTCCCAACCATGGCATTTGTGGCCATCGGATTCCAGCACGTTGTAGCCAACATGTTTCTTATTCCTGCTGCTATATTTGAGGGGCATTTTACCTGGGCACAATATTTCGGCAACTTTGCCCCGGTATGGCTGGGCAACCTTACGGGCGGAGCCATCTTCGTAGCCGCAGCCTATTATATGGCTTACCTTCGCAAAGGGCCGGCGGCTGTGCAATCCGTAGAGGGTGTATCCTCTGTCGGGGTGAAGAAACACGCTTAATTCTTACTAATTAAATGCAGTCTTAAACGGCAATAGACACTCCTTGTAACCTTCTCTCTTCCAGCTAACGGCTCAAGAGGGAAGGTTCTCGGGGTGTTTTTTTGTGAGGTGAAATAGGGGCGCACAACACAAAATTCGCCGTGCATATCCGACTCGGGGGAACGAAATCGGGCTCACGGCGAATTAATAGGGAGTGTTTCATATGCTCTATTACCCGGGCAAACGAAGAACGAATCAGTCCCTGTTCAGCAATTTTATTTACGCATGGTGGCAGCAGTTATAAAATATAAAGATCCGATTGGACAGGCTTTTTACTGCTGAGGCTGTCCACAGGTTTTGGTCAAGAATCATGAGGGATATTGTGTTTGAGTGACGCGATAATGCGTCAGTGTGAATGCTTGCTCTTCGTCCTGTTTTGGGATGATACTGGATGAAATTAATGACACATATATTACAGGGGTTGAAAGACAAGTCATGAGGTTTTTACAAGCTTATCCAAAGGAAGTCAAAGTATTCCTGATTGCCAGTCTTATTAATGCAACAGGCAGCGCACTAATGTGGCCGCTTGTCACGATGTATGTATTTGATGAACTGGGCCGCAGTATGACAGATGCCGCACTCGTTATTGTTATTCAATCCCTCGGAGGCATATTCGGACAACTGCTGGGTGGATCACTCTATCATAAAGTTGGTGTCAAACGCCTGATCGTCGGTGCGCTGGCCATGAATGCCCTGGCCTTGTTTACCTTGCCGGCGGCAAGCGTGAACTGGAACATGTTCATGCTGGTGATGGGACTGGTGGGTCTGTTCAATTCGTTGTCATTGCCGGCCATTCAGGCCTTTATAGGTTTCCGCTTCGCAGAACAGCGCGGAGAGCTTTTTAATGTAATTTATGTCGCCAATAATATTGGGGTAGCGCTGGGCACGATGCTGGCCGGTTTTCTGGCCGATATTTCCTATCTGTTGAGTTTCGTGCTTAATGGGCTGACCTCAGCGGTGTTTGCCGCATTTTTCTTTGTGTATTTGCGGAAGGTTGGCACAGAGCCGGCCCATGCCGAGCCGCATAGGAGAAACGGCCCCGGAGAGCTGTCGAACTGGAAGCTTATAGGCCACACCCGAATCTATCTGTATATGGCCTTAGGTTCGATGTTTTTATTGATCGGCAACTCGATCTGGAATACGGGAGTTTCTCCGTTTATTATTTCGGAAGGCTGGGCTAAGAGCACCTACAGCCTTCTTTGGACGCTCAACGGGATTCTGATCTTTGCCGCGCAGCCGCTGGTAAGTTTGATCAAACGCTGGTTCGCGGAGACCTCGACGGCGCAGATGACGGCAAGCGCTGTTTTTTACCTGAGTGGATATGCAGTGATCTTGTTAATGCCAAGCTATCCCGGCCTGGTGCTGGCGATGTTGCTGACCACGCTGGGAGAGATGCTTATTTCTCCGGCGATGCCTTCATTTATTTCCGATCATGCGGACCGCAGTGCGCCCTTCTATCTCGGGCTTAGCGGTGGGATCGGCGCGGTTGGCAGAGTTCTCGGCCCCTATATGATGGGCAGCCTGTATGACCGGGGAGGCATTGCGCCGACAGGCTGGCTGGCTTGCGGAATGGCGTTGCTGGCGGTAGGATTCTTCGCGGTCCATGCCTTCATCAACCGTTCTGGCCGTGCACTGGAACAAAATGGGGTATAATGGTCTGTAGAAGAATCACTTAAAGGTAAGTCAAGGAGTGCAAAGAGCTATGCAACAAATTATTAGAGGCTCGCTCACGATTCGTCCCTCGGAGTTAAAGGATACCCGTGAGCTGATTATTCTCGATAACATGATTTGGACGGAGGAGACCACACCGGGTCCATTAATGTGGTGTTCGCGTGAGGATTATCTGCTCCATGCCCCTCCCGGTTCCCAGCTTGTAGCTTTGCAGGAAGGAGAACTATGCGGGTATGTCGGTTTCGGCTGTCCCAGCGGGATGGTGAGCAACCGCCATGTGTGCGAGGTGAACATCGCTGTCCATCCGAAGTTCCAGCGGCTTGGCATCGGCGGACAGCTGATCGAGGCGATCAAGCAGCATGCCGGAGAGAACGGGATACGCAAACTCCGCTTGCGGGTGCTGTCCAGCAATATTCCTGCGCTCTCGTTCTACCGGAAATGCGGATTTGAGGAAGAGGGCCGGCTCAGGGAAGAGTTTTATCTTGGCGGACATTATGTAGATGAGGTATTTATGAGCTGCATGCTGACTGGAGGGAAGGGAAATGGAAGTCATTTCGCTTAATGTGGGCAAACCTGTAACGGTAGATTACCGTGGTAAGCCGCTGGAAACGGGGATTTATAAAATGCCGGCGGCTGGACCGGTACAGCTTCATCTTGAGGGATTCGCCGGTGACGGGCAAGCGGACCTGGTGAACCATGGGGGGCCGGACAAAGCGGTCTGTGTGTATCCGATTGAGCATTATGCCTTTTGGGAGGAGCTGCTCGGGAAGAAACTGGAGTTCTCCGCCTTCGGCGAGAATATCACAGTCAGCGGGCTGCTGGAGACCGAGGTCTGCATCGGTGATGTGTATGAGATCGGTTCGACTCTGCTGCAGGTCAGCCAGCCGCGGTTTCCTTGCTTTAAGCTCTCGCAGAAGCATGGCCCGGCTGATATGCCAGCCAAAGTGCTAGCTACCGGATACAGCGGATTTTATTTCCGTGTACTGCGTGAAGGTCAGATTACAGCCGGTGATCGAATCGTCAAGAAGGAATCCGGTGCGGGAGGCTACCCTGTAAAGCGGGTGCTCTATCTGATGGAACATGGCCGTAAGGACAAGAACGGTCTGGCTGAGCTATCGGAACTGGACACCTTGGCGTCGGGAACCCGGATGAAGTTCCGGAGCTGGCTTGAGGCTGCGGAGAGCTAACGATTGCTGATATCCAAAATCGGTGAATTTGATGGTATGCCAAGTCCCCCCGGACACCTGTTACGGGGGGCTTGGTTTGTTATAAAAGATCTAAAATTCCGTTACATCCGGCCGGGTTGTATATGTCCCACTGTTTAGCTCAGCAGCTTCCATTCACTGCGCAGCAGGCCGTATACCGCATGATTCACATAGCCCTCGGGCAGCTTCTCCGCCTGGCGCAGAACCCCTTCGAATACGAAACCCAGCCGCTCGGGAATCGCTCGGCTGGGCCTGTTGCCCGTGGCGCAGCGGATTTCAATGCGGTTCAGCTCCATTTCCAGCAGCGCATAATCTACGAAAACCCGGCAGGCGCTGGTCATGTAGCCTTTGCCTTCATATCCTTCGCCAAGCCAATAGCCGATTCCGACGGAGCGGCTCTGCCAGTCTATCTCATGATAGCCGATAATGCCGGCCAGTTCTCCCCGGACCCACAGTCCGGCGGTGAAGCCGCCGTTGTCGCTGCCCTGCTTGACGGCATTTTTGATAAATGTGGCGATGTGGTCCTGCTCGGTGACTCCGTCAACCCAAGGCAGCCACTGCCTGAGCCTGCTCCGCGAGCGCTCTACCAGCGCGAACATGTGGCGGGCCTGCTCCGGCATCAACAGTTTCAGCACAAGCTCTTCATCAATGACATAATTAAACAAGCGGCTACCTCCCTCTGTGCCACTAGGGCCGGATGTACTGATTAACGCTTCTTCCATTCCAGAGCGTAAATATCTTCTTCCAGCGACTGCATCCGCTGTCCTACAAGGGCGCGGCAATCGCTCAGCGCTCCATTGTATAGGGCAGGTCCTAGCTCCTTGAGGAAGAAATCCAGCAAATTGTCGGCTGCGAGATGGCCGATGGTCTCTCCGCGTTCGGCTTCGAAGTAAGTGCGGATGTTCTCTGTAATAATGTCGCGCTGCTCTTTAGGCAGTTTCATCGGTTTCATAAGAATGAGTCCCCCATTGTTAAGTTATTCGTTAATCATGCCTTATAATTTCCATGCTACTCTATCGCCGGGAGAGAAGTCAAAGCGTCCGGCAAGGCTGAGTGAGTCACCCATTTTATTGAACATTCTACGGTTAACGGGTATATTAGTAGGAAACATGTTCATACAAGGAAGTAGAACAATACAGAACGAGAGGTTGATAGCTGTGGAGAACCGTGGAACACCCTCCAATTTTATTAAGAATGTCATTACTGAAGATCTGAGCTCGGGGAAGGTTAAGGAGATCGTCACCCGTTTTCCGCCGGAGCCGAACGGTTACTTACATATCGGACATGCCAAGGCGATCTGGATTAACTTTACGCTGGCTGATGAATTTGGCGGAAAGACCAATCTGAGATTTGACGACACCAATCCGCTTAAAGAGGATACAGAATATGTGAATTCCATTCAAGAGGATGTACAGTGGCTCGGCTATGAATGGGATGAACTGCGTTTTGCCTCCGATTATTTCGGAGAAATGTACGAGCGGGCAGAACTGCTTATCCAAAAAGGCAAAGCCTATGTCGATGACCTCAGCGCCGACGAAATCCGCCAGCTGCGCGGTACGTTGACCCAGCCGGGGCAGAACAGCCCTCACCGTGAGCGCGGAATCGAAGAGAACCTGGATCTGTTCCGCCGCATGCGGGCAGGGGAATTCAAGGACGGCGAAAAGGTGCTCCGTGCCAAAATTGACATGTCCTCGCCGAATATCAACCTGCGCGATCCGGTCATTTACCGTATTTCCCACTCGCATCATCATAATACCGGCGATGCATGGTGCATCTATCCGATGTATACCTTTGCACATCCGCTGGAAGATGCTATTGAGAGTGTAACCCACTCCCTCTGCTCATTGGAATTTGAAGATCAGCGCCCGTTCTATGATTGGGTGGTAGCAGAATGCGAGATGCCGGCTGTGCCGCATCAGTATGAATTCGGCCGGCTCAACCTGGCCCAGACGGTAACGAGCAAGCGCAAGCTGAAACTGCTGGTGGACGAAGGCCATGTGGACGGCTGGGATGATCCCCGTATGCCGACGATTTCCGGGCTGCGCCGCCGCGGGTACACTCCGGAAGCGATCCGCAGCTTTGTGTACGAAACAGGCATTTCCAAAAGCCAGGGTCTGGTGGACCTGCAAATGCTGGAGCATTTCATCCGTGAAGACCTGAAGCTGACCGTTCCCCGGACGATGGCCGTGCTGCGGCCGCTGAAAGTGGTCATTACCAACTATCCGGAAGGTCAGACCGAATACTTCGAGATTGAGAACAATGTGGAGAATCCGGAAATGGGTAACCGGCAGATTCCGTTTTCCCGTGAAATCTACATTGAGCGCGATGACTTCATGGAGATTCCGCCGAACAAATATTTCCGTCTCTTTCCCGGCAACGAAGTGCGCTTGAAGAACGCCTATTTCATTAAGTGTAACGAGTTCATCAAGGATGAGAATGGCGAGGTTGTGGAGCTGCACTGCACGTATGATCCCGAGACGAAGAGCGGCAGCGGATTTACCGGCCGCAAGGTCAAGGGAACACTGCACTGGGTGGATGCCAGCCAGGCAGTACCGGCGGAATTCCGCCTCTATGAGCCGCTGATTTCCGCTGAAGAAGCGGATGCGGAGGCTGAGATTGAAGGAATGGAGCCTGTGGCCGACAAACCGGAGCCGAGTTTCCTCGATCAGCTGAACCCGCAATCCATTGAGATTCTGCAGGGCTTTGTGGAGCCGGGTCTGAAGGACAGCGTGCCGCAGGACAAGTTCCAATTCTTCCGCCATGGCTATTTTAACGTGGACAGCAAATACTCCGCGCCGGGACATCTCGTGTTCAATCTTGTGGTATCCCTCAAAAGCTCATTCCAGCCGCCTAAGCAGGGCTAATTCATAGAATTGTAATCTGGCAGGCTAACATAAAAGCAGGCTTGGCTTCCTTATCGGGAAGTCCAAGCCTGCTTTTGTGTTATGTCCTATAGGGTGTATCCGCTGCTTATGAGACTATTACTCGTGGCCCGCCAGCTCTTCCTCCTGCTCCGCCGGGTTCAGGTAGTCGCCGCGGCTGACGAACAGCCACATTAAGCCGAAGCCAAGCGTTCCAATGAACGAGAGGAATACACCGGACTGGTACATGCTCTGGGCCCCGAGAGTCTGATACAGCCAACCGCCGAGGACACCGCCCAGAATGCCGGAAATGCCGCTCCAGGTCAGAGTGTAGAGGGCTTGTCCAGAGGAACGGTAGGGGCGTGGGACCAGCAGCATGGTCAGCTGCGTTCCCACATAGAAGAAGCCGCCAAACGTAATGCAGTGCAGAATTTGAATAAAAGCTACCTGAAGCGGTGTTGTCGCACCGGCCATCAGCCACCAGCGCAGGACAAATAAGACGCTCACGAGTGCCAGCCAGCCCAGCAGCACCGAGACTTTGCGTTTCAGGAAACGGTCGCACAGCAGCAGCACTCCCACCTCCAGGATAGAGGAGAGGAATACGGCAAGGCCGATCATTGTTTTGCTGCCCCCAAGCTCTGTAATGTAGAGCGACACGAAGGTATTGTTCATCGTATTGGGGATGGAGACCAGAATGCCGAAGAAGATAAAACATAGAAAAAACGGATTATAGAAGATTTTCTGGAAGCCCCTGAACGGCAATGGCGCAACGCCTATGGAATGATCGAGCCTCGGCAGGGCAACCAGCGAGAGCATGGCCGCGCAGAGCAGTGCAGCAAAGAGATAAGACAAGATAGATACGCCGGCCCACTCAATAACGGGCCCGGCCAGGATCGCGGTCAGCGCCCATCCGAGTGAGCCCCAGAGCCGGAAAGAGCCGAACTTGTGATTCGTGCCGTCAATATAGCTAAGAATCATCGTGTTGCTCTGGGCGAACAGCGGACCCTGGAAGAAATAGAAGAAAAGGATGGAAACATAAATCATTTCATATGTATGCGCCTGAAATACAAGCTGAGACAATACCAGTGTTCCCGTCAGCATGACGAGGACAATCCGCCGCATATTCTGATAACGGTCACTCCATATGCCCCAGAAAGGATTGGCAATAATTGAAACGAGTGCGCCTACCGACATTAAGCTCCCGATCTCCAACTTATTCATCCCTACATCCTGCAGATATAGTGGGAAGAAGCTGGTGAAGAGGACCACGGTTCCATATACGAAGAAATTGAACCATTTCAGAGAGCTGAAGGATGGATGCTTATTAAGGTACTCCCGCAAATTGGGCACTCCTTTCCCGCCAGATGTCTTGCATTCCTTGCTTCAGCCTTAAAATAGGCCGTTTCTAACACTGTAACACTTGTTGAAAAGGGATACAAACCAAGTTTTGAATGATTTTCCATCCAGCTGTCTAATTTCTGCTCCCGCCAGCTTTTTAAGTGGAAAAAAGCCGATATCCTGGGATATCGGCGAAGAATTTAGCTTAGATATGGAAATGGTCAAAGTCCGCAAAGCCCCCGGACTGGACCGGGGCAAAGGAGGCTGCGAACAGGCCAACTTTGGCTCCGACCCACCGTCCTTCAGCAATCGTGAACGGCTCACCGAAATCGGTGTATTGTGAACCGTCCTGGCTGAAGCTGAACCGGCAAAGGCAATCTTCCCCCAAGCTGAACCTTAAGTGCAGGCTGTCTGCACCGGTGAGTATCTCAGCTTTTTTAATATCCCCGGCTTCCGTGAGGTTCTCTGTAACACTACGGCTCTCATACTGGGTCAGCCGGAGCGCTCCGTCCTGGTCCATAGACAAGGCCAGATAGAAGGCCCGCTGTCCCAAGACCACGAGGCCCGCCCGTTCTTCGGAGGTGGCAAAGCTGGGCGTAATCTGTGCGGCTGCCGAGAAAACGGGAGCGGCGAACTTCTGCATGAGCAGCTGCGGGGCGTCATAAAGAGTGCGGCAGTCCTCTGGAAGTGCTGCGGCATACAGTCTCAAGCCGCCCCAGGGATTCAGGCTGTACCAGCCGGTGGCCGGATTGGCCTGCCACTGCCATTGCAGGCCGAGCGACGGTCCGCGGAAGTCATCTGCAGTTTGGGGAACGGCAATTTCTCCGGCGGCACGGATATTGGGCTTGCTCCAGAGCTCTACCGGCTCTCCGATGTCCTGCCCGGGTGCAAGCCGGCCCATCAGCGGCCAATCCTCCTGCCATTCCATGGGCTGCAAATGGACGATCCGCCCGTGGGCGCCTTTATCCTGGAAATGAATAAACCAGGACTCGCCGGACGCAAGCTCAACCCATCCTCCCTGATGCGGGCCGTTCACCGCGGTATCCCCTTGATGCAGCACGATTTTATCCTTATAAGGCCCTTCGATGGCGGTGGAGCGGAAGACCGCCTGCCAGCCTGTGGGCACTCCGCCCGCGGGGGCAAAGATATAATAATAGCCATTTCTTTTGTACAGCTTCGGACCTTCCAGTGTAGGATGCTTTACTGTGCCGTCGATGATAATCCGGCCTTCATCCAGCAGGCTTCTGCCGTCCGGGGACATCCTGCAGAGGCTCAGAATATGCTTCAGGCCGGAACGGCTATGGGCAAAGGCATGGACCAGATAGGCCTGCCCGTCTTCATCCCAGAAAGGACAAGGGTCGATCCAGCCTTTGGCGGCCTTCACCAGATGCGGTGGTTCCCAGGCACCAAACGGGTTATCCGTCTTGGTCATGAAGATGCCTTCGTCGGGTGTTGCGTAGAAGATCCAGAACTGCCCGTCATGAAAGCGCAGGCTGGGCGCCCACACGCCTTTGCCGTGCTGCACCCGCTCATAGCCGGGAAGCTCCAGCTGCGGCAGCGCATGATTGACGATGCTCCAGTTGACCAGATCACGGGAGTGAAGGATCGGCAGACCCGGTGTATGCGCAAAGCTGGAGGCGGTCATAAAGAAATCATCGCCTGCACGGATAACATCGGGATCAGAGTAATCGGCATAGATGATCGGATTTCTGTAAGTCCCGTCTCCCTGGTCGGGAATCCAGCGTCCGGAACCTGTAACAGCATGAGTATTCATTCCAGCCCTCCCATTCGCGGCGGCGTATTATTTTTGAGTCTGATCATAGGACTGTTTCTCTGCCTCAAGCAGTTTAGCCCATTCGTCCAGCATTTCTGTTCCGGTCATTTTTTTGGCCATCACCTTTTGAATCATAGGCTCGATCTTTTTCTGGATATTGCTGTAGCCCGGTAAATAATACGGAGTGCCGGCAAAATGCGTATCGGCTGAATTCAGCAGCTCCGAAGCGGATTTCATATAAGGAATGTCCTGAATCCAGGCATCGGCCGCCGCCTCCTGATTGGCAGGGATTTCACCATAAAGCTTGGCGTACTGGCTGTTGATGTCATGAGACAGATAGAAGGTCATGAATTTCCATACCGCGTCTTTGTTTTCGGCGGTTTTGGTCATGGTCAGACCCAGCGGCATGAGGCCGGGATGTTCACGATAGCCGTTGACACCCTTCGGAAACGGAACGGCTTCAAACTTGGTATAGTCTCCGTTGAATGCTTTCTCATGGGAGCTTGCCGAGCCGAGGTTATGCACAACAACAGCCGCTTTGTCCGATTGGAAGGTGGCGGCGAGCTCGCTCCAGCCCTTGTTGAGATCATCCTCTGGAGTATAGACATTATAGGCGCCTAAATATTTCTCCAGAAACTCTGCGTGAAGGGGATCATTGATCGTTGCTTTTCCTTCAGGCGTAAAATAATCAGCAATTCCGGAGTAGGAGTACATCAGCATTTCCAGCGTATTGGCACTTCCGGCACCACCGCGGATACTGAGCCCGTAGCGGTCTTTGGATTTATCGGTAAGCTTGGCAACATCCTCGAAGAATTGATCCCAGGTATCGGGGAGCGCAAGGCCGGCTTCTTTGAACCAGTCAGGGCGCAGCCAGAGATTCCAGGTCTGGGAGCTGTATGGTAGCGCATACAATTTTCCTTCTTTGGTATCCAGCTTACGGTTACTGGCAATCAGCTCAGCGGAAATCAGATCCTTGTCGGCCCAGCTGTCATAATAGGCATCGAGGGGCTCCAGCACATCTCTGGCGAGCAGGTCGGCCTTGAAATCATTCATGATATCCGGTGCCTGTTCTGCGGAGATCGCGACATTTACCTTTTGCTCGTAAGCGGACAAATCACCGGGAACCCCGAGATAATCCACCTTAATATCCGGGTTCTCTTCCTCAAACTGCTTGATGATCTTCTCGAAAAAAGCGTTGCGCTCCGTAGTCACCGCAGCTGCCCAGAAGCTGATGGTTGTCTGCTTAGCCTTATCCCCGTTCTTGCTGGCTTCGCCTGATGAGGCGGAGTTCGTTGCCTTGTTCGAGCCGCAGCCGGTCAATGCCAGCAGAAGCGAGGCGCCCACCAATACGGAACTCCGTAATTTTCTTGTCTTCATAAATCTTTAGACCTCCCTGAAAGTTATATTGTTGTATATATTAAGGACGTTTCCGGGAAAAGCCTTTCCGGCCCCGTCCTTAATGACTGGAGCCGGATTCAGCCCTTGACGGCACCGCCGAGGCCTTCCACCAAATAACGCTGGATGTACATGAACAGCAGCACAGGAGGGATCAGCCCGATAATGCTTCCCGCTGCCAGTGAGGCATACTGCACACTGAATTCGCCGATCATAAATTTCAGCCCGATAGGAATTGTGAAGCGGTCCGGCGTTGTGATAAACGAGAACGCGACCAGGAATTCATTCCAGACGCCGATGAATGCGAAGGCGCTGGTTGCCACGATGCCCGGAAGCACGATCGGCGCAATAATGGCGAAGATAATGCGGAATCTTCCCGCACCGTCGACCATGGCCGCTTCGTCAATCTCCTTCGGAGTGGAGGCGATGAAGCCGCGCATCAATATCGTATTGAACGGGACCTGCAGCACGATATAGAACAGGACTAGCGAGTAAGGCGTGTTGATTAGCCCGAGGTTCTTGAAAATCAGGAACAGCGGAATTACAAACAGGATGACGGGCATCATCTGTGTAGCCAGCAGGATCAGCATAAAGGCGCTTTTTCCCTTGAACTTGAACCGGCTCATCGCATAACCGTTCATCACCGACAGCAGTGTAATGACGATCACCGACAGGATGGAGACCAGCACACTGTTGAGGAAATATTGCGAGAAATTATTATCGTTCCACACATTGATATAATTCTCGAAGGTCAGCGGAGACGGAAGATATTGAATTGTCGAGCTCATAATGTCCGTTTCTTTTTTTAGAGAGGTGGAGATAGCCCATAGAAAAGGAACGAGTACAAAGATCAGCGTTAAGGCCAGCGGAATGTAAAAGAGCAGCCTGCTGCCTATTTTGCGGCCGGTAGTCTTATTCATCCTGCATTCCTCCCCGGTTGAGTCTCAGGTACAGAATGACAAAGAGCATCAGGAACAGGAAGGTGACGACGCCAAGCGCCGAGCCATATCCGTAGTTGCCCTCAAGGATCGAGGTCTTCATCATATAAATCGGCAGCGTTGTCGTCATATCCATCGGGCCGCCGTTCGTCATCGTAAAGATCATGTCGATGGAGTTGAATTCCCAGATGGCTCTGAGCAGGGTGGCGAAAATAATGCTCTCCTTCAGATAGGGAAGAGTGATATGAAACAGCTTCTTCAGGGGCCCGGCACCGTCCACCTCGCAGGATTCGTACACTTCGTGTGGAATGGTCTGCAGCGCGGCGAGCAGGGTGATCGCAAAGAACGGAATACCCCGCCACAGCTCGGCGAAGACTACGGAGCCGAACACAGTGCTCGGATTAGCCAGCCAGGCGATGGCTTCATCAATGATGCCAAGCTTCATCAGGATATCGTTGATGATCCCGATATGCTGGTTGAACATGAGCGACCACAGCATGGTCGTTAGCACACCGGATACGGCCCAGGGAACCAGCACCAGCGAGCGGACCAGGCCGCGCAGCCGGAAGGACTGGTTCAGCAGCAGGGCAACAATCAGCCCGAAGACCAGCTGAAGGGCCACCTCGGAAAACACCCATTTCAGCGTAGTGACCAGTGTGGTGTAGAACAAATCGTCTTCCGTGAAGATATGGCGGAAATTCTCCAGTCCGATATAGCCTGCTTCCTGCAGGCGGGTGAAATCGTAGCTTTGAACACTCAGGTCGAATACCCGGAATATCGGAAAGATCAGGATGCCCGCAATGAGCAGGACTGTGGGGGCGATAAGCAAATAGGGAAGCCACCCGTCCCCTTTGATGCGTTTTCTTTTTCCCGGTTTGGATAAGGCAAGCTTGCCCCCGGTTTGTCGCGTAATATCCATAACTGCACCTCCAAAACAATCGTAATTCAGATAACGGATCAGCTGAATAAGATATATTTCAAAGGTTGTTTGTTTTCTTTAACAGTTTGCGTATAAGTTAGCGGCTGCCGGCTTAACCCTGCTGAGCCTTACGGTAGTCCGAAGGGGACATGCCGAAGTGCTTTTTGAACAGCACGCTGAAGTATTGAGGATTAGGGTAGCCTACCTTTTCGCTAATTTCATAGGATTTGTAATCTGTCTGCTTCAGCAGCTCCGCCGCCTTTTCCATCCGGATGCCGGCGATATATTCGATTACGTTGATCTCTCTGTATTTTTTGAAGAGAGTACTTACGTACGATGGTGAGATATGAACTTCACCGGCAATTGCCGCGAGACTCAGCTTCTCATCAGCGTAATGTTTGATAATATACTGCTCCATTTGCTTCAGCAGCATGTGATGCGAATGCTGTGAATGGCGCATTTCATCACAGAAGAACAGGCCGGGTTCGCCGGCAACATCCTTCATATGCGCAGCCGTCAGGGCTTTATTGTAGGAGTAGGGGATCTGGGCGAAACCTTCGCACACGCTGCCTACACCGATGCTTACCGGAATTTTAAGACAGGCCTCAATCGTATTCCTCATCTCCTCCAGCAATTGGGCAAAGGAACCGTCCGGTTGATCCGCCTCGCCCGGGTTCTCCAGGTTAAAGAGAATATTGATTCTGTGATTGTAATGGACGAAAAAAGGCTTTGGAGCCCGGCCGCTGAACTGTTCAACGCCTATATTGCGGATGGAGAACAGCAGCAGCTCGGCGTTCTCCTCAATGCCGGGCCGGGAGAAGCGCCGCAGATCTTCGGGCTGGATCACCGCGACCCGGAAGTAGTTCCCCTCCCAGCGGATGCCGAGGAGATCCATTTCGCGGCGTGCCCAGTCGATGCTGGGAACACCGGACAGCAGATCGGAGAAGAACTTGTTTTCAATCAGGGTTTGGCTTTTTTGAGCCTTCTCAGATTCCCGCAGCTCCTGCAGCAGACTGCGCCCGGCTGCAGCCACGGACTTCAGGATGGTATCATTGTCCTCGTATTTCAGAATGTAGTCGGAAGCCTGCAGGTGGAGAGCTTTCTTGGCATAGGAGAAATCATCATAGCCGGTCAGGAAAATAATCCGGGTCAGCGGATACGCCCTGTTCACCATCTCCGCCAGCTGGAGCCCGTCCAGCAGGGGCATCTGAATATCGGTCAGCAGGATATCCGGACGGAGCTGCTGAACAAGCAGCCAGCCCTCTTCCCCGTTCGCGGCGGTTCCGGTCACCTCGATGTCTTCAGTACTCCATTTCACATTGGCCCGTATGCCTTCCCGGATCCATTTATCATCATCCACAATCAGCAGTTTCAGCATTATAATCGTTCTCCTTTCGTATCGCCTGTATAAGGGAGGTACACCTTTACCTGTGTGTACAGGCCCTCTTCGCTGTCGAGCTTTAATCCATAGCGGCTGCCGAAATGCAGGACAATCCTGCGGTGGGCGTTCCACAGCCCGTAGGTGATGGCTTCATGTCCTACCGTCTCTGATTCCAGCGAGGCGCGGAGCTGGGAGAGCTTGTCCCGGCTGATCCCGTGCCCGTTGTCATACACTTTAAAGACAGCATAATCCCCCTCACGGCGGCCGGAAATGGAGAGGAAGCCGTGGCCGTGCTTATTTTTGATTCCATGGTAAATGGCATTCTCCACCAGCGGCTGCAGCGTAAGCTTGAGAATGGGAAGCTCAAGCAGCTCGTCTTCGACTTTAATCTCGAAGTCAAATTCCTGGCTGTACCGGATGTTGAGTATCATCAGATAGCTGCGCACATGCTCCATCTCCTCACGGACCGGAATAATCTCACGGCCTTTGCTGATGCTGATCCGGAAATAGGAGGTCAATGCACTGACCATGGTGGAAGCGCGCTGCCGCTCATTCATATCAATCAGATGTTTGATGGAGCTTAGCGTGTTGTAGAGAAAATGGGGCTGGATCTGGGCCTGCATAGCCTGCAGCTCGATCTGGCGTTTCTTCTCCTGCTCACTGCGTACTGTCTCGAGCAGCTGGGCTACCGAAGCCACCAGGCCGGAGAGCCCGCGGGCCAACACGCCAATTTCATTATGCTGGTCCAGCTCAAAGCTGACGCCGAGGTCTCCCCGCTCGAAGCGTTTGACCTGCTTGGACAGGTAGCGGAGCGGGTTGCTGAGGTTGCGGGCGACAACCGCGGCAGCCACGATGAACACAATTAGGATAAACAAGATCAGAACCAGGGAGATGTATTTGATGCGGGTTGCTCCCTCCAGAATATCCTTCTCCGGCACAACCGCTGCAAGCACCCAATGATTGAGCGGCAGGGTATTGTAGGCAATGGCCATTTTCCGGCCCGCCTTGCTGTCGGCTGTCAGGCTGCCGCTGTCCTGTGATCCGTTTCTTAGTGCGTTAATGGTTTCCCCGCTGAGTTCATATTCGGCATCCAAGGTCTTGGAGTACAGCTCGCCTTCCGGGCTGATCAGCATCAGTGTCCCGCCCGGACTGATCTTTACATTCTCCATAATCTCGAGAAAATAGCTTTCACGTAAATTAATAAGGACAATGCCGCTGGCCGGGGAATGTTCGGTGCCGATCATTTTGAAGCTGCTCATAACTCTCCGCTGCTCCACCGTCTCAAAGATCGTATCCTTATGGCTGTTCAGCCAATAGTAGCCTTTCTGCGAGGTATTATAGCGTCTGAGCCAATCGTTCAGATCAATATGGACCTGCCGGGGGACATATTCCTGCTGCAGGTTGAAGGATCTTCCGTTATTGAACGCGACGAAGATGGAATCGATCATCTGGAAATAGGAATGGTACACATCGTCAAGCTGGTCGTGCAGCTTTATGAGATCGTCATACCGGTTCTGGTCGGCCTCCTGGCCTTCTCCCGAAAGGATGCTCTGCAGGGCATCATTATCCTCCAGGCGCACCAGCTGTTCGAAGATTGTGAGAAATTTGTCGTTCATGAACAGGGCTGTCTGATGAGTGGTGTCGGCGAGGGCGTAGAAAGCGTTTTCTTTTAATTGCCGACTGGACGAAAGATAAGAGAAGAATCCGGTCAGCACGACGGATAAGACCAAAATGGGCAAAAAGCAGATTAACAGCTTCGATTGGATCGGCCTGTCTACGAGGTAACGTTTCATGGAATAACTCCTTTTTGCAGATAAGATCTCCACAATGTTTACGTGAACATTTATGGAATGAGCCTCGCTTATCCTTAGGCAGCTGCCGGAACCGGCGCTTAGGAGGCCTTGAATTTAGAGTCTAGCACAGACCTCCGCAAAATCAACCAGTGTCTATATTTTTTCGAATTTTGAAAAAGTTCGCCCGCGTAATAAATTTCATTTCTTTCCTGCAGCAAAGAATATTTGAAGTGATAACACGCCAGCCTTGCTGTTTTCGCGCTGTAAAGTTTGATACGATACCCATAGAGAACAGGAGATTTCAGCGGGAGGAAAAAATGACACAATACACGGGAATTATTCTGACAGGGGGGGCTTCGAGGCGGATGGGCAGCGATAAAGCGCTGCTTACACTTGCCGGAGAACCTGTGATTGCCCGGCTGGCGGACGAGTTGGCCAAGCTCGCCGAAAGTACGGTCATTGCCTGCGGTCCCCGGGAGCGCAGGGAGTACGACTTCTTGCAGCTTCCCCAGATTACGGACCATTATCAAGGCTGCGGCCCTCTGGCCGGTCTTCATGCGGCGCTCAGCCATTCATCAACGGAATGGAATCTGGTGGCGGCTTGCGATCTGCCGTTTGCTTCGGCGTTATTTCTGCAGTACATACTCAGCTGCCATGCGGCAGCGTATCCCGAGACAGTGAGTCATAGAGCCGGTTTCGGCGCGTCTGCCGCTGTTCCGGTGTCCGCCTCCGGCCGGACGCAGCCCCTGCTAGGGCTGTACCATAAGCGGACACTTCCGGCGCTGGAAGCAGCGCTGAGCGGTGGAAGGTTCAAAGTCATGGAGTGCCTGGAGAAGCTGGACGTTCTATATGTTCCAGAATCCGGCTTTACGCCTAGCCAGCCGGCGCCCTCCCCTTTGTACAATATGAATACAACGGATGATTATTTGGCTGCTGTCAAGCTGCTGCCACAGTTCAAGGGTCCTTGCTGAGAGCACTAATTTTTCCTTCGTTTAACTTCAGTTTACAAAGCGGCGTTAATGTGGAGAGGAAGACGGACAGGAGCGGGACAGCTCCGAGATCTATCCGTCAGAAAAGAGGAAGTTCTATGAATAAATCCAAATCTTCACGGAAGCAGGGAGCGGCCTTGAAGCCGTTTCTGAAGCTGCTGCATGAGACGAAACCCTCCTACGGGCTGCTTGCTCTGGCGGTAGGGCTTAGTATGATATCGACGCTGGTGGGCCTGGTCATTCCTATGTTCACCAAGAATCTGGTGGACGGCTTCTCGCTGGCCTCCATCAGCAAGCTGCAGATTGCGGGGATTGCCGGAGCTTTTGTAGCCCAGACGATTGCCGGAGGCGTCTCCATTTATTTGCTGAACTACGTAGGGCAGAAGATTGTTGCGGGACTGCGCGACCGGCTGTGGCGCAAATTTCTTGTGCTGCCGGTGGCCTACTACAATGATAACCGCACAGGTGAAAGCGTCAGCCGGATGACGAACGATACCGGAATTCTCAAGACGCTGATCTCCGAGCATTTAGCCAGCTTGTTTACCGGGGTAATCTCCATCGTCGGTTCGATATCGGTGCTGCTGTATCTGAACTGGAAAATGACGCTGGTGCTGTTCACGGTGCTTCCGCTGTCCGCACTCATTCTGGTGCCGCTGGGCCGGCAGATGTACAAAATCTCCAAGGGCACTCAGGATGAAACAGCGTCCTTTACCGCTACACTGAGCGGTGTGCTGTCCGAAATCCGGCTGGTGAAATCATCGGGCGCGGAGCAAAGGGAATATGAAGCCGGACGGACCGGAATTATGAATCTGCTGTCCTTCGGCATCCGGGAGGGCAAAATCAGTGCGATGATCAGTCCGCTAGTCTCGTTTGTGTTCATGATGCTGCTGGTCGTCATTATCGGCTATGGCGGCATGCAGGTGTCCTCGGGTGCCTTGACTGCAGGTGAATTGGTAGCCTTTATTCTGTATTTGATCCAGATCGTGATGCCGCTCACCCAGCTGACCCAATTCTTCACCCAGGTGCAGAAGGCCAAAGGTGCCTCGGAACGGATCATTGAAACACTGGCTGCGCAAGAGGAGATTTACGAAGGGGCAGAGGAAGCGGATGGATTGCAGGGACCGATTGCAATAGAGGATTTAAGCTTTGGCTATAAAACAGGTGAGCAGGTGCTGGACAAGGTCAGCTTCTCCATGCTGCCGGGTCAGGTTACGGCGATTGTCGGACCAAGCGGAGGCGGCAAAACGACGTTATTCTCAATGCTGGAACGGTTCTATGAACCGCAGCATGGCGTCATCAAGCTGGGCGGGAAGCCAGTGTCGGTGTTTTCCCTGCGTTCCTGGCGCAAGCTGATCGGGTATGTCTCGCAGGAAAGCCCGCTGCTCTCCGGCACGATTGCCGATAATCTCGGCTATGGGCTTGACCGGAAGATCAGCGAGGAGGAGATGCGCCGTGCTGCAGCCATGGCCTATGCCGACGGCTTTATCCGTGAGCTTCCTGACGGCTATCAGACGGATGTGGGGGAACGGGGCGTGAAGCTGTCCGGCGGACAGCGCCAGCGGATTGCCATCGCGAGGGCGCTGCTGCGTGATCCGAAGATTCTGATGCTGGACGAAGCTACCTCCAGTCTCGACAGTCAATCCGAAGCAGTGGTGCAGAGTGCGTTATCGAACCTTATGCAAGGCCGGACCACGATTGTGATTGCCCACAGACTGGCAACCGTGGTGAATGCGGATCAGATTATCTTTATAGAGAAAGGCCGGATCACCGGCAAAGGAACGCACGAAGAGCTGCTGCGCAGTCACGAGTTGTACCGGGAATTCGCGGAACAGCAGCTGCAAATGAACACACCGCAGCTTTTGGAGGGCGGCAAAGAGGAGGCTACAGCAGAATATGGCCAAAATACTGGTAGTGGACGACGATCCGCACATCCGCGAATTGGTGGAGCTGTTTCTGAGAGCTGAGGGGATGGATGAGGTCTACGACGCTTCCGATGGGGTGGAGGCGCTGCGGCTGCTTGAGGACAACAGCGTGGATCTGGCGATCATCGATGTGATGATGCCCAAGATGGATGGCTGGGAGCTGTGCCGCGCGCTGCGGGAAAGCTATGATTTTCCCATTCTGATGTTGACAGCCAAAGGGGAAACCTCACAAATTGTTAAAGGATTCGAGCTGGGTACGGACGATTATCTGGTGAAGCCGTTTGAACCGCTGGTGCTGATCGCCAGAGTTAAAGCGTTGCTGAAGCGGTACCAGATTTCCTCCGCACAGAGTGTAAACGTCGGAAATTTGCGGATGAACCGCAAGACTTATGAAGCCTCCTCGGAGTTTGGAGAAATCACGCTGCCGCTGAAGGAATTCGAGCTGCTGTTCAAGCTGGCAAGCTATCCCGGGCAGACATTGACGCGCGACAGGCTGATTGAAGAAATCTGGGGTTATGATTTTGGGGGCAATGAACGGACGCTGGATGTGCATGTGGGCCGTCTGCGCGAACGTTTCCCCCGGGAAAAATATGGCTTCAATATCCGTACCATCCGTGGGCTGGGCTACCGTCTGGAGGTGGTTAATGGATGAGAAGAATTGGCAGGATTGTGAGAGAAATCCTTGGAATGGGGATACTGATGGCTGCCCTCTATGTTTCCTGGAATGGAGGATATTACGGAGTAAAGCTGCTGTCGGGACATTTTGAATGGTCTCTGTCCCCTTATGGATCGGGGCTGCTTGTTATGGCGCTGCAGTTTCTCATTTTTTTCGTTGTGGGCGGTATCGTAGCTCTTATCGGACATGCCAGGGGGGATGAGAGAGCTTTCTATATTCCCATCCTGACAGCAATGCGGCAAATTTCCAAAGGCAATTTCAAGGTGGAGCTGGAAAACAGCAAGCGTTACGGGCAGTTTGGCGGAATCGTGGAGGGGATTAATGAAATGGCCAGCGAGCTGGGCCGGATGGAGATTATGCGCCAGGATTTCATCTCCAACGTCTCACATGAGATCCAGTCGCCGCTGACCTCGATTCGCGGGTTCGCCCGTGCGCTGCGGGAAGAGGGCCTTAGTGCAGACAACCGGAGACATTATCTGGACATCATCGAAGCAGAGGGCAGCCGGCTCTCCGGGCTCAGCGACAATCTGCTGAAGCTGTCGGCATTGGAGGCGGGCAGCTTTCCGTTTGAAGTGAAGTCATACCGGCTGGACAAACAGCTGCAAGATATGATTCTGGCCTCGGAGCCGCAGTGGCTGGATAAAGAGATTGAGTTGGAAGCCGAGCTGGAGGAGGTTTCGGTGGACGCTGTGCAGGATCTGATGAGCCAGGTATGGACCAATCTGCTGCATAACAGTATCAAATTTACCCCTGAGGGCGGGCATATCACTATACGCGTGCATCACGCAGAGGGTCAAGCCATTGTGGAAATCAGGGACAGCGGCATAGGCATCGCCGAGGAGGAGCTGCCCCGCATCTTTGAACGATTCTACAAGGCCGATAAAGCGAGAAGCGCCAGCGGAGGCGGGAGCGGACTGGGATTGTCACTGGTGAAGAAAATCGTAGATTTGCATAACGGGACGATAAACGTAACAAGCCGTCCCGGTGAGGGGACGGCTTGTACGGTGAGCCTGCCATTGCGGCTTAAATAAATCCGCCGTTTACGCGCAGCGTTTGTCCGGTAATCCACTTGGACTCTTCCCCGGCGAGGAAGCTGACGGCTCCGGCAATATCCTCAGGCTGGCCCAGGCGGCCAAAAGCGTTGGCTTTCTTCAGCCCTTCAAGCTGTGCCTCGGATTTGCCTTCGAGGAATAAATCCGTGGCAACCGGCCCTGGCGCAACTGCGTTGATCGTAATGCCTTTGGCCCCGAATTCCTTGGCGAGCTGGCGGGTGAATTGTTCTACTGCACCTTTCGTTCCGGCATAGATGCTGTAAGCCGGGAACATTTGGCCATTGACCGAGGTGGAGAAATTAATGACCCGGCCGCCCTCTTCCAGATGGAAGAAAGCCTGCTGGCAGGAGAAGTAGGTCCCTTTGACATTGATGGCAAACTGCTTGTCGAATTCCTCCTCAGTAGCTGCGCCGATGAGGCTGTTTATCATGATTCCGGCGTTGTTGACCACGATATCAATCTTGCCGAACAGCTCCTTGGTATCCTTGAACAACTGCTCAATCTGCGCGGGTTTGCTGATGTCGGCCTGAAGGGCGGCTGCCTTTCCGCCTTTTTCCTGGATACCCTGCACCACAGCCTCAGCTTGTTTAGGACTGCTGGAATAGTTAATGATTACAGCGGCCCCTTGCTCCGCCAATCTCTCCGCAACGCTCCGTCCGATCCCTCTAGAGGACCCCGTAATGATAGCTACCTTACCCTGCAGGTTTTGATTCATGAATTGTTCCTCCTTAAAGTTTTGTTAGCGTTACTTCATAAGAATCTGCTTCGGACAAAACTGGATTCGGAAGCATTTTCTTAGTTTTGTTAGCATCACATCATAAGGTTCTGCTCCGGACAAAACTGGCTTCGGAAGCATTTGCTTAGTTTTGTATAAGATACCGGGTTTAACTGGTGACAGCCGTGAGGCCTCTGGCAAGTATTGTCCAGAGCTGTTCGAATTCCTGTCCGATGCTCCCGCTATGCCATTCATAGGCATGGGAAGGATGGTGGAACCGGGCCGTTGCGTAAAAAATTGAACGGGCAATCGTCTCCGTAACGGCGGTTGGCGTAATCGTGCCTTCCTGAATGCCTTTGTCGATTACACTGCCCATCTGGCTGATAATCCGCTGAATATGAGTGTCAATGAGCTCGGAGGCTTCTTCCGTAACAGATGCATACATCTTGAACATTTCGCTGTCCTGCTCGGCGTAGTGATGTTTAAGCTCGATCAGCTTCGCGACATATTTCCTTAGCTGCTCCAGAGCATTTCCGGTTGCTGCAGCTGCCGCGATCTCTGTCAGAGGGGCAAGAATCAACTCGTCCAGCCATCTTTCCGTTACAGCCTCCCGCAATGCCGCTTTGCTGGGAAAATGCCGGTACAAGGTACCATGGCTGACGCCCAGCAGCTTGGCTACATCGGTCACTGAGGTTTTGTCAGGGCCGAACCTGCGCAAGGTCTGTTCAGCGGCGTCCAATATTTCCGTCTTGCTTAAAAAAGCGCTTGGTTTGTTCACGGGTGGATTCTCCCTTCAGTAGGTACAGCTTAACATGGTAGATGACAAATGACAAATTTAAATTTATGTCATTTGATTAATTGTGATATTTGCCAAGGCTGCTATTCCGTGCTCCATCTCATCCTCAGAGGCATAGGCGAAGGACAGGCGGAGATGTCTGCTGTCGCTGCGGTCATACAGATCCCCTGTATTCAGGAGTACTCCAGCCTGTAGTGCAGCCTTGAAGAGCCGGCGCAGCGAAAGAGTTCCATTCAGGGAGAGCCAGATGTAGAAACCTCCGGAAGGAATGCTCCAGGAAGCCAGCCCCGCAAAATGGATATCAAGCAGCTGCAGCATGAAATCGCGCCGCCGCCGCAGTTTTCCGCGTAACAGGATGAGATGCTGCTCATGATAACCGCCTTCCAGCCAGCGCGCGGCGGCGAGCTGCGACAGGGAGCTTGCGCCGTAATCGGTCTGCATCTTGATATCGGCCAGCCGGCGGACTACCGGCTCCGGGCCGACAATCCAGCCGATGCGCAGGCCTGGGCTCGCCGCCTTCGACAGCGTGCCCAGGTGGAGCACTCTTCCCTCGCGGTCCCGGGCTTTCAGGGGGTTGGGCGGGCGATCATCCAGCCATAGATCCTGATAAGCCCCATCCTCGAGAATGGGCAGTCCAAGTCCGCCTGCAATGTCCATTAAGGCGTCCCGCCGTCCCGCATCCATTAGAATTCCGGTGGGATTATGGAAGCTAGGGATGGTGTAGAGCATGGCCGCCTTGCTACGGATGGCTGCGGTTGCCAGCTGATCCGGTAAGAGGCCATCTTTGTCCATTGGCAGGCCGCTGAATTTCACCCCCGCCGACTGGAAGGCGTGGATGGAATACAGGTAGGAGGGCTTCTCCAGCAGCACCGTCGAGCCCCGCGGAAGCAGGCCCAGCGCAATGAGCTGCAGACCCTGCAGCGCGCCCGAGGTAATGAGGATGGAAGACGGATCGGCCGCTATTCCGTTCTTCGACAGCTCCTGGCTGACCGCTCTGCGAAGACTAAGGCTGCCAAGCGGCTCCTCGTAAGAGAGCGGCGGAAGCGGGTTCTGTGCCAGCTCGAGCAGCACCTGGCGCATCGACTCGCCGGGCAGCAGCCCGGGCGCAGGCTCACCGGTGCCGAGACGGATCAGCCCCGCTTCATATTCAAGCCTGTTGATGGCTTGTACCGCAGGCAGGTTAGGGTAGTGGATGCCTTCCTCCACGTAGTCATTCCAGTTGCCGCCAAACTGGCCCGCAGCTCCAGTGGAGCGGGCCGCTGCATCCGGCCCGGAGGCTCCAGCCCTGCTTGAAGCGGCAACCCGGGTTCCTCCGCCCCGACTGCCTTCGATCAAGCCGAGTGCAGCGAGCTGCCCGAGCGCGGTGACAACCGTGCTGCGGTTGACGCCAAGCTGACGGCATAGCTCGCGCTGCGGGATAAGCCGCATGCCGGGAGGCCAGGCGCCGCTGGAGATTTTGCTGATGAAATAGGCTGAGATTTGTCTGTGCAGCGGCAGCGGTGAAGAGGGATCCGGCTTCCAATGGCCGCTTAAACTTGCAGAATCATCAAGGGAAGCGGATTGGACAGGGGGAACTGCCGAGGGTGAGGCTATAAGTGGATGGTCTGATCGGCGTTGGCGCGTCAAAGGACTAGCTCCTTTTTATAGGGTGTAAATGCTGATGGAATAAGAGATTTGTTAATTGGAGTATACCACGCTTCGTCCGGGCTTCTTAATTTGGTTGGGTAGTATCCTCTGGACTTGGAGGGTTACCTGAACCGTTAGGGGGAGTAGGATCAATAGTGCAGCGAAGGACGTGTATGCTGCTGCCATACGTTGATTTGATATAGACAGCAGGCTGGAAGGAGCCGGATGATGACGGAAGCAATAGTGCATGGAATAATATTGGCATTTGGGCTTATTTTACCGCTGGGGGTACAAAATATATTCGTCTTTAACCAAGGGGCGCTGCATCCGCAGTTTCGCGGTGCCCTGCCCGTTATTCTGACGGCTGCCCTGTGCGATAGTCTGCTTATTGCTGCTGCTGTCGGCGGGGTGTCGCTGGTTCTGCTCTCACTGGATTGGCTGACGCCGGTCGTCTTGGGGGCGGGCACCTTATTTCTTTGTTTTATGGGCTGGAAAATATGGGCCGCCGCTCCGGCAAAAGGAGAAGCAAAACGGCTATCGCTGAAAGGGCAGGTGGGTTATGCTTTGTCGGTATCCCTGCTGAATCCGCATGCTCTGATGGACACGGTTGGTGTTATCGGCACCAATGCACTGCAATATGCCGGGAGTGAACGCTGGGTGTTCGCGGCAGCTGCCGCAGGGGTATCCTGGGTATGGTTCATCGGACTAGCGGCAGCAGGGAGAATGCTCGGGAAAGCCGACTCCTCCGGCAAGGCGGTCAGGCTGATGAACAAGGCTTCGGCGGTGCTGATCTGGGGAATTGCCCTCTATATGGGCTTTCAATTGTGGGTAAGCTTTTAGCTCCAAATCTGCTGCTGTAAGTTGTTTTCCTGAAAAAACGGATACCCTGCTGCCTGCAGGGTATCCGTTTTGACTTGCAATCATAAAGGCTAGCCGCCGATTTGCGACATGCGGCGAACCGTCGGAGTATGGCTCTGCGCCTTTTTCTCCAGCGCCAGCGCCATCTCATGGTTATGCGGCTTGTTGCCGAGCGCCTGGCGGAACAGGGCTTGCACCGCCGCCGGATCAGCGGTCAGGGGCCGTACGTTATACTCATCCGCCCAATACAGGCAGGCTTTGATATGACCGTCCGCAGTGAGCCGCAGCCGGTTGCAGTTATCGCAGAAATGCTCGCTGACCGGGTGGATCAGTCCGAAGGTTCCCTGCGCTCCGACCACCCGCCGGTTCTGCGAAGGGCCGTTGCCCGAGGGCAACTCCGCTTCCTCGGTTGCCCAGCCTGCTTCGGTACAGGCTTCTACGACCGTCTCCAGCGGCAAATAAGTCTGGCGCCAGGAATCGCTTGCGCTGCCGATCGGCATATATTCGATGAACCGCACATTCAGCGGGCTGTGCAGGGTCAGCGAGATGAAATCCTTAATTTCATCATCATTGATGCCTTTCATCAGCACAACATTCAGCTTGATCGGGGAGAGCCCCGCCGCTTCAGCGGCTTCTATTCCCTTCAGCACCTTGGCGACATCTCCGCCGCGGGTAATCATCGCGAAGCGCTCCTGTTTGAGCGAATCGAGGCTGATATTCACCCGCGACAAGCCTGCCTGTTTTAGCAGGGCAGCTTTAGCCGGCAGCATGAGACCATTCGTGGTTAATGATATATCTTTAATACCCGGTATGGCGGAAATCATGGAGACAAGCTTCTCCAGATCCTTGCGGACCAGCGGTTCTCCCCCGGTCAGCCGGACTTTACTCAGACCCAGGGGCGCCAGCGCCTCCACCACAGCGGTAATTTCTTCATAGCTCATAATCTCGTCCTGCGGTTGGAATTGCATTCCTTCCGCCGGCATACAATAAATGCAGCGCAGGTTGCAGCGGTCTGTAACCGAAATGCGGATATAGTCATGTAAACGTCCAAAAGGGTCCGTCAGCGGTTCCATAGCGTTGCTCCCTTCATTGGTGTATCTTATTTAAATTTTAAAGATTGCTTTCGCTGCCGTCAATGGTGCTATACGTTGTTAGCTCTCTCTCCGTACGCTCTGCGGGGGAGTAACTGCTGTACGGCAGGCAAAAAGGACAACCTAAATAATAGGGGACAAAAGAGGAACGGCAAAGTCTAAATTTGACAATAGTACGACAATTACGGGGAATGGTCATAAAATGCTCACTGAAAGCGCTTTACAATTTCGATATAATTTAGGTGTGAAAGATTCATCTCTATTCTATGTTCACTTTTGCGCAGCTCACAGCTATGATACCGGGGCATGCACGTGGTAATAACAACGGGTGCAGCATCCGGTCAAACCAAGTAGGGAGGATTTGCAAAATGACGATAACAACAGTTCCATCACTTGTCGTGCCGGAGGCATTTAGCCGCTGGCTGGAGAGCCGGGGATTAATATATCAGATTTTAGTTGATTTTTACGGGAGAAAACCAACGCTTTCGCTGGTTGCCCAGTGGAGCCGCAACCGCCAAATGAGCGTAGCGGCGGAAATGACGGAGGGCGGAAGAGAGCTGAAGCGTTATCTGTGCAGCCAGGAGCCTGCCCAGCTTCCGCTGATCTGCGAGAAGGAGAACCGCGAATACAAGCGGCTGATGAACGAACTGCCGCGTGAAGCTGCCCAGTTGGGCCGTGAGCAGGAATTCTGCAACGTGCTCTCCGATGTGTACGCTTCGGCGGGGATAGTGTTCAAGAAATGCGGCGGCGAAGCCGATGACCATATCGCTATTGAGCTGGAATTTATGGCCGTGCTGCATGAACGGATGCTGTATAACAGCTTCTCGGTGAGAAGTGCCATGGAATTGCTGGAAATCCAGGAGAACTTCCTGGAAGAGCACTTACTGAGATGGACACCACAATTCTGCGAAAGACTGAATGCAGCTACAGACAGTCCTTTATATCTGGGACTCAGCCATATGCTGGAGGAATTTCTGCCGCAGGATCTGCAGATGCTGCGCGCCTGGAAGTCTTCGCTGGAGAGCAGCGCGGCAGCCATGGTTTAGCCTGGACCAAGTAACGGTAACCGGCCGCTATCTATAGACTATGTTTACTTTCATATTAAGCACAAACAAAAGGCGCCTTTCCAATTGTGGAAAGGCGCCTTATTTATGAACTTTTGGTTAGTGTTCTTAAGTTCTATTCAATAACCTTTTTGCTGCGGAATTTCATCAGGAATTCATAGACTACAGGTACAACGACCAGTGTCAGCAGGGTGGAGCTGATCAGACCGCCAATAACGGTCACACCAAGTCCTTTAGAGATAATGCCGGCACTGTTCTCAAGTCCTGTAACCAGCGGCAGCAGAGCGCCGATCGTGGCGAGTGCCGTCATTAGAATTGGACGCAAGCGGGTGCCTCCGGCTTCAAGCAGTGCCTGACGGGTAGACATTCCTTCTTTTTCCTTGTGAATAACCCGGTCAATCAGTACGATCGCATTCGTTACGACGATACCGATCAGCATCAGTGCCCCCATCAGTGAAGAGACGTTCAGGGTTTCTCCTGCCAGCAACAGAGCGACGAGTGCTCCGATCACAGTGAATGGCAGTGAGAACAGGATCGCGAACGGTGCCAGACCGCCGCCGAAAGTAACAACAAGCACAAAATATACAATGGCAATAGCGGCCGCCATCGCAAGTCCGAGCTGGCCGAAGGTTTCATTGATTTGTTCGGTAACGCCGCCGAAGGAGATGGTAACTCCGTCAGGCAGCTCCAGGGCTTCGATCTTTTCCTTCACGTCATTTGAAGCGCTGTTTACATCGGTAGCAATGATTTCAGCGGTCACATTAACGCTCATTTTACCGTCAATGCGGGTAATCGAGTCCGGCGATGTACCGTTCTCAATCTTCGCTACTTCGCCGATCGGCACTGTAAAGCCCAGCGGTGAGGTTAGCGTAGCCTCTTCCATTTCCTGAATACTGCTGTACGTATGAGTGTCGGCTTCAATATAGACATTATAGTTTTTGCCATCCACTTCCACCTCTGTCATTACAGGGCGGGCATTAACCGGACTCAGCTTCATGGCAATCTGTCCGGCAGTGAGGCCAAGCGAACTTAGCTTCGCTTGATCGGCAACCACGGTGTATTGTTCGTAACCTTCAGCAAGGCTGGTTTCCCCATCCTTGAAATTAGCGGTATCTGCATTCACGATGCCTGCTATCTCATCGGCTACCGGTTCCAACTGATCCAGGGTGTCGCCAAAAATATTCACGGTCAGCGTATTGCCGCCAAGGCCTCCGCCCATCATGCCGGACATATCGCCCCACACGCCTTCCGGCACCTCTTTGGTCAGCCCTTCAATCAGATTTTCCTTAACTGTGTCGAAATCTGGAGTATCACTGTCATAGGTAATATAGAAGAGACCTGAATTGCTGGAGCCCATTCCCATAAATCCACCGCCACCGATGGAGTATTGCATGTTGTCGATATGCTCTTGGGTCAGAATGTACTTCTCAGCCTTCAGTCCTTGTTCCTGGACATCTTCAGCGGTTTGTCCGGCTTTAGGTGCATAGGTCATGATGACACTCTTATCTTCCTGTGAAGGCATGAAGCTTACCCCGATTGGTTTGATCAGGAACAAGCTGCCAACCAGCAACAGAACCGCGACCCCGAAAGTAACCAGCTTATGGGAAAGGCACCAGTTCAGAATCTTCTGATAACCCAGAGCCATTTTGCCCGGTTTCTCTTCATGGTTTTTCTTGCCTTTCTTCAGTCCGTTACGGAACAGCGTATGCGCCAGTGCCGGCACAAGTGTAATCGCCACAACCAGAGAAGCGAGCAGGGAGAATACCATGGTCAGTGCAAACGGCAGGAACAGTTCGCCCACCATGCCGCTGACAAAAGCAAGCGGAAGGAATACGGCGATCGTTACAATTGTAGAAGACATAATCGGCACGAACATTTCGCTTGTAGCCGCGCTTATCAGCTCCCGGCCGCGCAGCTTCTCACCCGACAACGTCATACGCCGGTATATATTCTCAATGACGACAATCGAGTCATCGACAACCCGCCCGATGGCGACGGTCATCGCGCCTAGCGTCATCATGTTGAGCGTGATATCCATTTGACGCAGGCATAGAACAGCGATAAGCAGCGACAAGGGAATAGAAATGATCGAGATGATAGTTGAACGGATATTCCGCAGGAACAGCAGAATGATCAGTACGGCGAACAAAGCGCCAAAGACTGCCTTGGACAGCATAGTGTTTACGGAATCCTCAATCGGCTTGCCTTGGTCGAGCAGAACCGTAAGATCCATAGATTTATACTGTTGCTTCAATTCTTTCGTTGTATCTTTAACGCTGTTTACAACTTCAACGGTGTTGGCGTCATTGGACTTAACAATTTGAATCCCGATAGATTCTTTGCCGTTGGTACGGGAGATGGATTCGGACTTGCCGATAACCTCAATGGAGGCAAGCTCACCCAGCTTCACCGTCGGCAGGCCTGTTGGTACTGCAGCACCTGCGCCCGCGCCTGTTCCAGCGGCACCAGTACCAGCAGTACCAGTACTGGCTGCACCAGCACCACCGGCAACAGCACCACCGCCGGCACTAGCAGCACCACCAGCACCTGCTTGTGCGCCCGCAGCTGAAGGCACAAGCGGAATTGTCAAATTCTTAAGATCGTCTACTGTGGTAATATTGCCGTCTACAACAACGGCCTTTTGTGATTTCTCCATTTCGAATAGTCCCAGCGGAACACGCAGAGAGGAGGCTTGAACGAGGCCTTTAATGGTATCCTCTGTCAGCCCGTATTGCTTCAGTTTGTCCTGGTTGAATTTCAGGGAGACTTCCTTGACGTATTGTCCGGAAATCTGCACGGAAGCAACACCTTCGATATCTTCCAGGGCAGGACGGATATCGTTCTCCGCGATGCGGGTCAGCTCTTCCAGATCCCCGGATTTGTCATCGGACAGACTGAGCGAGATAACCGGCAATGAGCTAAGGCTGAAGCGGGAAATGGTCGGCTTCTGGGCATCATCCGGCAGAGCGACATCGTTCAGGGCTTCACGAACGGCAGCTGTGGCATTATCCAGATTCGCACCGTAATCAAACTCGATTTGGATGTTGGAAGCATTCTCGAGCGAGGTGGAAGTGATCATCTTGACGCCATCCACATTGCGGAGTTTCTGCTCCAGCGGCTTGCTGACATCATTCACAACACCCTCCGGTGCCGCACCTGGATAAATCGTTGTTACACTGAGATAAGGAATACTGATATTAGGCAGGGTTTCCTGCTTCATGGTCAGGCCGCTGTACAAACCGGCGAATACGATAATAATGGTTAGCAGCCATATCGCGAATTTGTTCTTAAGCGAGAAATTAATTAAGTTTTTCATAAGTAGTGTTTCTGCTCCTCTCGGACTTTCCTATGGAAAGCCTCTATTTATAATTTACTGGTACTGCCTATCCGGACTTCCTCTCTCTGTTTCCACTTCCTTTGGTCTTAAGGGCTAATATAAACCGCATGTGTTCTGCATGTAAGGAGAAATCAGCTTATTCAAATCCTGCAGTTCCTTGTCCAGTGCAGGGTAGCTCTGCAGGTTGGCCAGCATTCCCCGGACAATTGCCTTACGTGGATGTGGCATGAGAATCTCACTTTCCAGAATCCCCAGAGATTCAAGCCCTTCTTCCAGACTTTGCGTATCTACGGCGGGAGTAGCGCTTAGCAAGACCTTCATTTCTTTAATCAGCTGCAGCGGACTTTTGCGCGGGGTGTCCCCATGTTCCTCGAGCCACTGTGTGAGGTAGGCAGAGGAGATCAGTGGATCAGGCTTATCAGCGAGCAGGCCCGAGACGACGATGTCCAGCAGATCCACTAGATGGTCGGCCATACGTGCGATTGATACAGGTGACCCTTGATTGAAAATAACCCGGATATAGGAGTGGATCATCCCGCTCCCAAGCAGGCTTAGGTCTCCTGTGTAAGCCAGAATATCGGGACCGTACAGGGTTTCCAGTTTATTCTGGAACCAGGTCAGCAGGGGAGCGTTGCTCTTGCGCAGCCATTCCGGCACTTCCATTACGTCTTTTCCGGCAAATTCCTGAATTTGACGCTGCAAAAACTCGCGAAGCTCGTATACATGATTAAGCAGGATCTCGACCTGGTTGCGCAGCTTCTCCCGTGGGCTTCTCCGGCTCTCCAATTCCTCGCGCTGCAGGGGATCACGAATCATGCGGAAGCAATATATGTAAATGCTGCGTTCCAGCTCTTCCTTGGACTTGAACACCAGGTACAGGCTGCCCTTGGAGATTCCGCATAGTTCAGCAATTTCCTGCATGGAGGTGGAGGATGAGCCTTTTACAGCGAATAGCTGCATGGCTGTTTTGATAATCTGTTCTTTTTTGTTTGCGTTTTTGTCAATCACAAAGAGGTATAACTCCTTTCCTGACTATTGGGTTCTGTAAATGACTCAAAGGTCAAGCCGATTATATTATATATTTTGCGGTAATACAAATTTCTGTATGGAGAGTCTAGCTTATTATTGTAATTTGTGTTTTGCAGACGATTCCAGTAGGAAGAAAGAGATTATTCATGTAATATATAAATGTGTCATTTTAGTGATGTACGGAAGAAAGAGAAGGTAGGTTGCATATGAGAAGAGGATTGCAGGCGATAATCATTATCGGGGCTTTGCTGGCATTTTATTATTTTGGTTTTGGTTTACTTGGAAGTACCGCCGGTACGATCATCAGTATTTTCTCCACGTTGACCGTCATCTCGATCGGGCTAGGGATTTTTATGGAGAATCGCAACCCCTCCACAACGATGGCCTGGATTCTGCTGCTTGCGCTGATTCCGGTAGTGGGACTCGTCTTTTATTTCCTGTTCGGACAAAATGTGTTCAAACGGCGTAAATATGATAAGAAGGCCCAGCGGGACCTCATGGCTTATGAACGGATTGAAAATGATGCCCTGCGCATGCACCAGGACTGGTCGGTCTTTGATCCTGCCCACCAGAAGCTGCTGGGATTATCACAAAGGCTCGCTCGGACGCCGGTTTCTTTTAATTCAGAAACGCGGATTCTTACCAATGGGGAAGAAACCTTCGGCACCCTGCTGCTGGAGCTGCGGCAGGCTCAGCATCATATTCATATGGAATATTATATTTTTCGGGCCGACCATATCGGCACCCGTATTCAGCAGATTCTGATCGAGAAGGCCCGTGCGGGGGTTACGGTCAGATTTATGTACGACGCCGTAGGAAGTATTCAGCTTTCCAAAGCGTTTCTTAAGGAATTAAGCGATGCAGGAGTACAGGTTGCCTCATACGGCAATTCCACCTCTTTTTTCTCCAGCAGGGTTAATTACCGGAATCACCGCAAAATTGTTGTCATAGACGGCGATGTCGGATTTATGGGCGGGCTTAATGTTGGTGATGAATACTTAAGCCGCAGCAAGACGTACGGCTTCTGGCGCGATACCCACATGCTGCTTAGAGGTGAGGCAGTACGTACGATGCAGATTATCTTCCTGCAGGACTGGATGCATACAACGGGTGAGAAAATACTGGAGCAGGACTATCTCTCGCCACAGCTGCGGTTCACAGCCGGGGATGGAGCTGTGCAGATTATTGCCAGCGGACCGGATAACGAACGGCGTGCGCTGAAGAATATCTTTTTCTCCATGATTACCTCCGCCGAGAAATCGGTCTGGATTGCCAGCCCGTACTTTATTCCGGATGAGGATATCTTGACCGCACTGCGTGTAGCGGCAATGTCCGGACTTGATGTGCGGCTGCTGTTCCCCGCCAAACCGGATAAATGGCTGCCGTTTCTGGCGTCGCATTCCTACTTCCCGGCCTTGCTGGAATCGGGTGTGAAGATCTACGAATACGAGAAGGGCTTCATTCACTCCAAGCTGCTGATTACCGATGGCGAGATAGCCACAATTGGTACTGCAAACATGGACATGCGCAGCTTTCACTTGAACTTCGAGGTCAATGCGCTGCTGCTGCAGACAGAGAGCGTCTCCCGGATCGTTGCTGATTTTGAACGGGATCTGCTGTCTACCCGCCAGATTGTGCATGAGACCTTCATGAATAAACGTCTCCTTGAGCGGATGCTGGAATCTGCAGCCCGGCTGATGTCGCCGCTGCTCTGAGTACGGAATGATCACGGACAAGTAAAAAAAACGCCGGAAGAAGCTGAGTGCAGCTTTCCGGCGTTTTTTTGAAAATATAAGAAACAGGAACTGCTTGATGTTTCTGTAGATCAGAATGTTGTCAGACCCAAGCGGGTCTGCATACGGTAAATAATATATTTGAGCCAGGTCACCTCGCTTTGGTAATCCTCCAAGGGCAGGCTGTATTCCGCCCCCTCGTTGTTCCAAAGTGTGTTGAAGTAGCTCTCCATCTCCGCATAGAGCGGCTGATCCTGCGGCACGGATACCCAGAGATTATTCTCCAGATTGTAGTCGTCCAGGTTGCGGGCCGTGAAGTTGGTGGAGCCGCCCAGGACGATTGAGTTGCCGGTCGCTTTGGCAATGAACAAGAGTTTGGTATGATACTGCTCCTTGCCCGTATTGTACCAGCGGATGGCAATGTTGCCATCCGAACGCCGGTTCAGTTCCCAGGCCACCGGACGGTTCGGGATGCCGATTTTATCACGGCCGAAGGCGTTTTGGTTCGGGTCCAGCAGGAGGCGCACCTCTGCGCCGCGTGCGGATGCTTCCTGCAGTGCATCAATAATGGTGTCGTCGGCAAGATAGAACATGCCCATCCAGAGGATGTCGCCCTTCTGGGCCGCACGGATTCCTTCAAGGGCGTATTTGTTTACCTTGCCCTCGGTTAAATATCGTACCTCCAGCGGACCGCCTGCAGCAGTTTCTCTCCCCGTGAGTATGGGGTCTTTGCCAAGCAGCGGACCTGCTCCGGACAGGTCTGCTGCGGCCTGCTCAGTCTTCAGGATATCAGCGATAACGGGACCGCTTACCTCCAGTGCGATATTGGAATGATAAGCACTGGCATCATGGACATTGCCGGAGGATACCAGAGCTGTATTCTCGCTGACTACAACTTTTCGGTGATTGGCCTTTACATTCAGCAGCTTCATATATGAGCGGGCTGTGATATCAGGCCCTCCGCTGGCCATAAGATTAGGAATCCAGCCTGTACCGGTCTGCCCAAACCACTGGATAAAGGTCCGCCATACGGCAGAGTAGGCAGGAGTGGAGTCGCGCAGCGCGTCTACATCAGTCAGAATGACTTTGATTCCCGCGGCTTTCATCTCTTCCAGCAGAGGATTGGGGGCAGAGCCGTAATTAGTGTTGACCTCATCGGTGATAAAGACAACATCCATAGCGGGGTACGCTATTTTCTGCGCGATAAGCTTATCGGAAAGCTCCCGGCTGACCGCAGGAAACTGCTGATCCTTATGGGTATACCCATTGAACAGAAATAAGTCAACGACCAGAAACTCCCGCGACTCTTCGATAATTTGCAGCATCCTCGGCAGGATCTGCTCTTCCCGGTGCTGCGACCCGTTGTCGCCCTGGTAAGTCAAATCATGCCAAAAGTGCACATTTTGAACCTTGTACACCGGGCTTTCAGAAGAAAGGCCCGGAGGCAACGGTTTATGGGTCTGGTAAATCATTACACCGGCTAACCATAACACTAGCACAGCAGCAAGCAGCCATAAGCGGCGGCGTGGGAAGAGGCGTTTTTTTGCAGCAAAGGATGAGTCCAGTTCCATATTATAAGTAGATTGAAGGGTTCCGGGCATAATGGGATGTTTGCGTCGATTCATGGGTTAATCCTCCTGAGTGTGCCGCAGTGTCAAGCCAGTTCTTGTAGCCTGCGTTGGCATTGTAACAACCTATTAACGCCCGTGGGGGAGAAGTGAAGCAGCAGCTGCGAAATCGACCAATCTATAGTTTGGCTGAACCTCTGATACCTTATGCCATTGTCCTGACGTGATACAAGGGAGCCCCCTTTCTGTAAATTGCTCTGCGGCGATGCTATAATGAAGCATGCTATGGAAATGGAGGGAGTCAGGATGAATCATATGCCGCAGGATGAAGGGCACCGGCAAGTAAAGGAATGTTTCAGCCCGGAGCCTGGCGGAGATCCGCAGACTGCAGACAGTGCAGGGCATACATCTCTGCTGCCTTCATCCACAACGGGTGAGCGCAAAATTGAGCATGTACGCCTCTGCCTGAACGAGGAGGTCGGCGGCACCGGGATAACGAGCGGGTTCGAGCATTACCGGTTCCGGCATAATGCGCTTCCGGAGCTGAACTTTGACGATATCGCGCTGCGTACGACCTTCTTGGGGAGGGAGCTGCGCACACCGCTGCTGATCAGCTCCATGACCGGCGGGAGCAAGGCTACCGGGGCAATCAATGCCCGGCTGGCGGAAGCAGCCGAGCGCCGGGGGTGGGCGCTTGGTGTAGGTTCGGTGCGTGCGGCTGTGGAACGCTCCGAGCTGGCCGAGACCTTTCATGTGCGCAGCATGGCCCCGGGAATTCCGGTCATTGCCAATATTGGCGCTGTGCAGCTAAGCTATGGCTTTGGCGTGGAAGAATGCCGCCGGGCGGTGGAGATTGCCGGCGCCGACTGGCTGGTGCTGCACTTGAACGGGCTGCAGGAGGTGTTTCAGCCGGAAGGCAACACGGGTTTTGCTGCACTGCTTCAAGAGATCGAGAAGGTATGCCGGACGCTTGAGGTGCCGGTAGGCGTGAAAGAAGTCGGCTGGGGCATCGACGGCGAGACAGCGGTCAGGCTGTACAATGCCGGAGCGGCTTTTATCGATGTGGCCGGTGCAGGCGGCACCTCCTGGAGCCAGGTCGAGAAGTTCCGCAGCAGCGATCCGGTGCGGCGCGCGGCAGCGGAGGCCTTTGCCGACTGGGGAATTCCTACCGCCGAATGCATTGCCGAGGTGCGGGCGGCTTCACCGCAGGGCGCGCTTATCGGCAGCGGCGGGCTGAGGCATGGAGTAGATGCGGCGAAGGCGCTGGCGCTTGGCGCTGATCTGGCCGGCTTCGGCCGGAATCTGCTGGGCCCGGCAGTACAGTCTGAGGAAGCGCTGGACCATGCGCTGGCACAGGTGGAGCTGGAGCTAAGGACGGCGATGTTCGGTATTGGCGCGCCGGATCTTGCAGCTCTGCGCGGTAACCCGCGCCTGATACGCAAGTAGGGGCGAGCGAAGATTATGGAGTAAGGAAGGATTACAAATCATGATTAAATTAGTCCAAATGGACGAAATTGCTTTTCAATTTTTCTGGAGTCAATCGACCCGTGATTATGCGGAGGATAAGATCAAAGCGGGGGCATGGGATGCCGAGACTGCGCTCAGGCAGTCTCAGGAAGAGATGGTGCGTTTCCTGCCCAAAGGACTTCACACCGACGGGGCCTACCTGTATTCTGTTATGGAAACAGAAAGTAATACTCAGGCCGGTTATATCTGGTTTAATGTAACGGAAGCACGCACGGGACGGGAAGCTTTCATCTATGATATTTATATTTTTGAGCCGTATCAGGGCAAAGGTTATGGCAAACAGGCCCTGCTTGCGCTTGATGAGTCCGCCCGGGAGTTGGGTGTTTCCAAAATCGGCCTGCATGTCTTCGGACAGAACAACCGCGCTTTCGAGTTGTACAAAAAGATGGGCTACCTCGTTACGGACATCACCATGTCCAAAACGCTTTAAGAAGCCCGGCTCATCGCAGCACACAGAGACCTCGTAAAGGGGTCTTTTTGGCGTTCTCCAGAACGCTTTGGATTAGAAAAATGTGACTTATCTGATTTAATTCGGATGAAAAGGAAAATATGATTGTCTTTATTAAGGAGAGATAAACTATGCAAAAGACAATTCATTCTAACAGAGCAACGGTATGTTCAAGCCTTATTCTCTTATTGGCCTTGACCGGCTGTAATGGCGGGAATTCGGGCAATCCGGATGGTGCTGCCGCGTATCCTGATTCAGGATCCGGTTCCGGGACCGCTGCGGCAGAGGTTGCGGCTGCACCTTCTGCAGTTCCGGCAACCGCACTTTCGGCCGAATCCACCTTGACCAGGGAGCAGAAGCATGAGGATTTTGAATACATGTACAAGATTCTGCAGGAAAACTATCCGTTTTTTGAAGTGAACAAGCGGGCAAATGGTGTAGATTGGCTGGCGGACAAAGATAAGTATTTGGAGAAAGTTGAAGAAACTCCGACGGACCTTCAGTTCTATGGGGCATTAAATGAAATCCTCGCGGATTTGCACAATGGACATACCTATATGCTGGAAAGAGAAATGTACCAGTATTACCGGCAGATCTTTGATGGCAATCCTGTCTATAAACCATGGAGCGATATCTTGGAGCAGAAACAGGTAAAGGATCGTTACGGAGCTGTCGAAGCTGCGGCCACACCTGGGGAGAGCAGCCGTGGAAGTCAGGCTGAACTCACACAATCCTTAAACCTTCTCCACCGAATCCTTGAACCCGGGAAATCGGCTTATTTGCAGGTGGAAAGTTTCGGGACGGAATACACAGAACAGGATGGGCCGGCCATTGCGGATTTTTTAAGCGAGATCAAGGACTATCCAACGCTTATCCTCGACATACGGGGCAACGGTGGTGGAGATCAGTGGTACTGGATGAGCAATATTGTAGCAAAGCTTACGGATAAAAAACTCCCGTATAAAGAATATTTGCTCTTCAGAGGCGGGGATTACGAGCAGCCGTTTCTGGCAAGCAGAGGGTTTGGGGAGGTGCCCGTTAAGGGACTGGAGCAGGAAAAGCTGCCGAAGCTTCCACCTGAAGCTATGACGGATTTCAAATCTTATTTTGTGAATACCTATGATATTACTCCCGACCCGGTAGGGTTTAAAGGCGAGATCTATTTGCTCGTTGACAGGAATGTTTACTCCTCATCGGAGAGCTTTGCGACCTTTGCCAAAAGCACGGGGTTTGCTACCCTGGTGGGCGAGAAAACGGGCGGGGACGGGATCGGGGCCACACCGCTTATCGCTGCTCTGCCTAATAGCGGATTTGTGCTCAACTTTCCGGTGGTGCTCGGTCTGACTGCAGATGGATCCGCTAATGATGAATTCAAGACCATGCCCGATGCTGTTGTGAATGCCGAAAAAAACAGAGAATGGCACAAAGACGAAGCGATCCAGAAGGCACTGGAGCTGGCTGCTTCCAAGTAAAAAGCCTGCCGCCTCCGCCCTTTATCTGACACATCCCCCGGACATCCGCTGTTGCTGGAGATTTTTTTCTAATATATAATGGTTTAGATCAAGTCAGTAATTATGCGGGCGATCAATACAACCGAAAATAGGAGTTGTCATATAAATGGCTTTGAAAGCTGGAATTGTTGGACTTCCAAACGTTGGTAAATCCACTTTATTTAATGCAATTACGCAAGCGGGAGCAGAATCCGCTAACTATCCTTTCTGTACAATTGACCCTAACGTCGGTGTTGTAGAAGTGCCGGATGAACGTCTGGATAAGCTGACCGAGCTGGTGCAGCCGAACAAGACAGTTCCGACTGCTTTTGAATTTGTGGATATTGCCGGACTTGTGCGCGGTGCGAGTAAAGGCGAAGGTCTTGGCAACAAGTTTCTGGCCCACATCCGTGAAGTGGATGCCATTGTTCATGTCGTACGCTGCTTTGTGGATGAGAATGTAACGCATGTAGACGGCAAAGTGAACCCGATCAGCGATATCCAGACGATTAACCTGGAGCTGATTCTGGCAGATCTGGAAAGCCTTGAGAAACGGATTGAGCGGTCCCGCAAAAATATCAAGGGCGGCGACAAGAAATATGCTCAGGAAGTTGAACTGCTGGAACGGATCAAGGAAGCCTTGTACGAAGATAAACCAGCACGCAGTGTAGAATTGTCCGATGATGAGCTCCTGATCGTGCGCGATCTGCATCTGTTGACCTTGAAGCCGGTGCTGTATGCGGCGAATGTGGGCGAAGATGAAGTGTCCAGTGCCGACAATAACCCGTATGTCCAACAGGTCCGTGAGTTTGCCGCTGCCGAGAATGCAGAGGTTGTGCCTATCAGCGCCAAAGTGGAAGCGGAAATTGCCGAGCTGGAAGGTGAAGACAAGGCGATGTTCCTTGAAGAGCTGGGCCTGCAGGAATCCGGCCTGAACCGCCTGATCAAAGCAGCCTACAAGCTGCTGGGATTGTATACGTATTTCACAGCCGGCGTGCAAGAGGTTCGTGCCTGGACCATCCGCCGCGGAACAAAAGCACCTGGCGCAGCCGGTGTCATTCATACCGACTTCGAGCGCGGTTTCATCCGGGCGGAAGTTGTAGCGTATGCTGATCTGGTAGCCGCAGGTTCGATGAACGGTGCCAAGGAACGCGGACAGCTGCGTCTGGAAGGTAAGGAATATCTGGTACAGGACGGCGATGTCATGCATTTCCGTTTCAACGTATAACACGTATAAACAGTCTTTGCTTTGCGTTTTAACGTCAAGAAGGGGAGCCATTTCGGGGTGAATGTTCACCTTCGGATGGCTCCTTTTTATAAAAAATAGAAGTGTTTATATGCTTCAAGCTATAAATTATCCTTCTATTTCTCGCTGGAACGGCAGAATAACCTCACCGCAGGTTCTGCATAATAAGGTGCGGAAGCTCCGTGTTAAAAAATCCCTCAAATCTATACGGGGCACTGTAGCCAATTGGCATAATCGGTGGTATAATATAAAGTCGTATATCTATTTTTATTGTATCTAATAATGTAAACATTATTTATTGAATATGAAATTGAATCAGGAGAGGTGAATTCCCTTGTTGGACCGATTGCAATCCCTGGCGGACCGCTATGAGAAACTCAGTGAACTGCTTTGTGACCCGGATGTTGCAAACGACAGTAAGAAACTGAGGGACTATTCCAAAGAACAATCTGATTTGCAGCCTGCTTTTGAGGCTTATACCGAATATAAGAATGTAATGGAAGAGCTGGAAGCGGCAAAGATGATGCAGGCTGAGAAGCTCGATGATGAAATGAAGGAAATGGTCAAGATGGAAATCGACGACCTGTCCTCACGCCAGACCGTGCTGGAGGAGAAGATCCGCCTTCTGCTGCTGCCTAAAGATCCTAATGATGAGAAGAACGTAATTGTGGAAATCCGCGGCGCTGCCGGCGGAGACGAAGCGGCTCTGTTTGCCTCTGATCTCTACCGCATGTATACCCGTTATGCAGACGCACAAGGCTGGCGCGTAGAGCTGATGGATGTGAATACAAATGACCTGGGCGGCTTCAAGGAGGTCATCTTCCTTATTAACGGCCGTGGTGCCTACAGCAAAATGAAATTCGAAAGCGGAGCACACCGTGTGCAGCGTATTCCTACGACGGAATCAGGGGGACGTATCCATACGTCTACTTCTACCGTTGCAGTTATGCCTGAAGCTGAAGAATTTGAGATCGAGATTCATGATAAAGACATCCGTGTCGACACCTTCTGCTCCAGTGGTGCGGGCGGACAGTCCGTTAATACTACCAAGTCTGCCGTACGCGTAACCCATGTGCCTACTGGCATCGTGGCTACCTGTCAGGATGGTAAATCGCAGAACTCCAATAAGGAAAAAGCGCTGCAAGTGTTGCGTGCCCGGATCTCAGATCTGAAACGCCAGGAAGAGGAAGCTAAATATTCCGGCGAGCGGAAGAGCAAGGTCGGCACAGGTGACCGCAGTGAGCGTATCCGTACGTACAACTTCCCGCAGAGCCGGGTTACCGATCACCGGATCGGACTTACGCTGCACCGTCTGGAACAAGTAATGAACGGAGATATTACCGAGATTATCTCAGCACTGTCTATTGCGGAACAAGCGGAATTGATGGAAAAAGGAGAATAATGCTTTGAAACACGACTCTTATGTCATGCCTTACGTGCAAAGCATCCGGGAAGCCTTTGCGGAGGCTTCTTCTTTTTTGGCCGGACATGGATGCGTTGAGCCGCAGCGCAGTGCGCAGCTTCTGCTGGAGCATGTGCTGGGCCTGACCGGGGCGGCGTATTATATGGCGCTGGCTGATCCTTTTCCGGCAGCGGTGAAGGATGCCTGGGAAGCCGGAATTACCCGCCGCGCGGCGGGGGAACCGGTGCAGTATATTATTGGCGAGCAGGAATTTTACGGACGGGCCTTTGAGGTGACGCCCGATGTGCTGATCCCCCGGCCGGAGACGGAGCTGCTCGTCGAAGCCATCCTGCGTTACGCTGCGGAGCTGTGGCCGGACGGGATGGTGAATGCAGGAGCGGGAGAAACGCGGGAAGCTGCTGACAGCTCCGTGCATGCAGGCGGTGCAGCCGGAGCTGAAGCGGCTGCACCCAGCACAGAGGCAGGCGGCAAAGAAGCCAGCCCCGGCAGCGGCGCAGGGGACGCTCGCGCCGCCCGTCCGCTGACCGCCGTCGATATCGGCGCCGGCAGCGGAGCGATCTCCGTCACGCTGGCGGCGGAAGCGCCGGCGTGGGTGGTCTGCGCCGGCGATATCTCGCCGGGCGCACTGGCGGTGGCCGCGCGCAACGCGGTGCGGCACGGCGCGGCGGTGGACCTGCGGCTCGGCGATCTGCTCGAGCCGTTTGCGGGGATGGAGACGGATATTCTCGTCTCCAACCCGCCGTATATTCCCGGCGGCGACATCGCCGGGCTGCAGCGCGAAGTGCGCGACCATGAGCCGCGCACCGCGCTGGATGGCGGCGATGACGGGCTTGACCCTTACCGCCGCATGATGGAGCAGCTGCCGCTGCTCCCGGCCCCGCCGCGGCTGGTCGGTTTTGAGCTCGGCCAAGGCCAGGCCGGGCAGGTGGCCGCGCTGCTTGAGGCGGCGGGCCACTGGAACGAGATCGTGACCGTTGACGATCTCGCCGGAATTCCGCGCCATGTGCTGGGCATCGCACGATAGGAAGCAGGAAAGTTAAGTGTTAGAAGATGGAATTTTATTTTTGCTGCCCCTTCCTTTACAATAGATTTTGACGGAACTTCCCTGCAGGCATGAATCTGGAAGAACCAGTACAGAGTAAGGAGACAGAATATGCTTCAGAAGATTAAAAAGATTGACGGCGTCATCGTAATGATTCTAGTGCTGTTGATGGTCGTCAGCATTTTTTCCATATACAGCGTCACGCATGGAAGGGAAAAACTGGACGGTGCACATCTCCGGATGATCAAATTTTATGTGCTCGGCATTATTGCTTTTGTCGGACTGACGTTTGTGGATTACCGGATACTCGTTAAATACGCTTTGTATATTTATATTACAGGGATCGGAATTCTGGTTCTGGTCAGCTTTGTGGGCGCAGAGCAGAATGGCGCCCAGGGCTGGATTAAGTTCGGAGGATTCAGTCTACAGCCCGCGGAGCTGTTCAAACTGATCCTGATTCTTTTTCTAGCAGCCGTGCTTGTCCGCAAGAACAGAAACAAACTCCGCTTCTGGAGTGATGTCGTACCATTGGGCCTGCTTACTTTGCTGCCGTTTATGATCGTCATCAGCCAGAATGACCTGGGTAACGCGCTCTCTTATCTTGTGATTCTGGTGGGGCTGCTATGGATCGGCAATATCAAATTCTCACATGCGCTTATTGGACTGCTCGTAATAGCCAGCGCTGCTACCGCAGGGATTATGAGCTATATTCACTATCACGATGAGATTAAAGGGTTCCTTGACGATATTGGGCGTTCACACTGGATTGAACGGTTTGATCCTTGGCTTGTGCCCGATAAAGCAACGGCCAAAGCGAGTTATCATACCAAAAACGCCAAATTGGCAATTGCCTCGGGCGGTATGAGCGGCGAAGGGTATATGAAGGGGACTTCCGTACAGACGGACCGTGTGCCGTACACCTATTCCGACTCTATCTTTGTCGCGATTGCCGAGGAATTCGGCTTTGTCGGCTCGGCGCTGCTGCTGCTGCTTTATTTTATTCTGATTCACCGGATGATCCTGATTGCGCTGGAGTGCAAAGACCGGGGCGGGCCTTTCCTGATTGTAGGGATTGTCGCAATGATGCTGTATCAAATCTTCGAGAATATCGGGGCTTTTATTGGTTTAATGCCGCTTACCGGTATCACATTGCCGTTCGTCAGCTACGGAGGGACCTCGCTTATGATTAATATGGCCAGTATTGGCCTCGTTATGAGCGTGCGGCTGCATGGACAGGATGTTGAGGAGGATTTGCCGACATCTACTTTATACCCTCCCCCTGCCAAGCAGGGATAGTTTCAATGCTAAATAACAAACCGCTGGAGAACATCTATGCAGATGAACTCCGGCGGTTTTTTTCTATGATTAGCTTTGAAATGGGAGCGTGAGTGATCAGGAAGATTATGGGCCTAAACTATAAAATTGTATCCAAGCTGTAAAATGTTTTACAATGGTAATAAGTGGCTGCTATACTGTGTGGTTGTGTTGTACATAAGTCCAAAATCCGGATAACTTAAGGAGTTCGTCCTATGCTGCAAAGGCTCAAAAAAATTGACGGCGTCATCATTGTTATTCTGCTCTTGCTGATGTGTATCAGTATCTTTTCTATATATAGTGTCACCCAGGGAAGAGAAGGCATGGGCGGAATGCATATTCGAATGATCAAATATTATGGGGTGGGTTTTGTTGGCTTTGCCGTGCTGATGATATTTGATTACCGCCTGCTCGTTAAATATGCGCTGTTTATTTATATTATAGGCATTGGAATCCTGCTGATGGTCAGCTTCTTTGGCAAGGTGAAGAACGGGGGCCAGGGGTGGATCGGAGTCGGTGAATTAAGCTTTCAGCCGGCCGAGCTGTTCAAGCTGATTCTGATTATTTTTCTGGCTGCCGTGTTGGTACGCAAAAATAAAAATCAGCTGCAGTTCTGGCGGGATGTCGTGCCGCTCAGTCTGATCGCACTGGTCCCCTTTCTTCTCGTCATCAGCCAGAACGACCTTGGCAATGCGCTGAGCTATCTCATAATTCTGTTAGGCGTCCTGTGGATTGGCCATATTAAATTTTCACATGCCCTGATTGGGCTGCTTATTATCGGAGGCTCGGCGACCGGTTTTATTTTGACCTATATTAACTATCATGATCAAGCAGTAGTTTTTATTAAAGAAACCCTGGGGCGCGATCATTTTATCAGACGCTTCGATCCTTGGCTCGTTCCCGATGTGGCTAGCAAGGATGCGAGTTATCAGACCCGGAATGCCAAGATTGCCATTGCTTCCGGAGGGATGAACGGAGAGGGGTACCTTGAGGGAAGCTCCGTGCAGAACAATATGGTGCCTTATTTGTATTCGGAATCGATTTTTGTGCAGATCGCGGAGGAATTTGGATTTGTTGGATCGGCTGTACTGCTGCTGCTCTATTTTATCCTGATTCACCGGTTGATTCTGATAGCCCTTGTCAGCAGGGACCGGGCAGGGCCGTTTCTCATCGTAGGGATTGTAGCCATGCTGCTGTATCAGATTCTGGAGAATATCGGGGCTTATATCGGTTTAATGCCGCTGACGGGAATTACCCTGCCCTTCATCAGCTATGGAGGAACCTCGATTCTGATTAATATGGCCAGCATGGGCATTGCCATGAGTGTGCTTTTATACGGACAGGATATGGAAGAGGATCTGCCGATGCTTGCCGCTCCCTCAGCCCCTGCCGGCAAATTAAGCAGCATGATTCCATTCGTGAAATAGCGGGTATCGAACTGCTATATAGATTGAATTAAAGATTTCCCCATTGAGGCGAGGACGTATCTACGGTGAATATTTGGACTTCCGGCCGCTGTTGTCCCCGGATTTCTTGATTTAACCTATGCGGTTGAAATCCGGAGACAAAGGCGGTCGCTGACGCTCCTACAGTTCCAAATTTCCCCTCCGCTACTTTTGCCCTTTTGGGTAGTTATTAAGTTCACTCTATATAATTATAAATTAATAGATTGCTAGGTTTGCAGCCTCTCTTCCCCGGGCATACTAGGGACATAAGAGATTCATAGGGAGAGGGGCTGCTGGAGATGGATGTCAATAAACCGGGAATACAGGATTCCTTGCGCGTAACCGTTAAGTATACTGCCATTTTAGTTTGTTTTTTTATGATCCTGATGATGGCCTGGGAAGGGCAAAAAAGTGATGCGGCGATAGCGGAGGTTACCATTCCTCAGGATTCGATCCGTTTGCGCATTCTGGCGAATTCGGATATGACGGGCGATCAGCTGGTCAAACGCCAGATCCGGGACTCCATTGTTGAACAAATGAACCAGTGGGTAGCGGAACTGGAAGATCCCCAGAGCCTGGAGCAGGCGCGGACATTGATCCGGGGCCATCTGCCGGAACTGAATGCGCTTGTCGCGGACGAACTGGAAAAGCGGGGGATTGAGTACACCTATAAGGTGGAACTGGGTGTGGTTCCTTTCCCGACCAAAATGTACGGTGGTACGGTGTATCCGGCCGGGGAATATGAAGCGGTACGGGTTACGCTCGGTGCAGGGAAAGGGCAGAACTGGTGGTGCGTACTGTTTCCGCCGTTATGCTTCATTGATGCAGGCTCGGGAGATGCGGCTGCCTCCTCCAAAGGAGCAAAGACCGTTTCCGCTGCGGGAGCTGAGGATGGAGCCAAGGTGAAGGCTACAGAAGCGGGTAAGGTGACAACCGTTTCGGCTGAGAATGGCAATGGGGATGAACAAGCTTCGGCCCCAAAAGTGCGGTTCTTTATCTGGGAGCTGCTGCACAATCTCTGGAGCTGGATCAGCGGATTATGGTCTTGAGCAGATATTAGTCTTTCTGGCTCGTGGTTGCGAGATATGTTACGATATAGGATGAACTTGAGCGGATTTGCTGCGGCCCCACCTGGTGGGGCCGTTTTTGAGATTTAAAGAGATGATAAGGTGATGAAAAATGACAGAGCAGAAAGATTACCCGTTCGCGGCCCAGCGCCGGAGCGGAAACATAAAGAATACGATTTACTGGGAACTGGATTCCGTAAAGGAAACTGGAAATCACCCGGCTGCGGCTCCGGTGCTGCGGAGTGAGGCGGATGAGCGGGCGATCACGGCGGCTGCAGCCATGCTGCGCGAAGGCGGCACGGTCGCATTTCCGACCGAAACGGTGTACGGGCTTGGCGCGGATGCCCGGAATACCTCTGCAGTAGAGGCGGTTTTTGCGGCCAAAGGACGCCCTTCCGACAATCCTCTTATCGTGCATATTGCGCAGCGGGCGGATCTGGATGGCCTTGTGACGGAAGTGCATCCGGTGGGCGCGGCATTGATCGACGCATTTTGGCCCGGTCCGCTGACGCTCGTACTCCCGGTTCGGCCCGGCGTGTTGTCTCCGCTGGTGACGGCCGGGCTTGATACGGTCGGCGTGCGTATGCCTGACCACCCGCTTGCGCTCGCGCTGCTGAGCGCAGCCGGCTGCCCGGTTGCCGCGCCCAGCGCCAACCGTTCCGGGCGGCCAAGTCCGACACTGGCCGCCCATGTGATGGAAGACCTCGCCGGTTACATCGGCGGGGTTCTGGACGGCGGTGCCGCCGGGGTCGGCCTGGAGTCGACCGTCGTGCAGGTGCAGCCGGACGGGACGGTCGCTGTGCTCCGTCCCGGCGGCATTACCGCCGAGCAGCTGGCGGCGGTTGCGGGTGCCGGGGCTGTGGACACCGCCCCGGCTGCTGCCGTGGACTTTGCCGGCACTGCAGCCGGCCCGTCCACGGCCCGGGCCGAAGCGGACGCCGGTACCGGCTCCGCCTCCGGCCAGCCTGCCGGCGCGGCGCAGGCCGCCGGTAACAGCAGCCCGGCGCCGCGCGCGCCGGGCATGAAGTACACGCACTACGCCCCGCGCGGCTGGCTGGGCGTAGTGCGCGGCGTTTCCCCGCAGCGCGTGGCGGAAACCGCCGCAGATCTGCTGCAGGCGGCGCAGCGGAACGGCGAAGTGACGGGCCTGCTCCTCTTCGAGGAGCACCGGGCCCTGTATCCCGCCGTTTCGGCCGCCTGCGTCGTCTCCCTCGGCTCGCTGGACTCGCCGGAGGAAGGGGCGCGCTCCCTGTATGCCGCGTTGCGGCGCTTCGATGAAGCGGGAGCGACCTACATCCTGGCCGAGGCTTGCCCGGAGGCCGGTCTCGGCGCAGCCATCATGAACCGGCTGATGAAAGCAGCCGGTGGATCCGTGATCGACGCCGGATAATTTCCGGCTCCGCTCACACAGTGCCCTGCGTTGAAGTCCCGCAGGGGCACCCCGGTCCGGTGCAATGCCGGTCGAGTCCCTCCCGGCCGCCTGATTTTTAACCGGAATCCTTTCACCTAGCGGCTTTCCCGCCTCCGGCCTCTCCCGCTCAGTCATGATTGCCGTCTTGTCCGCATATCGTTGTTGTACAAGACTATCGGACTTTGGGGGTATAGGCATGGGCATAGCAGGGGAATATGCTGGCTGGGGCCAGCTTGTAACGATTGCCATTATGGCAATCGCACTCGGGATGGACGCATTTTCGCTCGGTGTAGGAATCGGGATGAAAGGCATCCGTCTTTTGCATGTGCTGCATCTCAGCCTGCTTATTGCTTTTTTTCATGTGCTGATGCCGCTGCTTGGCTTGTTTACCGGCAGCTATGTGGGACATCTGCTTGGCCAGGTAACAACTTTCGCAGCCGGGGGGTTGTTAATTCTGCTCGGCGGACATATGGTGTTCAACTCTTTCCGGGCCGGTCATGTTGGAACGCGGTCTATGGATCACCAGACCTTCTGGGGCATGCTGCTTATCTCACTGAGTGTAAGCGTGGACTCTTTTTCTGTCGGGGTATCGCTTGGCATGTTTGTGAATAGCATAGTTTTAACTGTTCTGGCTTTTGGCGCCTGCGGGGGACTCATGGCGATTACCGGTCTGCTGCTGGGCAGGCGGGTCAGCCGTGGACTGGGCGATTACGGGGAGGCGCTGGGCGGAGCGATCCTGCTGGCGTTTGGATTGCTGTTCATCTTCTGATACAATAACGGCAAAAGAAATTTATTTTATATTTTATTTGGAGGTGGAAAGCATGCTGCATATTTTATTCGTCTGCACCGGGAATACATGCCGCAGTCCTATGGCTGAAGGGCTTCTGCGGAAACTTGCGAAGGAACGCGGAATCGAGCTGGAAGTGCGGTCTGCAGGCGTATCCGCCATTTCCGGCACTTCCATATCCAGACACGCTGGAGCAATCTTGCGGGAAGAGGGCATTAATGATCAGATTATCTCCTCACAGCTGAACGCAGAGATGGTGTCCTGGGCGGATCTGGTGCTGACCCTGACAGGCGGGCATAAACGGCATTTGCTGCAATATTTTCCTAGCGCGGTTACGAAGACGTATACCTTGAAAGAATATGTCCATGATGAAGAGGCGGTTAATAGTGATATTCAGGAGCTGGACAGCTTGTATGCAGATGCGGAACTAAGCATAGCATTGGGCGGTGAGCCGAAGGCGACCGATTTGCAGCGGATAATCGAGATCCGCCAGCGTATTCCAAGCTTTGATATTACCGACCCTTATGGCGGTTCCCGTGAGGATTATGAGCTGGCAGCGGCGGAAATCCGTACCGCTCTTTACAATCTGCTCGATAAATTGGAATCCTTACGCCATTTGTAAAGAAGGTTGATTTTTCGCAGCCTTTCCTTTAAGATGAAATAAATATTATCCGGTTCCGGTGTAACTGGCGACAAATGTGGATCAAACCACGATGGAGCACTGGAATAAACGGCCGGTCGCCTGGGCAAAAGAGCACATCCGCAGCTTCCTGCGGACTGCTCTTTTTTGTTTAAAATATATGTAAGATTAAGCTGCGCTCCATCTTTCAGCGTTCATTCCCTGCTGTGGCGCAGCGGTACCTCTGCAGTAAAAACACGGTTTTGGCTTGAAATGAGTTGCAGTCAACGTTGAGGAGGCAGAAGTGATGGATGAAGTCATGAAGCAGGACTCTTGGGAAGAACGCGCTCCCGGCAGGCCAGCCGGGGAAGGGGTGGAACCGGCGGGGACTGAGCTTTCCTTGGCTGCTGCCACCGCAGCAGTCGTAGGCGAACTGGCGGAAGCCGGCAAGCTGGGGCCGGGAAAAATCCTGGTCGTCGGAGTCAGTACAAGCGAAGTAGCCGGCGTCCGGATTGGAACCGGCGGGGCGCTTGAAGTGGCAGAGCAACTGCTGCAGGGTGTTCGCCAGGTTGCTGATAAACGGGGGTTTCATCCCGTATACCAATGCTGTGAGCATTTGAACCGTTCGCTTGTCATGGAGCGTTCTTTGCTGGAGTCGCTCGGACTGAGGGAGGTTTCGGCGGTGCCGATACCGGGAGCCGGCGGTTCAATGGCTGCCGCGGCGTACCGCTCGATGTCCGACCCTGTTTTGGCTGAAACGGTGGAAGCCCATGCCGGGATTGACATCGGTGAGACGCTGATCGGCATGCATCTGCGCCGGGTAGCGGTTCCGTTTCGCCCGAGTTTGCGCTATATCGGTTCGGCCAGAGTCAATGCGGCCTGGAGCAGACCGCCTCTTATCGGCGGCGAACGTGCGGTATACCGTACACCGGAAACCAGTGGTGCACAGCTCTGCGATTAAGCAGGGCAGCAGCTTTTAGGCAATACATTAACAATCAGGGATTAAATAAGTACAACATAAACTAAAGCACTAGGGAGGAAATTAAAAATTATGGAACAATTGCGTAAGAGTGACCCTGCAGTACTGGAAGCCATGGGACTGGAACTAAGCCGTCAGCGTGCCAACATTGAGCTTATCGCTTCGGAAAATATCGTCAGTGAAGCAGTAATGGAGGCCATGGGCTCCGTACTGACGAATAAATACGCCGAAGGTTATCCTGGCAAACGTTACTATGGCGGTTGTGAAGATGTAGATATCGTGGAGAATCTGGCCCGCGACCGTGCCAAACAGCTGTTTGGCGCCGAACATGTCAATGTGCAGCCGCATTCCGGCGCTCAAGCTAATATGGCGGTTTATCTTGCCGCGCTGAATCCTGGCGATACTGTACTGGGGATGAACCTGGCGCATGGCGGCCATTTGACACACGGCAGTCCTGTGAATGCCTCCGGCTTGCTTTATAACTTTGTTGCTTATGGTGTGCAGGAAGACACGTTCCTGATCGATTATGATGAAGTGCGCAAAGCCGCCTTCAAACACCGTCCTAAATTGATTGTAGCCGGTGCAAGTGCGTATCCGCGGACGATTGATTTTGCAGCACTCGGTTCCATTGCGAATGACGTAGGTGCACTGTTCATGGTCGATATGGCTCATATCGCCGGGCTGGTTGCTGCGGGTGTTCATCCGAGTCCGGTTCCGCATGCCCACTTCGTTACTACAACAACGCACAAAACCTTGCGTGGTCCGCGCGGAGGCATGATTCTCTGCAGACAGCCATGGGCCGCAGCCATTGATAAAGCTGTATTCCCTGGTTCCCAAGGCGGACCGCTGATGCATGTGATTGCCTCCAAAGCGGTTTCCTTCGGCGAAGCATTGCAGCCATCCTTCAAGACCTATGCCGAGAATGTGGTGAAGAACGCTAAAGTACTTGCGGAGACGCTGATCGGAGAAGGAGTTAACATCGTTTCCGGCGGTACGGACAACCATCTGATGCTGCTGGATACCCGCAATCTGAGCATTACCGGAAAAGATGCGGAGAAAGTACTGGATTCCATCGGTATTACCGTGAACAAAAATGCAATCCCGTTTGATCCTACCAGCCCATTTGTAACCAGCGGCATCCGGATCGGAACACCTGCGGTTACTTCGCGCGGCATGGACGAGCAGGCTATGGTAACAATCGGCCGCATTATCGCAAACGTGCTGAAGAATCCGAAGGATGAAGCTAAATTGACTGAAGCGGCCCGTGAGGTCGCCCAGCTTACGGATCAATACCCGATTTATCCGGGTCTCCAGTACTAAATATCCACTTTGCGGCCAGACTATTCCGAGCTTAAAATCTTTCGCCTCCGTTGCGCCGGTATCCCGGCTGCTTCGGGGGTTTTTTTGGAAGATAACATAAAGAAGCGAAATCTTCATGTGACATAATGTTCACATATTAGAATTGAAAACAGACTGATGTTGTCATGAAATATTCATGAAAGTTCATGGAGTTTTCATTAAAATAAGTGAAAAAAATGTGAATAGTATTAAATGCAGCAAATAGAACAAACTAAAGCGCACTCTATTTCCAAAGTACTCCGTATTTTCCTGACTGTACTGGAAAGAATAGCTTGCCTTTGTTTATGCTTCCATGAAAAGGGCTCAGTCATCGTAGGTGAAAAGAGCCTCCGGTGATGATATAATAGACAGGATTTAGCCATGGAAGAAGCAAAAGCGCTTTCTATGGCGAACAAGACTCACAATTACCGGAGGGACAGAAATGGGAAAATTGGTGATTTGCGATCATCCTTTGATTCAGCACAAACTAACATTTATTCGCGATGTGCGGACCAACACGAAAGAATTCAGAGAGCATGTCGATGAAGTTGCTACACTGATGGCTTACGAAATCACGCGGGATATTCCGCTGGAGACAATTACTGTGCAGACGCCGGTGGCCGAAACACAGGGCAAGGTTATCTCAGGAAGAATGCTGGGCTTGGTACCGATCCTGCGGGCCGGGCTGGGAATGCTTGAAGGCGTTCTGAAGCTGCTTCCGGCAGCTAAAGTAGGACATGTCGGCTTGTTCCGTGATCCGGAAACCCTTCAGCCTGTCGAATATTACATTAAGCTTCCTACGGATGTGCAGGAACGGGAATTGATCGTTATCGACCCGATGCTGGCAACAGGCGGCTCTGCAATTGCAGCAATCACTTCTTTGAAGAACCGCGGCTGTACCCAAATTAAGATGATGAATCTGATTGCCGCCCCTGAAGGTGTCGCCGCTGTACAAGCAGCCCATCCTGATGTGGATATCTATGTGGCAGCACTGGATGACCATCTGAATGAACACGGGTATATCATTCCGGGGCTTGGCGATGCCGGAGACCGGTTATATGGAACCAAATAATCTCTAGATAAGTAATATAGAATAAACGTAGAACAAGCATCTATTTTAGAAGAGAGGGTGGGGGTTATGTCCAAAATTAAAGTAATGACGATTTTCGGAGTGCGCCCCGAGGCGATCAAGATGGCGCCTCTGGTCCTGGAACTGAACAGGCATCCCGAGCACATCGAATCTGTTGTATGTGTGACCGCGCAGCACCGTGAGCTGCTGGATCAGGTGCTCGAGGTCTTTAAAATCACTCCTGACTACGATCTGGATGTGATGAAGGACCGCCAGACGTTGAATGAAATCACCATTCGGGTACTGGAAGGGCTTGAACCTGTACTGCGTGAGGCCAAACCTGATCTCGTGCTGGTGCATGGAGATACATTGACGACTTTCTTGGCCAGTTATGCCTCTTTCCTGCAGCAAATTCAAGTAGGACATGTTGAGGCGGGACTTCGGACCTGGAATAAATTGTCCCCGTATCCTGAGGAAATGAACCGCCAGCTTACGGGAGTCCTCGCGGATCTGCACTTTGCTCCGACAGATTTGTCGGCAGGAAATTTGAGACACGAGAACAAAAAAGAGTCAAGCATTTATATCACAGGCAATACAGTTACCGATGTGTTTCAATATACCGTACAGCCGGACTACCGGCATCCTGTACTGGATTTTGCTTCAGGAAAAAGACTAATTTTAATGACGGCGCACCGCAGAGAATCTCAAGGCGAACCGCACCGTCATATTTTCCGTGCTGTCAAAAGAATCGCTGATGAATTTGAAGATGTAGCCATTGTTTATCCTGTGCATCCGAGTCCGGCAGTCAAGGAACCGGCACATGAGATACTGGGCGGACACCCGAGAATTAAGCTGATTGATCCGCTGGATGTCGTTGATCTGCATAATTTTTATCCGCATACCCACCTGATTTTGACCGACTCCGGCGGCCTGCAGGAGGAAGCTCCCTCCTTTGGAGTTCCTGTGCTTGTGCTGCGTGATACAACCGAGCGCCCGGAAGGGATCGAAGCCGGAACATTGGAGCTTGTGGGAACGGACGAGGAGAAGGTGTATCAACGGACACATGCTCTTTTGACCGATCAGAATCTGTATCAGTCGATGAGCCGGGCCGCCAACCCGTATGGAGACGGCAAAGCCTCCGAGAGAATTGTCAATGCGATTTTGCACCATTTTGGAGCCGTTGAAGAGCGTCCTGAGGAATTTCACAGAATGTTCACAACTAATAATTGAAGGCACAACGACTAATATACTAAAGTGAATAAAAACAGCATACAGTGAAACTGTACGGTTTATATGGTTTTGGTAGGCTTTGCTGTGATTATTTTCATGTTTTCAAGCACTTTTGAGCAATTTTCAATGAATTGACAAAGAGTCTGGATATTCAGTAAAATTAGTTGGGATTGTAGCCTATGAAGGAACAAAAGGACGAAGCCGGACTGGGACGGACCGCTTTAGTCATCGGAAGTGCAGGCACTTTGCTTGCCGCTTACATTATTATAGGTTTTTTTGCGGCAAGATGGCTGCAGAACCAGATGGACGGCCCCAAATCCTGGCTGGCCATCGGTACAATCACCGGGATGCTTCTCGGGATCGTTAACGTCGTCCTGCTAATCAAAAAATTTCTGGGGGAGCAAAATGGATAATATGACTCCCATGATCAATTCCGTTACCAGGATTACTCTCGTTGTGATGTCCGGATTGTTAATGGGATGGGCACTTCATCATGAGACCCGTACCGTGACACTGGGAATGGCGCTTGGCTTGTTAGCGGGATTGGTCAACTTTCGTTATCTTGCCGCCAAAGTAAGGCGGGTAACAAAGTCGGCTGCAAACCACGAGGGGAAGGCATTCAGCCTTGGTTTTCTTACACGGATCTGTTTTGCGATTCTGGTCACCATGTTCTCGGTCAAGATCGAGCATTTCTCGCTGGAGGCAACCATTGCCGGCCTGTTCATTCCCCAGCTTCTCTCTATTCCTGTGGGGATATATTTAGGTATTAGGAATAAGTTGTAGCCAGATTAAAGAGAAAGGGGGATGATACTATGCATGAAATGCCATTAATCTATTTCGGCGGAATACCGATTGATTTATCCGCTGTTCTGATGCTTTTAATCAGTTCGCTGGTAGTGTTCATATTGGTAATGATGTCTGTCCGCAACCTGTCCGTTGAGAATCCGTCCAAACTTCAGAACTTTATGGAGTGGGTGGTGGAATTTGTACAGGGAGTCATCAGCAGTGCCATGGACCTGAAGAAAGGGAAACCTTACATTTCACTGGGATTGACGCTGATATTGTTTATCTTTGTCTCCAATCTCCTGGGTCTGCCGTTTTCCTTCATCACTGAAGCTGATAAACCGGTGTACATCTTCGGACATGTAATCGAAGCGACCAAAAACTTGGCGCATGGCGAGCATGCGGAGATCTTGTGGTATAAATCGCCGACTGCCGATATCAATGTCACCGCAGGGCTGGCGATCATCGTGTTTGTATTGATGAACTACCTCGGCGTTAAGCTGAATGGTAAACATTATTTCAAACACTACATTGAGCCGTTTCCAATTTTCTTGCCGCTGAACATTATTGAGAACTTGGCGAAGCCGGTGGCGCTTGCCATCCGTCTATTTGCCAACATTTTTGCCGGCGAGGTTTTGATCACGGTTATTCTGAAGCTGGGATTCCTCAGTATTCCATTCTTGGCAATCTGGCAAGGCTTCAGTATCTTTGTAGGAGCGCTTCAGGCATTTATCTTTACGATTCTGACGATGGTGTACATCGCGCAGATGACGATCCACGAGGAAGAAGCACATTAATGAACTGCCGTGAGGAAAGCGGCAGCCGCCGGAATACTCTTCGCGGGAGATTTTTATATCATTAAACAAATACTAAATGATTCAAAATTAAAGGAGGATATTTACAAATGGAATTTTTGGCAGCAGCAATCGCGGTTGGTTTGGGCGCACTCGGTGCAGGTCTTGGTAACGGTATGATCGTCAGCAAAACGGTAGAATCCATCGCTCGTCAACCGGAAGCACGTAACGCACTGCAGACAACAATGTTTATCGGTGTAGGTATCGTCGAAGTAATTCCGTTGGCCGCAACAGTTATTGCATTCCTGATCATGTTTACTTAATAAACCGTTCTTACGGTTTGGCGGGGAGGGCAAGTGCCATCCGCGCCTTACTTTTGTATATGTCCGCACACCGCGGTAACGGAAAGGAGTGACCACAGTGACTATAGTTTGGACGAATATAGTTTTTTCAATTGCCGCATTTGTAATTCTCTACTTCCTGCTCAGCAAATTTGCATTCAGCAAATTATTCGCAGTTATGGAGAAACGCCGTGAACTGGTGATGCAGCAGATGGATGAAGCAGCTAAGACCAGAGAGCAGGCGGTCGCTTATGTAGAAGAACAGAAGCAGGCTCTGCAGCAGGCGCGTCAAGAGGCACAACAGATCATTCAACAATCCCAGGCAACAAGCAGCAATCAGGCAGACCGGCTTATGGATCAAGCTAAAGCTGAGGCTGCACGTCTTAAGGACGAGGCTGTCCGCGATATTTCCAACGAAAAGAACAAGGCTGTGGAAGCCCTGCGCAGCGAGCTTGGAACGGCTTCGGTCCGCATTGCTTCCAAGCTGCTTGAAAAAGAAGTCAAGGCTGACGGCGAGCAGGAACAGCTTGTCGATCAATACCTCAAAGAGGTAGGAGGCCGCTCATGAGCCGCGATACGGTAGTTGCTGGGCGCTACGCCAGAGCATTGTACGGTGCAGCGGTGGAGAAAGGCATTACGCTTGAAGTGGAAGAACAGCTGAAGACAGTAGTCGAGGTACTGCATCTCGATCAAGAGGTGAAACGGTTCATTCATGCACCGCGCATCTCCAAGTCCGACAAGCTGAAGGTGCTTCGCACAGCATTTCAGGATAAGCTCTCTCCAACGGTGATGAACATGGTGGAATTGCTGGTTGAGCGGGGCAGAACCGATATTTTTGCTGAGCTGCTGGAAACATACATCAAAATTGAAGGAGACGCCCTCGGTATCGGCGATGCTACTGTGTACTCTGCTTATGCGCTTAGTCAAGAAGAGCAGGATACTGTGGCCGCAGAATTCAGCGAGCTTACTAAACGCAAGATTCGTGTTACGAATCTCGTGGATAAGAGCCTGCTGGGCGGACTTAAGGTCGTAATCGGCGATACGCTGTATGACGGCAGTTTGTCCGGCAAACTGGAGCGTCTCGAGAAATCTTTTAACGATAAGCATAGAAGATAGGGGTGAGGATATTGGGCATCAGACCTGAAGAGATCAGCACTTTGATCAAAAGTCAAATTGAGCAATATAAAGCCGATATCGAAGTGGCCGAAATTGGCACCGTCATTCAAGTCGGAGACGGTATCGCCCGTGTCTACGGTCTGGAAAACGCAATGGCAGGCGAGTTGCTGGAGTTCTCCAACGGAGTAGTGGGCATGGCGCTCAATCTGGAAGAAAGCAACGTCGGTGTTGTTATTCTGGGTGAGTATACGGCGATTCGTGAAGGCGATCAAGTTAAACGTACGGGACAAATTATGCAGGTACCGGTGGGCGAAGCCCTGCTGGGACGTGTAGTGAATGCCCTCGGCCAGCCGCTGGACGGCAAAGGTCCGATTGATACGACAGAATTCCGTCCGGTAGAGAACAATGCACCGGGTGTTATCGACCGTAAATCGGTTCATGAGCCGATGCAGACCGGTCTTAAAGCGATTGACGCGATGGTGCCGATTGGCCGCGGACAACGCGAGCTCATCATTGGTGACCGTCAAACCGGTAAAACAGCTATCGCAATTGATGCGATCATCAACCAAAAGGGCAACGGCATGAAATGTATCTATGTTGCCATTGGTCAAAAACAATCCACAGTGGCGCAGGTTGTAGAAACACTCCGCCGCCATGGTGCTTTGGAGTATACAATTATTGTAACCGCGTCGGCCTCCGAGCCGTCCCCACTGCTTTATATCGCTCCATACTCAGGTTGTGCAATGGGCGAGTACTTCATGTACAAAGGCGAGCATGTCCTTGTCATTTATGATGACCTTTCGAAGCAAGCCTCCGCTTACCGCGAATTGTCCCTGCTGCTCCGTCGTCCACCAGGCCGCGAAGCATTCCCGGGTGACGTTTTCTATCTGCACTCTCGTCTTTTGGAACGTGCGGCTAAGCTCAGCGATGAGCTGGGTGGTGGTTCATTAACCGCACTGCCTTTCATTGAAACCCAAGCCTCTGACGTTTCGGCCTACATTCCTACGAATGTAATTTCGATTACAGACGGCCAAATCTTCCTTGAATCCGACCTGTTCAACTCCGGTCAGCGTCCGGCGATCAACGTCGGTATCTCTGTATCCCGTGTAGGGGGATCAGCGCAGATCAAAGCTATGAAGAAGGTTGCCGGCTCACTCCGTCTGGATCTGGCCCAATACCGCGAACTCCAGGCATTTTCCCAGTTTGGTTCCGATCTCGATAAGTCTACGCAAGCCCGTCTGAACCGCGGTGCCCGTATGATGGAGGTTCTGAAACAGGGCGTAAACCAGCCGTTGTCTGTTGAGCATCAGGTGCTCAGCTTGTATACCGCTGTTAAAGGCCACCTGGATGATATTCCTGTCAAAGACGTAAAACGCTTCGAGAAGGAATTCCTGGCGTTCATCGACAGCAGCGCTGCCGGCATTATCAAATCCATCACTGATACAAAGGATTTGACGGCAGACAACGAGACAGCACTGAAAGAAGCGATCGAGAAGTTCAAAAGAGGCTTCGCGACCAGCTAATCGCAAATAACTGTCTACCCATGCTTTGAAACGGGCTTTGGCTCTGCCGAAGCTCTGATATATGCTTACGAAGTTAGCTTTGACTTCTTCAAAGCTCAGTTTATGCTTACGAGGTCAGCTTTGACTTCGTCAAAGCTTTAAGGTGGTGAAATCATGGCAAGAAGTATGCGTGATATTAAACGTCAAATCAAGAGCGTTCAAAACACCAGACAGATCACTAAAGCAATGGAGATGGTAGCCGCCTCCAAGCTGCGCAAAGCGCAGGAGAAAGCGGAAGCTGCCCGTCCGTACTCACAGAAGCTGAAAGAGGTCGTATCGAGTATTGCTGCCGGTACACAGGACTTGCAGCATCCGATGCTGGTCAGCCGTCCCGTGAAGAAGACCGCCTATATTATTGTTACTTCCGATAGAGGTCTAGCGGGTGGATACAATGCCAATATCCTGCGTAAAGTAACGATGCTTCTGGCAGAGCGGCATAGTTCCAAGGACGAATATGCGCTCTTCGTCATCGGCCGTAAGGGCCGTGATTTCTTGCGGCGCCGTGAATACCCGATTGTAGAGGAAGTTACCGAGCTGTCCGATACACCGAAATTCTCTGATATTAAGTCGATCGCTTACTCGGCGGTTCAGCAGTTTGAGACAGGTGTATATGATGAGCTTTATATCTGCTATAACCGGTTTGTGAATGCCATCAGCCAAGTGCCAACCGTTGACCGTCTGCTCCCAATGGATGCAGTGGGTGAGGAGCACACAGGCGCAAGTGCAGCCTATGAATACGAACCATCACCGGAAGGCGTACTGCAAGTACTGCTTCCGAAATATGCCGAAACTTTGATTTATAGCGCAATTCTGGACGGCAAAGCCAGTGAGCTGGGTGCGAAGATGACAGCGATGGGCAGTGCCACTAAGAACGCGTCGAAAATGATCGGAGACCTTAGACTTACGTACAACCGTGCCCGTCAGGCGGCGATTACGCAGGAAATTACTGAGATCGTTGCCGGAGCAAATGCGCAGTCTTGATCTACAAGAAACGGGTGCCGTAGAGCGATACAACGTACCGCTCGCTTCAGGGGCATAGACTCCTGAAGACAGCACTGCCGTTTCTTCTCAATGTAACAGCTTTCGAGGAGGGAAATGAAGATGAACAAAGGACGCGTTGTAAGCATTATGGGTCCGGTTGTTGATATTGAATTCGAACGCGGCCAGTTGCCCGAGATTTTCAACGCTATCAAGATTGAAACCAGCTTGGAGAACGGCCGCATTATTGATCTGACGCTTGAAGTTTCCAATCACCTGGGTGACAATCTGGTCCGTTGTATCGCCATGTCGTCCACGGATGGTCTGGTTCGCGGATTGGACGCGATTGACCAGGGTGGACCGATTTCGGTTCCCGTTGGCGCAGCTACACTCGGCCGGGTATTTAATGTACTTGGCAACCCTATTGATAACGGTGCTGAGGTTGTCGCAGAGAAGAATCCGATTCACCGTCTTGCCCCGACTTATGATGAATTGTCGACCCAAGCGGAAATTCTGGAAACCGGGATCAAGGTTATCGACCTGCTGGCCCCATACGCCAAAGGCGGTAAAATCGGCCTCTTCGGCGGTGCCGGTGTAGGTAAAACGGTAACTATCCAGGAACTGATCAACAACATCGCTCAAGAGCACGGCGGTATTTCCGTATTCGCCGGTGTTGGTGAACGGACCCGTGAAGGTAATGACCTTTATCATGAAATGACCGACTCTGGCGTTATCAAGAAGACGGCCATGGTGTTTGGACAAATGAATGAGCCGCCGGGTGCACGTCTTCGTGTAGCCTTGACCGGTCTGACCATGGCGGAGTATTTCCGTGATGTGGAAGGCCGCGATACGCTGCTCTTTATCGATAATATATTCCGCTTTACCCAAGCAGGTTCCGAAGTATCGGCCCTGCTCGGCCGTATGCCTTCAGCGGTAGGTTACCAGCCAACGCTGGCAACAGAAATGGGCCAATTGCAGGAGCGCATCACTTCCACCAAAAAAGGCTCCGTTACCTCCATTCAAGCGATCTACGTACCGGCGGACGATTACACTGACCCGGCTCCGGCAACGGCATTTGCCCACTTGGATGCAACGACCAACCTGGAGCGTAAAATCTCCGAGAAGGGGATTTTCCCTGCGGTGGATCCACTAGCTTCCAGTTCGCGTATGCTGGCTCCCGAAATTGTCGGCGAAGAGCATTACAACGTCGCACAAGGCGTTAAGCAATTGCTGCAGCGCTACACCGAGCTTCAGGACATCATTGCCATTCTGGGGATGGATGAGCTGAGTGAAGAAGACAAGGTTATTGTAGCCCGTGCCCGTAAAGTTGAACGTTTCCTGTCCCAGCCTTTCCATGTGGCAGAGCAGTTTACCGGCTTTAAAGGCAAATATGTGCCGATCAAAGAAACAGTTCGCAGTTTCAAAGAGATTCTGGAAGGCAAGCACGATGATCTTCCGGAAGCAGCTTTCCTGTTTGTAGGTACGATTGAAGAAGCGGTCGAAAAAGCGAAATCCATGTAATTCTGAGCTTTAGATCATGCTTTCGATGCGAGCTTTACTGGGTAAAGCTTTGAGGAGGAATGGAAGTGAATACCTTTTTGTTGGAAATTGTCACGCCGGAGCGTCTTGTCTACTCCAAGCAGGTTAATAGCCTGACAGTACGGGGAGTCAATGGCGAGCTGGGCATTTTGCCGGGACACATTCCGCTTGTGACTCCACTTCAGGTTGCTCCGCTCACTGTAAAATCGGACGGTGTTTCCGTCACTATCGCCGTTCATGGCGGGTTCGTAGAAGTGCATAAAGACAAGGTGACAGTTCTGGCTGAAAGTGCCGAGCTGCCTAAGGATATCGATGTTGAACGCGCCGAAGCGGCTAAAGAACGGGCACAACGCCGTCTTCAGACCCGCAGCAAACAGGATGAGATTGATCACCGCCGTGCGGAGCTGGCGCTGCAACGCGCCGTTACACGGATTAAAGTGTCCACCGGAAAAGGACAGCAGTAGCACGAAATGCAGTCAAGCCTAGCTTGGCTGCATTTTTTTTGGAATAAAAAACCTGTAAAAAATGAACATATTGTCATGAACCTGGGGCTTAATGGGCGAAATGTTTAAAAATTCGTAAAAGTACTGGATTCTTTTCATCTGCGCAAGTATGATATAAGAGTCGATTTCCAAGTAACATTCACACGGGAGGTAACATGGAACAAATGATCTACGATGATTTATCCAGCGCGATCGGTACCAGCGGTTTGGTTTCAATGATCGTTTCTTTGCTCTGTGTCGTATTATCTTGGTGGGCACTTCAGAACCTTAAGCTCGATTTGGTCATAAGATATCCCAAGAGCCCTCAAGGAAGACTGCTCCATCTGTTACTGGCTATCGTCCTCGGTCATTTCGTGGCGGGGTTTCTGCTGGATTACCTGGGCTGGAGCGGGCTGCTCCGCAATGTGTTTTAATGCAAGTGAGTTTGGTTATATCTGTATAGGTCTATGGATGCGAAAAAGGTGTCGAATAATAAGGTTTTATTATGTCAACACTGAAGTTTAAGGAACGTGCCCGCACATCGGGCGCACAGACGGAATATCCGATATTTAACAAATGAATCTTAAATTCAAAATTATTTCAGAAATATGGACGCGGAGGGAAACCGAAATGAGCAAATTTATCGTCCGCGGTGGCAACAGATTGACCGGGAGCGTGAAAGTAAGCGGCGCAAAAAATTCCGTACTACCGATCATAGCCGCCTCTCTATTGGCAGAAGAAGGAGTTAGCGTCATTGTGGACGCACCTCCGCTAGACGATGTAATGACCATCAGCAAAGTGCTGGAATCTCTGGGTGCAGGTGTTACATACCAGAACGATATCATCGAGGTTGATGCTAGAAACATCACTTCCTGTGAAGCACCTTATGAATGGGTGCGGAAAATGCGGGCTTCTTTTTTGGTGATGGGCCCTTTATTGTCCCGTATGGGTCATACACGCATTTCTCTGCCCGGCGGCTGTGCCATCGGTACAAGGCCGATTGACCAGCATTTGAAGGGATTTGAAGCGCTTGGTGCCGAGATTAGCTTGGGCCAAGGCTACATTGAAGCGAAATCAAACGGTCGACTGCGTGGAGCCAAGGTGTATCTGGATGTGGCCAGCGTGGGTGCGACTGAAAATATAATGATGGCCGCAGCACTCGCTGAAGGCGTAACTGTGATTGAGAATGCCGCGAAAGAGCCGGAAATTGTCGATTTGGCCAACTATCTGAACGGAATGGGCGGCATTGTACGTGGAGCTGGGACCGGCGTCATTCGTATTGAGGGCGTAGAACGGCTTCACGGCGTAAAACATCATGTGATTCCTGACCGGATTGAAGCAGGTACCTACATGGCAGCTGCAGCGATCACAGGCGGGGATGTATACGTTGAAGGCGCGATTGCCGATCATCTCGGACCTGTTATTGCCAAGATGGAGGAAATGGGCGTTACGATCATTCCTGATGAGAATGGCGTGCGCGTCATCAGCGACAAGCCACTGAAGGCTGTTGATCTGAAGACTTTGCCGTATCCGGGTTTCCCTACCGATATGCAGTCGCAAATGATGGCGCTGCTGCTTCGCTCCGTAGGTACAAGTGTCGTAACGGAGACCGTTTTCGAGAACCGGTTTATGCATGTGGATGAGTTCCACAACATGAACGCCGAGATCAAGATTGAGGGCCGTTCGGCGATTGTGACCGGCAATGCTCAGCTTGTCGGCGCTAAAGTGTGCGCTACGGACCTGCGTGCAGGCGCTGCGCTTATTTTGGCGGGACTTGTTGCCGAAGGGACTACGGAAGTGAGCGGTACGCATCACATTGACCGCGGGTATGTGAATCTGGCCGAGAAGCTGTCGGGACTTGGTGCAGACATTTGGCGGATTTCCATGGAAGAGCCGGCTGTAGCGGCATCTAAAGAAGAAATTGCCAAACCGGAAGCTACCAAAAGCGAATCATACAAAAGCGATGAGCTGAAGCCGCGCTTTCAGATTCAGCCAACCTGGGTATAATCGTAAATAATATAAATGAAATAGGCTGCTCCGCATTTGCGGTGCGGTCTTTTTTATGCCGATTGAGAATTTTGCTAACTTCACGGCAATTTGATTCTCTCACTCTCAGAATAGCGTTCTAGCAGTTGTGGAAAACTCATATCTATAAGAATCACCGGTGACTTACGGAAGGAGCCATAGAGATGAAAGATTTCCACTACCTGCGGCGCAAATTCAAACGCCGTTACGCACGCACCCGGCGCGGAGCGCCCCGTATCCAGCGGCTGGCCCCGGCCGCCTGGCTCGCAGCGCCGCTGCTGGCGGCGCTGCTGCTGCCGCTGGCGATTGTCCCGCTGCGCGGAGGCGGGCATCCGCATCCGGTGCCCAAGGCCGTGCCACAGGCTACGGAACGGCCTGTGGCGCCTGAGGCGGCTGCGGGGGAGGCCCCGCAGCCGGAAGTGCATGTCTATTTGTCGCAGAGCGGACAAATAGAGACCCTGCCGCTGGAGGAGTACGTCAGCGGCGTGCTGGCGGCCGAGATGCCGGCGGACTTTGAGCTCGAAGCGCTCAAAGCGCAGGCCGTGGCCGCCCGCACGTTCATTATGCGCCGCCTAGTGGCCGGCGACAGCAGTGGCGTGNGGCCGAGATGCCGGCGGACTTTGAGCTCGAAGCGCTCAAAGCGCAGGCCGTGGCCGCCCGCACGTTCATTATGCGCCGCCTAGTGGCCGGCGACAGCAGTGGCGTGCCCGTTCCGGGCGCGGATGTGACCGATACGGTAAGCCATCAGGCTTACGTCTCGCAGGCGGCGCTGGAACGGGATTGGGTGCGCGGCGGCAAAAGCGCCGGGTTGGCCAAACTCCGCCGCGCGGTCCGCGAAACGCGCGGCGTCATTATGACCTATAAGGGGCAGCCGATCACCGCCTCCTTTTTCGCCTCCAGTGGAGGCTATACGGAAAATTCGGAAGACTACTGGAATGCCGCCGTGCCTTATTTGCGCAGTGTAGCCAGCCCCTGGGAGCAGGAGATTACACCGAATCTCGCGGTAACCTATACCTTTAGTATTTCAGAGCTGATAGGCAAGCTGGGGTTAAGCGGCAAGGCTTTACCTGCTTCCAAGGATCTTACAGCTTCCGGAGGGGCGAAGCCGGTCTCCTCTTCTTCTGCACAGATGCCTGTGAAAGTACTGTCTCTGACTGCGGGACACCGGGTCAAGGAGATATCGATTGGAGGAACCGTATTTACCGGACGGGAGGTGCGCGAGAAGCTGGGGCTGCGCTCCAGCCAGTTTACCTGGAAGCGAAAGGGCAGCGAGTATATAATCACAACTTACGGGAATGGACACGGAGTCGGCATGAGCCAGTGGGGGGCAAACGGCATGGCCAAGGAAGGCAGCACAGCGACACAAATTCTCAAACACTATTACAGCGGTATCTCTTTTGTTCAAGTCTCAACTCTTCTGAAAAAATAACTTGAAAGATACGTATAAAAGCGAAGCGCCCGGTAACACTGGTTACTGAGGTGATAAACATATGAATGAACAAGAAAAAAACAAATCAACCCATGATGAATCTCTCAAAAACAAGCAGGGAGATTCAGGCGCTAAGCCTTCTTCATGGAACAGGCTGTTCTCCAAACGGTGGGTATTCCCGGCAGTCTACACGGCGGCAGCGGCTATTATACTAACCTTGGTGTGGGTCTATCAGGATGCCGGCCAGAAGCCGCTGAACTCCGACACCAACGCAGTCGTTTCACAGGATGCCGCTAAACCCAGCAAAGAAGCCGGTGCAGCAAACGACCCTGAGGCTTTGGAAGTTGTCGCTTCGGCAGAAACTCTGACCTGGCCTGTAGCCAGTCCCGGAGAAGTGGAAGTGGTAAAACCGTTCTATGATGAGAATGGGACGGAAGAGAACCATGTAGCGGCTATGGTGCAGTACAATGACACCTTCGTGCCGAATGTCGGAATCGACATCGCACGTGAGGACAACAAGACGTTTGATGTCAAGGCAGCGCTTAGCGGTGAAGTAACACGGGTTGAAGATGTTGCAGTGTTCGGCAAGGTTGTAGAGATTACCCATCCGAACAATCTGAAGACGGTATATCAGAGCCTCGGCGACACCAAAGTGAAGCAAGGCGATGAAGTGAAGCAAGGCGACACGCTGGCAACGGCCGGACGCAGTGAAATTGAGAAAAATCTTGGCAATCATGTGCACTTTGAAGTGTACGAGGATGGCAAGGTAGTCAATCCTTCGGATCTGCTGCCACAGCGTTAAGCATAACTTTTAGACAGGAGGCGAATGCCTCCTGTTTTTTTGTTGCTGTGTTCTGCGGAGCATAGCAGGACAGAAGTAAGCTGTTTTCCGCCGAAATGGGCCCTTCTTACGGTTGTCCAGGAAATAAAATGAGCCTTCCAGGGCTTGTCATCCCCTGAAAGCGCGAATATATAGGCCCGCCCCTCATATAATGTACCAAACTATCCACAGTTGGGAGGCGGGAGCGTGCACGATTACATCAAAGAACGTACGATCAAAATCGGACGCTGCATCGTGGAAACCAGGCATACAGTCCGGACCATTGCCAAGGAATTTGGCGTTTCAAAGAGCACGGTGCATAAAGACTTAACCGAGCGTTTGCCGGAGATCAACCCTGATTTAGCCGATCAGGTGAAGCACATTCTCGAATATCACAAATCAATCCGTCATTTGCGGGGGGGAGAAGCCACAAAAATTAAATATAAGAAAACGACCGGTAAAAAACGTGAGGTTGCCGTAGCCGCAAAGCCATGATATTTTCGGAATTTTAAGCAATAATTCAGGTTTATTACATTGTGTATATCCCCTAAAGTATGGTATTTTTAAATTTGGTACTCACTAACTAATCTCATTTAAAATAACACTTTGGGGGCTCTTTCATTATGCTTAGCAAGGATATCGGAATCGATCTCGGTACGGCCAATGTGCTCATTCATGTTAAAGGGAGGGGAGTCGTTCTGGATGAACCCTCCGTGGTCACACTTGAAAGTGATACGAAGAAAGTCCTTGCGGTAGGTGAACAGGCGCGTCGCATGGTAGGACGGACACCTGGAAACATTACAACCATTCGTCCTCTTAGGGATGGCGTTATTGCTGATTTTGCCGTTACGGAAATGATGTTGAAATATTTCATCGACCGCGTTGGCGGCCGTACCTGGTACGCTAAGCCCCGCATTTTGATCTGTGCCCCCACGAATATTACATCAGTTGAACAGAAATCGATCCGTGAAGCGGCGGAACGCAGCGGGGCCAAGGATGTTTATATGGAAGAAGAACCCAAGGCCGCGGCAATTGGAGCGGGTATGGATATTTATCAACCAAGCGGAAATATGGTCGTCGATATCGGCGGCGGAACGACGGATGTAGCTGTCCTGTCCATGGGCGACGTCGTTACCGCCTCCTCCATCAAAATTGCAGGGGACAAGTTCGACGATGCCATTTTAAAATATATTAAACAGAAATATAAACTGCTCATCGGTGAGCGCACGGCTGAGGATATTAAAGTGACCATCGGAACAGTCCGGCCGGGCGGCATGCAGGCGGAAATGGATATTCGCGGCCGGGATATGGTCAGCGGACTTCCACAAACACTGACCATTAACTCCGGTGAGGTTAAAGAAGCATTATGGGATCCGGTTTCCTCTATTGTCGCTGCGGCAAAATCAGTGCTCGAGCGTACACCGCCGGAGCTGTCGGCCGACATTATTGACCGCGGGGTTGTACTGACCGGCGGCGGCGCACTGCTTAACGGGCTGGACGAGCTGCTCTCGGAGCAGCTGCATGTTCCTGTCTGGGTAGCTGAAGATCCGATGCACTGTGTGGTCAAGGGAACGGGGATTATGTTGGATCATTTGGACAAGGTCGTTAAGAAAAAGTTCTAAGCTGCCGATAATAAAGGATAATAGCAGATTCAGGAAGGGGAATTGCCCTCATGATTAGAGGATTATATACGGCCGCTGCCGGGATGGTCACGCAGCAGCGCAGACATGATACGGCGACGCAAAACATTGCCAATCTGAATACAACGGGGTACAAGCAGGTCGATAGTGTCAGCCATGCCTTTCCCGATGTATTGATTTCAGCCATGAGTGGCGGCACCACGAAGCCGGTAGGCCGCCTCAACACAGGGGTTTTTGCAGAACAATCTGTTTCCCAATATTTGCAGGGCGATCTGATTGAAAGCGGAAAGTCGATTGACTTTGCCTTGTCTACTGACTTACAGGTCGCGGACCCTGCTACCGGAGACAACATAGCTTTTGACGGGTCGGGCAAATATGTAACTCCTGAAGGCGAGGTTATCTACCGGCCGCAGGCATTTTTTACCGTTCAAGATAACGAAGGCAATAATTTATATACACGCAACGGAAGCTTCAGCGTTAGCGCGACCGGACAGGTGCTCAGCGCCGGAGGATTTAATGTTCTGGATGCTAACGGCAACCCGCTGGTCTTGACAGGCCCGCAGGATAATCTTAAAGTGGACGGGCAGGGCAATCTGATCAATACGGCTACAGGGCTTCCTTCCGGAACCAAAATTGGTGTCAGTGTAATCACGAGACCGCAGGAACTAGTGCGCGACGGTAACGGTGTCTTCCATGCCGATGATATTGAGGCTGCGGAAATCCGCTATGCTAACGCAGGAGATAACCTGCAGGTGCGCCAGGGATATTTGGAGAATTCCAATGTGGACCCTACCCAGGTAACCGTGGATATGAATGCTGCATACCGGGCGTATGAGGCGAACCAGAAGGTCATTCAATTCTACGACACCAGTCTGCAGAAGACCGTCAATGAAGTCGGTAGAGTATAGAGGGGGATTAATCCATGAACAATTCGGCAATCAGCGCTTCTGTCTCAATGTCCAGCCTTCAGCAGCGTCTGGATATTATCGCGGATAACTTTGCTAATATGAGTACCAATGGCTATAAGAGCAAAGAAGGTTCGTTTGAGGACGTTCTGACCCGTGTTCAGCAGCAGTCCAAAGACTACGATCAGCCCGGCCGCAGCATGCCGCTTGGCTTCAATATCGGCTTTGGGGTCCGTGTGCCTGGGGTTAAGACCAACTGGGAAGAGGGTCCGCTTCAAGAAACAGGGAATCCGACGGATCTGGCGCTGCAAGGTAACGGGTTATTTGGGGTTCAGGTGAATGGAGCTACCGCTTATACACGGCAAGGGGATTTTCATTTTACACCGGATGTGTCCAACCCCGATAATATGATGTTGGTAGATAATACAGGCAATCCTGTATTGAATACAGACGGCAACCCTTTAACAGTACCTGCGAATGTAAGTGCCGCTATTGATGAGAGCGGCCGGGTGCTCACGAAGACCAGCGAGAATGCGCCGGCCCGGGTAGCGGGTACAATTATGATTGTAGAACCGCTAAGCAAGAGTGCGATGCAGGCAGTCGACGGTAATTTTTACGTGCTTGCTGACGGAGTCACAGCGCAGCAAGCCTTCCTCCAAAGAGCACCGGGTGAAGCCTCAGCAGTAGGAGTGCGTTCCGGATATCTGGAACAGTCCAACGTTGACCTCAGCAAGGAAATAACGGAAATGATGCAGATTCAGCGCACCTATCAGCTTGTCTCACGGGCACTTTCCTCCAGTGACCAGATGCTTGGCCTGGCCAATTCTATGCGTGGGTAGGTGAAGGAATGAGTCGTCAGGACAATAAGAAACCGGAAGAAGATCAACGGCAGCCGGTGAAGAAGCGTGGAGTATCCATATGGGCCATTATCCAGTGGATTATGATTCCCTTGCTGCTTGTAGCTGCGCTTGCGAGTGGTCTTGTGGTCGGTTACGTCGTTCTAGGCAAAAAGGAATTCAGTGATGTGCTTCTGTGGAGTACCTGGAAGCATGTATATGATTTGGTGTTCGCACCTTAAATATGAGGTGTTTTAAAGCTCCCTGGTTGTCTAAGGGAGTTTTCTTTTTTATACTGGAAAATGTATAATGATTGGGGACCAAGGAACGCCAAAAAGGGCCCTCTCCGCCATGCTGCCGCGTGCGGTGGAGAAAGCCCCTTATCTTAACCTCCACTGCTGCAGGTGGTGAAGGATAATTATAGTTTTTACCGAAGCCGCCAATATTTATGCAGACTTTGTAAAAGAATAAAATCAAAGTACTGCCCAGCGGATTGTTTAAACACGCGGTTACATCCGAAAGGAGCTTTGCGACAATGCTGGATATCAATCAAATTCAAGAAATAATACCCCATCGGCCTCCATTTCTGCTGGTGGACAAAATTACAGAAATAGAAATGGGCAAACGGGCTGTCGGCATCAAAAATGTGACGGTAAATGAACCGTTCTTCACCGGTCACTTTCCGGGTTATCCGGTAATGCCCGGCGTTCTGATTACAGAAGCTCTTGCACAGGTAGGCGCCGTAGCTATTCTGGGACTTGAAGCCAACCGGGGCAAAATCGGTTTTCTGGCCGGACTGGACGGTTTCCGTTTCCGTGGCCAGGTAGTACCGGGAGATACGCTAACGCTTGAGGTGGAGATTACCCGGCTTAAAGGCAGCATCGGAAAAGGCCAAGCCACCGCGAAGGTGGAGGGCAAGATTGTAGCCTCTGGCGAAATTATGTTCGCGCTCAGCTAGCACCTGTTATACAATCATATATCATAATATGGATAAGGAGAGATTCATATGACTGAATTAAGCCCGAAAGCGCTAGAAACATTGACACGTTGGCTGCAGGACCCTTCTGTGGATGAGAAAACGAAGGCAGAACTTAACCTTCTTGCGAATGAAAAACAGGAACTGGAAGAACGCTTTTATAGAGATTTGGAGTTCGGCACAGGCGGATTGCGCGGGGTTATCGGCGCAGGCAGCAACCGGATCAACCGATATACAGTAGGCCGGGCCACTCAAGGTTTCGCTAATTATATACTGGAGCAGCATACTGGAGAAGGCAGACCTTCCGTAGTCATCGCGCATGACTCCCGCCGCTTCTCACCCGAATTTACGCTGGAGGCAGCTCTTGTGCTGGCCGGCAACGGTATTGAGGCGCATCTGTTTCCATCCCTGCGTTCGACGCCGCAGCTTTCCTTTACTGTCCGTCATTTGAAGGCGTCAGGTGGCGTTGTTATCACAGCAAGCCATAACCCGCCGGAATACAACGGCTATAAAGTTTATAATGCTGAAGGTGGACAGCTGGTGCCGGACGAGGCGGAGAAAGTCATTTCCTACATATTGGAGGTTGATTCCTTCAATGGTGTAAAGCGGATTTCCCGTGAAGATGCAGAAAGTCAAGGCTTGCTGCATTGGCTGGGAGAGAAAGAAGACGAAGCTTTTACAGATACAGTAGCTGCTGTGAGTGTTGCCCGTGAAGAGATCGCTTCTACTCTTGGCAAAGATTTCAAGATTGTGTACACTCCGCTGCATGGAACGGGCAATTTGCCGGTCCGCAGTGTACTGAAGAAGATCGGCTTTACGCAGGTCCATGTGGTGCCGGAGCAGGAGCAGCCGGATTCTGAGTTCTCGACGGTGAAATCACCGAATCCCGAGGAGCGGGAAGCCTTTACCCTGGCTATAAAACTTGGCGAAGAATTGAATGCCGACCTGCTGATCGGTACCGACCCTGATGCAGACCGGATGGGGGCCGTCGTACGGGACAATGAAGGGAACTTCGTTGTTTTATCTGGTAACCAGTCCGGGGCCCTGATGATCCATTACTACCTGAGCCGTTTGCAGGAACAAGGCAAGCTGCCGAAGAACGGTGCTGTTGTCAAGACCATCGTGACGAGTGAAATGGGCGCAGCGGTTGCCGAGCATTATGGCGCTACTGTATTCAATACGCTGACCGGCTTCAAATATATCGGGGAGAAAATGACCCAGTTCGAACAGTCCGGGGAATACACGTACCTCTTCGGTTACGAAGAGAGTTATGGTTATCTTGCCGGCAATTATGCCCGGGACAAGGATGCCGTTCTGGCTTCCATGCTGATTGCAGAAGCTGGGGCGTATTACAAAGCTCAAGGCAAGACGCTTTATGATGTGCTTCAGGAGCTGTACAGCAAGTTTGGGTTCTTCCTGGAAAGTCTGGAATCACGGACGTTGAAGGGTAAAGACGGTGTAGCCCAGATTCAGGCAATCATGAATGACTGGCGCAGCAATCCCCCGCAGGAAATCGCAGGTGCTTCTGTAAGCGAGGTTCTGGATTACTCTCTGGGGCTGAATGGCCTGCCTAAGGAAAATGTGCTGAAGTATCTGTTATCCGACGGCTCATGGTTCTGCCTGCGGCCTTCCGGTACAGAGCCGAAGATCAAGGTGTACTTTGCGGTTCGCGGTGAATCGCTCCAGAATGCCAAGGATAAGGTTGCTGCACTTACGCAGCAGGTTATGGCCCGCGTTGACGGGAAATAATACGAGATAGCTAACTTCCTGCAGAAACGGATACTGCTCCTAACCGGATGCACATCCGTTTCTGCTTGAGTTTAGAGCGATTTTAATTAATATGTAGCTTGGCAGTGAAGACTGTTTTATAAACGGTACTAGGCTTCAAAGTGAAAGAGGAGGTACTTTTGGTGCAGCAGAAATGGCAACGATGGAATATAGCTTCGCGAAAGTGGTTGTGGATTATCGTAATAATTGGTGTCTTGGCTGCGCTCCCGGTTGTTTATGACCGGCTGCAGACGGAGAAATCATCCAAAACGGTTGAATTTGTATTTGATTACCGCGATCTGGTTGAAGTGGCCAGCTACCGCTCTAATCCGAAGGATTATATTTCCGACCAGCTTGACCGTTTAAAGGATGCCGGCGTTCAGAGCATGGCAATTTATGAAAGTACGCTTGAGGATTACCGTAAGGCCCGCCGTTTGATGTTATGGGGAGCGGCTGATATCGCTAATCTTACCGACACTGTGATTCCGGAGAATGAGAACTATACATATGTCCTCTTTACGAGCGCAGATAATAGTGATGCACTCTCGGCAATGATACGTGAAGCGTTCAGCGGTCTTGACATTGGAACGGAGGACTGGAGTTTCCGCGGACAGCAGGGTCTGATCATCAAGACTCCGATTGAAGATGCTACAATGAAACCGCTACAGCCGGATCCGATGACGCTGGACATGCTGCATGGCAAAGGGTTCAACATTGTCCCCCGTCTAGTGGACTCCTTAAAGTATAACCAGGAAGCAGTACAGAAACTGCTGGACCGCTATGAGGAACTCGGGGTCAAGCGGATTCTTTTCGAAGGCGAGTCGGTCAAGGGATATAATGATGACGCTGACTTGAAGAGTTTAGACGCCTTTGGAAAACTTATGAAGGAACGCGGAATGGGGATTGCTGCAATTGAGAATATTAAGGCCCAGCAAAAAGGTTTTAATAAACTCGCCTATGAGCTCGATTATAACGTCGCACGGTTGTATTCTCTCAGTGAAAAAGATTCCGGCTTGTCACCGGAAATCATTGCTGACCGTTTCGCGCTTGCAACCAAAGACCGTAATATCCGGATGATTTATCTCAATACGATTCCGGCAAGAAACACCGCTAAAGCTCAGGTGACCGACACGTTGGATAACCTCATAACGAGTCTAAGCGATCCCGGGGGTGCTGTAGATAAAATTGAGGATAACGGTTTTACCCTGGGACAAGCTACGGCTTTTGAAGTCGTAGACTCCTCCTATCAGCGTTATTTCAAGCTTGGGGCTGTAATTGGTGCGGTATCCATGGTTGCTTTGCTTGTCTCTTTTTTCATTCCATGGCTCACACTTCCTGCCTGGGTACTGGGATTGCTGGGAAGTGCCGGACTGCTTGTAGTAAAGCCTCAGCTTTTTGAACAGGCGTTGGCACTTGCGGTAGCTATCAGCGCCCCGACTGTGGCGACAGTAATGGCGATCCGCAAAATTAATGAACAGGGGCCGCCGCTTCGAACCAATAAACTAACCTATACGGTCATGAGTCCCAAGCGGCGTTTGGTGCACAGTCTTGTACTTTATGTGAAAACAGCACTGATCTCGCTTAGTGCCGTACCGTTTGTAATTGCACTTCTGAACAACATTACGTACAGCCTTGTGCTCAATCAGTTCCGTGGTGTCAGCCTGCTGCACTTGGCGCCGATTGCCTTGACTGCGCTGTATGTGCTTCTGTACCGTGGTGAATTCACTTTTAGCAAGACAGGCCAGCTGCTGCGTACTCCCATTACACTCATAATGGTTATCGCTGCCGGCGTTCTGGCGATCATGGGCTGGTATTACTTAACCCGGACCGGCAACAGCGGCAGTGTAAGTCCATTGGAGATGACTCTCCGGACCTTCCTGGAGAATACAGTTAATATCCGGCCGCGCAATAAAGAATTCCTGCTGGCACATCCGCTGTTCATTTTAGGTGCTTTCATGGCCTATAAATACCGGAATGCTGCGTTTATTATGATTATTGCGGTTATCGGCCAGCTTTCGATGGTGGATACCTTTGCCCATATCCATTCTCCTGTGTTGATCTCCCTGATCCGCGGATTGCTTGGGCTGGGAATTGGTCTGATTATCGGGCTCATCGCCGTTGGCGTATGGCAGATTGCAGAAGGGTGTTGGAAACGATGGTCGCCGCTGCTCAAAAAATAATCCTCTCCGGCTATTATGGTTTCCGCAACAGCGGGGATGAGGCAGTGCTGCAGTCTATTCTAGATGCGCTGCAGAAGCATTCACAAGCTGCCGGCATAACGGTTGAACCTGTTGTATTATCCATTGATCCGGAGTGGACAACGGCTACTTATGGTGTGAAAGCTGTCCACCGGATGAAGCTGGGTGAGGTACGCCAGGCCATTTACGAGAGTGCAGGTCTCATCAGCGGCGGCGGAAGCCTGCTGCAGGATGTGACGGGCAGCAAGAGTATTCCCTATTACCTGGGGATTATAAAGCTGGCTCAATGGATGAGAAAGCCGACTTTTATTTATGCCCAGGGCATTGGTCCGGTAAACCGGAAGCTGTTCCATCCGTTGATCAAATCCGTTTTCCGCAAATGCAGCTATGTGTCTGTGCGGGATGAGCAATCTCGCCAGCTGCTGCAGTCTATGGGTCTTGGCCGGGAACTTGTTGAGGTTGTTCCTGATCCTGTGATGGGACTCTCTCTTCCCGAGGGTTCCCAACCCCTAGAGGAGATTACCCGCGACACTACATTGAAGACCGTCGGGATATCGGTGCGTTACTGGGAGCAGTCCCGTAAGGAATTGGATGCCATTGCGCAAGGCCTGCTAAAAGCCTGTGGGCAAGTTCCGCTGCATCTGCGCTTCCTGCCTTTCCATCATTCCTCAGATAATGAGGCTTCCCGTTATGTGATGCAGAAACTGGAGGAAGGTATTGCGCGTCAGGGCGGCAGGATCAGCATCTGTGAAGATGCGCTCCATCCCCGGCAGATGTTGCGCGAGGTAGGAGAATGCGATATGCTGATCGGGATGCGGCTGCACAGTCTCATCTATGCTGCCGGAAGGCGTGTGCCGCTGATGGGGATCTCCTATGATCCTAAGATCGATCACTTTCTTGAGCGGATCGACTGTCGGCCCATCGGTTCTACGACTTCGCTGGACGGCGGAGAAGTTGCCGCTGAAGTCCTTCATCTTCTGGAAGCAGGAGATGATTGGAAACGTAAGCGCGAGCCGCTAATTGCTGCTTTAGTAGAAGAAGCCGAGGCTCCTGCCCGGCAAATTGTTGAATATTTCCACCGCAAAGGATGATTGATAGTGAAAGCAGAAAGTCCGGTACCTACAGTTCCAATTTTTGGCATCAGGGTGTCTAAAATCGATATGAAAGCCACAGTCGCTTATTTGACAGAAGCTGTCCGCAACCGTGAACCGCATCAGGTAATTACTGCTAATCCGATCATGGTTATGACCGCGCTGGAGAATCCCGCTTACATGGAGATCATGAAATCGGCGGAACTGGTGGTGCCTGATGGGACAGGCGTCGTGTGGGCTGCGGAATATTGTCGTGAACCCGTAGCGGAGCGTGTGGCCGGATTTGATCTTTTACATGAATTGCTGCGCCAAGGCGAAAGATATACCTGGAAGGTCTATCTGCTGGGCTCTACCCCGGAAGTGATTCACGAGACGTCTTCCCGGTTACAAACTCAGTATCCCGGGATCGTAATCTCGGGATATCATGATGGCTTTTTTGGACCCGACGACGACGAAAAGATTATTTCTGGAATTCTGGAGGCTCAGCCGGATCTGCTCTTTGTTGCCAGAGGCGCTGACAGCCAGGAACCTTGGATCGCCAAGTATAAATCCAGACTGAACATTCCGGTGATGATGGGGGTCGGAGGGAGCTTTGATGTGATCTCGGGCAAGACCAAACGGGCTCCCATAGCCTTCCAGAAACTTAGAGCGGAATGGTTATATCGTCTTCTTAAAGAACCGACACGCTATAAAAGAATGCTTGCGCTGCCGAAATTCGCAGTAAAAGTGATGCGTGAGAAAGATAAAGTAACAAAAGCTCAGTAAAATGCGGATATTCACCGTGAAAATAAGAATAGCAGCCCAAAAACGGAATTGGAATTTGTATTTAGTTCAGCGTATAATTCAATGCGGTAGAGAAATGGGGGTCGACTGATCAAATGTTAATCATATACATCGCCGGATTTATTGTGTGCATGGGACTCGCCTTACTCTTGACGCCGCTGGTGAAGAAATTCGCTATTAAGATTGGCGCTACAGATGTGCCGAATGCCCGTAAAGTGCATACGAAGATTATGCCCCGCCTTGGCGGACTTGGTATTTTTCTGGCGTTTGTGTTGGGCCTGCTTGCCGTATTGCCAATTATTCCTTATGACTTCACTCCGCGGGAGGTAAGCTTCATCAAAGCGCTGCTGTGTGGCGGCGGAATGATTGTTCTGATCGGCGGTTTGGATGACCGGTTCGAACTTTCGGCAAAGGTGAAGCTGCTGGGCCAGATTGCGGCTGCCTGCATAGTAGTCTTCGGTTTTGGTATTACTGTTGATTTCGTAAATATTCCTTTTCATAATACGTATTCTTCGCTGGAAAGCTGGATTGCTATTCCACTGACTATTTTCTGGATTGTGGGTGTCACGAATGCCGTTAACTTGATTGACGGGTTGGACGGGCTTGCTGCCGGGGTATCTGGTATCGCAATTGCCACCATTGCAGTGATGGCCTTCTTGATGGGAAATACAATGGTTGCACTTCTGTGCCTGCTGCTGCTGGGCAGTATCATAGGATTTCTGTTCTTTAATTTTCACCCCGCCAAAATTTTTATGGGTGATACAGGTTCACTGTTCTTAGGTTTTTGCTTGGCTCTGCTTGCACTTCTTGGGTTTAAGCAAATTGCCGTCGTTTCTTTTATTACACCGCTCCTCATTATAGGGGTGCCTTTGTCTGATACATTCTTTGCTATCGTACGCCGCAAGCTGCAGAAGAAACCAATATTCGCACCGGATAAAGGCCACCTGCATCATTGCCTGCGCGAACTGGGGTTCAGCCACCGTCAAACGGTACTGATCATTTATGGAATTGCTACATTTTTCGGTGTATTGGCTGTTATCCAGACCTCTGCCTCACTTTACGAAGCAAACTGGGTTACTTTTGTAGTCATTTGCGTAATGCTGTTCTTCCTGCAAATTGGTGCGGAGATTACCGGTGTCATCAGTAAGACCAAACGTCCTGTGATTGACTTCTTCCTGAGAATGCGAATGAAAGTTAGTCAGGAACGAGGCTCGAAGCTGTAGGATTTGTTTAAGATTTGTATTGCTATTAATATATATTTTTTTGAAAAGCTCATCCTGATGTAGGGTGGGCTTTTTACATTTCAGAGGGGATTATTGAAGGAATTTGTTGAAGCACGAATGATAAGTGTATAGAAAATTCAAGGAATTCCTTCAAATTATCTTCTGTAGGACCGATAAAATAATTAATATCATCAAAAGGGAGAGATTAATGACATGCAGCGCATGAGAAAGCCATTTGTATGGACGCTTCTGTTCGCCTTAATTGTATCTTTAATTCCAACTGGACTTATGAATACTGCAGTGGCTGCAGATACGCTTAAGCCTACCAGTTATTTTACGCCAGATAATACGAAATTGAGAAACACTGTTGATCTGACATTACTGCCTCCAGCAACAAATCAAATCTCAAGAACTAATGTATTGCAAGTAACGGATGCTAATTTAGTAGTCACAGGAACGTTTACAAAGGTTACGAGTTCTACTCTGGGGGCCAATGTACAACGTTTAAACTGGGAGAATGATAAATGGGTAGAGGACACTACACACTTAACACCTGGTGTTGTGCAGTTAGATATTGATAGTCCCGACAATCGCTTTAGCGCAAATCTGACATTGTTTCCAGGCATGAATAAGATTATTCTTACGGGGTCACAGGGAAGCAATGATCGCTCTGAGGCTTTTTATGTACTATTTGATCAGGTTCCTTATGTCGAGAGACTTCAAGTTCTGGGTGGCTCAGAGAAGCTTAATTTGAACGAAGGAGCACAATTGGTCGTAGCCAACAAAGAAATTACACTTGAAGGTAAAGCGTTAAATGCAACAAAGGTTACTGCTGCCATTAATAATGAAAGTGCATCAAACACCTCTTTACTGCAGGATGGAACGTTCTTCTCACAGCGTATGGCGCTTAATCCGGGTGTCAATAATCTGAAATTAGTCGTGCAGAATGGCTCAGATACGTTGAGCTTTGAATATACGCTCTTTTATTATGATGAGAAGAATCCTATAGTTAAAATGTATTTGGTTGATTCGCACAGTCAGGGTCAGGACCTGCTGTACAGTGATCAGCCGGTGATGACTGAAGATTCAGATACTGCAAAATTAATTGTTCAAATGATGGTTCAGGATAATGCGGGAGTCCCTTTCGCGGGTTCGGCAGTAGTGAAAATGGATGGAGCAGTGTCAACGCCTACCTATGGGAGCAGTATAACATTGGACAGTGCTGGTCTTATCGCTTTGAACGCGGGAGATGAGGTCTTGGTACCTTCTCCTATCAAGAATACACCTTCATATCGGCTGGTTTCTTTTGAGATGCCGCTGACCCTAAATAAAGATACGGCAACACCAGCCAACAGATTAGAGACACAAACACATAATCTTTCAGTAGCTTACGGAACCAAAACCATTAACCGTTCCTTTGATTTTCAGTACATGAAGGATAGAATTGTAATCACGGATGTGAAATATCTTCCGGGATATGATGGAACAGGTGATATTCCGCCTGGAGTAGCTCTGAATGGGGCTAAGGTAAATTCCGGTGAATTCTACATCTTAGTTAAAACAAATACTGCAGCTGCAGCTCCTGTGGAACTGCTTGCGAGTTATTTGCCTATTTCCACTAAGGGTTTGACACCAGAGTGGGTTAAATCTGTTTCAAGTACGCAGTACATCTTTAAAATATCGGATTTCCAAAACGGTAACCAAACCGTTCGATTCAACATTAAGGGATCCACGGCGTATAAAGATGTTAATATTTCCTTTGCCTCAAAAAACTATATTTATGTATCCAACCTCACAGATGGGCAGAGTATTGTTATTGATTCTAAAGCCAGTAAGACCCTTAATATTAAAGGCCAGTATATTGATTTCAATTTGAGCAGCCCATATTTCCTGGCTGAGATGTATGTGAATGGAACAAAAATAAGACCAACGGGAGCAACTACTACTTGGCTTAATAGCAATGGTGGATTTGATGTTGATCTACTTATTGATGCCACTATGGGTCCATTAGTGTTTGGAGAGAATAAAATTGTCTTTACAGGCACAGGTACGGATGAAAAGGGGCAAACCCGGGAAGTCCGCAAGGAACTGCGCATTTACATTCTCGATGAGAACGTATCAACCATAAGTAAGTTTCAACCAGCTGTTGGTACTGCAAGAAGTGCGTTTCCTGATCCAACCTTTGGACCAACGGATGAACTGCTGACCAAACTATTTAACTTAACTCCTGATTTTATATATAAAGACAATCAGTATACAACCAGCTTGAAAACTTATGATCTGGTTCTTAGAGGTAGCGGAGCGGTAAAACTTAATTTGAATATAGGAACAAAAAATATCCTGTCACTCGATATTCCTGCCAATGCGAGTACATCGATTACTCCCAGCCCGACTTTTGCAGATAAAACCTATACCACCAGTTTTGCCGGAAGTCAAAAAGACTTTGTAATGCGGATTCAGGATCTTGTGAATGATACGCCAGGAACGTATGTTTACACTCTTGAGCTGATAAACAGTACAGGAGCCAAAACCAGTCAGAAGCTGGAGATTGTTAGAGAAGTAAGTGCGTATCGTATTCTCTCTCCTCAGCCTTCTGTAGGTACTCAATATGTTGTTAATAAAAACTTTGTTCATTTTGATATTGAAGCTGAAGGGGCTACAGATGTCATCATAGACAAAGAAAAAGCAGTCAAACGTACGGATTTGGGGCCAGGGAGATTTGCACTGGACTATGTAGGGTTGAAGGCAGATAAAGCTAACAGCATCAAAATTCAAATTGTTCGCGGTGCTACGACAAGTACAGACACTATTTCAATATTTTATACCGGTACAGTAGCAGTCGATGCACAATACATGTCACCTAAAACAGCAGACAAATACAGTGTGTTTAACAAAGCAGTGGAATTAACCTTCCCTAAAGGAACGGTAATGCAAAGTACGGATACGCGTAATTTGACGAAGTACTATCCTAATAACAAGCTGCGGTTTGGGATTGCAGACCCAGCCACGGGTGTTGTAGAACGGCGTAACGATTATGGGAACGTCATCGGCTTCCCTGAAACTTTTAAAGAGAGTGGCATACCAACTTGGACGATTCCAGATGAATTTACGCTCCGGTTCAATTCTCCTTATGAGAGCAGCAATTTTGGACGCATATCGGAAGTGTATTGGATCAGCGGAGGATTGGGTGAGCTTGGAACCACATCAACGCCAGGGCATATTCCAGCTACGAATGGTTTGGCTCCTTATTCTGTAGATGGATTGTTTGGGGATCCACAGACTCCTGCGGAACGTATCATTACACCGTCTAAGCGGGGGAAATTGACATTAGCCTTTGACCCGAATGTTGTACAAGACGCGGGAACTATTGTTACAGTCTTCAAATACAACAATAAAAGGGAATGGGAGAATATTGGCGGTACTGTAGATACCAATAAGCACACGATCTCCGTTCCTTTTGATGAATTTGGGTATTATAAGGTAATGAAAATGAGCCGAGGCTATAATGACGTCACGAATCATCAATGGGCCAGAAATATTTTGAACGCTCTTTACTCAAAGGGTATTATGAAAAATCTTCGGTTTGAGCAATTTGGAACAGACGATCAAGCGACACGAGGTGAATTCGCGACACTTCTGGTTAAAGGGTTGAATCTTCCACTTAACTATGATGACAACAAGACGTATTCCGATCTGGTGCCTGGAGCAAGTTCAATCACATGGGACTATGCCCATATTGAAACTGCGTCGAGAGCAGGCATAGTGACTGGACTTACCGATGGAGTATTTGCTCCGGATCAGCCAATTACTCGTGAGCAGGCAGCTGTAATGATTGCCAGAGCCCTGAAATTGAAATTGGCAGCTAACGATCAGAAATTAAAGGATTCAGTCGCCAAGTCATTTTTGGATTCCGGTAAAATAGAGTCTTACGCCTTGTCGGCAGTCCAAGCGGTGTCGAAGGCAAAAATTATGAATGGCGCTGAAGTAAGCATAGCTGGTCAAAAGAAGGCTTCTTACAACTTTAATCCTAAGTCTAATATGACCAGAGCTGAGGCTGGAAAGATCGCAGTAGAACTGTTAAAGAAGAGCACCACCATCTTCCCTAAAACGCTGAGCTAGATACATTTTAATTTGTTATGATATTACGGAGGGCTGGTTACTTGCCCTCCGTTTTGTATGCAAATGGAGTTGTTAAGGGTATGCCTTTATAAATCAATTTTCATTGGGTATAATAAGAAACGATCTATATATAGCTCTTCGGAGAAGCTGTGACTTCATGCAGGTTGCATTTCCATTTAGATATCTTTGTAATCTGCTCCCATTTACGTTACAATAATATTGAAAATAATATTTTCTGAAAGGTGAAAGCCATCCATGAAACCGATTTTAGCAAAAGCACAATTGGATTATATGAAAGCAAAGAATATGTTTGAGAATAGAGCGAAAATCCTGGAAAAGGAAATCACAGCAAAAAGAGCGTTACAGGAAATTTCACAGGATCTAATGGAGGAACTTGTACAAGCTACAGGATTCCATGATGCATACAATGATCTTGTTATTGCGGAGAATGCATTAATTGAATGGTCTCATACTACAATTAAGCATGAGAAGAGCTATCGGGAGAACCGCGTAGCGATTGACACAATGTACGAGAATGTCAATTCAAGCCCTGAGAAGCGGCAGGAATTGATTCAGCTATCGATGAAGATCCGTTAGTTATATGCTATAAAGTGAAAGCGCCGGTTACGGCGCTTTTTTGTTTTGGCTGATAAAGAAATTTCTGGGTTTGAAAAAAGGTGATTATGTTTATTAACTTAACAAATATTGTTTAATGACGTTTCGAAAGTTCGTGTGCTATACTGTTTCCCGTAGTCACCCATGATTAGCAATAGTTAGTAGAACTACATATGCTCTTCTATTGGAGCGGCATCGGGATGCCAAAAAAACTTTTTTTGAGTAAGGCGCAACTTTTCCGGAACTTCTGCGTTTAAAGTGTAGAGTCATTTGCACCAGACATTTGGGATGACCCAAATTAATGAAGGCGCAGTGATTGGAAAAATTAGCTTTACGTGACTTGAGGCACATTGTATAATACTTAGGTAGAATTAGGAATCTAGTATTGTCATGCCTTAAAGCGGTTTACAAGTTTCTGTGATACCCGTCACAGACATTATTTATACTTAATATGCTCAACTCGGGAAAGGGGGTGCATCGGCTAATGAGTGACATGAGCTACCCAACTAAAGAAAAATCTCAGTTCATGAACGTCCAAGGAGGAGAAAAAAAGGTTATGAAGAAAATTTTATCCGTAGCATTATCTACAGCAATGGCATTCTCGATGTTTGCCTCTGTAGCATTTGGTGAAACTGCAACAACTCCACAAGCGAAATTTGATGCTTTGGCAGCGAAAGGTATTCTTGAAGGGTACCCAGACGGTCAATCTCATCTTGAAAAAGATCTGAACCGCGCTGAATTCGCGAAGATCATCACTAAATTGTTTGATCTTCCAGAAGTAACTCCTACAACATTGTCTTACAAAGACAAAGGTTACACTAAAACTATGTGGGCAACTCCTTACATTGAAGCTGTAACTGCAGCTGGATACATGAAAGGAACTGACACTGTAAAAGGTATCTTTAACTACGGTGGTAAAGTTACAGTTCAAGAAATCGCAGCTGTACTGCACCGTGCTTTGAAACTTGAAACCCCTACTACAACTGACAACAACGCCGCTGTATGGGCTAAAGGTTACGCACAAGCAGTTGTTGACGCTGGTCTGGTTGCAAAGGGTGTTGATTTCAAATCCAACGCTACCCGCTCTTTGGTAGTAGAAGCAGCTTATGCTGCTGCTAACTACTCGAAAGCTCCTACAGTAGTTTCGGGTGAAGCTTTGAACCCAACTAGCGTATTGGTGACTTTCTCTGATAAATCTACAACAACTGTAACTCTGACTACCGCTTTGGTAGAAGGCGTTGAAACTACAGTTCCTTTCAAACACAACAACGTTGATTACAGCGTGAAGGTTACTCTTGCAGCTCCTAAGGTTGTTTCTGTAAATGCTCCAAACGCTAAGCAATTGCAAGTAACATTCAACCGTGCAATTGATACTTCTACAGTAGCTTCTAACGACAAACTTAAATCCGGTGTTATCAGAGTAATTCCTTTGAATAACCAACCTGCTATTACTGTAGATGGTTCTGAAGTGAGCGTTAACGCTGCTGGAACTGAAGCAATTGTTACCTTCCCGGGTCTTGAATTCCTTAAAGGCCAATACACTATTGTTGTAACAGATGCAGTTAAGACAACTGCTGGAACAGCTCTTGCTCAGTACAGCCAGATGTTGACTGCTGCTGATACAGTAGCTCCAACAGTTGCAAGCGTAACTGCTGTAGCTAAGGATACTACTAATAAAGTGCTTGTAAAGTTCAGTGAGCCAGTTAAACCGGCTGGAATCATTGCTAGCGTAAACGGTGTATCTGCTTCAGTAACTCGTGAAACTTACGACACCTTCAGCTTGACTGCAGGTACATTGAAGACTGGTACAACTTATGATGTATCCCTGTTGAATGTTAGTGACTTTGCTGGCAACCTGATTAGTCCTAATCCGATCAAAACAAGCGTAGCTGTAACTTCTGATACTGCTGCTCCTACAATTACTTCTGTTACTGCAACAGGTGATAGCCTTATCACTGTTAAGTTCAACAAGAAAGTTAACTATCAGTCCTTGATTGGTAACGTTAAATTCTTGAATACTTATGGAGAGTCTCAAGGAACACTTAGTGTCGAAGCAACTGCTGACAGCGACACTATTAAGTTTAAAGTTCCTGCTGGATTCAAGCTGCCGGATTCCGGTTCTTACACTGGATCACTTGTTTTCGGAGCGACTGTTAAAGACACATTGGGCAACACGCTTGGTACTCCAGTGACTCAACCGATCACACTTGTGAAGGATACTACGGCTCCTGTAGCTTCTAATGCATCATTCAGCACTGATAAAGGTCTGGTTGTACCATACTCCGAAGATGTTACGCTGGTAGGTGGAACACCAACATTGATTAGCGACTCTACTGGTCTAGTAGTAACTGGTGTTGATTTCAGTGGTGCTAAGATTGTTGATGGTACTAAGCTCACATATCCAAATGTGAAGGGTCTTAGCGGAACTTATACTCTGCGTCTTCCTGCTGGTTTAGTAACAGATTTGGCACTTGCTAAGAACAAGTCAGTTGGCACTACTATTAATGTTAGTGCAGCAGCTGCAACCACAACTGACACTGAAAGACCTGTAGTTACAAGCATCACTTACTCTGAGGGTGTTAAAGCTGATACTGAAGTTGTCTTCACCGTAACAGTTAAAGATAACGTTGGTCTGAATGTGGTATCCCTGCGTGATGTTAACAGTTATACTTTGGGCAGCAAAGCACTTCCTACAAATTCCTACGCTCAGCTATTGAGATCTGATGGAACTGCAACAGCTCCTACAGTAGCAGTAGTTGAAGTACGCGTTCCTAAAAATGCAATCAGTAAAACTGAAGCAATTGAATTTATTGCATCCGGTATTACAGATACTGCAGGAAATGGTACTTACGGCGCTACTATTAAGCCAGTATTGGCAGACGGTGTTAAACCAACTTTGGATTCAGCAGCTGTTTCTTCAGGAGATACTTCACTTCTGCAATTGACATTCTCTGAGCCGATCAATGCTTCTACTCTTAAGGCTAGCGACTTCGTAATTATTGTGAACAACAACACGACGACTCCAGCAACAATTAATGGTGGTAATAGTGGTTTTATCGCCGGTGTTGGTAACGATGCAGGTAAATATTATGTTAGACTTGCAGGATATCCTGACCTCAACGCTAACAACGTAAACAATATTACTGTTAAAGTTATCGATGGTGCAACTATTACAGATGTTGCAGGTAACACTATCGTTGGTGATAAGACAGTAAACGCTAAGTAATCTCCGATTACCGAAGCAAAGAATAGCCTCTTCGGAGGCTATTCTTTTTTTTTAGATTTTTTATGTAATAGGGCTTACAATCCCAGTACATTGGAGGTTAGTATGAAACCAACTTATAAAATAATGACAGCAGCTGTGCTTATTACAGGCAGTCTGTGGGGTGGATCCCTCTTTTTTGGTGAAGCTGACGGCGCCAGTGTAGGCAACCAGCCAGGAACGTCTGAAGATCCTGTAGTTACCAAAAGCTATGTGGATCAACAGATCCAAAAAGCGATTCAGGGCGGAACTATCGCTACACAGGCTCCAGCAGCGACACCAACTCCTGCAGCAACCCCTACGCCTACAGCAACCCCTAGCCAGAATAAAGGCGATGAAGTTGAGATCGTTGATGTGAAAGCAGGTCAGACTCTGATTGCCGGAGCGGGTGCCGAATTTATCGTTCGCGCCGGAAAGGCGGCTATTTATTCTCAGGACAGTAATGGTGTTGCTGATTTAACGGATGGAGCAGATCTGGTTAACGGTACTGCTGTACCATCCAATCATCTGTTATCTTTCCCTCGTGCCGGACGGGGCATAGTGGTACAAGACGGTCAGGCTGGTGGGCTGGTGGTTATGGTGCGCGGAGCCTATACATTGAAATAGGCTCGAATATAAATAGGATGTCCTAATATCGGATTCGTCATACTTCGGCACAGTTTACCACTGTTGACAAACATTGAGGCGATTGAGGCCCTGGTAAAGAGCACACAATACTTCCTGTAATCTTAAAAAAATTCAGGAGGTGCTGTAACATGGCACGTACTAACCGCACAGTTGTACCGGAGAGCCGGGCAATGCTTAAACAGATGCAATATGAGATCGCTGCTGAATTTGGACTATATGGAGCTTCTTACGGTGGCGGGGCTGACACAGAGTTTGCTTCTGAACTTGGGGCTTTGGGTGGTGCTGGTGGAATAGGGCGAAGTCAGTACCTCGGACATCTTACATCCAGAGATAACGGATCTGTAGGTGGGGAAATTACAAAGAGACTGGTAAAACAAGCAGAGCAGTCTTTGTTTACTTAATACCCGAACCACTCTAGGGTTTGCGGGGAATCATTGTTTTATTAAATAAGCTAGTACCTTACGCTATGACGGGTAACACTGGCTATAATTGACACCATCCGGCAAATAAGATAATATGACTTTTGAGGAAAGCCATAAACCTTTTCCATGCGGAAAAGGTTCATTTTTTTAAGATATGCGGTATTCCGATATTTATACTATACTTATTTTATGTGGCCTGTTATTTGTTAAGGAGCCCCCTTATACAGTGTCAGACTATCCATATGGGAGGTTATTGTACATGTCGATTAAAGGACGTCATTTATTTACTTCCGAGTCCGTAACGGAGGGACATCCGGATAAGATCTGTGATCAGATCTCTGATGCGGTACTGGATGCTTTTCTGGCTAATGATCCAAATGCACGTGTCGCCTGTGAGGTAGCGGTAGCAACGGGTCTTGTGCTCGTTATTGGCGAAATTAGTACAAAGTCGGAGTATGTAGATATACCGGCCATTGTACGTAATACGATTAAGGAAATTGGTTATACACGGGCGAAATATGGCTTTGATTATAATACTTGTGCCGTTCTCAGCTCGCTGAATGAGCAGTCTGCAGATATTGCCCAAGGTGTAAATGCTGCGCTGGAGAATCGCGACCCTGCACAGGTTGCTGAAGAAACCGCCAACATTGGTGCCGGTGATCAGGGGTTGATGTTCGGGTTTGCTACGAATGAAACACCTGAGTTGATGCCGTTACCCATTGCTTTATCTCACCGTATTGCCCGGCGTCTGTCTGAGGTCCGCAAGAATGGCACTTTGGAATATTTGCGTCCTGATGGCAAGACTCAGGTGACCATTGAATATGATGGCGAAAAACCGGTACGTGTAGATACTGTAGTGGTATCCACACAGCATGCCGAAGAAATTTCGCTTGAGCAAATTCAGGCTGATATTAAAGAGCATGTTATTTTGCCGGTTGTTCCTGCCGAATTGCTAGATGAAAATACTAAATATTTCATTAATCCGACAGGCCGTTTCGTTATTGGCGGTCCGCAAGGTGATGCAGGCTTGACAGGGCGCAAGATTATTGTCGATACTTATGGCGGATATGCCCGTCATGGTGGAGGGGCATTCTCAGGGAAGGATCCGACTAAGGTCGACCGTTCCGCAGCTTACGCCGCCCGTTATGTCGCCAAGAATTTGGTGGCCGCTGGTCTTGCCGACAAATGCGAGATTCAACTGGCCTATGCCATTGGCGTTGCTAATCCTGTCTCGATTAATGTAGATACATACGGAACAGGTAAAATCAGTGAGGAAAAAATGGCTCAGTTAATCAGCAGTAACTTCGATTTGCGGCCAGCCGGAATCATTTCCATGCTGGATCTGCGCAAGCCGATTTATAGACAAACTGCAGCTTACGGTCATTTTGGACGTACGGATATTGATCTTCCTTGGGAACGTGTGGACAAGGCAGAAATGCTTAAAGATCAGGCTGGGATATAAATTATAGCTTTAGAATCAGGCCCGTAAAGGCAATTCTTCGGTTCAAGGAAGAGCTGCTTTTACGGGCTTTTTTGTATGCGTATGCTGAAACTATATATAAGTGAACTTATCTTATAGAGGAACTCTTCTAAACTTTGGAAGCCGTTTAGCCGAAATATAAGAATATATGTAAAGACGAAAGTATGGCTTGAGAGGAGTCTATCACCGCATGAAAAGGAAAATTTCAATATTAGCAGCACTCATTCTGGCAGGGGATCTGCTGCTCAGTGCAGGGTATTCGTCAATTGGTCCCGGGAATTCAGCAGTTTATGCTGCAAGCGAATTCAGCATGGCAACTTCGCCAACAGCAGGTGAGGTCAATGTAAATGTATCGTCCTCCATTAAGCTGAAATTCGATCGTCAGGTGTATCCGCAGAGTGGAGATATCACCCTTACTACGCGAGACTCAGGCACGCCATATGTGACGGTGCCTATCGGCAGTTCTGGGCTAATCAGCAATTCTACGGAATACGAAGTTAAATTAGGCAAGCAGCTGGAGATGAACAAAACCTATACCGTGACTGTTCCCAGAGGACTGTTTAAGGATGGGGCGGGTGCTGACTCAGCGGCTGCTTCATGGACATTTACCACATCACCTGAAGTGAACCTGAATATTGGGGCAAGTGAATTCAATCCGGCGAACTATTCACGGGTAGATTCCACAACACTGACTCAGCTTAGCTTTAAGCTGAACAAGAAGCTGCAAAAGAGCGGTGGATCCATTAAACTCATTTCCTCAGCAGACAATTCAGTTGTTCAGGAATTCAAGGTCAATGATGGAGATTATTCAGTCAATTTGCAAAGCGACGACTCTTCCACGATAGTGAGATTGAATCTCTCTAGTAGACTTACAGCAGGGAAAAGTTATTATGTTCTAATCGATCCTTATGCCTTTAAGGATGATGAGAATAAAACCTTCGCTGGAATATCCAGTGGGAACATCTGGAGTTTTTCCACAAAGGGAACAGGCGCTGCGGTAAATGTATCCCCAGCCAGTGGTGCTACTGCCGTATCCCCAGCCGGCAACATTCAGCTGAACTTTGACCAGCCGATGACGCCGGTTAATGGAGTGATCAAATTATCTTCCACTAATGCAGTGGATACAAGATACTTTGATGTGAACTCCTCGGCTGTTACCGGTGGTGGGACCAGAACCATAACGGTAGCATCGACATCGGCGACGAGTCCGCTGATGAATAATACTATTTACACAGTAACTATTCCTGCCGGCGCGTTTAATGACCAAGATGGCAATGCTTTTCCTGCCTCAGGAACACCGTTTGTATGGAGTTTTACAACCACCTCACAAACAGGTTACGCTATAGACTCGCTCAGCCCGGCAGACCGCAGTGAATCTGCGGCGCTTGATCAGCCCATTAAGATTACCTTCAACCGTCCAAGTAAGTATATTGAGACGAATCCTGTGAGCCTCTATAAGAGCAATGGAACTAAGATGGGATCAAAAGTAATTAACGGAAATAACGACAGTGAATTCGTAATCGTGCCTTCAAATGCCCTCGAAAACGATACGATTTATTACGTTGATATTCCTCCAGGTGCTTTTGTTGAGAAAAATAATCCGAATTCATATGAGGGACTCAGCGGAAAAAACTCCTGGAGTTTCCGAACGGTGGCATTAGATAAGAGGGCACCGGTTCTGGTGTCTACACAGCTTGAAAGTAACCGCACAATCCGCCTGAAGTATGATGAAGCAATTCGTTCGGCAGGTGCTCTGCTGTCTTCCAGCTTTAATGTAACGGTCAACGATGAGAGAAGGGCAGTAGAGAGTGTATATATCCAAGGGGACAGCGTGTATGTGACCCTTAGTACGGGTGTGGCAGTAGGCCAATTTGTCAAGATAGCCTATACGGGTGGTCTTAGAACGATTCAGGATGCCGCCGGCAACGCAGCATCTACGTTCTCACTACGACAGGTAACGAATACAGTCCAAACGGCGCTTCCTGCACCTAAGGATGGAATTTTGTCAGGCAAGACACTGACGCTGAATTTCAATGATACGCTTAAAGCGATTTCCACTAATGCCTTCAGCCAGTTTTCTGTTTATGCAGATAATGTTTCACTTGGAGTGGTTTCCTCCACTTCCAGTGGCTCCACGGTGATTCTGGGGCTAAGTAATGATGCAGCGAATGGACAGACGATTCGCATAGCCTACTATGCCGGATCCTATCCTATCCAAGATCAATATAGCCAGAATATAGCGAATTTCAGCGATTTTTATATCCGTAATACCAGTGATTCAACTGCACCTGTCTATCAAAGCGCTGCAGGCTCGGGAAACAAGATTGTACTAACTTATAATGAAGGATTGTCAACGGCTAATTTGCCGATGAACAGCCAATTCTCCGTACTTGTGGGGAATACACCTAATTATGTGACAAACGTAGACGTAAGCGGAAATCTGGTAACCTTGACGCTAGCGAGCGCTTTGAACACGAATAACTCCACTACGATCTCTTATGTACCAGGGACAGCTGGTATCAGTGACTTGAACGGCAACCGGGCCGCTTACATTAACCTGCAGCCAGTGTCGGTTTCAGGCACCAGCAGTAACAGTAACGGTACAACAACAGTGCCGTTTATTAATTCAGCGACCATCTCCGGTGATGAGCTTATTGTAAACTTCAGCAAAAATATGCAGGCGTCCTCAAGCTTGTACACCAACCAATTTGGCGTGAGAGCAGATGGAAGCAGTGTGGGTGTACAATCGTATACTGTATCGGGAAGTACATTGAAGCTGCTGTTGTCCACGGTAGTCAAACCCGGACAAGCCGTCAATTTATCCTATATGTCCGGTTCCGGTAATATTCTGGATCTGAACGGCAGTGCGCTTGCCTCATTCAGCTCACTTTATGTTCAGAATCTCACCGGTGTAGGCACATCCACAACCGGGCGTCCTTCGTATCTGGGAACTCTGGCAGCAAGTGAATTTGGCAAAGAGTATCCGCTATTGAAAGGGGACTCCGCAGCTTCTGCGGAAGACCGTTCCTTATATAACCAGTCGGTAAAAAGATATACCCTTACGTCTGACCGATTAACTGCCAGCTATGATTATCTCAATAAAACGGGCAGTCCGTCTCTGGCATTCGAAGTACCCTCCACGGAATTGGGGGCCTATGTAGTTGTACCGCTTAAGCCCCTGCTGGAAGCAGTAAAACGCGACAGTAAGGCAGCCTTTGCTATACGTTATGGTGACAGCCTGTACAATCTTGCACTAAATGACATAGATATGACCGGCCTTGCATCCAAGTTAACTACAGACAGCAGCAATATCTCGCTGATGCTAAGACTTGAAAAGGTACCTTTCGGCACATTTGGGCCAGTTGAGGCAACGCTTAAAGCTCAGGGACTGCAGAGTGTAACCAGCCTTGTGGATATCCGTTTGACCGCTGCGGTCAGCGGCAATTATTCCAATAGTACGGTTCTAAGTGTTCCGGGGGAATATACGGCCCGTACAACTTCTTCTTTAGTCAGTGACCAGACTTTAGCAGCCAGACTGGACCTTGTCTATTCTGAAGCAGCATATCTGCCTAGCAAAATCAGCGGGGCAGGAAGCTATACCTTCATTCAGTCGAAGGTGGTTGGCAATCAGGTGGTAGGAACGTTCCTGTCTACCCGGGGCTTTTCAGACATGAGTAAGCACTGGAGCAAATCAAGTGTAGCGTTGCTGGCAGCCAAAAATATTATAGACAACAGCTACGGCAGCACCTTTAAGCCGGAGCAGAAGATTACCCGTGCCGAATTCGCGGTGATGCTAAGCAGAGGACTTGGACTGCTTGGTGACCGTGAGACGGCACAGCGTTTCAGTGATGTTCAAGCTTCTACCCAAATAGGAGATGCTATTGGAGCAGCGGCCAAGGCCGGAATTATTACCGGTAATACGGATGGCACGTTCCGTCCAAATGCCAATATTACCCGTGAGCATATGGCGACAATGATGATTCGGGCTATGGAATACACCAAAAATCCGATTACGCTTAACGGCACAAGCACATCCGTACTTTCGGCCTTTAAAGATAAGAGCAAGGTTTCGGGGCAAAGCGCCGAATTTGTGGCCAAAGCTGTGCAGGAAGGAATTATTCTGGGTATGCCCGGCGCCCAGTTTCAGCCTCAAGGCAATGCCACCCGCTCTCAAGCGGCAGTAATGCTGCAACGGATGCTCACAAAGGCTGGTTTTTTGTAAAATATAAGAATTTATAGGCTTCACGCTAAAAATTATCCTTCTATTTCTCGCTGAAGCGGATACCAGTCCTTTTGAGGACGGCGAAGCCGTTTCCACTTGCAAGCCCATGAGTACCCGAGTGTGCCATTTCTACCGACAATAGTTGTAGGTCCGCTCTCAAGCGTCCGGTTTTGCGCCGGGCGCTTTTTGTCAGTTTAAATTCATGAATCTAGCAATATTCGCAACTTTTCCCCATAAATTCAGTCTATTAAAGGTATAACGGGAACATAGAAAACGGTTTATAGATTTTTGAAAATAGATGTGAACCTATGGGGAAGTTTGAATTTTTAACAATGAGATGGGAGAGTTACACTGAAATGAATGAAGTATTCAAGGACAAGAATAGCAGAGCAGATTTAAGGGGAATGAAAATGTCGCCAGCTAAAAGATGGATCGCCGCTTCATTGGCAGGAGTGCTGTGGATCATGCCGGTAATCGGCAGTGAAGGGTTGCCTCATTTCGGGCCAGGAACCGCATCGGTGGCTCAGGCAGCAGCCTCCTTCAAAGTAACCAAACTGGGTGAGGAAATAATCACTTCAGGTGCAGTGATGATGAAATATAAATTTGTCACCACCCGCTCTGGCAAAAATGCGACAGGACTCGCAGATGTAGTACGTGTAGATCTGACTAACCCCTACGTATCTCTAGATGTGATGACCGGCAAAGGCGGCAACCTGACTACGCGCCAAAGCACAGGGGGGATGGCTGCAGAAACCGGCGCAGTGGCTGCAGTTAATGGAGACTATTTCAATACAAGTGGTGAAGGCGCTCCTATTGGTGGACAGGTAACGGGCGGAGTTGTTGTTTCAACGCCGTCGCTGATTAATGGAATGTACGCCTTTGCTGTTACCAAGGACCGCAAGCCTGTGATTGACGAATTTACGTTTGAAGGGCTGGTGACGGCGGAGGATGGTTCGCAATTCCCGTTATCCGGCATCAACAAAGGGGCCTATACACCTGAAGGCGGCAGTTCTACATACAGCCATGCTAATGCTGCCTATATTTATACGGATGTCTGGACTGCGCGGGAGCGGCCGAAGAACAGCTCAGCCAGCCCCACAGAGGTTCTGGTTGAAAATGGTACTATTACCCAAATTTCAGAAGCCGGTAAAGCTCTGGCAATAGCGGTTCCTAAAGGTGCCTATATTCTGCGGACACATGGACTTGCTTCCCAGTTTGTTACGGGTCACCTGGCTGTAGGACAAAAACTGGTCACAGACTATACGCTACGCTCCAAAACAACGCAGCAGGAGCTTGATCCCGCCAATCTGCAGATGATGATAGGTGGACATACGATACTGGTCAATGGCGGTAAAGCCGCGACCTTCTCGCGCTCAACCAGCAGTCTTGGCGGTTACCGTGCCCGCACAGCGCTGGGGTATTCACAGGATGGACGATATGCCTATGTAATCGCAGCCGAGAAAAATGACAACAGTGCCGGAATGTCGCTGACAGAGCTGCAATCCTTCATGACGAATATCGGTGTCTGGAAGGGGCTCAATCTGGACGGAGGCGGCTCCACAACGATGGTAGACCGGCCTTTGGCTGAAACCTCCACCACGCTAACGTTTAATACAGAGTATGGCAAAGAGCAGCGCAGCATTGTCAACGGGCTTGGCGTATTTACCTCTGCTCCAAAAGGCGAAGTAAAAGGGATTAAAATCAGCGGCAGCCCGGTGCTTCTGATCGGACAAAAGGAAAGCTATTCTTTAAAAGGCTATGATACGTACTATAATCCAATCGATGTAGCTGCAGCAAACCCGGCTTGGGTAGCAAGCAATGGCAGTGCAAGTGTAAATACAGGGGAAGTGACCGGAGTGAAACCGGGGACAGTCACTTTGACAGCGACCAGCGGTACCGCCAGCGCGTCTACTAAGGTTACTGTTCTGGGTGGTGAGGATCTGAACGGTCTGTCTGTTGGAACGGCTACAGCGCCTCTTACGGCCGGCGCATCGGTATCCGTGCCTGTGACGGCAGCTGCCAAGAGCGGAGCGACAATTTCAGTACCAAATTCAGCACTCAAATGGGAGTTCGTCGGTTTTAAGGGCAGTGTGCAGGATGGCAAGCTCACAGTTGATTCTGTCAATCCTGGTGTGACTACCGGATATGCGATAGCCCGTTATGATGGTTTCAGCACTGCAGTTGTATTGTCGGCAGCAGCAGCTTCTACCTGGGAAGACTTTGAGAATGTAACCTATCCGATTGCCTTTACTTCCAATGTCAACACTGTAACAGGAACTGCGGGGGTTACGGACGGCAGTGCTGAACGGGCAGGCTCCAAGGTGCTGTCGCTGAGCTATGATATGACGGCCGGCAGTGGCAAAATGTATGCCTACGCCCAATTCAATGGTACAAGCGGTAAAAGCATCCCGGCAGCAGCAACCTCAATGTCGCTTGATGTCATGGGTGATATGAGTTTGAATTGGCTGCGGGCTGAAGTAGTGGACAGCAGCGGAACTACAGCTTATATTGATTTGGCCAAAGTTATCGACTGGAACGGCTGGAAAAGCTTGAATATTGATTTGTCAGGCTCCGGAATTAAATTCCCTGCTTCCTTAAAGAGATTGTATGTGGTGAATGTAGAGGAAGGACAAGACGAGCGTGCCAAAACCGGCACCGTTGCTTTTGACAATCTTTCCTTTGTGATGCCGTCGCTTTCCAGTGAAGCCGGACTTCCGAAGGGAACCGCTGTAATGAAAATTGGTTCCAAATCCATGGCGCTGAACGGAACGGATAAACCCATTGACGTAGCCCCGGTTGTTAAGGGGGAGAGTACTTATGTGCCGATTAAATATGTGATGGACGCGTTTGGCGGCAGTGCGGGTTGGAATTCGAGCACCAAGAAGATCTTGGTTTTGCGCGGTGCAAAAGTTATGGAACTTACTGTGAATAGCAAGGAATATGTGTTGAACGGGAAACGGCAGAGTGCTGAAGTAGCTCCTTTGATCCTACAGGGCAGGACTTTAGTACCTCTAAGATTGGTCTCAGAACAGCTAGGTTTGACCGTAAAATGGGAACAGAACACGAAGACCGTAACTATCGAATCGTGATATGTTAGTATAAAGGAAAGCCTTTAATACGATTCGATAGAAATGGGGCAAGCATCCGTGGAATTTCAGGCCGATGCGATAGATCGCGTCATTAAGAATACCATCGACGTGATGGAGAGCAGCAAGTATCAGATATTTGAAATATTGCAGGTTGCACGGGATGAGCTTGTTGCACTCACCAAAGAACTGCAGCGCGTTATGGAAGAAACGGATGAAACATTGCAAAAGGTAGACAAACTGGAGCTGCAGTACCACCGCTCCCGCATCCGGCTGACTGAGGTTAGCCGGGATTTTGTCCGCTACTCGGAGAAAGATATCCGGATTGCTTATGAGAAGGCGACAGAGCTTCAGCTTGAGCTCATGATGACAAGGGAAAGGGAAACCTATCTCCGGAGCAGACGGGATGAACTGCAACAGCGGGTTCGAAGTGTGGAGAACTCAGTGGAACGTGCCGAATCGATTGGTTCGCAAATGAGCGTTGTCCTGGAATATTTGTCCGGAGAACTAGGACAAGTGACTAGAATTGTCGAAACTGCGAAGAACAGGCAGATGATCGGACTAAAAATAATCCTGGCTCAAGAAGAGGAACGGAAGAGAATTGCCCGGGAAATTCATGACGGTCCCGCTCAAATGCTGGCGAATTTAGTCCTTAGGACGGAAATTGTAGAAAGAATGCTGGTAAAGCAGGAATTTGCCCTGGTGCAGGACGAAGTAATAGACTTAAAGGGACAGGTTCGATACAGCCTCGAAGAAATGCGCAAGGTGATTTTTAATTTACGTCCGATGGCTCTCGATGATTTGGGGCTGATCCCGACACTCCGTAAATACGTTCATGATTATGAGGAGAAGACGAAGATCAGAACCTCCTTTGAAACGAGGGGCAAGGAGCACAGGCTGTCTTCTGCCATGGAGGCGGCGGTGTACCGCCTGGTTCAGGAAGGTTTGTCCAATGCGGCCAAGCATGCCTTTCCCAGCTATGTGCTAGTAGAGATCACTTATCAGGCGCAGCTGATTAAGATCGTCGTAAAGGATAATGGATTAGGCTTTAATGTTAAGAAGGTAAGCGAGCAGAGCAACCGTGAAAGCTTTGGACTGGTAGGCATGCGGGAGCGGGTGGAACTGCTTGAAGGAAGAATGGAAATTTTGTCAGCAGAGAATCAGGGCACAACAATTGTAATCCACATTCCGACGAATGTGGATAAGGGAAAGGAGTAATGTGATGGAGAACCAAAGTTCTGGCAAATCGCCCATTAAGGTTCTTTTGGCCGATGATCATCAATTGTTTCGTGAAGGGCTGAAACGTATTTTAAATATGGAGGATGACATTGAAGTCATTGGCGAATGCGGTGACGGCATCCAGGTGTTGGAGTTTTGCAATGTCAATAAACCGGATATCGTGCTTATGGATATCAATATGCCTATCGAGAACGGTGTGGAGGCTACTCAAAAGCTGCGTGAAATGTTCCCCGAAGTCAAGGTTATTATTTTGTCGATTCATGATGATGAAAGCTATGTATTTGAAACACTGCGCAAGGGTGCCAATGGCTATTTGCTGAAGGATATGGAGGCAGAGTCGCTTATTAATGCCATTCGTTCCGTCTGTGAAGGCCATGCATTTATCCATCCCAAGGTTACGGGCAAGCTGATTAATCAGCTCCGGCGCATGACCTATCTCAATGAGACGGGAGCAATGACCGAAACGGCCGTTAAGGAAGCAGGCGTCAAATTCGTTGCAGGCGACAACAATCCATTGACCCGGCGCGAGGCAGAGGTACTGCGGCTGATGGCTGAAGGCAAGAGCAATAAGATGATCGGAGAATACCTCTTTATCAGCGAGAAAACTGTTAAGAACCATGTCAGCAGTATTTTGCAAAAAATGGAAGTTGACGACCGTACTCAAGCAGTCATTAATTCCATCAAATACGGCTGGGTAACCCTATAACAGGTTTAACGTTAACTGAACGTTTTGGAGAATCCCAATGATCCGGAACAACATTACATAACAGACTGCAGCGATTCAGCTGTAATCAAACGTATTGTTTCAGTGCGCAGTTATTTTCGATTTGGCAAAACGTTGATGTAAATATGTACCCGGCTATACCCAGTCTTGTTGGAACCATGGGCAGGCACCGACCTTTTAACTCCGGCATATAGTGTCGGTATACAGAGGAGGTGCATCTCCATGGTAGCCCAGTTAATCTGGATTGCGGTTATATACGGATCCGCAGTTGTCCTTGTTCATATTTTGCGCAACCGGGAACTGACCCGGCAGACGGCACGTTCTGGGAAGCGGCTGCATTATATTCTCATTACCCGTAATCATGAAGCTGTTGTCGAGTGGTATATCCGGGTAATCGGTATTCATGCTTTTCTGACCGGAAAGTTATTTCGGGTGACAGTAATGGACGATGATTCAAGTGATGCTACGATAGCTGTGGCTTCCAGGTTGGCTTGCAGCGGTTCTTCCATTGATGTGGCCCGGTTCATGCACAATCGTAGCTTACAGGCAGAAATCCCGATACAGCAGGGTATATTGGTCGATTTGCGGTTTCCCGGCACAACTGCTCCGTTGCCGTTTATGCGGATGCCGGAAAGCGGGGGATATCAATCAGAGCGCGGCGAATGAGAACTAAATACGCAAGAATCGGGTGAAGCACACTCTCCATGAATGGAGTGGTGTGCTTTTTTGTGTCTCAGGATAAATTAAGGAGGGATTGCAGATGAGGGTTGCCCTATATGCTGTGAAGGATAAGGAACGCTGGCACCTGTGGGTTTCGTTAGATATCCAGGTAGACAATGTCTGGTGGAGCGGGGTGGGAGGTGAAGGCTGGAATGGACAGTCTGTGGACAAACGGGTATTGCTTTCTGCGGATCTACCGCTCGGTTGGGCAGTCAAACTTCGTGACAATGTCAAACCTGAGAAGGGCATGCAGGAATGGACGGAAGAACATTGGGCTGGCTACCTGGCTAATCTATTACAGGCTGAGATTAATGAGGAGCGGGAAGCGGGGGGCGAATGGAAGAACAGTACCCAGGTTCATCCAACCGACAGTTTTAAGGAGCGGACTGAGCGTTTTGCACTCAGCGCGCAGGCGGATCGCTTAGTGGAGGCACTGTCCGGCCGGTCTTTGCTGCAGTCTGAAGTTGAAGCCCTGCTGGAGGAGAAAGATCCGCTACTGGCAAACACTTGGCAAGCTGCAGCGCAGCTCGCACATTTGCAGGGGCGGCTGAAGCTTGAGGCCGCTTGCAGCAGGGGTGAAGAGAGCCAGGGGAAACTGCGGAGATGGAGCTCGGGGGTAGGAAAGAGAGCTAAGCAGACTGAGAGCTTACAGAAGGCTGCAGGTGAGGCAAGGAGAGAGCGGGGAAGCAGGGAAGTGGCGGGCGATAAATGGAGTGAGTGTAGAGCTAGGGATACGGTAGATGATGCGTGGCGTGGGAGGGAGAGCAGGAGAGTAGGCGTTGATGCATGGAATGAGAGGACGAGCAGGGAAGTTGGGGCGGAAGAATTGAGTGAGAGCAAAGGCAGGGATGTCCGTGCGCGGCTGCCCAGCGCAGGCAGCCTCCTGCGTGCTGCGGCGCTTCGCCTGCCGCGGCTCCGCTTGCCCCTGCGCGGCGCTGTCGCCCGCCGCGCGGACATGCGCTGCCTGCGCTGCGGCAGCGTCGCCAGCGGCCGCACGGCCTGTGCCGCGTGCGGCCTCACCGGCTGCGCCTACTGCGAGGCCTGCCTCGCGCTCGGGC
>NZ_JBGJZP010000013.1:0-198228 GCF_042610515.1 Paenibacillus paludis
CTTCGTCAGTTGCTAACTATTTTTTGGAAAACAAAGAGTTAGGTGTGTTTGAGTTGCTTTTATAGTCAGTTTTAGCTTGTTGACATAGTACGCTTATCTTTTAAAAAAGGACCCTCCGGCACCGCCTATTAGGCGTCCGGAGGATCCCAGCTTTTTAAAGCTAATCTTAGCTTTTGTAATCATTAATTGTAAAGTATTTACGTTGTTATATGATGTTATTAGATTGCAGCTTTCTGAGTTTTCAGATCCACAGGGCCATCGGCAGCCGGGGGATTCTTTTTCCGCATATAGTCGGAATAGTATGCGGTAATGATCGGAACGAGAATAGAGGTGACAATGACGGAAGCCGCAACAAGTGCCGTGGCTGATTCTGCAGCCGGCAGGAGTTCAGGCTTCATATTGGCCACAAGCATAGGGTTGGCTACGGCTGCCCCGGCGGTGCTGGAGGCCGCAAGTCCGGCAGTGCCGTTGCCGCCGCCGATAAACTTATCGGCCAGAATCAGCGGAATCCCTGTAATAATGATGACTACGATACCCAGCAGAATGCCGAGCAGTCCGGTATCTACGATGACGCCGAGGTCGATGGAGCTGCCCAGTGCGAAACCGAAGAACGGAATAAGTGTTTGTGTCGCTTTGCCAAAGTAGGTACGGAGATCATGATCCAGGTTGCCCAGAACAAAACCGATCAGGAAAGGAAGCACAGCACCGACAAAGACATGCGGTTCAAATACAGCTACCCCGGTGCTGCCCAAGATAAGCATCGTTACCAGCGGGCCGGATTCCAGTGACATCAGCACGAATGCGCCGGATTCTTCTTTGGTGCCATATTGCTGCATAATGGAGGCGTACAGTCCACCGTTGGTCATATCCATCGCAGAGATAATAGCCAGCACCGACAATCCGGCGAAGAAGCCGTTTTGAATGCCGCCCTCCGGCAGAAACTGGATCGCGATCAGGGCTATTACCCAGGCCACGGCAATTTTGGTCAGTACCAATGTACCTGATTTCCGCAGCACACTTCCTGTAGCGCGTACATCTATAGCCGCCCCCATACAGAAGAACCAAACCGCCAGAATCGGTACAGTCCCCGTCATCAGCCCTTTGGTGAAGCCGCCAAAATATTCGCCCGCATTCGGGAAAGCGGTGTGAATGATCGCCCCGAGGAACAACGGTACCAGCATCATACCGCCGGGAATTTTGTCCAGCGCTTTTTTAATTTTCATATCTTATCAGACCTTTCATGTCGGATTCTTAATTCTTGCATAAATTGATGATTTTACCTGAAGAAGGCGCAGCAAATCAGCCCCAAGACCTTACCTGTCCACTAAAGGTAAATCATCAGTGAACAGCAGATTCTGAGAAAATTTGCCTGACGGCGCTTTCATGTTACTTACGGCTTAGCCCTAGCTGCGGGATCATCCCGGAGAATAAATCGTCGCTTTCCTTCAATTGCTTGGAGAACGCCTTGCCGTCCGTGACCAGTAGCCCTAACCCGTTGATTTTCATATACTCGCGGAAGTCCCTGTCCTCTGTCCCTTTGATAAAGGCTCCGGCCAGCAGCTCGGCAATAGCGTCCGGCGTATCCTTCGGTACAGCAAGTCCCCTCCATGTACCTGTGAAATTGACATGTATCCCCGTCTCTTCCTCCAGCGTGGGTACGCCAGGCATTGCCTCCGAGCGCTTGTCGGCGTTGACCGCCAGCGTCCGCAGCTTCCCTTCATCCACATACTTTTTCACTTCGGCAGGGCTTACAGGCACTGCATCGACAAAACCGTCCATCAAGGCGGAGACGGCAGGGCCTCCCCCTTCAAAAGGAATATGTGCAAACTTCACACCGGTTTCCCGCTCCAATGTTACGGCAGCCAAATGCCAAATACTCCCCGTTCCTGCGTTCCCCATTTTCAATTCACCTGGATGCGCTTTCGCAAAGTCGAGAAACTCATTTACGGTTTGCCACGGCGCTTCGGCTCTTACGGTTATGGCGGAAGGATCAAAATTCGTTTGGGCGATCGGTTTGAACTTCTCATAGGTAATCGGAAGCAATCCCAGATGCGGCAGGATGGTGAGCTCGGCAGGAAGAAATGTGACCGTATACCCATCGCCCTTGGCATTGGCACCCTCCATGAGTCCGACGGAACCTCCGCCGCCTGTCCGGTTGAGCACGATAATCGGCTGGCCCAGTACCTTCTCTGTTGCTTTGGCTAAAGCTCTTGCTGTGGTATCCGTCCCTCCGCCCGCTGCATAAGGCACGATTAAGGTAATCGGTTTCACCGGAAAATCACCGCTTACATTCTCCCGGCTGTTATCGCTGGTTATCATGCGGTTTCCGGCCCATACCATCGTCAAAACCGCCAGGACGGATGCCGTCCAAATGCCTATTTTTGTTGTCCGTTTCAAGACCATCCCTCTTCCTTAATAATGACAATTGAGCCGCAGGCCACAATGGATCTACTGCCATGCGTGCGCCGCTTCACCCCCCAAGTTTCTTCAATCACAGTCTCATTCACGAATCTGTGAAAGTTTTCTCAAATAGAACTTTAACGTAAACGGGGGGTTGCCATCAATCGTATAATCTTATTCTGAATCGTCAGAAACGCCGGAATGGCGCGGTTTTGGCCGATCTGCATATTCATTGGGATATTTGCTGCTCTCACGGAACTTGCCCGGTGTAACCGATTTGATCTTCCGGAAAGCACGGATGAAGCTGTTCTCATTCTGGTATCCGACCCGAAGAGCAATTTCGGCAATCTTTAGGCTGCTGCCTTGCAGCAGTTCACAGGCTTTATCTATTCTCAGGTTGGTCAAATAATCATATAGTGTCGTACCCGTCTCTTCCTTGAATATGGTGCTTACGGAGGAAACGCCCATTTTGACATGGGCAGCGATATCCTGCAGTCCGATGTTATCCTGCAAATGAGATTCCATGTACCGGATCAGTTCCTGTACCATCAGATATTCTTTGGACTGTCTGTGCACTTCAAGTACACCTGACATATGAATAACAATACTGCAGAGCATCTCCTCAATATCGGACAAATCCATCGTCATCACTTGATGCCACGTATAATCCGCCAGCTCGGCTGGCAGCGGATGACCCCCGGAAGTCGCCATATTTAGAATTTCTCCTATTAAATCATCTACAACACGAACAACTTTTTGCGGCTGCACGGCTTTCTTGCGGGTATCAGCCGACCACTTGCGGACCCATTGCAGGGCAGTCGCTGCATCAAAAGACTTCAGCGCATGCAGCACTTCCAGCCGCCAGGCATCATCCGCCGCTGCGCCGCCTTCCTCATATTTGCTCTCCTTCGCCGAAAACTCACGGACATGACCGTAGCCTTCATATAGACGATAAGATAAAGCCAGCTCGGACTCCGAGTAGGACCGGGCTGCCTGTGAAATCGCGGAGACCGGTTCGCCGATGCCTATGGATACCGATATTTTTAAGACGTCGGACAGAATGGCAATCAGCTTACCGGCATCCTCGCGCAGATGGCCGCTGTTATCATCTTTGGGCTGCAGCAGCACCACGAGGCTGTCCTTCCGGGGAGTGGCCGTAACCGTCCGCCAGGCAGGCCCGAAGAACTCAAATACAATGTTGTTCATCGCATATTTAAGCAGCAGCTGATCCTCTTCCACATATGCGGAGGTCCACTTAGAATGGCGGTCTACAGAGATCGTCAGAATTACGAAGGGCCCTTCCTTCCAGCCTCCAAAGTAGTGCTCCCATTTCGTCAACGTCTCCTGCGTCCCGATGCTCCGGGTAATCAGATCGCTAACAAATTTGGACCTTAGCTCCGGCAGGCTCCATTCGGCCACCAGCGACTTGCTCTGAAAATCACCGACCAATTTGCCGATGACCGGCTCCAAATCATAAAGATTTCCATGACCGGCCAGCTTCTGATCGGGCATCAAGAGTTTATTGATCCGCTTCAGCGGCCGGAATGCGGCAAAGCTGTAATAATAAATCGCGGAGCAGCCAACAGCGATCGAAATCAGCGAGAGCATCAGCATCATATTGCGTGCCGTCTTCACATTCTTCAGCAGCTGCTCCATCGGAACGAGGGAAATCAGCCGCCAGCCGGTGACATTCGAGAACGTCTGGTTCGCCATATAGGCTTTTCCTTGAAGCTTCACATGGGCAAACGGACTTACATCAATGTCCGACAGCACATTATTCATGTCCGCCAGAGGGAAAGGCAGATTGAGCTTGGGGTAAATCAGCTCTCCCTCCAGGTTATATACAAATTGATAGCTGGATAAATGAGTGTACATCTTGGAGAACAGCATGTCATAGTCCAGATCGATCAATACCGCGCCTGTGACGTCCCCGTTCCGGACAATCGGCCGGGCCAGCGAGAGCAGCTCCGTGCCGGTCAGCCGGGCATCCGTGCCGGTATATACTCTTCTTTTAATCAGCAGCGGCTTCTGTTTCATTTCATCAATCCATGAGTTCCAGGCATGCTCCGGTGCTTCTTCCCAAAGAGCTCTATACCCGTAACTGCTGGAGACGACGGAATGATCCCCGAACTTGATTACACTGATGGCATGGACATCCGGCTCCGTAGCGAGCGTCTTCAGGAAATTCTGCGGCTCTGCAGCCGCCAGCGCATTATCCGCCGGATCGGCATCCATATATTTAAGGACGGCCGGGTGAAACGCCAGATCGACCGCTTTATTATCAGACTCCCGGAATGCCCGGTTAGTCACATCCATGTTAATTTGCAGCAGCTCTACATTTGGCGTGTTCAGCTCAGTATCCAGCGCATTCCTGTACTCTCTATAGGAGAACAGGCCAATTAGAGTAATTAATAGAGATACACTGAATGTCAGCATCAGAATCAGCCGGGTCTGCTTATTGTTCAGCAAGTATTTTAATTTAAATCGCAGCATGGGTGCAGCTTCATCCTTCCGCAGTTCGCTTAGTTCAGACCTTAGAGTAGCATGTTCGCCTATACGGCAATATGGAGCATGTCATATTCTTTAAGATTTTAGGGAGTTAAGGATAAGATCGTCACAAATGTTATAATGAGAAAATGAGTTAAGACCAATTTGCTACAGGAGACCAATTGCGATGCAGCGAAATTTCTACATGGCCGATCAGGAATGGGACAAGCTTATTTCAGACGTAGCCTATCAATTCAGTGACATCACCCTCAAACGGGGATTTCAGTATTATAAGCAGGACCGTGTCCATGCGTTCAAAATGATCTCAGTCGGGAGCATTCTGGCGCTCGTGGAAGGCGGGGAAGACTACAGCGTAACTATTGATCTGGATACCCTGTCCGCCAGCCGTTGCAGCTGCCCGGTACAGCATTCCTGCAAGCATATGGCTGCTGTATTAATGAAGTATGCCGAGCAGCAGGGCCGGCTGGTGCATATGCTGGCCAATGCCAAGACGACAAGTCAATGGATCCGCAATCCGGTGGTCAAGGAGACTCCCGTTGCCGGTGGCTCCGCCCGCCGCAAGGAGCAGCTGGAGGAGCTGGCTGCCCTGGTTCCATCCGGAAATGTGGAGCAGTGGCGTGAATACTTAGCGCTGCTCACCGCACCGCTGGCGCCTACCGTGCGGAATTCCCAATACACCGACAGGGCGCTGGCAGCCATCTCCGAGGCCACTCCAGCGCTCCCTCCGGCCTCCGGGCTCTTATATAAGCTTCATGCCCATCTCTTTGTGCTGGAAAGCTTACTGAAACCGGCAGGCCCTCACGTCCCGGGAGCAGGTGCTTCTCTGGGTTATTATACCTCTGTTGCTGTCTCCGAGCTGCAAAAAGCGGTAACAGATCTCATGAAAAACAGCCTGCCGCTCGCCGCAGAGCCGGAAGCCTGGCCCCGGGTCAGCGAAACGCTGGCCTATCTGCGGCGTGAGATGCTGAATGAGCCGCGCGACCGTTCACGGGAACAGCCTTATTACTCCCTCTGCTACGATCTGATCTGGAGAGGCTGGATTGCACCGAATGCAAGCGGCCCGGCTATGTACCTGGAAGAGCTGGAAGCGCTCCGCCAGACCGGCGAGGAAGCCGGCATATCACTCTCGCGCCACTCGCAGCAATTGGCGGAGAGCCGGATGTATTTCTATCTGAACGATGACAAAGGCGCCTGGGAGCTGCTTGGCAAAGCTTCCGAACGCCCGGGTCTCTACCCGGACGAGCTGATGAGCTTTCTGGCTCCCCTGGCGGAGGCCGGACATTGGTCCCGCCTTGCTCTGTGGCTGGCCGAAATCGGCCCTCTGCTGACCAGCCGCCTATATAACCTGAAGAACTATGCCGGATACTGGGAGGAAGCCGTCCGCCGCCTGCCGGAGACCGAATCCCGGATGTGGGATACGCTGATCGGCATGCTGCCGCTGTCCCGGGAGATTTATGAAGAAATGCTGCTGGACCACGGGCGCTGGCAGGAATGGATGGATTACCAGCTCTCCTCCGGCAAGGAACCCGCCGATTTCCGTGTCAGCGACCTCCAGCCGATCGAGAAAAACGCGCCGGAGCTGCTGCTCCCGTTCTATCATCAGGCGGCAGAACGGTTCGTGCTGGAGAAGAACCGGCACGGCTACAAAGCGGCTGTAAAACTGTTAAAGCGCTTGTCCAAGCTCTATAAAAAGCTGAAACGCGAGGAGCGGTGGGAACAATTTCTGGATTCCTTCACCTTCCGGTACAGCCGGCTGCGCGCACTGCAGGAAGAGCTGCGGAAAGGAAAGCTGATCCCATGAGCAAATATATGCGAAATATTACTGTCCAGCTTGCCTTAACCCAATATGGCGATGCGCTGATCTACGGGGTGGATGACAGGGATGATTATGTGCCCGGTGTTCAGCTTAAGCAGAAGCTGTTCTCCTGGCATGAGGAGTCTTTTTATGGAACGGAGTTAACGCTCCAGAACGCCGATGGGGTTGACCTTGTGGTTCTGCCTGCCGAGCAGGTCATCCCCTTCTTTGCGGAGCGCAGGCTGCTGCGGCATGTCGGCTGGAGCTGGCAGGGCGACGCCGAACTGCTGACCGGGCTGGCGCCCGCCATCGCCGGGCTGCTGGCGGAGAAGAAGTATGCGCCGAGCCTGTCCGCCTATCGCGAAGGCAAGCTGCAGTGGGACTGGGATGACAAGGCGCTGGAGCTGGCTGCGGAAGGCAGCGGGAGCGCACAGTCTGCCCTGCGCGGACTTGCCGGGCGCCGGAACCTTGCGGACGGAATGCGCGCCGCCTTCTCGGCGGCGGTGTTCCAGCAGTATTACGGCACCGAGGCCGAAGCCGCAGATCTGCGCAGCGAATACCCGCTGCTGTTCAGCAGCAGCGCGGGCGCGGCAACTGCCGGCATGGACGACGACAGCTGGCTGATGTCCATCGGCTGGAAAGCGGACACGGCGCCGTTCCGGCCGGCCCTGCAATTGCTGGAGCCGGACGACGAGAAGTCGTACTGGCGGCTCCAGCTGCTCCTGCAGGACAAGCGCGATGAATCCGCGCTTGTGCCGCTGCGGCTCACCGGGGACGGCGAGCCGCATGGCCTGTGGCCGGCAGCGTGGACGCCCCACGTCCACGAGCGCGCGTCCGGGTGGCTTTCGCGCCTGCGCGAAAGCCTGGCCGGGGAGCACATCGGCCACGGGGACGATGTGCTTGGTGAACCGCTCAGCGACGGGGACGCCTGGCGGTTCCTGACCGTGGACAGCCGGCTGCTGCTGGAAGCCGGCTGGCAGGTGCTCCTTCCGGCGTGGTGGGAAGCCGCCAGCCGGAAGAAACCCCGCCTGCGCGCCAAGATCAGCTCCGGCGAGGGCAGCGGAAGCAGCGGCGGCCAGTCGCTGTTCGGGCTGGATTCGCTGGTCGATTTCGACTGGCGCATCTCCATCGGCGACGCCGAACTCTCCGAGGCGGAGTTCGCCGATCTGGTCGCACGCGGCGAGCGGCTCGTGCAGTTCAGGGGCAAGTGGATTCCGCTTGACCCCGCTCTGCTGGCCCAGATCCAGCGGGCCATGGCCGGGATGGACAAGTCCCAGGGCTTGTCCTTTCAGGATGTGCTCCAGCTGCACCTGCTGGGCGGCGGCGAAGAGCAGGACAACGAGGCGGCCGAGGCGGAGCAGGCGGAAGAGAATGCCGCCCGCTTCCGGCTGGAGGTCGAGCTGAACGAGCATCTGGTCCGGCTGATCGGCCAGCTCGGCCACCGCTCGGATTGGCCAAAGCCCGAGGTGCCGGCTGGCCTGCATGCCGAGCTGAGAAGCTACCAGCATGAAGGGTATGCCTGGCTTGTATTTCTGCGCCGCTTCGGACTCGGCGCCTGCCTGGCCGATGACATGGGCCTCGGCAAAACCGTGCAGCTGATCTCCTACCTGCTCCACTTGAAGGAACAGCAGGGCGAAGCCGGCCCATCAGCAATGGGGCCCGGGCGGCAGACCGACCCGCCGGACTGGCCGTCGCTGATTATCTGTCCGACTTCGGTGCTCGGCAACTGGCAGAAAGAGCTCCAGCGGTTCGCTCCGTCCCTGAACATCATGCTCCACTACGGAAGCAGGCGCCTCGATGCCGGTTACTTCTACGGCGCCGCTTCCCAGGCCAACGTGGTCCTCACCTCCTACGCCACGGCCGCGCTCGACCAGGAACTGCTGAAGCAGTTCACTTGGGCTACGGTTTGCCTGGATGAGGCACAGAATATTAAGAACGCCGGAACCAAGCAATCTGTAGCGGTGCGCAGCTTCCCTGCCCTGCACCGGATCGCCCTGACCGGAACACCAATCGAGAACAAGCTGTCCGAGCTGTGGTCGATATACGATTTCATCACACCCGGCTATCTCGGCAGTCCAAAAGCGTTCCAGGACCGGTTCGCGAATGCGATTGAGAAGGAACGCAATGCGGAGCGCACGGCGGATCTGCAGAAGCTTGTAAAGCCGTTCATGCTGCGCCGCAAGAAGAAAGACCCGGCCATCCAGCTGGATCTGCCCGACAAAAACGAGATGAAAACCTATGTTCATCTCACGGCAGAGCAGGCCGCCCTCTATGACCAGAACGTAACCGGGCTGCTGGAACGGATGAAGCAGCTGGAGGGCATTGAGCGCAAAGGGGCGATTCTTGCTGCGCTGACCAGCCTCAAGCAGCTTTGCGACCATCCGATGCTGCTGACGAAGGAGGCGTTGCCTGATCCGGATGGCGAGGGCCAACTGGATACCACGTCCCTGATTGAGCGTTCCTCGAAGCTCGAACGGCTGCTGGCGATGGTGCGGGAGCTGCGTGAAGAGAACGAACGCTGCCTGATCTTCACCCAATATGTCGGCATGGGCAAAATGCTGCAGGCCGTGCTTCGGCAGGAGCTGCAGGAGCCGGTCCTTTACTTGAACGGTAGCACGTCCAAAACGGCACGCGACCGGATGATCGAACAATTCCAGACGCCGCCGCAGGAAGGCGGGGACCTGCTGGCGGCAGGCGAACGCCAGTCCGATCAGCCGAACGTCTTTATTCTTTCCCTCAAGGCGGGGGGCGTCGGCCTCAATCTGACAGCGGCCAATCATGTGTTCCACTTTGACCGCTGGTGGAATCCGGCTGTGGAGAACCAGGCCACCGACCGCGCCTACCGCATGGGCCAGACCAAGGATGTGCAGGTGCATAAATTCATTTCACTCGGCACGCTGGAGGAGCGTATTGATGAGATGCTGGAGAGCAAGCAGCAGCTCAGCGATGATGTGATCTCCGGCTCCGAGGGCTGGATTACCGAGCTGTCTACAGATGCGCTAAAAGATCTGTTCACGCTGCGGCAGGAGTGGGTTGGCTGACCCGGCCCTCTCCTTTTTCCTTCAAGCTCTTGAAGCAGCAGGCATCACCTATAACGTGCAAAAAAAGAACATCTGCTGCATGCTGCATGCGCCGGTGTTCTTTTTGTATGCCCGGATTATGGAGTAAGACTGCTGTCCGGTGCAGCCAATCCTACCATTGCTCCGCCATTCTAAAGGTGGCTGCCAGATTATCCTCCCCGGCGAGCGAGCTGACCACAAGCGTTATCGCTTCCTCCTGAAGATCATAAAAAAGCTGCTGATTCAGAAGATTGACCACCACATCCTGATAAGCACCGGAAATCCCGGAGCCCAGGCCCTGCGTGATGACTCTGCCGCCCGTAACCGTCGAGCAGGTATAATTCACCTGCAGCGCCGTGTCATTCACGGAAATATCGGTAGTCGGTGTCGGAAAATTAACAAAGCTGCCGTTAACGGTACCGCCAGCCACGATTTTGTAGCGGATGGGCGTTGACGCCAGAATTTCCACACCGTCAGGCCGGATCTCGGCGGCTACCCCTTCCGGAATCGTCAGCGCCCCATTTCTGCGGAAGCTGATTGCGGCGAAATCAGTACTGGTTACGGCGATGTTATCGCGAAACTCCGAGGTAATCCGGCTGACCGCAAGCTGCGTCAGGCTGACCGGAAACCACTTCCCTCCACTATCCACAAGAAAAATCTGAACACCCAGCTTTTCCTGAGAATAAAGCACATTAAATTGAAAAAAGTTTTCGGTGATATTGTAGGTTTTGCTCACCACTTCCCTGTAGTTCACCTCGAACAATTCCTGGGCAAAGAGGGTTGCCGGACTTACATCATTGTTGAGGCCCGTTATATAGACCACTGCTTTAGCTGTTCCGCTATTTACAATTTTTATAACAGCCTGGCTGATCGGTCCTAAAACGCCGGTAGGATTCCTGGTGATTGTATTTGTAGTTAGAACTGCCATGGCTCATCCCTCCTTCCTATTAAGACAATTAGTATATTATATGCAGACAAGGTAGGAAGTTTCTGGTTGAATGGCAAGTGGCCAAAAAGCCGCAAATTCCAGAAGGTGCTTGCAAAGGATCTGGATTGCCATAAAATTACTGATGTGCTAAAATGAACACAACTTTTAGGAACGGAGGGTTGCAAATGAATGTGATAGATTATATCCGGATTCGTACTTTACGCGGCTAATCAGCTTTTAATAGCGCTAAAGCTCTGCCTTGTGCAGAGGACTCAGGATAGGTCTATCCATTTTTAAAGGCAACCCACAGCTTAACCAGCGGACCGGGAACGCTCCGCCGCATTCGCCTTTAGAAATTCGCACAGCCATAGCCAAGGAATTACCGCATGCACCAGCGGTGGAATAGGCAGCTATTCCCCTTTGCCGATGCCGGTTCTTTCCCTTTACCTTCTATGGTTATGCCCAGCTGGAAGAAGCATTGCAATCCTTTTGTGATGCTCTCCCAGTCCTATTCTGTTTCCTCTACGATATTAAGCACAGGCCGCTGATTGCCTGTGCTTTTTTATGCTTTCGAAGCCAGTTATGCACGAAGTCTATTCAACGAGGTTATACTCACAAAACTAGGTGTGTACTTTCGAAGCCAGTTTTGCACGAAGCTTATTCAATGAGGTTATGCTCACAAAACTTTTAGGAGGTTGATAAATATATGGAATCCACACCACAACACGCAGTAATTGTCGGGGTTCAACTGCAGAATGAAACTAATTTCGCCTATGCCATGGAGGAGCTGCGCAATTTGGCCGCCGCCTGCAACATCAAAGTGATCGGGGAACTCAGCCAGAAAGCCAGCCGGATCAATCCTTCCCACTATATCGGTACAGGAAAGATTCAGGAATTGTCCCTTATGCTGGAGGATGAAGATACCCTTGTTATCTTCAATGATGAATTGACCCCTTCGCAGATCCGTAATCTGGAATCGTCGCTGGACCGCCAGGTTATTGACCGCACGATTCTAATTCTAAATATCTTCGCCGAACGGGCCAAGACCAAGGAGGCTCAGCTGCAGGTGGAAGTTGCCCAGCTGCAGTATATGCTTCCCCGTCTGACCGGAATGCGCGAGTCCCTCGGCCGACAGGGCGGCGGGGCGGGCCTGAAGAACCGGGGGGCCGGTGAAACCAAGCTGGAGCTGGACCGCAGAAGAATTGAAGAACGCATCTCGGCACTGCAGACGGAGCTGCAGACCCAGGTATCCAGGCGCCAGATTCAGCGGAAGCAGCGCCACAAGAATGAAGTCCCGGTGATCTGTCTTGTCGGTTATACCAACACCGGCAAATCCAGCCTGATGAATGTCATAGTAGAGACGTATCATCCGGGTTCAGGCAAGCAGGTATTTGCCAAGGATATGCTGTTTGCCACGCTGGAGACTTCGGTCCGCAGCATTAAGCTGCCCGACCAGAAAACGTTCCTGCTTACGGACACCGTAGGTTTTGTCAGCCAGCTTCCCCATCATCTGGTCAAGGCGTTCCGCTCCACGCTGGAGGAAGTGACTGAGGCCGACCTGCTGATTCATGTCGTCGATATTTCCGATCCGCAGCATGAGCAGCATATGGCGGTAACTACCGAGACCCTGAAGGCGCTGGGCGCAGACGGCATTCCAACGATCTATGCCTACAATAAGGCGGATTTGACGGACCAACCCTATCCTGTTGTCCAAGAGAATTCTGTTATTCTTTCGGCTAAACAGAACAGCGGAATCGCCGAGCTTACCGGGCTGATCCGGGGGCATGTCTTCAATGACTATATTCAGTGTGAAATTCTGGTTCCGTTCGATCGCGGCAGCGTCGTCTCGTACTTCAACGAGCATGCGCATATTCAGAAGATTAGCTATGAAGAGCAAGGCACAAAACTTCAGCTGGAGTGCAGAACGGCCGACTATGAAAGATTCCGCGGGGATTTCATCGAGCTTCCGCAATAAAAAGGTGCACACAGAATAGGAGCTTGCCTCAGGTCCGGTGACCAGGGGCAAGCTCCTTTGTGGTTTAACTAAATACAGCTATGGAGGAGACCATTCTATATTATATTTTCGGAGTCCCTGATCAAATTTCACCTTGTGATGCGTAAGACGCTGCCACCTCGCTACCTTGCTATCTTGCTACCCTGCTACCTTGCAGCTCACGGATTCATTAGCGGGATTTACTGCCGCTATATAGAGATTACTCCGACAATCAAATACCTAACGGAAATTGTGCCCGCTAATATTTTACAAAAAGGCTTTATTGAAGAATAAGTCCATATTAGCGGCATGTATTCCCTGTATATCCCTCAAAAGGGCTGTCTGCACAAATATAGCGGGCATTTTTCCCGGTGCAATCATCATTTGCCGCTTTCCTCATAGATGCCAGTATCTTCGTTGAAGCTGCCTTCCCTGGAGATCAGATGTACTCTTCCTTCTCCTTCTCCTTCTCCTTCTCCTTCTGCTGCTGCTGCTGCTGCTGCTGCTTCCTATTCCTATTCCTCTTCCTACTCTTCGCCCGCAGCATGCACTCCCTAAGCCTCAAAAGGCCGCTGCCGGACCGGCCTCGCCAAGCAGCAGCGGAAGCATCTCCGTCAGGCTGCCAAATTCCTGCTGCAGCAAGGGCAGCACACCGCTGCTGCGGATATTGCCGCCGGTCACGCCGAGCGCTGCAAATCCGGCCAGACGGATCGAGATGACACCCGCCGCCGAGTCCTCAATGCCGACCACCCGGCGGCGCTTCTCCGTACTCAGGCCCAGGCCGATCCTTGCCGTCTCGGCATACAGCCAGGGATGCGGCTTCGGCGACAATTCACCCAGGGTGCCCGCCTGGCCGGGATGAAATGTCTGCCCGGCCGTAATGACCGCATCGTACATGCCGAACGGATCACCTAGATCCAGCGCCCGGAAGGCTGACAGAATTTCCGGCCAAGCCTTCTCGTACAGTCCCGAGGTTACAAGTCCAATCTTTACGCCCTTAGATTTCAGGGTCTGGAGGAACTCTCCCAGACCGGGTGCAGGAACAAACGCCCCCGGCTTCCCCCGGCCCTGCATAATCTCATTCATTTCATAATGGGTAATGTCAAAGTAAAGCTGCCGGGCCTCCTCTACACTGCGCTGCGGACAATATTTGGTTATGCAGTACTGCAGATGCTCCGACACGGAATGCCCGGAGACATGCGGCTCATCTTCGGGGCGCAGCGCGAAGCGGGAATTTCCCAGCAGCCGGGCTACCGTCTGCTCAATAATCCACATCCAGAAGCCTTCGCTGTGGACACTGGTTCCGTCCAGATCCATCAGCACCGCTTCTGCCGGACCCTCGAAAGCTGCATCGTGAAAAGGATACAGCGCTGGGGAACCCATCGAAGACTTTACATAACAAAGTGTTTTGTCTTCGTATACGATAAACTCAGTCTTACGGTCCTTCGGTGTCAGAATAGCGGCAACACCGCCAACTCCCCTGCGGAATAACCCATCTCCTCCGCTCTCCTGCTCAAAGAAGCCGGCGGCCAGCTGTGACATTCCAAGACCAAATCCAGGCAGTTTCTTCTCCGTCATTTCGCCCAGGCCCCCATAGAGATCTTATAGCTGGCGATCTTCTTGGCCGGTATCGTCACTGTCAAGAGATTGGCAGCCAGCTGCAGCTCCGGCTCATCCAGAAGCGTTTCGTCCATCCGGCAGCACTGCACCTGCTCCGGGGCGATGCCGAAGGTGATGTCCGCCTTCTGTTCCGTATCCGAACCGTTAAAGAGCCGGAGAATAGTTCCGCTGCCATCCTCCGCCTGCTTCACACAGCTGACATGAAGGGCAGGGTTATTCAGCGTAAAGAAGCTGGCCTCTACCGGAAGCGCGCCCTGCCCACGGCCGGAGGCTGCGATCCGTACAGGAGTGTACAGCTGCGCTGCCTGTGCAAGCAGATCTGCCTCTTGCCAATCTCCTTCATGTACGTGGATGGCGTATTCGAAGCTTTGCAGGCCAGGGCACTGAATGCCCTGATCGGGCAGCTCCGTCAGCTTCTCTTCGCTCACTGCCAGCTTGATCCGGCAGGCCCGGATTAAGGTCAGCGCCAAGGTGCTGTGCTCATCCTCAAAGGCTTCATATTCATAGATCCCTTTGGGCAGAACCGCGAGTCCATCTCTTCCGTCCGTCATGTCGGCAAAGGTGCGCAGCGGATGTGTACCTTCGGCCCGTTCCGCCCAATCCGTGGAATCCGGCAGCGGAATGGGCCGTGATAACACATCATAATGGCTGTCGGCCCAAGTGACCCCGGTGCGCAGCCCTGTAGGGAAATTGGCGCGCAGCCAGTGATCCTTGGCCCTATTATCTACCGTCAGCTTCACAAGTACATGCTTGGCGCCCTTTTCCAGCGTATAGGCTACCTTTACCGGAAGCTTTGCCATTACCCGGCTGCGCGACTCTCCGTCCCCGTAATCTGCCGGAACCGCAAATTCATACTCCGCTACAATCGTACTGCTCAGGGGACCGCTTACCGTTACCGCCACCTGGCTCGGCACACCAAGGCTGCTGTATTTGCGGTCATGCAGAGGAGACACATGCTTCCAGGCGTTTCCGTTCTCTCCCTGATCGCTCAAATAGTTGAGGCTGCTGTAGCTTCTGCCGGTCGTTTTATTGTGCAGATCCAGCGTCCCGTCAGGATTCACCTTCACTTTCAGAAATTCATTCTCCATTGTGTCGGGTCCTGTAATCAGTGTGCCGCTGCTGCGCAGCTCGCGCGCCTCCGGCACAATCCGGTACGTCCGGTAGCCGAGTCCGGGCAGACGGGTCAAGCTGGCCAACAACCGGATGCGGCGGCTCTCCAGGATCGTGGGCACATCCCAAATGCTGTCCACGAACACGCTGGAATTGCCGCTGGCAATGGCTTGGCGTTCTACCAGCGGGTCCAGTGCCGAGCTTAGGCTGACGGAAAGGGCCCCATTGACTCTCGGCACCTCCAAATCGAGCAGCACGACTGCATTCCGTTCCATCGGCAATGGATTATAAACTACCAGCTGCATCTCATCCTGCTCCATGCCTTCGGGTGACAGCTGCGAGGCGATGTACGCCATCGCATCCTCCGTAACGATATCCCCGATGTCGCCGGCTTTCCGGTATCTGTACTCCATATCGGCGCAGACGTTGTCCGGCGCACAGCCGCCGTTAGCATCATGGGTATGGTTGGACAGTAAATACCGCCATCCCCGCTCCATGTATCCTGCCGGATAGGCAGACCCCAGCGCCGAGGCCAAAGAGGCGAGCGGCTCTGCATAATACACCAGCGCATTGCTGGCCGAGAAGTCCATTTGCTTCAGGTAGGTTCTCGCACTGATCGTTCCCGGGAACAGGAATGTCCACATCCCTTCCTTAAGGTAAGACCGGCGCTCCCCTGTGAGGACAGGAAGATGCTCCCGGTCCAGATATTTTTGCGCCTCCTTCCAGAAGCCCTCCAGATCTGTCTGCTCGATGTTATATTTATCCCCCAGCAGTTCCCGGGCATCGGCAATAATCTGCGATTCCAGAGGATGGGCTACCGAAATATCGTGTCCATGCATCGCCAGAAACACTTCGGTCGTGAAGTGGCGGCCTTCACGCTCAATCATGTCCTCAACTGCCTGCTTCAACTTCTCCTTGTCGTATTGGACAACCGGAGATTTAATCTCGTAAGCCTGATCTTCTCCGGACAAGGCATCCGACAGCCGGAAAGGCAGGTCATTCTCCTTGCCCCACTGATAGGTCTTGTCAAAAACCGTACCGCGGGTCACTGCACGGTGAACCTGGTAATACCAGTTATAACGAGCATACAGGCCAAAACGGCTGGCAAGCACCTGCGTTCCGTCAGGCGCGCTCCAGATCCATTCTGCATCGGCCTCGTGGTGGGAGATGCCGCGGTAGAACATCATTTTATCAAGTCCGAAGTCCTGGAGAATCTGCGGTAGCTGCCCGGTCTGCCCCCAGGAGGACGGGGTGTAGGCGACCGTTCCTGTCTTACCGCCGAATTTCTCCACCACGCTCCGGCCCAGGATCAGATTACGGACCAGCGCCTCATGCGAGATGCTGAACTCCTCGGCTAGTGTATAATACGGGCCGGCGATCAGCCGCCCTTCCTGCATCAGCTGTTCGAGCTGTCCCCTGCGCTCCGGCCGCATTTCCACATAATCCTCCAGCAGAATGGAATGGCCGTCCAGCGTAAAGGACGCATAGTCCGGATCAGCGGCGAGAATATCCAGTGTCGTATCCAGCATGGTCAGCAGATTCCGGCGGGTCCGCTCAAACGACCGCCGGAATTCCCGGTCCCAGTGTGTATTAGAGACAACCTTGATTTGTTTGATATGGGAGGTGTCTGGTTTCATGAGCTTCCTATCTCCTTTGTCATTCCAGTCTCGGGGAACTTCATTCTGCGGGACCCGGGCGCAGGGTCAGGGAGAAAGCTTCAGGCTCCTCTATGCTCCCGCTGATCCGCAGCCTGCCGCTGCTGGTCATCTCCACCAGCGGCCTTGGAATGTCCCCGCCCTCCTGAATATCCAGAGAGAATACAAACGCCGCTTGCCGCAGATGGGTGAAATTAATGCTTTTACGCAGGCCGGAATACAGCACCATATCCACCAGGATGGCATCCTCGCCCGTGTGAATCTCCCAGCCCCAGCTCCGCTTGGCTCCTGAATGTCCCGTGAATGCCGCGAACCATGTGGTTAGACGCAAGACGGTCTCTCCTATCTTGATCACAGCCCCGTCTTCTACAGTTTCGGTAAAGATGCCGTCCAGGCTGCCCCCGATCTCCAGTCTCAGCCGGAAATCCCCGGCTTCAATCTCACCGTCGATGCGGTCCAGGTTGGGGTGGGTATCTCCCCCATTGGTCAGAAAATCCATTCCAAACAGGAGATGCCCCTGATCCTGTCTTGCTTTGAAACGGGCGGAACAATAGTCATAGCCGTCATGCAGACAGCGGAGCTGAATATAGGAGGGTGAACCGTTATTATCCACATAAGCCACCAGCGGTCTTCTCTGATTCCACAGGTCACTGTCTGTAAAGGAACCGATGCTAACCTGCGGGTTCATAAAGGTGACCGCCCATTTGCCGCTGCCGTCGCCCGCATTTCCTTCGTAGAGCTGCCGCACTTCTTTGGTCCCCCTAACCTTAAATGCATCCAGATAAGCGGCCGGGCAATAGAATCCGCTCTTGTACCACTCCTCTTCATAAGGCAGCTCCTCCCAAGGAAAAAACATAACCTCCCCTTGAGTTGCGACCTGCAGAAAAGCCTTGCTCTGATCATTCAGAAGCGTCTGATAGGAGCGTGAATGCGGCCCGGACCACTGGGCGGTCGCAGGATGATAATACCCGGCGACCGTCTGCCAGGTCAGCTCGATCAGCTCATCGCTGAGCCTTTTTACCGTGCTGTCTGTAGTCTCGGAACGCAGCTTGGACAGCTCCAGAATAGCAATATAGGTATAGACCGGGCTGTTGTACTCCTGAAAGGCCCCGCGCTGCTGTGTATACGCATACAATTTTTCCAGGCGCTTCAGGCCGTACTCGGCATAATCCTCACGGCCCAATTGCTCCCCGGCAATTCTCGTAACGAAGGCTCCAATAATGGCAATATTGGTGTAATCCGGACCGACATTCCGCTTCATAATCGCCTCGCAGGCATAATCAATGGAGCGTATGACATCTTCACGCAGAGCCTCCGGAAAGCGCCAGCCATGGCGCGACAACGCCTGAATCAGCCGGCTGCCGCAGAAATCGGCCCAGTTCCAGTCCGGAGGCGACATTTGCGCAAGCGGCTCTTCGTAGAACCATGACCAGATTCCGAAGGTAGCATGGCTTCGGTCCGTATCCTGCAGGGAAATCACCTGCCTGATAATATCAAAGGCCCGCTGCTCCATCTCAGCCAGTTCGGTATCCAGCAGCCCGAGTGCATACGAAAGCGAATCTCTGGTGGAATGGATAAACTCCGCCTGCTTCAGAGTTGTATGATAACCCGGGCTGCTGAACGGCGAGCGCAGCATGCAAATTTCCGGATCATAACGGGACTCCAGCATGCGCATTTTACGGATCAGCATTTGCTGCTGGTCTATCCCTTGATTGGTATTGCCGGTCCTCTTGTTCATCGATCTCCCTGCCTTTCTCTGGTAAAACGGTTTGGCTGATCCTACTGGGCCAAGGCCGGATCACTGACCCAGATCCAAATTCAGATCCAGATTCAGTGCCTGCGCCAGCAATTGCATGACCAGCCCCTGCCCGTACAGCGACGGGTACAGCGCAATTTCGTTATACGCCTCCTCCGACGGCATGACGGGGGTGCCTCCCGACACACCCTGCACTTCACCGTTATCCTGGATAAGCGGGAGGATGCCTTCAAGGGTGACCCGGGCGCTGCCGAGATAAGAAGGTTCGAGCATACCGTGCCTGACTGCCTGAATGAAGCCGCAGGCGATGCCCGCGCTTCCCGATGTTTCCTGGTAATAGTCCGGCCTGTCGAGCACCGTATGCCAGAGTCCGCCTGTGCCCTGGCAGGACCTCAGCGCTGAAGCAAGCTCCGAATAGCGGCTGTACAGCTCTTCGGGGACCGGTACAAGTCCCTTGATCCCGGCTACAATTTGCGGGACAGCAAGGGTAATCCAGGCGTTGGCCCGCGCCCAGCGGACAGCCGACATATGGCTGCCCTCCCGGCAGTTCCAGCCGTGGAACAGCAGGCCCGTCTCCGGGTCCTGCAGCAGTCGCAGATGAAGCAGAGTCTGCTGCAGCGCAGCCTCGGCCATGCCGCGGTCTCCGGTCAGACTGGCGAGCCGCGCCAGAAAAAGCACAGCCATATATACCGTATCTGCCCATACCTGCTCAGGGAACAGGGCCGCTTCAGTGACGGTATGCTCCAGCGCGCCTTCCCGGGTCCTCGGTGCATCCTCCAGCATCCAGGCGGCGGTTTCCTGCGCTTTGTGCAGAAACCATTTATCCCCAGTCCGCCGGAACAATTCGGGGAACACAGCATAAGGAGCCATGGAATTAATGACTTTCACGCCTTCTGCCTTCTGCTTATTCCGCTCCACCCATTGCAGCAGGTAATTCATGGCCTTGTCCTGTCCGCCAGCCGTTCCATAATCCAGTATGGAAATCAGTCCGACCCCGGGGACCCAGTCCCAGTGATCCATGTCCATTCCCCAATTTCCCTGGTGCCGGGGGGAAATCATGCATTCGAACAGCAGATCCAGCTTTCCCTCCAATAACTGCTTAGTATCGGGCATGCTGAAGCCCCCTTGGAATGGTGTTCATTCCCTCAGGATCTGCCTGCACCGGTGATCCCCCTTGAAACGGAATCTCCCCGAACAACGCCTTAACTGTCAACGCCACCGTATCTTCATGCAGTGAATACGCATTTACCAGCGTGTCGAGAAACGGTATATCCCGGAGCAGGTACGGCGTGGCAAAAGAGATCCCGATCGGGTGGATCGTCTCCGCATGCTGCATCGCCCAGATCGCCTTGGCCGCTTCCCCCACTGGACGAGCCGTGTTCATCATGCCGTGGAGCGGCAGAAAATAAGGCGTAAACGCAGCATCCCAGCGAATCCCGGATTGTTCCCACTTCTGCAGCGTATTCAGCGGTTCGAATTCATCCAGAATATCCACCTGCAGCCCTCTGGCCTTCAAGTGCCCGACAAACAGCTCCATGCGGTCATATTTGCGTCCCTCTGTCACTTTGTTCAGCATAATGACGAGAACTCTGCGGGTCGTCTGCGGATTCAGGGGCAGGAGATTTCTCCGGTTGCGGACCAGCGTAATACACCGCCCGGCAAGTGTCGTGCTTAGTTCTCTGGCCTCCCGGTCCAGCTCAGGATGCAATTTGTCATTCAGCAGCGGCGCAGCGGAGTGATCCCGGCCCTCGGCATCCAGATGCTGCATACCCAGCTCTGCCTTCATCTCCAGAACCCGCCGGACACTTGCGTCCAGCCGTTCCATCGTTACCTTGCCGCTGGCGACTGCCCGTTCCATGACTTCAAAATAGTTCACACCCGGCCACAGCAGCACATCGGTCCCGCAGTTGAAACAATCCACAATCCGCGTCTCATAATCACCCCAGGCCAGAAATCCGCCCATATCCAGCGCATCCGACAGGACAACTCCCTCAAACCCCATGCGGTTCCGCAGAAGCTCCGTTGTAATGCGTGCCGAGACCGTAGCCGGAACAGGCTTATTCCCCTGCGCATTCGCCTCCAGCCAGGGAAGGGCGATATGTCCTGTCATATACGACATCACGCCCTGATCAATCATCTGCTGGGACACCCGGCCATAAGTGGCGAACCATTCCTCTTCGGACAAACCGTTGATGGTGGTAATGATATGCTGATCCCTGTAATCCACCCCGTCTCCCGGAAAATGCTTGGCACAAGCGGCAATACCGTAGTCCTGCATTCCCCGCATCACGGCGCTGGACAGGCGCAGTGCGCGCTCCGCATCATCACCCAGACAGCGGGTCGTAATCACCGGATTCATCCAGTTCAGCAAAAGATCCGTACCTGGCGCCAGCGCCCAGGTAAACCCGGCCGCACGTCCTTCGATTGCTGTATACTTGCCGTACTCGTAGGCCAGCGCTTCATCATCTGCTGCGGCAAGCGCAAGCAGCGGAGGAAAAGCGGTTAAGCTTTTGACTGCAGAGCCAGCCCCGAACTCCAGGTCGCCCGAGAACAGCAGTGGATATTTGCTGACCTTCTGAAGCAGCTCCACCCACTCGCGGTATTCCTCCGCTTTTCCGGCAGCCTTTTGAATCACCTCTCCGCCGATAAAGAAGCTGCCCACCGGATATTTCTCCAAATACGCCCTTATAGTCCCTTCGTCCATCCCTTGGAATGGCAGCCTGCCCGCATGATCCTGCATCGTCTGCCCGATCTTTTCACGCAGGCTCATGGATCGTAAGGTGCGCTCTACCCAGTCCCGCTCTTCCTTAGCTAATGCCTTTCGCATGGTCACGATTCCTCCCGGTAGTTTCTAACCCCAGTGTAACGAAACCCGGCGCCACTCTAAATAAAGGCAACTACAAAATAAGTTCAAAATTCTATAAACATCTAGAATCTTCTACAATTAGCAAACTGAAAAACCCCGCAGCTTCGTGATCCAAAGCTGCGGGGGAGGCTGGCCGATCCTTCGATCAATTCAGGCTGATTTGAAGGGTCTTGTTTAACTTGTTATTCTCCTTGTTCATCTCCTCATATCGCCAGATATCGTTGACAAAAAAGCTGATAGTGAAGTCTCCGATGGTCGGCACTGTCCACCTTGGCGTTCCCTGGGCACTGCTGTTGGCCGTAAGGGTAATTTCCTCGCCCGGCTGGATGACCGTGTTATTGGTGTCCGACCAGGATACGACCCCGCCGTTGACGGAGAAGGCACCGCCTGTAATCTGTCCCAGCCCGGTGGAATTGTTCAGCGGGGTAGGACGCACGCCGATATTTTTAACCTTGGCCCAGAAGATTAAGGAATCACCCAGCTCGGGGGTCACATGACTGGAAGGTGTGCCGTCGCTGTTTACGATATTCCAGCCGACCTCCGTGACGGTTAGATCCGCCATCGGAGCCGGGAGTGTAGACTCATAGCCCTCGAACTCGAAGCCGTGGACCATTATCGTTCCGGTGTTATGGACGACCTCGATCCGGTGCAGCCCATAGTCCAGACCCCTCAGCTCATAGACGATCTTGTTGTCACCTTCCAGCCCGGCCTGGGGAATGACAACGGTCTCCTTGTATTGCCCGTCGACGTACACATCCGCGCTGCCCATATTGCTCTTAATATCCGATCTCCAGCGGACACCGATTCCGTTAAAGTTAAACACCGCCGACGAATCCGGTGAGTAGGTTACATGGGACACCCCGTTCGGCGCCGTTTCAAACCCGGTATAGTCAATGTAGGCATGGTCATGCTCTACCGTGTACCAGGCGGATACTGGAACATAAAGCCCTTCCTCCAGCTTGAAATAATCGAGATTCGCTCCGTTGCCAGCGGAAGTGAAGCTGATCGTGTTATAGCCCGGCTGAAGCGTAACGCCGAACTGTCTGGCAGTAATGTTGCTGTTCCAGCTGCCCGTTGAAGGCAAGGTAACCGTGGACAGCCTTTGTCCATTCACGACGATATTTTTCTTCGAGTCCTGATTGGAAGCGTATGCAATAGTCAGGGTATAGCTTCCGCCCAATTCCGAATACAATCCCTGAATCGAAATGCCGCCGCCGTGGGTCTGCTCCACAACCTTTCCTCCCGATGCACTGCTGTTGTTGCCGATTCGCAGTGGCAGGGCAAAGGAGGCAGCTTCCGCTTCAAACTTGGTGGGATCTCCCGGGACATGCGGCGTGATCGGCATGGCTGATGTAGTTGCCGATACGGCTGAGCTTAATGCCGAAATATTGCCGAAGTCATCCACGGCTTGAACCCTGTAGCTGTACTGCGTTTCCGGGGCCACACTATAGTCGCTGAAAAAGGTTATCCGGCCCGGAACCGTCATCACCGGAGTAACCCCGCCGTCACGGTACACGTTGTAGCTGACTACCGCATCATTATCGGTTGAGGCATTCCAGGTCACCTTGATCTGCTCATGGCTGAGCGCCACCGCTGCAGGACTTCCGGGTACAGATGGCGCTTCTGTCTCCAGCTTATCCAGAATATACTGGACCGTTTCGCCGGCTCCCAGGGTAACCGTGAGGGTGATATGCGGCGTTGCCGTAAGCTGTACGGTGGAATGTGCGGCAGCATAGGAATTGCCCGCTCCGAACACTTCTCCGGCATATTGCCCGCTGCCAGGCATCGTTACCCGAACCTTCATCGTCATCGGCTTTTTCTCGAAATTGACGAAGTTCAGCAGGATTTTATCCGATTTCGCCCCGATAGCCGAGGTACCCAGTGCCGATGTATCTACCGCGCGGAAGTATACCTTTTTCATGTTCGAGCTGCATCCACATGTATTCAGCACCTCGTAGCTCAGCGGACGGCCATGGGTAGCGTACGCGGCAGCCAGCCTGCGGAATGTCTTCAGCCGCGTCTCTCCTGCCTCGCTGCTATTGGCCGGTACCGCAACTGTATCTTCATAACGGTGCGTATTCCAATTGATGCCGGAAGCAAACAACCCAAATTCAGTGCCGTCGTTAAAGAACGCCGCATGCTGCATAATATGGTCTACATATCCAATATCTCCGCGCATCTCCCGGTCAAAAGCAGCGGCGAACCTGTAGGCATAGGTTCCATACTTTGTGTTGTCGGAATGGTTGTCATTGGTGCCCGTTTCGCTCATCGCCATCTCTTTGCCGAAGCCGTCATCCGCGTCGCCATAGACCCGCAGATTCTCATACAGGCTGCCGCCCGGCAGCGGCTGGACTCCCGTTCCGCCATAGCTGTGCCCATTCGTCACATCGGACAGCTCCTCGATCTCCCTGCGCTGCTCCGCATCCCGCTCCCAGCCGTCAGGCGTGCCGTTATAAGGCCAATACGCCCAACCCGGCGCAACAATCTTGAGATAGGGCTGACTGTTCGTTGCCCGTTCTTCATCCATCAGCTCATGCGTGGCTACCACGGCTTTCTGGGCCCAGCCGAACAGCCCCGGTTCATTTCCGGTTTCGGCATACTGGTACAAATCACCGAACTTGCTGACAAAGTTAGCGTAATAACTCCGGAGTGCTGCCGGGACTGTGCCGCTGCTTAGCTCGCTGTTATTCCTCCAGTTGCCTCCGATGATGTTGACCATCGGCTCAAGGTTCAGATCACGCAGCGTTGCCAGGTAGTTTCGCCCCTGCGGGTCCCAGCCAGCGCTGGTGTCAGACCAGAAAGAGGCCCGCATCCAGTTGCCGCTGTAGGCAATGCCCATCCACTTGGCCATAGGCCCTAAATGGCGGATCGCATGCTCGTCGTATTTGAAGGTTGCCGCGGCAATTGTACTTCCCAGATGGACATACCGTCCATGGATCGGCTCGACAGCCGGTGCATTCAGTGACTCCAGCTTGAAGTAATCCCACTCGAACCATAAATATTTGTCTCCGTCATAACCGGGAGCCTGCGGATCCGCGTACAATCCGCGATCCACGATTAGCCGGACTGCATTTCGCCCGGTCTTCAGCTGTTCCTTGGGAATGTATAGCCTGTAGGTTTGTTTCCAGGTATTCTCCAGCGTCTTCTCACCGTCATTCAGGCCGGTGATCTGAATAAGCCCGCTCATGAGACCGTTTGTAAATACAGCAAGCTGGGGAATAGCTGTGCTTGCATCGATAACTTTGAGGCTAAACTGGACTCCATATTCTGGGACCTGGCTCAAATGGAAGGAAAGATTCATGAATCCGTTGGCATCTGCCTTCATGCCCTTGGGGACGTTATCCCAGTGGCCCGGGGGTACGGGGACTTGGAGAGTTTTGCTGTAGACATTGTTAAAGACAGTAAATTCTGCGGAGCTATTATCCGAATCGCCGACCTGCCATAACAAGGTCATCGGAGGTTCATAGGTTGATGCAGTCACCGTGCTATTGTGTACGGAATCCGCGGCCGCTTCTTGTGAATCAGCCTGTTGTCCAATCACCTGACTTGTAGCAATTTCATCTTTAGCAGCGGCCGATGCCAAACCCATTGACCCATCCGGTATCCAGAAGGTCATCAGCATCAACGCCAGAATGAGCAGTAAAGCAATGTTTTTTTGAATTCGCACAATAAACACCCTCTTCTAATAAGGTAGATTCGGGGCACCCCAAGTGCTGGCTAGGCGAATATGAATACCCGAAATCCGGGCAAACGGCCATTACGGCCAGGCTGTTTGCCGGATATCGGGTCTGCTACTGCTGCGGCTCCTTATTTGGCGGCCAAAAATGCATCCATTTGCGCTTGAATCTCGTTAATCACAGCTTCCAGTCCTGCAGCCTTCAGCTTGCTGTTCATTTCTTTGAGGATAGGTTCCGGATCTTGCTCCCCGGAGTACAAGGTATTCTTATACTGCTTCGTAATATTGATCAGTGCCCCAATCTGTGATTGCACCTTCGTCGAATCAAACACAAATCCGATGACCGGCGAAACTTTGGAGTTCTTGTTCCAGTCCGTGTAGAGCTGCACGCGTTTCGGGTCTTCATTCTTGTTCAGGTAGTTGAGCAGCACGTTCCCGATCATCCAGGAGGATACGGAGTTGTAGCCGCTGTCCGCAATGAAATCGACAGTGTTCTCGCCAACCTTGTTGTAGTGTTTGCCTTCAATACCGAAGGTAAGCAAGTTGTAGAGGACAGGATCTGTATGAATCAGGTTCATAAACATCATAGCGCGTTCCGGATTCTTCGATGTTCTGGAGATGGCGAGCATCGAGCCCTGCAAGCTTTTGGTGCTTACTTGAACCGGAAGCAGCGTTTTGATGATCATCGGTTTCTCAGCGAGCCGGGTCCAGTCGTTGGTGGATGTAGGATTCATATTGCCGTACACGAACCAGGCTTTGCCGCTTTTCACCGCATCCTTAAGCTCAGTCTTGTCAGTGGCCCCGTTCTTGTTAATGTATCCGGCTTGATACCACTTGCGGATTAGCTTAAGTCTTTCCACAATTTCAGGAGTGTCATATTCGTTGAACACCTTCATGGTTTTGTAATCAAGCAGTGTTGGAATTTCATTGCTTCCGTCCAGATCTTCACTTTCCGGATACACCGTGAACCAGTTTAGGCTGTCTGTATGGTTCATGAACAGCGGCGACATGGTCGGCTCCTTCTCTTTAATGGTCTTCAGCATCGGCTCAATATCCTCCAGTTTGGTGATGCTGTTGACATCGAAGCCGTACTTGTCGACAATCGCCTTGTCAAAAGCGAACCCTACCGATTGGCCCAGCTCTTTTTCCGTTGGAACCGCATACAAATGTCCGTTTACAGTAGCCGCCTGCAGATAAGCGGGGTTGATCTGTGCCTTGGTTTCTTTGGCGTATTTATCCAGCAGCTCTTCCAGCGGCAGATACGCACCTTTGGCAGCATTGGTCATGAAGTTCCAGGTAAAGACCATGTCGAATACTTCACCGGATTGGATCATCAGATTCACTTTATCCGCCGGTTTATCCCAGCTCAGCTGGTTAATCTTGATCGTGGCATTAATTTTATCCTTCAAATAAGCATTGATGGCCTGCTCAACAGATGCTACATCCTTATCCGGACCGCCCGGGAGATACAGGGACAGCTCCACCTGCTCCAGCTCATTCGTTGTTTCAGTTGCTTCGGTTGCTTTGGCAGTTTCAGTGGCGGCTGGGGCTGCTGTGCTTTCCGCGGTTTTCTCGGGGGCGGCGGTTTTATTGTTATTATTATTCCCCGAGCACCCGCTGAGTGTCATTCCAATCATAAGTACAAGTGAAAGCAGTAGACCCGTGCCTCTTTTACCTGTCATTACTCTTTTCCTCCCTTTGACTTGAAAATATATGCTAAATCGGTGGATTCCGAGGTTAGCCTTTAATGGACCCGAGCGTTAAGCCCTTGATGAAATAGCGCTGGAAGAACGGATACGCCAGCACAATCGGACCGATTCCGATCAGCGCCATCGCCATGCGGATGGTTTCTCCCGGCAATTTGGCCAGTTCTGTGGCCGAGCCTTGAATCAAGGCACTGTTGCGGCTCAGATAATCCGCCTGCGAGATCATTTTATACATCAGGTATTGCAGGGAATAGAGCTTGGTATCAGTAATAAAAATCATGCTGTTAAACCAGTCATTCCAGTAATGCAGGGTGTTGAACAATCCAATGGTGGCAAAGACCGGCAGGGAGAGCGGGAACACAATTCGAAAGAAGGTTCTTAGCTCGCCGGCACCGTCAATTTTGGAGGCTTCAATCAGCGCAGGCGGCACAGACATCTGGAAGTAGGTTTTCATAATCAGCACGTTAAAAGGAGACAGCAGCATCGGGATGATCAAGGACCATATGGAGTTTTTCAGATCCAGCACCTGGGTGTACACCATGTACCACGGCACCAGCCCCCCGCCGAACAGCATCGTGAAGAAGATCAGAAAGGCGAAGAAGCCGCGATATTTGAAATCCGTCCGTGAGATCGGGTACGCATAGAGTGAAGAGATAAATACGCTGAGCAGTGTACCGACAACCGTCACAAAGATGGATACGCCGTAGGCTTTTGCAATGATCGTGTAATCCTTAAAGATATAGGCATACGCCTCCAGACTAAGCTTCTCCGGGAAAAATTGATAACCGTTGAGCACAATATAATCATAGTCGGTAATCGAGATCATAAAGACCAGCACAATCGGCAAGAGACAGGCTATCGTCAGGATGATAAAAATAATATGGAGTATCATATTCGTTACTTTGGATATTTCGTTATTGGTCACAGCTTCTCCCTCCTCTCACAAATTTAGAAAACGGCCTGGTCTTTATCGACCTTGCGCACGATCCAGTTCGAGCCCAGGACCAGGAAGAAGCCGACCACCGATTGGTATAAGCCTGCCGCTGCGGACATGCCCAGATTGCCCATATTGATAAGCGCGTTGTATACATAGGTATCAATGACCAGCGTTGTCGGATACAGCGCCCCGGAGTTTAGCGTGGTCTGGTAGAACAGCCCGAAGTCAGAGCGGAAGATGCCGCCGATCGCCAGGATGGTCGTGATGATAATGACCGGCCGGATGAGCGGAATTGTGATATGAAGAATCTGCTTCCACTTGCTGGCGCCGTCGATCAGAGCTGCCTCATAGTATTCGGAATCAATGCCGATGATGGCCGCAAGATAAATGACACAGCCGTAGCCCACACCCTTCCAGAGGTTAATCAATGGCAGAATAAACGGCCAGTATTTCGGCTCCGAATACCAGTTGATTTCATTCAATCCAAACAGGGACAAGACACCTTTATTAATGAAACCGTATTCAACATTCAGAAAGGCGAACACCAGATAACTTACAACGACCATAGATAAAAAATAAGGAAAAAACATTATACTCTGATAAAATTTCGCGGCCAGCTTATTTCTCAGCTCGTTCAGGGCAATCGCAATCGAAACCGCAATGACCAGATTGAGAATAATAAACACGAAATTGTACAGCACCGTGTTTCGGGTAATAATCCATGCGTCCGAGGTCGCGAACAAAAATTTGAAATTATCCATCCCCACCCACGGGCTTCTCAGGATCCCATCAACATAGTTGATATTCTTGAATGCAATGATGATTCCGAACATCGGCAAATAATTGTTGATGAGCAGAAAGATCAAACCGGGCAGCAGCATCAGCAGCAGCACCTTATGTTTCAGCAAATGCTTAAATACGGACCCTTTTTTGGCTCCCGGCCGGACCGGTGAGCTTTGTCCAGTGTTGATCGCGCTCCTCTTCTCATGAGTAATCATCACTTCCGCCTCCTGATTCCTTAAGCAGTCTCTCTCTTCCATGACTTAAGTTTAGCCGGAGAGCGGCGGCTTCTAAATAAGGTGATCTATAATAAAAGTTCGAAATCCTACAATCTTTTGTGTAGAAAAAGAGAGGGCTTGAAAAACCACGCATGCAAAAAAGAGCAGCCTACTGGGCCACTCTTTTGTGAATACTGCAAAATAGATATTCTTAAGTGAGTCTGTGAACAGACCACACAATGCCTGAAGATGTGCTGCCCAGATCCAAAGGAACTGTCAACCCATCGGATTCATAGAACAGGCCGATCACATCGCCTGCCGTCAACTCGAATTCTCCTGCCAAGGTTACTGTACCGTTACCTAATATCGTGCGGAGCGACAACACAAGTGCAATGTTTACATTCAGCAGCGGAAATAACCCGCTTACCAAATCTGTTGTTACAGGCGAGGTTCTCCGTACCACAAAGGCCGGATCGACTCCTGCGCCCAAAGCTACCGAAATTGCTGCAGTTGTAGAATAATTGACAGTCGCTTCAATGGAATATCTGCCTGTTGCCGGTATGGTATAGTTTCCTGTAGTTTCATTGAATGTTGGACTATCATAATATGGCGACGCCACAGTCCAGCCTGTGAGCTGGGTACTTGTCGTAACCGAAAGTGCCGGCAGCAACGCCGAGAAGCCTTCAGTTGCAACACCCGCTCCCGTTGCTCCTGTTACACCGGTAGCTCCGGTCTCACCTGTGACCCCAGTTGCTCCTGTCGCTCCGGTAATTCCAGTGGCTCCCGTTACCCCAGTTGCTCCAGTCTCACCTGTGACTCCTGTTGCTCCAGTTACGCCAGTTGCTCCGGTAACTCCAGTGGCTCCCGTTACCCCTGTCGCTCCAGTCTCTCCGGTAACACCTGTTGCTCCCGTTACCCCTGTCGCTCCAGTCTCTCCGGTAACACCTGTTGCTCCCGTTACCCCTGTCGCTCCAGTCTCTCCGGTAACTCCGGTTGCTCCTGTTACACCAGTCGCTCCAGTCTCACCTGTGACTCCTGTTGCTCCAGTGGCTCCTGTTACTCCGGTCGCTCCAGTCTCACCAGTTACTCCGGTCGCTCCCGTTACCCCAGTAGCTCCAGCCTCACCCGTTGCACCAGTCGCACCCGTTACCCCAGCAGCTCCAGCTTCACCCGTTGCTCCTGTTACCCCTGTCGCACCTGTTGCTCCAGTCACCCCTGTTACGCCAGCAGCTCCAGCCTCACCAGTTGCTCCGGTTGCTCCCGTTACCCCTGTCGGTCCTGTTACACCAGTCGCTCCAGTCTCTCCGGTAACTCCTGTCGCTCCCGTTGCCCCTGTTACGCCAGCTTCTCCAGCCTCACCTGTCGCACCCGTTGCCCCAGTCGCGCCAGTCTCACCCGCGCCCGTTGCTCCTGTTGCGCCGGTAGCTCCGGTTGCTCCTGGTAGCCCTGTCGCTCCAGTCTCTCCGGTAACTCCTGTCGCACCTGTTGCTCCAGTCACCCCTGTTGCCCCTGTTACGCCAGTAGCTCCAGCCTCACCCGTTGCACCAGTCTCACCGGCACCCGTCGCTCCCGTTGCTCCGGTTACCCCTGTTGCCCCTGTTACGCCAGCTTCTCCAGCCTCACCTGTCGCACCAGTTGCCCCAGTCGCACCAGTCTCACCAGCACCCGTCGCTCCCGTTGCTCCGGTTACCCCTGTTGCCCCTGTTACGCCAGCTTCTCCAGCCTCACCTGTCGCACCCGTTGCCCCAGTCTCACCAGTCTCACCCGCGCCCGTTGCTCCTGTTGCGCCGGTAGCTCCGGTAGCTCCGGTTGTTCCTGGTAGCCCTGTGGCACCCGTTGCCCCAGTCTCGCCAGCGCCCGTTGCTCCTGTTGCACCAGGGGCACCAGTAGCTCCTGTCGCACCGGCAGGCCCGGTCGCTCCGGTTATTCCTGCAAATCCTCCCGACAGCTCAGCGAATACCAGCCGGTGCGCGGTTACTAATTGGCCGGCACTGTTTTTCCCCCACAACGAAACCTGGATCGGATCATCCGCCGGGTTTTCACTTGGGGTAATGAAAATGAATTCAAAAGCATCCAAATCAGCATAGTAGCTAGTAGTTATCACTTGGTTTGCAGCAACGTTGATAGATTCGCTAACATACAGATTCCGCACTCCGCCAAGCATGTAATAACCCTGAACAGACACTGTGGAAGCCTGGACATCGCTGCGGTTATCAATTCTGACGGTAACCCGCTGAGTCGGTCTCACACCGCCAACCAAGTTATTTTCTATCGGTCCTGTAGACAATAAAACCATTACTCTACCACTCCTTATAAAATAAGTTTCCCACCCTGACTACCTGCCGCTGCTTCCCCCTTCTCCCAGAAATACGCCGGTCTCGCAGCCCAATAATTTTATGGCTTGGACTATTCAATCCAGCGCATACTGAGTGATTTATATACTAATATTCCGGCCCTCTCCTGACGGTGTGGACGTAAGCTGCACTCTTCATAAACAGGGCTTGGCATTCCACCGAAGGAGGTGTCCGCCCAAAGCCACCTACAAGGACTTGCGGCGCTTCCGGCTGAAACCACAAAGAGACTGTTCCGCAGCCCCATTCGGCTTCAGCACAGTCTCTTATCGCAATACAGCACATTTTCAGTTCACATACATTCCGGCCTGCTGCGTACTCCCGTCAGCAGCTTACTCTATCCATCCTAATCCTCACTTAACAGATTCTCCAGACTGTTACCCTTCAGCGGGTCTTTAGGGTTGAACTCGGGATAAATATACTCCTCATGCTTAAAAGAATACCCGGTAGCCGCGATATCCAGCATCCGGTTCAGCCGCTGCGTCTCGCTGCGCAGCGCCTCTTTCAGATCCTTCTCCCCGGAGAGGATTTGCAGGTACAACTGCATCCGCGGGCGGTCGCCCGAGTCCCGCGGCTCGATCGAAACCGTATTGGGATCATATTGGTCCATGATTTGCGGTGCGAGCGGATATATTGAATCTTCTGCGGTAGGATAAAATTCCGAAAAATGCCCCAGCCCCGGAGCCATGTTGGGGAGATCCAGGATGCCGTCAACCACCGGCAGTGCCAGTGCCTGCTTGAATAAAATCGTCAAAAACTCCTTCGATTGCAGAAATTCCCAGACCTTCACCGCCGCCTCGCGGTTAGAGGCGGCACTGTTCACAACAAGCGGAGAATGTGGAATCATCATCAAAGCTCCGGCACCCTTTTGGGCTCTTGATGTTACCGGCGGCAAAGCCACTGCCCAGTCATCCTTTGGCATATATTCCTGCAATTTCACATAATCTTTGCTCGTTACATACATCATCCCGATATTGCCATCGGCGAACTGCCGCAAGGCGCTGTTGCGCTTCAGCAGGGTTTCTCCCGGATACAGGCTGCCCTGCGCCTTCATATCCAGCAGCATCTGCAGCCATGGGGCATAACCGCTCAGATCATAGCGGCCGGTGCGGTAATTATAAAGATAAGTCCCGCTGTAGGTACTCGACATCTCAAGTCCCGTCTGCAGACTATACTGGCTGTCTCCCGCCGGGAGGCCAAATCCGTATTTATTAACGCCGACCCCGGCCTGGCTGATCTTCCCGGCGAACCGCTCCATATCCGCAAACGTAACAGGCGGCTGCTCCGGATCAAGACCGGCATTGCGGAACAGCTGCTTGTTGTAAATCAACCGTACCGTCTCAATACTGGAGGGCATAAAATAAATACCGCCCTTATACAGCGAACTGTCCGCAAAGTCTCTCGCCCAAACCGGGAACCTGTCTAAATCGCCGGGATTCAGAAAAGAAGATAATTCGGCCAGATACCCCTTCTCTACATACGTTGCCAGCCAGCCATTATCGACGCTGAACACATCCGGCCCTTGGCCTGATGTCATCAGCATGTTCAGTGTATCCCCATAGACATCCGTCGAAAGATTCATGATTATAATCTCAATATGGTCCGGATTACTCTTATTGTATTGATGGATCGCATTCTTCACTTCCAGGTTCTCCGTCCAGTCATATAGTGCAATTCTGATCTGGGTAACCGGAACTGCCTCAGGCGCAGGCTCGGAAGCGAAATCAACCAGCAGCGGACGGTCATAAGCGACAGCATAGGCCACAAGCCCGCAAAGGACCAAGGCAATTCCAAGGAAGAGGATTCGTTTCACCGTGCACCTCCTGCGTTGACATCAAGACTTATCGCGTTTTACAATGGATACCAACTATTGGGTTAAACTCGTTCAGTATTTAATATATTCCAATAATATCCGTTAAATGGCAAGCAAAGAATATTCACAGGGCCAGAGGAGGATTCAAATGAAAAAACTATTTGATACTCTTTCCAAAACCCTCTTCCTGTACAATTTCAGCATCCGCAGCCGGCTCATCCTCTACTTTCTCTTCCTTGTCCTTCTCCCGACTACGATCATCTCCATTACCGTTTACAATAAATCGGCGGATATCATCACCCGAAATGTCAATACATCGATTGAGAACAATCTTAATCTTGTACAGGATAATCTGGCACAGCGCTTCGAGAGCGCCAACAATTCCATGGTCTCCCTTTACCTCAATACCGAATTCGCAGATTTGATCTCTTCCAACCGGCCTACCGACAGCACCGGCATTATCAATGAGTTGGCTGCCCTGAACAAAATGCTGGAGAACTTCCCTGCAAACGGGACCTCGGGAAGCAGCTTTGTCCCTATGCTGTATATGCTGAACCGCCCGGAATATACCCAATACAACTTCTCCAGACGGGTCTTTAATATCGACCAGATTTCACTGAAGCCATGGTATCTCGGCATACCGGCCAGATCCGATTTCACCGTCGTCGGCCTAAGCTCACTGGACTCCCGGTTTACGCTTAAATTCGCCAAGCGTCTGTTTGGCATACGGCATGCCCAGCTGCCTTATGTCGGACTGCTCACCATCGATATTCCCGTGACAGAATTCGGCACACTGCTGGAGCACTACAAGCCAACGACGGGCAGCAGGATTTATATTGCAGACCAGACTGGAACCATTGCCATCAGCCCCGAGGAGACCCTGATCGGGCAGAACATCAGCACACAGGATTATTACGGAAAAATGGCTGCCGAACCCGCAGACCCCGGCATCTTTCATTCCTTCGATCATGTGATTCAGGGCGAAAATATGCTCGTGAGCTACAAAAAAATAAAAGCCACCGGCTGGACCATTCTTTCCATCTCGCCCATAAGCGAACTGAATGGAGAATTGGCCTCGTTCCGGCGGGTGATGTATGTCGTTATCGGCATATGCATGCTGGTATCCCTGATGATGGCTCTGCTGCTGTCGGAGAATATCTCTGCTCCTATACGCAAATTTATCCAGTCAATGTCACATGCCGAAAGCGGTAATTTCAACATCATTATCCGCTACCGGCGCAAGGACGAATTTTCCTATCTGTTCAACCGTTATAACAAGCTGCTGCAGCAAATCAAGGCACTGATCGACAAGCTCTATGTCACTGAGCTGCGCAAGAAAGAAGCCGAACTAAAAACATTGCAGGCCCAGATCAATCCCCATTTTCTTTATAACACCCTGGATTCGATCAACTGGCTGGCCATCAATCATGATGTCCCCGAGATCAGCCATATGGTGACCTCCTTATCCGACTTCTTCAGGTACAGCCTCAGCAAGGGGAGGAACATCATCCCGCTGCGGGATGAACTGAAGCAGGTGGAGAGCTATCTGGAAATCCAGCAATTCCGCTTTCAGGATAAGCTCGCCTATGAGCTGGAGAAAGCCGACCCCCGGCTGCTGGAGGAATGCCTCGTAGTGAAGCTGAGTATCCAGCCGCTCGTAGAAAATGCGATTATTCACGGGATCCAGCAGCGGCGGGGGAAAGGTACAATCCGCATAAGGGTGGACTCTTTACATGATGTCCTTTGCATATCAGTTTTTGACGATGGCGTAGGGGCGGACCCGGAGAGGCTGAACCAGCTGCTTACCGATCAGCAAGGCAACCAGTCTTATGGCATCCGCAATGTGCATATGAGAATCCAGCAGTTTTTTGGCGAGTCCTACGGCATCCGTTATTATGCCAACACCGAAGATCAGGCAGGCCTACTGGCTATGATCCGGTTTCCGGTCGTTACTACTTGGGATGAGGTGATTGAAGATGTTGACGATGATCATAGCGGATGACGAGCCGTTTATCCGCCGCAGTCTGATCCACGGGTTCAAGTGGCAGGAGGAGTTCGGTCTTGAGGTCATCGGTGAGGCGGCAGACGGCGAGGAGGCCTATGAATTATGTATGAAGCATACTCCAGATATTCTGTTCACCGATATTATGATGCCCTTTCTGAACGGCCTTCAGGTCGCCGAGAAGCTGAAGGCCGCCGGTTGTCCAACCAAAATCATCATCATCAGCGGCGCGCAGGATTTCTCCTATGCCCAAAGTGCGATGAAGGTTAATGCCGAAGGCTATATTCTAAAGCCGGTTAAACTGGGCGAAGTCAAAGACATCTTTCATAAAGTCATTGCCCGGATTCACCACGAAAGAGATAACCAGCTGAATTTGAATCAGTTGAAGAAGCAGCTGCACGACAATATGCCGCTGATCCGCGAGAAATTCCTGCAGAACCTGATCGCCGGACTATACCGCAATGAAGGGGAGATTTGGGAGAAGATCGACTATTTCGCCCTTCCTTTTAAACGAAAAGACCCACTGATGGTAGGCGTATTACAGCTTGACGATTACGGGGCGGCAGTAGACAAATTCACGGAGGAGTATAAGCAGCTGCTCTATTTCTCCATCCAGAATATTATGAGCGAGTGTCTGAACAGCCACCCCTGCGGAATCGGCTTTGTAGCCAGCGAAAATGAGTTTATTATGATCTTTTGTCCGGGGGAGGAGCCTGCATCAGACTCCATCTCAAGCCTTTGCGAGCAGATTATCGCCAGTATCAAAGAGTATCTGCGTCTTGACGCCTCGATTGGCATCGGCAGAACCTGTATGCTCGCCGGACAAATCGAGAACTCCTATAAAGATGCGCTGGCCGCGCTGGCTTACAAATTTTATACCGGCCATGCCTCCATTCTCCATATCAAGGATATTCAGCCCGATACGGAAACGCTGCAGAGCACTTTTTTTTATAAATTCCATGCCCAGCTGATGAATGAGCTCAAGGCAGGCCATACGGACAAAGTAATGGAGCTGCTGGAAACCCTGTTCACCATGCTTGAAGGGCCCAAGCTGCAAATCGGCTATGTACAGAGCATCTGTGCGGAGATCATCTTTACTTCTGCAAGAGCCCTGTATGAAATTGATGAGGAAATCGAACGAGTGCTGAATGACCGGATTACCATCATGGATACACTCTATATCCAGAAAAATATTTCCGGACTCAAAAGCTACATGCTCTCTCTTTTTCATGATTTAAGCGCATATGTGGCAGGCAAAAACACCTCAAAGAACAGCAGAGCCATCAACAAAATCCGGAGTATCGTGCAGGAAGGGTATGCCCAGGAGCTGTCCATCTCCAGGATTGCAGAGGAGGTCTTTCTGACCCCCAACTATATCAGCCTGATCTTCAAAAAAGAAACCGGTGAAACGATCACGGACTACATCACCAAGATCCGCATGGGCAAAGCCAAAGAGCTGCTGCAGACTACAGATCTGAAAGTGATGGAAATTTCCGAAAGGGTAGGCTATGAGAACCCCCATTATTTCAGCACCGTGTTCAAGAAAACCGTGGGCGTCCACCCGCTCAAATACCGGTCCGACCAGGAAGAGACGCCGTAAGCCTGCTATTTATAAATATAGGATTTCACACCTATCCTGGAGAAAATGGTGTTTCTGGCACCCTTGTTCTCCGGCGTAGGGACAGCCGCCCTCATCGCCAATCCACTAATATAGGCAAAGTTGGGATGCAGCGCCTCGTCGGTAAAATAAGCAGAAATCCGGCTTCCCGGCACTCTGTGCCGGTTGAGTGCGGCAATCATTTGCGCCGAGCTTTTGATGCCCAGCCCATGCCCGTAGTAGCGGTCATCCCCAAGCATGATCGCATTCTCCCCCTGCCATTCCGGCTTATCCGGGTTATGGTCGGGATTCTTGAAATAGACCACATCTCCCGGCAGCATATCAGACTTCTCGAAGGTAGTAATCATCTGCAGATTGCTGTCATAATTCCAGTCCCACAGGAAGATGTCTCCGAAATGCCGGTCAAAGGCGGCGTCCCCGATCGCCCCGATCGTCGCTTTATAAAGAATCATCACCATAGCCATCGCACATTCGAATGCATAGAGAGATCCGTTCTCAAAAATATCATTGATTGCCGCCGAGGGTGCGACACCTTCCTTCAACTGAAATCCGCCGTTGTCCGTACGGGTCCAATACCTTGGATTGCAGCGGGAGTTCTTAAAGTTGGAAAATTCAGTTCCGCCGTCATTCATGGATTCCGCCGCCGCGATAATCCCCGCCCGCATGCTCCGTTCAAACGACGGATCTCCGGGTCCATATCCAATCCCCATTCTGCACTGCCCCTTTCATCTTAAGTTCACAAAATATAGGTTATTGTACGTGTCGGGACATCGGTTGGTGCGGGGCAACTGAAAATTATCGAGATAAACTTCAGGCACTTTATTCGGAGCTGCCGGCTTCCTCCAGAAACCAGCGGTTCACCCGTGCGGTCTCTTCGGTCAGAATATCCAGATAGATGGAGGTCCGGTAATCGGTCTCCTTAAGGCTTTTGCCCGTAATCTCGGCGATCCGGTTCAGCCGGTACATCAATGTGTTGGTATGGATATGCAGAAATGCGGCAGACGCCTTCAGATTGCCGTTCAACGACAAGTAGACGGCGATCGTTTTGAGAAAATCGCTTTTGTGTTCACGGTCATGCTCCTTCAGCGGATACAGCAGTGCACTTCGGCGGGTCATGCTGCGTTTCTGCTCCATAATGGCCGGAATATACGCCCAGAAGCCGATTTCCTCATACAGCAGCAGCTCGCGGGCATGATAGGGCAGCAGCTTTTTAAGCTCCAGAATGGACAGTGCCTCCCGGTAGGCGACAGCTGCCGAGGTATATTCCCGGTATCCCGGACTGCAGCCTGCCGCTAGCGTACAGCTTTCGCTTTTGCCCATATCGCGGATCAGCTTGTGCACGAATGAAGCCAGCCTCTCTGTCCCTTCTACCGGAAAAAGAAACGAAAACAAAATAATCAGCCGGTTCTGCTCCGCCGTCAAAAACAGCAGGCGCTGCCCGGCATAGGTGTCCATCATCTGGCGAAACCTCAGCAGAAAATGCTCGTCGATCACCCGGTTGCTCTCCAGCACACCAATATAATAGCTTTCCGGCAACAGGATCGACCCGTTCTCCGCTTCCTGACGGATGCGCGGCTCATTTTCATAGTGCGAGGTCAGCAGCTTCCAGAAGAAATCTTCATGTGTCTTGTCCTGCTTCATCTTCCATCCGCGCTGCTTCAGCAGATAACGCCCGGCGATGCCGGCAGCCTTCTCCACGATGCTCTCCGCATGGCCTGAGGCCAGATTGCCCCGGTCCACAACCCAGATATAACCGAGAATTTCCTGCTGGTGTTTGATGCACATAGCAAGCCGGGGCCCCAGCCCAACCTCCATAACCGCCGGAATACGGATAGGATGTGCGGCGTTCTCCAGCTGATGCATCACGCCTTTTTTCCGGAGGCCAATAATGACTGTGTTCGGAACACGTTTGCCGATAATGGTGGAGATGCGGGCCGGGTCGCTTTCAAACTCATGGGAGCTGTAGCCGATGACATGGTGGTTGCTGTCTTCAATCGTTACCTGGGACTGAAGGGATTCGCTGAGGGTATCCGCCAGGGATTCCATGCTGTCAAAAAAACGGTCAAATATTGGCTCTGAATCTGTCATATTCCCACCCCAACCTGAAGAATAGCCGAATTTCCGCTATAGAGTGATTACATTATAGTACTCCGGGCAGCGGCTGACTATAGGGTGATGAAAGAAAACCTAACATCTCCTGAAGTAAATGATGAGCGTATCGCTAACTCCCCTCAAATTCTTGATTTCCTGCCCAAACCCGGCAACAAAAACAGCCCGGCAATTTCACCGGACTGCTTAAGATTAACCTTCTGCTCTTTTTTCGGTTCTATATACTAGATCAGAGTGAACTCTTGTTCTAATGCTTTCTCTACCGTAAAGTACTCTTCCCCGAGGGCTTCCGCCACGGCCTGGCAGGTGATCTTTCCATTGGCCACGTTGACACCGCTCTTCAGGCCGGCATCGTCCTCAATCGCCTGGAATACCCCTTTATTGGCAATTTGCAGCGCATAAGGAACTGTAACATTGGTTAATGCAATCGTTGAGGTTTTGGCTACAGCGCCCGGCATATTTGCTACCGAATAGTGCAGTACGCCATATTTCTCAAATACCGGATTATCATGTGTGGTGACCCGGTCGATGGTTTCAACGATACCGCCTTGGTCAATCGCCACGTCAACAATGACCGAGCCCGCTTTCATCGACTTTACCATTTCTTCAGTGACCAGCTTCGGAGCTTTCGCACCCGGGATCAGCACTGCGCCAACCAGCAGGTCCGCTTCAGCAACCGCCTTGGCAATGTTGTAAGGATTGGAGATTAGCGTATTAATCTGTGCGCCGAAGATATCGTCCAGCTGGCGGAGTCTGTCCGCGCTGAGGTCAACAATCGTCACTTCCGCGCCCAGGCCAATCGCCATTTTGGCTGCGTTTGTGCCGACTACCCCACCGCCGATAATGCTGACCTTGCCTCTGCTGACGCCGGGAACACCAGATAGCAGAATGCCTTGTCCGCCGTAGTTCTTTTGCAGAAATTGTGCTCCGAGCTGCACGGACATCCGTCCGGCCACTTCACTCATTGGCGTAAGCAGCGGCAAGGTGCGCTCATGGACAACTGTCTCATAGCCGATGGCGAAGACGCCTCTATCTTTCAATGCGGCGGCGAGGGACGGTTCCGGGGCAAGGTGCAAATAAGTGAAAAGGATGAGGCCCGGGCGGAAGTAGCCATATTCGCTTTCCAGCGGTTCTTTCACCTTCATCACCATTTCGGCGGCTGCCCATACGGCAGAAGCTTCGGTGATCAGCTCCGCTCCGGCGGAAGCATATTCTTCATTCAGAAATCCGCTGCCTGCTCCAGCTCCGGCTTCCACCAGCACTTTATGTCCTTCGGCTACCAGGCTGACTACTCCGGCAGGGGTAATGGCTACGCGGTTCTCATTGTTTTTAATCTCTTTGGGTACACCAATAATCATCGTTAATCGCTCCCATCTTATGCGTTTGTCTTATGTAAAGAATTATAACATGTGATTTCTCAAGACAATTTGGTGAAAAATAAAAACTTTATCTGCCATGATTGTGTTTTTACACAATGGAGGTGTTGGACACCCGTTGATCATTTTACCAAAGCATTGGTGTATATAGCAAACCGGTGAATCCCGGTCACAAAAAAAGACACCAGCTCAGGTGTCTTTCGTACTGAATTATTTTTTTAAGAAGATGGGTAACATGCCGGTCATAGGATGGATTTAAGAGAAATTCAAATCGAATGTTATGTTTAATAACATGAGTTACTTAGATAATACAGCCAGTACCGTTTCCAGTACAACATTCACTCCTTTTTCGCAATCTTCATAGGAGGTAAGCTCTTCTTCACAGTGGCTTTTCCCGTTCACGCTGGGCACAAAAATCATTGCCGATGGCAGAAATCCGGCCACAAACTGCGCGTCATGCCCTGCTCCGCTGGCCATCTTTTTACTGCTGTAACCCAGCCTCGATGCTGCCTGCTGAGTCAAAGCGCAGATCTCCGGATCGAACCACACGGTATCACGTCCCCATAGCTTGGTCTTGGACACCGAACACTCCAGCAGCTCTTCGGGCAGGCCGCCTATAATATGCTCAACCTCACGAACAATATCCATATCCTTATGTCTAGCCTCGACGGTAAAAATCACCTTATTAGGAATGACCGTATGAATATTAGGCAACACGTTCATTCTGCCCATCGTATAGACTAGCTCCGAATCCAGCACACCCAGCTTGCTCCGCAGCTCCGCAATCAGGTCGGTGGCGGCAAACAAGGCATCCTTGCGCATATCCATCGGCGTAGTTCCGGCGTGATCCGATTCACCCGTCACTTCAATCTCATAGCAGGCCATGCCTACGACACAGTCGACCAGGCCAATGGCGAGATTTTCTCTCTCCAGCACAGGTCCCTGCTCGATATGCAGCTCCAGATATGCAGCCGCTTCCTTGATCTGGTTCGCAGCCTCTCCCGCATAGCCGCTCGCTTCCAATGCCTCTCCGAAGGTCACCCCCTCCGGGTCCTTTTTCTTCAGCATTTCCGTCTTGCCGAACTTCCCGGACAATACGCCGGAGGCCATCATCGAAGGCTCAAAGCGTGCCCCCTCCTCATTGGTGAAATTCATCACCGTCACCGGCAGCCGGGGCTTGATGCCATGGTCAACCAGGGTCCGCACTACTTCCAGGCCGGCTATGACGCCAAGCACACCATCGAAGCGGCCGCCCTTCTTGACCGTGTCCAGATGCGAGCCAATCACCACAGGCGGCCCTGCTTCCGTTCCTGCGAGCGTGGCGTACATGTTGCCCATATCATCCACTTTGACCATCATACCCAGCTCTTCACAACACGCAGCGAAGTAATTCCGCACCTTCACATCCTGCTCCGACAATGACAACCGGGTAACCCCGTTATTGTCCGTACGCCCAAAATCGGCAAAGGCCTCAATCGTATCCTTCAATCTCTCACCGTTCACGAATATTTGCTTAAGCTGCATGGGCCTATCCCTCCATTTTGAACGCATACTTATACAGATTCATTGCTTTCTATATATGTTATACCATTGCGTCAGATTGTCATTTTACACACTGTAATAATTATTTTTCTGAATTGTTCACGATGTGTTACAACGCCGCTAAGGAAGTCTGTTAGAATATGAGCTGTCAGCAAGGAAGACGGGCTGGCCAACCATTGTGAAAGGGGAGTAATCTTATGAACACCATTTTGCGCAGCGGCTCAGCACAGGCTGAGATCAGTACCCTCGGAGCGGAGCTTGTCAGCTTCACCAGAAAAGACACAGGCACTGAATATATATGGAGCGGCGATGCCGCCTATTGGACAGGCCGTTCTCCGGTGTTGTTCCCGATTATCGGAGCTGTCCGGAACGGAGAGATCAAGGTTGGTGGACAAGTGTATAAGCTTGCCAACCACGGCTTTGCCAGACGCAGCGAATTTACAGTCGTTGAAGCGGACGAGTCCCGTGCGGTCTTCCTTCTCACCAGCAGCGAGCATACCCTGTCCAGCTATCCGTTTCAGTTCAACCTGTATATTACATACACGCTGAACGATAGCACTCTTAAGCTGGATTACCGGGTGGAGAACATTGATGGAGGCAACATTTCCTTCCAGCTCGGCACACATCCTGCATTCAACTGCCCGCTGGATCAGAACGGAAGCTTCAGCGACTATGTGCTCGAGTTCTCCGAGGCCGAAAACCTCGACCGGGAGTTCCTGAATGACGCCGGACTTCGGATCAGCGGTAAATCGGAGCCTGTGCTGAGGGAAGAGCGCAGCCTTCCATTATCCCATGAAATGTTCAAGGACGGCGCGCTTATTTTCCAGAATGTGACCTCCCGGAAGATCTCGCTGAAAAGCAGACTTACCGGAAAAAGCGTTGCTGTATCCTTCGAAGGCTTCCCGGATCTCGGCATCTGGCAGCCGCTGAATGCACCTTTTGTCTGCATCGAGCCTTGGCAGGGATTCGCAGACAGGGATGTCTTCGAAGGCGAGCTTTCGGAAAAAGAAGGCATTGTCACCCTGTCGCCAGGAGAACATTTCGCCAGCTCCCTGACGATAGAAATTAATTAATACCCGCATGCTTCATAACACCTTTCCGTATTTTCAGCAAGAAATAGAAGGATAATTTATAGCGTGAAGCATATAAATTCTATATTTTAAAAAAAGAAGGCCGTTAGCCCATGATGGGCTACGGCCTTCTTCGTACTTACATGTTTTTATTGACTAAGCGTTTCTCCACCTTCAATCCGCACAGTGAACGTGTGGTTATTGGAGGCTTCCTCAATTTCAGTATAAGCCCAGTGTGTCGTTGGTACGTCAGGCCAGCTTGGTGTGGTGACACCGTATAACGGTCCGCGTCCGAACAGACGATTGACAACCTTTACGGCTTCAGCGCGTGTCAGGCTGCCGGTTGGACGGTACGTACCGTCCTCATAGCCATTGAGAATACCAGCCTTGTTTGCGGCCTCAATTTCTCTGGCGGCCCAGTGGCTAGCCGTATCCTTGAATCCGCCGGATGTAATAGCCGTAGTCTCCAGCTTCTTGTATCTCGATGCAACGGCAGCTATTTCTCCGCGGCTGATAGGGGCATCCGGAAGGAATAGGCCTTTATCGTTACCCTGCATCAACCCTGCCTCCTTGACGAATTGAATCGCACCCTTCGCCCAGTGACTGTCCTTCACATCCGGGTAAGTGGAAGCAGCCGGTGCAGCGGCGTCATAGCCAAGGTTTCTCGCCAGAATTGCGGCCATTTCCGCACGGGTAATGGAATGGTTCGGCTTGAAGGTTCCATCTGTAAAGCCGTTGATGAAGGCTTTATGTTGGTTCAGCTGCTGCTGTTGCTGCTGCTGCGCTGCCTCTGTTGCCGCCAAATACTGCTCCCAGCCTTCCATGTTCAGAATGGTGAAGGTACTGAATTTGTTCACCTCGAACTGCAAGCCAAGCTCGCCGGATTTGTAATCAACAACCTTTGCCTTCTTCAGTTCCTTGTCGCCATCACTATGCTCGATAAAGATGACCAGATTGGACAGGAAGTCTTCTCTTTCCGAGAGATTGGCTGGCAGCTGCACGTCACGCAGAGGGAGCGTTAATGTAACCGGTCTGCTCTGCATATTAGTCTCGATTGTCATCGGACGGGCGACGACATCAATTTGTTTGTCAGCTGCTATTTCTCTGACAATCCGCTCGATTCTTGCCCGGTCTTCAACCTCTTTGCGCAACGTCTGGTCTTTAATCGGTACTACATGGAAATATAGGTCTTCAGTGAAATTATCCAGTGATAATTGTGATATGAGAATTCTTACGTTCTCCGTGAAGATCTCCATGTTCACGTTGGAGCCGCCGAGCGTCTTAATCGCATCTTTAGGAACATTTACATTAATATCCGCAACCTGATCCTTCTCATCAGGGATCATGATCCGGGCCGTATTATCCAAGGATCCGGCAATTTTCCGGACAACCTCCTCTACCCGATCCGTGGTGAAGTTGACTACATCATGCAGGATTCCACTTGAATCCCGCGTGCGTTGGATAACCGTTTCAGCCAGCACAGAACCTTGACCCAACTGTCCTGATTCTACCTTCACGGTTATCCGCTCTGTCGACGCTGTCGCAATTGGTGCGACAGGTACCGCCGGTTCAGCTGTCGGCGTAGCTGGTGCTGACGTGGCCGGTGCTGGCGTAGCTGGTGTCGGCGTGGCCGGTGTTGGCGTGGCTGGTGTTGGTGTGGCCGGTGTCGGCGTGGCCGGTGTTGGCGTAGCTGGTGTCGGCGTGGCCGGTGTTGGCGTGGCCGGTGTTGGCGTAGCTGGTGTCGGCGTGGCCGGTGTTGGCGTAGCCGGTGTTGGCGTAGCTGTCGGTTCTACCGTTGGCGTTGCTGTCGGTTCTGCCGTTGGCGTCGCCGTCGGTTCTACCGTTGGCGTTGCTATCGGTTCTGCCGTTGGCGTAGCTGTCGGCTCTGCCGTCGGCGTTGCTGTCGGTTCTGCCGTTGGCGTGGCCGTCGGTTCTGCCGTTGGCGTAGCTGTCGGTTCTGCCGTCGGCGTTGCTGTTGGTGTCACCGTTGGTGTTGGTGTAGCTACAGGCTGGGCCTTAACAACTTTAACTGTGTATATCTTTACAGTCCCATCCTCAGCAGTGACCTGAATATCAAATACGTTGTCCCCTTCAATCAGATTATCTAGAGAGGCCCCGTCTCTTCCAGTGATTTGGCTTTTCGCCTTTCCATCAGCCACTATCGGACTCAGGACGATGGAGTTCACATCATTTCCTACCTCTACCGTATAATCGGAAACGGCAGGATCAAAAGCCGGGTCCAAAGCTCCGACATCTACACTAATACTCCCCAAAGTAGCATCGGACGAACGTGATTGTCGGGTGATTTCCACCGTGTACACACTTTCTGTCTTTCCATCCTGTGCTGTAACCTTCAGGTTTACGATGTTCAGCCCTTCCACCAGCGAAATAGGCATCGGACTATCTACCGTGACACCATTTACGGTTATCTGTGCATTCATATCCCCTTTGGCAGCATCCAGTTCAACCCGATCCACTTCATAGGGTACCGACAAGAAGTACTTGAAGACTTCAGCGGAGAACTGGGGATTCAGAGCTTCTGTTCCTCTTGCAGAGCTGACGGTCAAATCAGTAAGAGAGGAATCCTTCGGCAGAACGGCACGATTCACAGTAACGGAATAGGTTTTTTTAGTGCTGGCATCACCAGCCGTAACCTCTACTGTAATTTGATTCGTGCCCTCATCCAGTGCTACGCGGTCGCCTGTTACGCCGGTAGAGGTTCCATTCTTCTTCAAGATGTAGGTTGCCAGCTCATTATTAGTCCTAATTAAAAAATCGACGTCACTTACATTGTTGTCCACATTGACTGAATAATCACTGATGCCTGCCTGGAAAACCGGTGTTAATTCGCCAGGGAAAATCGTCATATTCAGCAGAGTTGCATCTTTACTTGGATTTCGCACCAGATTAATGGTGTATACCTGCATGCTTCCGTCTTGAGCCGTGACCTTAACTTCAATAACATTCAAGCCTGTGGTCAGAGGCACAGCGTTCAGGTCTTCGATCCAAACCCCATTCACAAATACGGAGGTGCTTGCATTTGCATCATCAACAACTGCACTTAGCTTAGCTACAGAAACTTCATCCTCGACCGTGCCGCTATAATTGAAAGTACCCGGAACGGATGTAAGGGTGATCGCATTATCCGATAAGTCAGTCATCGTCAACTCGAGCAAATTCGCATTTGACGAAGCTGCACGGACGATAGTTACCGTGTATTCCTTGGTAGTCACTTTATCAGCGGCCGTAACAACTACTGTAACTACATTTTCTCCTACATTCAAAGGAATAGGCACTCCCCCTGCCGACTCCAGCCCATTGATGGTATAGGTTGCCTGTTCATCACTTGTAATTGCTGCAACTGCCATGCTGGTAACATTGTTCGGCACATACTCATAATAGGTTGAAGTTCCGCGGTCGAAACCTCCCGATAATGTTTTGCCGGACAAAGTGATATTGGTCAAATCCGCATCGGAGGAAGCTTCACGGACAATCATCAAAACATAATTCTTTGACGTTATCCCATCCTGAGCCCTGACCAAAATATTGAATTCGTTGACACCAATCTGTAGATTTACCAGTCTTGGCTGAGCATTCGCCGCTACATTTCCATTCAGGCTGACCTCTGCGTTTGCATCCTCAGGAGTAGGAGTAATCGTAAGCTGAGAGACACTGTTAGCCACAGTCACACCATATCCGGTTTGATTTTTGTCAAAAGAAGGATCGGCTACTCCTTCTGAAAGGACCAAGCTGGACAGATCGGCATTGGAAGAAGCCTTTCTGATAATATTTACAAGGGTTGTTTTTACACGGACACCGCTCTGTGAAGTAACCACGATCTCAACCGTGTTCAGACCAACATTTAAGTTCTTAGTATAGGCATTATCATCAATATGAATATTGCCGTCCACTACAAGGCTTGCCGCAGCATCCAGAAGCTTTGGAGTAAGCTCCAGCGAGGACACCTCATTGGCAACCTCAACCGAATATCCCGTTTCGTTGTTATTAAAGGCCGGCGACAACGTTCCCGAAGAGACGGTCAATCCCGAAAGATCTGCCACATCCGAAGGTGCACGCAGAATAACCAGACTGTAAGACTTCTTCGTCACTCCATCCTGTGCCGTTACCTCGATCAAGTACTTGTTATTTCCTGCTGCAAGACCCGTAATGAGAAAAGGCGTACCACTTGGGTGATCCACGCCATTCACCTTAACGCTTGCACCTAATGCGGCTGTCGGAGTAAATTCCGCAGTCGTTACTGCGTTTGCGACTTCCATTGTGTAGTCCGCCTGATTGGTATTGAAGACTGGCGACGGTCCGCCCGGGGAAGCGGTCAGATTAATCAGAGAAGCATCCCCCAACAGCTTTCTCACAATCACAACGTCATAGGTTTTCTTTGTTTTTCCGTCCTCTGACGTTACTACAACGGAAATCAGATTCTTCCCGTAGGCCAAGCTGACATTCCCAGTGGCATCAACAGATTCCGTAGAACCAATAGCTCCACCGTTCAATGTCGCTGTAGAGAACAGATTCGACTTTTTCACGTCCACTTTAACCGAACTTACATCATTTTCGACGGTAGCGGTATAGTTGGACGTATTACTGCTGTAGCTTGGGGACAGCGCAATGGCTTGTCCGCCGCTGGACAAGGCCAGTCCATTCACCGCAGCCAGATTGGCATCATTTCCCGGATAACGGATGATATCAAGCTGATATTCCTTGAAATTGGATGAGAATTTATCGGCTACTTTAATCTTTATGGGCTTATATACACCCACAGTCAGGCCGCTGACAGTAAACGTAGGGTAGGAGCCCGTTACCGTGACGCCAGATCCATTGTCTGCGTACGCTGTTACATTTACATCAGCGGGATTCACCGCTCCTACATTTATATCGATACTGTTGTTCGGACTGCTTCCACTTTTGTTGGGAACATGCACTTTATTGTAGATAATCCCCCGGTTAAAAGCAGGTGCCATCACACCCACAGAGGGCGAAATGAATTTAAGATCAAATTTCCCGGCCACAACACTCAATAAAAAGCTGCTGTTGCTTGAAGTAATTCCATCGTTTACTGTGACTTTGATGGTGGAGGTGCCTGTCATGTTTGCTGCCGGAGTAAGATGGATACTTCTTTCCGGGCCTTCCCCTGAAAAGGTAATATTGCCATTCGTCAAAAGGGCCGTATTCGACGAGACCGCAGAAAGCGTCAGCATGTCGCCGTCATCCACATCGGTCACTTTAAACGGCTTGGATACAGGGGTATTCACCGGTGTTACCACGTTGGTGTTGAACCCTGTGTCGGACTGCCATCTGCCACTTACGATGCTGCCATTTCTTGCTCCCGTGGAGGAATCCTTGGCGACCGCTCCATCACTTGGATTATTGAATTTGTAGTTGGCCATCAGCCCCGCTTCAGATCCGCTCAGACTGGTGTTCATCTGACTTTCAATCTCCGCCTGGGTCTTTGCCTTATTCCATATCCGGTAGTCTCTCATGCCCCCCGTATAATTGGCATCCTGGGACCATGTACTCTCACCTATATAGTTATAAGCTCTCGGCAGATTGGAATTCTGCGCCTTGGCTTTAGCCATGTCCGTCAGATCCATAAATCCGCTGCCTTTCAGAATCCCGTTCCAGTAAATATAAGCCTTTTTCTCCACATGATTATATACGGCGGCCACATGGACCCATTGATTCAAGGGCAATCGCTCCGTTGTCCGCACCAGGTAAGCTTTAACTCTGGTACCCTTTTGCGGCAACGCTTCAAGTGCTATTCTCCCTGTATTTCCTTCAAACGTAAAATGCAAATTAAAGTTATCAGGACCGTGAGAGGTATCAAAGATACGCCCCCATGACGGAGCACTGCTGGCGTTCACCCACGTTTCAATCGTGAGGGAATTAGCATATATGTCCAGATCCGGAAGGGTTACGTATCCCCTTCCGTCAAAATCAAGGTAATCATTGCCCCCAGACTCGGAAATATAAGGAGTATCGTTAACAGGCAGCACTTTGACCTGCGCGGTTTCCTCAAATTCCCCAAAAGCCGATTCTTTTCCTGTATAGGCCTCATTCACATTTACATAGTTTGGAGGATTTCCGCTGGATTCCGCTGGAATCAACCAGTCGCGGTACTTGATGCCTACAGTTCCGTTCCAATCCTTCTTCGGAACAAACCGGATCATTACACCGCTGCCTAACACAACAATCTTGCCCGGATCAGGAGCTACAATCGACAGCCATACGCCCGAGTTGTTTTTGTACTGCCATTGCCCGTTGGTGTTATCCACCTCGGTGATGCCAACTCCGCTTTGATTTAAATCTGAAATGTTTTTCCCCGCAGGTTCCAGCGTGTCCTCGAGAATGGTATCCAGCGGTATTGAAGTCTGTGCCTGAGCAACATAGGGTATACCGTAAAAATTGCTAATGATCAGGATGACAACCAAAGCCATGATCAAGTGTTTTGATCCTCTTTTTATTCCCACAAATTCAGCCCCATTTTTCTAAGATGTCCTTGCTGTTCAACTATGTCTGTTCTGCCCTCCCTGGCTTTGTCTGGAAAACGCTTATAATCTAATATATCGGAATTTTAGGTAGCGCTGATTATGTCGAATTTATAGAATTTATTGTTAAATTCAAAAAATTGTTACTGCTCCATGGTGGTCAATAAGTAAACTAAAGTAGTATATACAACCTTTCTCTGCCAATAGTAAGCTTAAGTTAGCTTATAATCCCAAGATTATTATGATTAATATAGATGGGAGAATCGGATAAGGGAGTGGAGTATATGCAAGGATTGTCAGTGGCTATCTGCACGAGGAACCGGGTACAGGACCTGACACGGTGCATTCATTCTATAACTAAACAAAGCATAGGCCGGACGTATCCTATAGAGGTCATTATCATTGATGACGGAGAGATTCCCGAAGGAACCCTCAAGGGGTTCGAAGCCTTATTGGCCGGTTGCGGTTATCCCCTTTTGTACCACAGCAAAACTGAACGGGGATTATGGCTGTCCCGAATCAAGGCGGTGGAGCTGTCTACTATGGACAAGATCCTCTTCCTTGATGACGACGTCGAAATCCCCGATCATTATCTGGCCACTTTAATCCAAACCTACCTCGACCATCCGAACTGCGCAGGTGTCGGCGGGGTCGCCATCGGGATGCGCAACAGCTTCCTCGGCACGATCCGCTGTCTGCTCTCCTTCCAGCAATCTCTATCGAGCGGCAAGCTTTCCTTAAGCGGCCAGGCCGGCTCCATGTACAATTGGCATAAGGCACGGAAGATCTTCAAGACAGAGTTCCAGCACGGCTGCAACATGTCCTTCAAGAAAGAGGCCATTCAAGACCTCAAACCCGTCCCCTGGCTCCAAAGCTACAGCGTCGGTGAAGACATTCTTATGTCCCGGATCGCGCAAGGTTCCGGCCCCCTTTATATCAATCCCGAACTTAAACTTCTGCATCATGAGTCCCCGGCCTCCAGAGACAATCTTGAGAATGTAGCTTATATGAGAGTGCTGAACCATGTGCATTTGCTCAAGGATAAACGTTCGGGACCTGTCGGTTATCTCGCCCTGGTCTGGACGACGCTCTATCTGATTTTGCGGGAACAGCCCAAGAAGAATACAGCTGCCATCAGCGGCTACAAAAAAGGGCTGAGAGAAATATTTTCCAGGCAAACCGCCGGTTAATCCATCAAACCTCAGGAAGGGAGTGGCCGCATGAGTGTGAGCATTGTAGTGCCCATGTACAATTTAGAACGTTATTTAACACCTCTGCTGCTCTCACTCCTGGAACAGAGCGGGAAGAGGTTCGAGCTGATTATGGTCGATGACGGCTCAACAGACCGGACGTATGAGGTGGCCGCTGACTTCCTGGAGAAGCATCCTGATCTGCGTTCGAAGCTGATCCGCACTCCCAATTCCGGAGTGAGCGCCGCAAGAAACACCGGTTTGGCCTCAGCTACAGGAGATTACGTGCTGTTCCTGGACGGAGACGATTACGCCGACAGCAGCCTGGTGCTGAGTATTGAGGGCGCCACGCGGACCACGGATCCCGATGTGGTCTGCTGGGGCTACAACCTCGTCCGGGAGGATCAGTCGACAATTGTAAGCTTCACTTCCGGTCAGTCCGACACTACGGGAAGCGAGGCGCTGCAGAATATTTTTGTACACAAAAGCCTGAGAATCTGGACCGGAAGCATTGCCTTCAAGCGGAGCTTTCTCCTGGAGAACGACATCCGCTACACGGAGCGCTGTGTGAACGGAGAGGATCAGGAATTTATCTATAAAGCCTTATCCAGAGCGTCCCGGGTGATCTCGATCCCCGACGTATTATCCTATTATGTGCAAAGGACGTCATCCATTACAGGCACGTATAATGTGAACAAATTTGATGTCGTCGCTGCCTTCAAGCGGGTGGATGAATACTTCAAAGCCCATCCCTTCAGTGAGGCCAGCACCATCTCGGAGCTCCTCCTGACCCGGGAGATGACGGAGAACTACTTTTACAATCTCAAGACCTGCCTGAACGGCACCTCGGGAATCCGCATGCGTGACCTGCTTCATGACATTGAGAAGACCTACCCTCATTTGAACCACGAGATGCTGCTCATTATGAAACGCTACAGCGGGGATGACAGACAGCTCGCTTTTAGAATCAAAGCCTTCTTAATTTCCCCGCCTTTATATGCGCGGTTGATCCACATGGACAGAAGCTGGCTCCAGTTCAAACATAAGCTCAAAACCATGATCACCAGAAAGGAAATTAAGATATGAAGAAGATGATGATAAGCGCATATACAGAATTCAATTTGGGCGATGATTTGTTTATCAAGGTACTCTGCGAACGGTATCCGGATACCCGGTTTATGATCATCGCTCCCCGTCTATACAAGCTGGTATTCAAGGACATCAAGAACCTCAAGGTCTACGCTTCGGACTCCGTCCTGTTCCGGGGAATTAATTATGTCTTCAGAAAATTAAAGCTGCATAACAACTTTCTGCAGAGATTTCTGGGTGATCAGTCAGATGGAACCGTACATATCGGCGGGTCTATTTTTATGCAGGGAGAACACTGGGCGGAATATGTGGCGAACGCGGAAGCCATGCGCAACAAGAGCAAGCCGTATTATTTGATGGGCGCCAATTTCGGTCCCTTTACGGATGATGAGTATTACCAGGTGCACCGGCGGATTTTTCCGGAATATACCGACGTCTCTTTCAGAGAGCAATACTCCTATGATTTATTTAAGGATTTGGGCAATGTCCGAATGGCTCCGGATATTATCTTCCAGCTGAAATATAACGCAAACGAAACCTCATCCGGACAAAAACCTCCAGCGGGCCAAACGATTGCGATTTCGGTGATTAAGCCGTCGTCCAAGAACTTAAGCGGTTTTGACAACCTCTATTATGAAAAAATGAAAGATGTTGCAATCTATTTCATCAAGCAGGGTTATGCCGTGCATTTCATGTCATTTTGCCAGCATGAAGGCGACCAGGAAGCCATTGGGCAGATTATCGGTCTGATTCCGGCAGAATTTCAGGAGCAGACCCATGTTCACCTCTATAAAACAAACATAGATGACATCCTCGCCGCGCTGGCAGGTGCCAGCTGTATTGTCGCTTCCAGGTTCCATGCGATGATTCTGGGCTGGGTGTTTGACAAGCCTGTGTTCCCGGTGGCCTACAGCAGCAAGATGGTCAATGTCATGCAGGATGCCTATTTTACCGGAAAATACACCGATTTCGCCCATTTGGCCGAGCTTACGCCGGAAGAGGTGTATGACAGCATGGCCACTAACCGGCTTGACGTGACGCTGCAGGCAAATCAGGCAGAAAAGCATTTTGAACAATTGGACGCTTATCTGTCACCGGCACCGTTGATGGAAGGGAGAAGAAGCTATGAAAGCTAAACGGAGTCTGCTGAACCTCGGCTTTGGCCTTACCAGCCAGGTGATCACAATTATTCTCGGCTTCTTCATTCCAAGACTGATTATGGTCAACTACGGCTCCGAAGCCAATGGTCTCATTGCATCCATCGTGCAGATCATCAGTTACTTCGCCCTGCTTGAAGCCGGGGTCGGTGCAGCTTCGCTGCAGGCTCTGTATAAGCCGATAGCCAACAATGACCGGGGTCATATCAATTCGATTCTCGCGGCAACCTCCAGCTATTATAAAAAAACGGGAATGTACTATTTTATCTCCGTCGTATTGCTTGCAGTCATTTATCCGCTGGTCATCCACTCGGAGATCAACAAAGTGAGCATCATGGCGATTATTTTATTCTCGGGTCTGGGCGGAGCCATCAACTATTACTTCCAGGGCAAATTCAGAATTCTGCTGATCGCCGAGGGTAAAAGCTATGTGGAGACGTCCATCGTCACCATCGCAAATATTCTGAACAATGTCGTGCGGATCATCCTGCTGCTGCAGGGCGTGAACATCATTGCCGTGCAGGCTTCGTTCTTCGTGCTCACCCTGCTGCAGATCGTCGCCTTCTATTTCTATTCGAAGAAATATTATAAGTGGATCGACCTCAGCCACAAGCCGGATTTTGCAGCCATTGGCCAGAAGAATTCGGTTATGGTGCATGAGATTTCCTATCTCATCTTCCGCAATACGGACGTGTTGATTCTGACTATATTTACGAACCTGAAGATCGTCAGCATCTACGTGATGTACAACATGATCTTCACCATTGTCGACAATATCGTCCAGACGGTCAACGGAAGCATAAAGGCCGCCTTGGGCCAAAGCTACCATGAGGGCAAAGAGGCCTTCGTGAAGTTCTATGATGCTTACGAGGTCTATTTCATGGGTCTCATCTTTGCCATTCTGACCGTTGTCTATATCATCATCCTGCCGTTCATGAAACTGTACACGGCCGGCGTCAACGATGTGAACTATATTAATGCCTGGCTGCCGGTTCTATTCGTGGTGATTAAATTGTTGACCAATGCCCGCACCACCTCCAACAATATCATTACGATTGCCGGACATTTCAGAAACACCCAGTTCCGCTCTATTATGGAGTCGGCGATCAATCTGGGGGCTTCGATCATTTTCGTCATCTTCTTCGGAATTTATGGCGTGCTGATGGGCACCATCGCCGCGCTGCTGTACCGTTCCATTGATATTGTCGTCTATGCCAGCCGGGTATTGCTGGAGCGCAGTCCATGGATCACTTTCCGCAGATGGCTGACCAATGTTGCGGTCTTCGCTGCCATCGTTTTTGTCACCACCAAGCTCAACCTCAGCATTACCTCATACACCGGTGTGATTCTGTGGGCCGTGCTGCTCGGCATCATCATCCTGCCCATCTATTTCCTGGTCGGATCGCTGATGGAACGCGAGGTATTCCTTTATACCTGGGGTTATCTCAAAGGCTTCCGTACGAAGCTCAAGCTGAAGCGTAAAGTTACAGCCGGGCAGGCTTAAGCAGAGTGGAATGTATGAGATGTGTGATGTGTGATGTGTGGGGACGCGCAGGATGCGGGAGTTGCGTAAGATGAGCGCTAATTTACTGAATGCCACGCTTTAATCGCACTTTATACAACTAAAATCGGGTATTTTGGGGCGAAAAGAGAAGTAGTTGTATTCCGTACACTTAAATAGACTGACTTCGGGTAAAACGAACCGCATCGCTAGTTTTAACTGCACAAAATGCAGTTATTACTCAAAAGTCCCTGTGTAAGCACCCTATAGTTGCACTAAATACACTTATACAGACGGCGGCGGCGCTGCAGGATTATCCTCCGGTTCGATATTTATGACAAAACATAAGCGTATGCTTCCGTAGCAAGTTTTGCACGAAGTACATCAATGAAGCAGATGCTAACAAAACTTTGAGGAGGGCTGAATATGGATCACAGCGAGGAATTGCAACAGGCCGGCTACCGATTACTGCATCAGCTCCATGACGATATTCAGCATTTTTCCGCCGAAGAGCTGTCACGCGAAGCCATTGTACGCCGGGGCCGGGAGATTAGCAGCAAGGAAAGCGCACCCGCGATCCAGGAACATCTGGCAACCTTGACTGAAGTGATCGAGGCTTATTTGGCGGGGAGAGCGGCTGAGGATGCGCTGGAGTACTATTTATTGCGCCAATTTCATATTGAATTGAATACGATTGAGGGACTGCTTACGCAGCTTGCCAGACTCAGCAGCGGAACCGGAGAAACAGAGAACCTGCTGCCTGAATCCGCCGATCCGGCTGTTTATCCGAAGGTCAGCGTCATTATCACTACTTATAATAGAAAAGACTTCCTGCATCAGGCGATTCAGAGCATTCTGCGGCAGGATTATCCCCATAAAGAAATTACCGTCATTGACGACTGTTCCAGCGATGGCACGGACGAGATGATGCACACGAATTTTGGCGGTGACCCGCGTGTCATCTTCATGCAGAATGAAACCAACAGCGGGCCGGGGAATAACCGGCGCAAGGCTTTTGCCGCTCATGGAGACGGTGAATATATTCTGTTCCTCGATGATGACGACTATCTGATTGACTCCAGTTATTTAAGCAGAGCTGTGAATTTTCACCTGACGCATCCTGAGGCATCATTTGTGGCCGCAAACGTATTTCTGGAATACTCCAAAAGCCGGAAGCTCACGATCTCCAGCCTGCAGCTGGCCAGCATTACCGGCAAAAAGGATTATTTCATGAATTTCGAGCAGAAGGGTTATCCCAAGCCTGCCTCTACACTAACCACAGTCTTCAAACGCGAAGCGCTGATGAGCATGGACATTCTGAGCATGAACATGGTCAACGATGCGTCGATTTACCTGCGTGCCCTGCTGATCGGCGATGCCGGGTTCATTGATTGTTTGGCCGGGGTGTACCGGATTCATGGCAATAACATCACCTTTCATCTCAGCCAGTCGTTCCTGATCGAGAACCTGGAGGAGAAGCGGCTTATCCGCAATATGGCGATTGAACGCTACGGCTACAATAAGCAGGAAATGAACGAGTGGTTCAACCACAATGTGTATGACACGATCTCTTACTACCTGATGAATTCGGCCAAAAGTCATACCGACTTTAAGTTCATGTATAACTGGGCCAGCAGCCATTCCCCCAAAGCTTACAGCCAGCTGAAACGCCAATTCCGCACCAAGCTGATGAAAAAGCAGCTGTTGCGGGTATCCTTCGTTCGTTCGCTGCTCAACCGGTAACTTCGACTGCGCCCATACTAATGTAGTAACGTAGTAACCAGACACCTCACAGGGTGTCTTTTTTTCGTGTAACCAATACCCTGTATAAGACAAAAACAAACTATTGCAAGACAAAAAACAGCACCCTCCTTCATCGGGAGGATGCCATTTGAACCTTGTTACGCTTGTTTTATCAGCTGATCCAGCAGTTCTACCGCTGCGCCAAGCTCTGCTTTGGGGATACTGCCATAGCGGTCACCGATATGCATCTCAAAAAAGCAGGAGGTTTCCCCTGTTTCCCTCAGCGATGCAGTCAGCCCCACTCCGGTTTGCTCATACACTGTAACCAGTATCGGCTCAAGCTGCTCCTTGGCCATGGCAAAATGGACATGGAACATGTTCGAGACCGGCTGCTGCGGAAGTGTAGACACCTTATGGCAGCCACCCAACAAAGCAGCAAGCTCCTTGGCTTCCTCATAGTATTGTCCCATCTTGCCGGCTCTCTGCCGGTAATAATATTGGGCCGGGACAATGTACGGGTAGAGGCTGACCAAGTCGCCGCCATGCCGCCGTTTCCAGATCTTCGATTCCTCTGTAAACTCCCTGCTGCCCGCGAGAATGGCACCGGCGATGCCGCCAATCCCTTTATAGAAGGAGATATATACGCTGTCAAACAGGCTGCATACCTCAGCCGCCGTCTTCCCGTAATACGGCAGCACCTCAAACAATCTCGCGCCATCGAGATGCAGAATAATGCCCTGCCCGCGGCAATAGGCGGAGATGGCTTCAAGCTCGGCATACTCGGGCAGCTGGCCGCCGATTTCGCGCTGCGGCAGCTCCAGCAGCAGACAAGCAATGTCCCTTCCGATGTTCTTCACATCATCCAGTGTAATTAAGCTGTCCTTATCCGCAAGAAGCAGCGGCTCGATATGATGCAGCTCTTTAAGCCCGTCCTGCTCATGAATCTCCAGATGGCATAAAGGATGATATGCTACCGTCTTCATTCCCTTACGGTCGCACCAGATTCTTAGAGCAATTTGCTGGGCCATGGTCCCGCTGGGAAAAAAGACCGCCGTCTCCTTCCCGAGAACTTCCGCCATTTCGGCCTGGAAATCCTCGATCAGCCCGCCCCCTCCGTAAATATCGCTGTCCGTCTGTCCATCCACTCCGGCAAAGGCCTCTTTCAACACTTCAATCTCGCGTTTCCCGTGTCCGGCCAACTTCATAGCCGTGGCGTTAAAGGCTTCAAGCAGTGATTTTGTCTCACTCATCCCGGTAAATTCTCCCTTCATCTATACCTACATCTGCATCGAATACCTTAAATTATATCATTTCAGGCCAAAACTCCTGAATTTTTTGAATGTTCACGTTTTATTCCCCGTACCGAGATGAAATAAATTGACCGCTGTGCTACAATATTGAAATTGCAAAGGCAATCGCTTAGGGAGGTTTATTATAACACCATGCTTATTATTGGTATCGCCGGCGGGACCGGTTCCGGCAAAACGACAGTAGCTCGCTCCGTCATTGACCGTCTGGGAACAGACAAAGTGACGTTCATATCTCAGGATAACTACTATAAAGACCATTCTTACCTCAGCATGGCTGAGCGCGGAGCAATCAATTACGATCATCCGCTGGCCTTCGATACGGAACTGCTGATTGAGCATCTGGATTGTCTGAAAGCCGGACAAGCTGCGTACGCTCCAGTGTATGACTTCACAGTTCATGCCCGCTCCACTGACAAGACGGTTGAGCTTGCGCCCAACAACATTGTTATTCTCGAAGGGCTGCATGTGCTTTCCGATGAGAAGCTGCGGGAACAGCTGAACATTAAGGTATTTGTAGATACAGACCCGGATGTGCGTATTCTCCGCCGGGTGCTGCGGGATATTGAAGAACGCGGCCGGACCATCCGCTCCATTCACACGCAATATCTGACGACGGTAAAGCCAATGCATGAGGCGTTTATCGAGCCTTCCAAGAAATACGCCGACCTCATCATCCCTGAAGGCGGACAGAATCAGGTTGGCATCGAATTGTTGTCCGTATTGACCGAGAAATATCTTTCGGGCGATGAGCAGTGGAACGGAAACACGCGGTAAACAAGTGGAAACGGATATCGTCCTCAAACAGGACGGTATCCGTTTCGGCGAGAAATAGAATTTTGAAATGATACGTAACAGGTACCGTCCTTTTTATAGGGAGGGTACCTGTTTTTTAAAGTAACATCAGTAATCCATGGAATGAAAGCTCCACTTTGACAGTGGATTCTAGTCAGGAAAGCAAATCGGCATCAAACAACCCCCCCCAATTCACACTATAGAGTTATATAACCTTACACTCATATGAAATTTTCATGTTTTTTCAGCAACAAAATATAAAAAAACCATACCGAATGTTATTTTATTTGACTGGTAGCGCTTTATTCAATAAAATAAGGGTTGATTATTTCTGGTTCTTCCACTATGATAATGTCATCAGGTGGATTTAAAAGTTAAAGCGGTTAAACTTTATAAATAATAAATACAGTAATATTGCCTTTTTACGACATTTATTTACGACAAAAGTTAAAGCGCTTATACTTTTAAGATCGAAAGGTTGGTGTGTCCGTGATTAAGAGTGAGAGCAGGCGTCGGACGTTCTACATGTATCTGTTTATTTCGCCCTGGCTTATCGGTTTCCTGGTCTTCGCGCTGTACCCCATCATATCATCGCTTTACTACAGCTTCACCGATTACGACATTATTCACCCTCCCAGGTTTATCGGCCTGGCCAACTACACAGAAATGTTTCACAATGATCTGTTCTGGAAGTCGGTAACGGTCACGCTTAGATACACCTTTATCAGTGTTCCGGTACAGATGCTGCTGGCTCTCGGCTTTGCGCTGCTGCTGCACCAGACGATTCCCCTGCGGGGCTTCTTCCGGACAGCAATGTATTTTCCCAGCATGGTGTCAGGCGTCGCGATGTCTCTACTCTGGTACTGGATCTTCAATCCACAGATCGGCCTCTTCAACTACATGCTCTCCTGGTTTGGCATTCACGGCCCGGCCTGGCTGATGAGTCCGGACACCGCACTGTATGCCCTGATCATCATGTCCTTCTGGACAGCCGGATCCGGTATGATTCTCTTCCTTGCAGGGCTGCAGGGCGTGCCGTCCAGCCTAATTGAAGCCGCCAGACTGGACGGTGCGGGCCGCTTTAAAATTTTCAAGAACATTACGCTGCCGATGATCTCTCCCGTGCTGCTCTTCCAGCTGATTATGGGCCTGATCGACTCCTTCCAGGTCTTTACCCAAGCGTTCGTCATGACGCAGGGCGGTCCCAATTATTCCACCTGGTTCTATGTTTACAATCTGTACAACACCGCCTTTAAGGAATACCGGGCAGGGTACTCGTCAGCTCTGGCTTGGGTGCTGCTGATCGTCGTTCTGGTGTTCACGGCCATCATTATGAAGCTGTCCAACCGTTATGTTCATTACGAAGGAGGGGAACGCCGATGAGTACCGTCAAGGCCACCAGTCCCCGGGTGCCAACTTCCCATTCCCGGCGGAAAGCGGATCCCGTAAAGATCGCCAGCTTCATTACCTTGCTGATTACAACCTTCCTTATGCTGCTTCCGCTCTTCTTCATGGTCTCGACTTCCCTGAAATCGAAGCGGGAAATGCTGAAATTTCCGCCGACCTTTCTCCCGGAGAGCTGGGCCTGGAGCAATTACACGGAGATTTTTGATACGCTGCAGTTCGGTACACTGTATAAGAACAGCCTGATCATCGCCGGACTCACCGTCATTGGCACCCTGCTCTCCTCGGCACTGGTGGCCTACGGCTTCGCCAGATACAGAGGCCGGGGCAACCAGCTCTGGTTCGCCCTGCTGCTGAGCACGATGATGCTGCCTTATCCGGCGATCATGATCCCGCAGTTCGTGCTCTTCTCCAAAATGAACTGGATCGATACCTTCCTGCCGCTGGTCGTGCCTGCATTCTTCGGTTCCGCCTACAACATCTTCCTCTTGCGGCAATTCTTCTCTACGCTGCCCGAAGAGCTGTTCGACGCCGGACGAATCGACGGCTGCGGCGAACTGAAGATGTGGCGTACCATTGCGCTGCCGCTGTCCGCACCGGCACTGGCGACCGTCGCCATCTTCGCTTTTATTTACAGCTGGAACGATCTGCTCACACCGGTGCTCTACTTAAGCTCCTCGGACAAATTCACACTGCCGGTCGGCATGGCCTCGCTCACCTCGTCGCGGTTCCGCATCCCGCCTTGGCATCTGCTGATGGTCGCCTCCGTGCTGGCTATGGTTCCAATCGTCACCCTGTTCGCCGTGGCCCAGAAGCAGTTCGTGGAAGGCATAGTACTGACAGGCATCAAGTAATCTCCGCTGTACTTTTGGCGGCCAAATATACTTGAAATGATGGAGGGATTCGCTCATGAAAAGGAACAGTACAAGGAAGTCATTCGCACTGCTGCTTGCAGCGTCCATGGCCTTGATGGTGATGCTGTCAGGCTGCGGAGGAGGCAAGTCGGCAAGCAATGTGGCCCCGGGAAACAAAAATACCGGAGACTCCGGCGGTTCAGAGAAACAAGTGACCATTACCCATTACACGATTGATTCGGAAGACCGCACCTTTATCGAAAAGCTGATTCCCGATTTCGAGAAGGAGCACCCGAACATCAAGGTCAAGGTGGAAAAAGCGCCGTATGAGCAGTTTGACAGCAAGCTCCAGACGCTGATTGCCGGAGGCAAATCTCCCGATGTCACCAGCCACTACGGCTACGGCGGGTTCGCAGAATATTACAACAAAGACATGCTGCTTGATCTGACCGACCTGATCGCGGAGGAAGGCTTCAAAGCCGGAGATTACCACATACCGGATAACCTGATGAAGATCTACACCGTAAACAACCGTACCTACGGCATCCCGGTCAATATGTATGTCACCCTGATGCTCTATAACAAAGATATGTTCGATGCTGCGAAGCTGTCCTATCCGCCAAGCGACTATGAAGATAAGAGCTGGACGTTTGAAAAGATGGTCGAGGAAGCAAAAAAAATGACGCTCATCTCCGACGATATCGCTAAAACACAATACGGTGTCGACTTTACCTGGGCCGAGCGGGATATGCGGCCGCTGTATTTTGGGGCGGAGCCTTACTCCGAGGACACCTGGACCAATGGCGGCGTTCCTTCCGAAACTCATTTTGATTCTCCGGAGGTTATTGCCGCATACCAAAAGCTGTTCGATCTGATCTTCAAGGATAAAGTCTCACCGAACTCCGAGTGGAGCAAAAGCGTAGCCGGCCAGAACGGCGATCCATTCGTCGCAGGCAAAATCGGCATGTCGATCGGCGGCTCGTGGAACCTCGCGGGAGCCAATGATTTCCCGTTCAACATCGGCGTGGCCGCAGTGCCATGGGGCGGCAATGACAAGGTGCGCAGCACCCTGTTCGTCGACCCGCTAATGATTCTGAAGGACTCCGAACATCCGAAGGAAGCTTTTGAATGGATTCAATTCCTGCTGACGACTGAAGTTCAGGAGAAATCGATTGAGCTGAGCGGCGGCAACCCGCCTGTGAACACCGAAGCAGCAGAAGCCTACTACAAACATTTTGACGGCATTGATCCCGAGGATGTGAAGAAGGTATACGAAGGCGCTGTTAAATATGGCTATGAATCCTACAACCACCTCATCACTAAATATTCGCAGATCAATGATATGTTCATCAATGAGCTGCAGCCTGTCGAGACCGGACACAAAACCCTTGAAGAAGTGATGCCGGTCATTCAGAAGAAAGTTACCGAAATTATTAAGAGATAAGACGTTTAGCGGATATTCCGTAAGCCTTGTATACTGGAGATAGAATATAGCTTCGGAAAATCCGCCGCAAGGAGCGCTAGCGATGAAAGTAAGTATTTTTGATGTAGCCAAAAAATCAGGATTGTCCGTTGTCACCGTCTCCCGGGTGCTGAATGGCGCCGGGACGGTGCGGGAGAATAACCGCCAGAAGGTGCTGGATGCAATCAAGGAGCTGGATTATCGGCCCAATGCGGCTGCGCGCAGCCTTGCCAGCGGCAAGACCGGGATTATCGGCCTTATCGTAACGACACTGCAGGATTCCTTCTTCGATGCCGTGGTCAAGGAGCTGAATGACGTGCTTGCCCTGCACGGCTACTACCTGGCCATCTCCATCTCGACAGGCATCGACTTCAATGAGAACCACTATCTGATTCAGGAGGACCGGGTAGATGGCCTGATTCTGCTCTCCCCGATGCAAGAAGACAATTATATTGTGGAATTGAAACGGCGCGGAATCCCCTATGTGCTGATTGATAATCAGCAGGAGGGGAACGACGCCTATTCCATCACCATTGATAACTTCAAGGGCGGCTATGCCGCGGGCAGCCATCTGCTTGAGCTTGGCCATACCTCCATCGCCCACCTCTGCGGCAATGAGATGTTCCGCAGCACACGGGAGCGGCGCGGCGGCTTCCTGCAGGCCCTGCAGGAGAAAGGGCTGGAGCCGTTTGAGATTGTCCATGGCGATTTCGATATCGGCATGGGCTATGACACCGGCAAACGCTGGCTGCAGGCGGGCAAGCTGCCCACGGCTGTATTCGCCGGGGATGACAATATCGCGTTGGGATTGATCAACGCGCTGATGGAGGCCGGCATCTCCGTGCCGGAGGAGGTAGCCATCGTCGGATATGACGACCACTATATCGCCTCACAGCTGCGCCCGCATCTGACAACTTTGCGCCAGCCGGCGGATAAGATCGGGCTTGCCGCTGCCGATATGCTGCTCAGACGCATCAACGGAAATATGAAACGCGGTGCTAACATCCGGATTGATCCGGAGCTGATTGTACGTGACTCCACCTCTTCCAGGTAGAACCGCACCTGCAATCATTCCACCTGAGGGCTTTCGAAGCCAGTTTTGTACGAAGAGATTCAGAGAAGTGATGCTCACAAAACTAAGCAAATGCTTTCGAAGCCAGTTTTGTACGAAGAGATTCAGAGAAGTGATGCTCACAAAACTTTAGGAGTGACGACCATTGACTTACTACTTGGGGATCGATGGGGGAGGAAGCAAAACCTATGCCCTGCTCTGCGATGAGCACGGCAATGTGCTTGGCAAGGGCAGGAGTGGCAACGGCAATCACCAGATTAGCGCTACGGAAGCCGCTGCGAGCATTCGCGAAGCCTCCTTCGCCGCACTTGCGGAAGCCGGGCTGCAGCTAGGCGATATCAAGCATGCTTATCTCGGGCTTGCCGGCGCCGACCGGAAGACGGATTATGATATCCTCCACCCGATGATACGCAGGATCGGATTTACAAATTATACACTCAGCGGCGACCCGATGATTGGACTAAGGGCGGGTACAGGCCGGCCTTACGGGGTCGCGCTGATCTGCGGCACAGGCACCAACGCCGCCGGACGCAATCCGCAGGGCCAGCATTATCAATGCGGCGGCTTCGATTATATGTACGGCGATTTCGGCGGCGGCGGCTCGCTGAATATCGAAGTGTTCCGCACCGTTATCCGCGCCTGGGACGGCCGGGAATCCCCCACCCTTCTGACTGCGCCGCTGCTGAAGCTGCTCGGCTATCAGCGGGTGGAAGATATGTACAATGACTTTCTTGATCACGGCAAGCATGTGCCACTTGACGCTGCCCGCCTGTTGTTCCCGGCGGCCGCCGAAGGAGATGCTGCGGCGCTAGCGATTCTGCAGCACCAAGGCATGGAGCTGGGCAAAGCTGCCGCAGCAGTCATTCACAAGCTGGGCATGGAGAATGACACCTTCGACGTAGTGCTTGTAGGAAGCCTGCTCACCCGGGGCGACCGCGGCTGGATCCGTGGACCTATCAGCCAGGCCGTACAAGAAGCGGCTCCTCTTGCCGCTGTAGTCACCCTATCCACTGAGCCTGTGGTCGGTGCTGTCTGGTCAGCCCTGGAAAGTGACGGCCTCACCATTACCAGCGATATTTATGAGAAGATGCGTGTGTTTCAGGATTTCGAACTTATCCCTATCACAACAGGACAGGAGTGATTTATCTTGACAGCTAAGCAAGGACTGAAAATCGCCGTTATCGGCGGAGGCTCTTCGTATACACCGGAACTGGTAGAAGGATTCATTCTGCATTACAAGGAGCTCCCGGTCCGCGAGCTCTGGCTCGTGGATATTGAACAAGGACAACGCAAGCTGAATATTGTCGGCAGTCTGGCTAAACGCATGGTCGAAAAGTCCGGCCTGCCGATTGAAGTCCATCTCACCACCGACCGCCGCAAAGCCATAGAAGGCGCGGACTTCGTCAGCACACAAATCCGTGTCGGCATGCTGGATGCCCGGGGACGCGACGAATCCATACCGCTGAAATACGGCGTTATCGGCCAGGAAACGACCGGCCCCGGCGGAATGCTGAAAGCGCTGCGCACGATCCCCGTCATCCTGGACATCTGCCGGGATATCGAAGAGCTAGCGCCTGACGCCTGGCTGCTGAATTTCACCAACCCGGCAGGAATGGTGACCGAAGCCGTACTGAGATATTCGAACGTGAAGAGCATCGGCCTCTGCAATGCCCCCATCGGGCTGATCAAGGAGGTATCGGCCAAATACAACGCCGCACCTGACCGGATCTATGCCGAATTTGTCGGCCTGAATCATCTGCACTGGATCACCCGCATTGATGTCGAAGGCGAAGACAAGCTGGATGACATGCTGGCCGACACCGCCGGCTACAGTGCAAAGAATGTGCCCGCACGGGAGTGGAATCCCGAGTTCCTGCAATCGCTGCGCGCCGTGCCCTCATATTATCTGAAATATTTCTATATGACCGATGCGATGCTTGAAGAGCAGCAGAAATCGTTCAAGGAAGGCGGAAATCGCGCCGAAGTGGTAAAGCGTGTGGAAGAAGAGCTGTTTGAGATCTACAGCAATCTGGAGCTGAAGGAGAAGCCGAAGCAGCTGGAGCAGCGCGGCGGATCCTTTTATTCCGAGGCGGCGGTGAACCTGATGCGTTCGCTGCACAACGGCACGAATGACATCCAGACCCTTAATGTCGCCAACCGCGGTATCCTTGACTTTCTTCCGGAGGATGCCAGTATTGAGGTCAACTGTGTCGTGACCAAGACCGGGCCGCTGCCGCTGCCGCTGACCAGAATTCCGCAGATGGCTAAAGGGCTCATCCATGCCGTCAAAACCTACGAGCAGCTTGCAATTGATGCCGCCGTAAGCGGTGACCGCAGCCTGGCTATCCAGGCGATGGCTCACCATCCGCTGGTCCCTTCGGTCGAGGTAGCTATCGCTATGCTTGATGAAATGCTGGAAGCGAATAAGGAGTATCTGCCCAACTTCTTCCCATCCGCAGCGGTTCCCGCTCCGGCGCAATAAGCAACTCCTCCCCTAACTCAGAAGAGACTGCTCCGCCCGCGTATGATGCAGCGGGTGAAGCAGTCTCTTCATTTTTTTAAGATGGAAGCAGGGTTTCAATGTCTATCTAGATGACCCGGTGCTTCACCCACTTCTCTCCAAGGAAACGCCGCAGGAAGATGAAGCCCCGCACGCCCCACTCGCAGTTCATCGCCAGCCATACCCCGACTATGCCCATATTAAGTACGATACCCAGGACATATCCCAGCACTACGCGGAACAGCCACATGGACAGCATCGACACCATAGAGGTGAATTTCGAGTCTCCTGCCGCTCTAAGCGCCGAAGGCGTAATGAAGCTGACCGACCACAGCGGGATCTGCGCCAGCGAATTAATCAGAAAGACAAGGAAGATATCCCCGACAATCTCGGCGGGTGGATGAAACAGTGACACCAGCGGATGGAAAAACGGAAAAATAAGCAAGGCCATCAGGACAAAGGATGCCGAAGACAACCAGAGAAACGATTTGACGAATTTCCGGGCGTCTTTTACATTCCTGCTGCCCATACATTGACCCACCACCGTAATGAGCGTCAGAGACAAGGCATTGGCGGGAATCTGCATGACCCCGGCCAAGGTAGATGAGATGGCATTCGTAGCAATCGCATAGGTGCCCAGGCTGACAATGAAGATCTGGGTCAGAATCTTCCCCCCGTTAAAAAACATCTGCTCTGCGGCAAACGGCAGGCCGATCGACATGATTCTTTTGAGCATCGTCCAGTTCAAGGCCAGCAGATCGCGGATCTTCACATGCAGGCTGCTATCCAGCCGGAACAGATAGACCAGCGCGCAGACGGCCGCCAAATATCTGGATATATTAATCGCAACGGTCATGCCGAATACACCCATATGCAGTCCGTTGATAAATACAAAGTTCAGCAGCACATAGACCAGGTTCATAATCAGCGAAAGCACCAGCGACGCCCTCGTCCTTCCGATTCCGCGCAGGGCGCCGCATACGGCTTCTACAACAGCAATGCCCAAATAGGACAAGCTGCTCCCGATCAGGTACGTTCTCGCATTGTCCATAACTTCCGGCGAAGCTGCACCGAACAGTACATTCAGCAGCGGACCGTGAAATACAATCCCGAACAGGCCGATGAAAAAGGCCATCATAGATACGGAGGATACTGCACCTGCAGTGGCCTTGGAGACCATAAGCTCGTTACCGCTCCCCTTATACTGGGCGACCACAACGGTCCCCCCTGTTGAAACTGCAATAAATACACTGATCAGAAAAATATTAAGCGAGTCTATCATATTCACAGCGCTGATCGCCGCCACACCGGACGAGCTGATCATCGCCGTATTCACTAGATTCAGACCAACTACAAATGCCTGATCAACCAGAAGAGGAATAAATAGTGAGATGATCTGGCGATAGTCAATGGATTCTCCGGAAAAATGCTTGTCGAGAAACAGGCTGCCCTGTTTCACCTTTACCTTAGGCTCTAGCATAAACTTCACTTCTTTATATTAGAATTTGGGCCTCGTAATTCTAACATATGAAGTACAGAAGTCAAGGAAGCTGCCGATTGTTGCAGCTGTTATCCTCTTATCATAGAAGGAGAGAGAGTCAGAGTGAACGTCTTATCGAACGGGGTCATAATGTTAACCAGCACCGCCTTGCAGTTGTTCTGCAGTTTCGCCTCGCGTACCGAAGTCGCCAGATGGCCCGACTCGCCCCCCGTTAGTTCAATCCAGTCCTCACTACAGGTATAACGAAGGTCGCCGCCGCTCCAGAGATAGCAGTCCTCTTCTACAGTCTGAAGCTCTCCTGAAGTGAATTTTCCTTCCTGTCCAAAGATGAAGGACAGCTGGGTCATGACCTCCCCTGGTTCTTCACTGTGCAGCCGGATTGTCCATCCTGTGTCCGTACGCTGAACCTCTGCCTCTACGCGAAACGTCTGTTCATGCGTCAGAGGACGGCTCTGGTGCGGGAGCAAATACCAGGGGCTGACCGGCGTCCCTGATGTTTGTGGAAGAAGCGCTTCAGCGACCGGGCCGTAATAGCCCTTCTTCTGCTCTCCCGCCAGGAGGTATCCTTCAGGCAGCCGGGTCATTTCCTGCATCGGCACAAATCCCGGATAAAAGTAAGAAGCCAGCTGTACGGCCAGCAGCCGCACAGCACCGTGGCGGAGCGCAAAAAAAGACGGCGTCTCCGTAATCAGCGTCACGCTGGTGTTGCCGTCCCTGTAACGGGCAACGGGCGCTCCGAAATCGGTATGCAGGCGGCTGTGGCTGATCCGGCCCTGATGGCCGGCAGCCTCTATATTCTGCAAATAGCCATGCCGCTGAAAATCGCCGTTCAGTATTTTCTCATATGTCACGGGAAGGGCCGCCGGTGCCTCAAACGGCTGCTGAAGCTCCGGCTCCAGCAGCATCCGCACCAGCACGTTGACGGAGCAGACCCCCGGATCAGCAAGCATTTGGCCTGCCCATTCAGCCATGCCTGCGAATACAGCATCGTTGTCGGAACGGGCCAGAATCGCATACGGCAAATAATAAGGAGACAGATCGTGAACGCTTCCCAGATCCTGCCGCCCGGAATAATCGGTAACGACCTCGCCTGAAGGATGGACCAGATAGACCATCATGCGCAGATTCAAGCGGACCGGCTCCAGCAGCTGCGGCCGGTCCAGCAAACGGGCGGCATGAATCAGCATGATGTCGCTGACTGCACTGTAGATACCGTTGCTCCGCTCCGTCCATTCTCCATCCGGAGTAATATCCATCCCTTCTGCCAGCCACTGATCCGCCCGCTGCACGGCCTCTTCCAGTCCAAACAGCTCATGCAGAAATCCAAGTGCTGCGCACAGCACCCAGCGGTGATTCGGAGTATGGCAGCCTCCAGTCAGCATGACGGGAATAGTCCGTTTAAGAAACAGCCGCATATTGTCCAGCACCGGCTGAAGCGGCACCCACTCCAGCCGGGCCAGCAACTGGTATAGCTGAGCATAGCCTACGATGACAAAGGCCGTATCCGGCGGAGAATGATAATTCGTCCAGCCCGGGGAGATGGAGCCATCCTTATGCTGGGCGCGCAGCACAAATTCCGCCGCCAGCCGCAGCCGGTCCAGCAGCCGTTCATCCCGGTAGTACTTGGAATCGGGATTCGCCAGTGCAGCCCCCCAATAACACATGTCGGTCGGCGTGCCGGTTGTGTGATTGACCCAGGCAACACCTGTGCCCGGATCAAGAGTCCCTCCATAATAGCGGCTCTCTTGATCAAGCACCTGCCGGGATAGTCCTTCCTCCACCGCTATGTCATTACTGTCCACCAGTTGCTTATACATTGTAATTCCCTCCAATTTAAGCATTCTGCGGCATACCTGGGCTGTGACAGCAAGTCTACAGCCGTTTCAGCTCATTTCTGATTCGTCCGGGAATTTCCGCAAACAGCTCATTCCAGGATACAACCGGCCCGCGTTCCGCTTAAATTGGCGGAGCGGCGCAGCAGCCCTTTCAAGTATTTCCCGTGAAAGCTGACCTCGACATCCGCCGTTTCTCCATTCTTGCCGATATAAACCCACACATGCTCCAGATCATAGAGATGCTGAATATCATAATCGTAATAAATGGCGTATTCCAGAACGGTTTCCACCTCAGGACGGCTCATTGCCAGACGGCGCCGGAAGGACGGAGAAACCCCGTCCTCCCGCAGCACGGTTACGCCAATGCGCACCGGGAAGAACGGCTCGTTCTGATCGAACAATAAGCGCGGCGCATACAGAGCAGCCAGCTTGCGATCCTCAGCGTTCAGCATTTGGCCTACCCTCTGCCCGCCAGCTTAGCAGCAAGCAGGCGATGGCTTTCATGGATTTCTTCTTGCCGGCAGTCCGCCTTCAGCTCGTACACCTTGACCTGCGCCCGCTCAATCATCGGCAAATATGCGTCATAGAAATCCATATTCCCGCTGTTCACATAGGGACACCAATGGTCGGAGAGGCCAATGGTTTCGTGGATATGAACGCCCACAATATCATCCATCAGTTCTTCCATTTCCCCCACGCTGTCATACAACCCCAGCCGATCCATCATAATGGCATGGCCGGTGTCATACCAGATGCCCACAGGCGCCCCCTCTAAGGCCCTTATTACTGTTTTCGCTTCCGAGAGCGTCGGAATTTGCTGCGGCTTGGAGCGTGTTTCAATGCCAAAACGGATATTTAGGCCCTTGGAAACCGCCCGGTTGCATACTTTATCCAGGCTTTCGATAATCGTCTGCACATAGCCGGCGCTGTATGCTTCCCGCCGTTCCAACAGCTCCGCCCATTTGCTGCGGTAAGCTTCCGAATTCCTGCCCTGCCCGCTGTAGAGCTGCTCCAGCTCCTTGCCGATATCATTCGGAAAAGGCACTTCGCCGGGATGTACAACAACTGCTTCACCGCCGTAGCGCTGCGCGTATTCGGCCGAACGGACCAGCAGCTCAACCGCCCGCTGCCGCTTCTCCTTCTCCTGAAAGCCGAGCAGCACAGAATCCGTGCCATAATCGGGGTCCGCAACGTGGGGGAATGTGTTATGAACACTGGATATGCCAATCTCCCCCCGCTCGATCATCGGCTCAATCGTTGTCAGCATTTCTTTAGTGACATTATAGTTCAGCTCCACCCGCCGAAATCCAAGATCGCGGATTTCCCGCAGCATCGCGCCGCCGTCATTGTGGCGCTTAATATTCCAGCAAGTTGAGAATGAGAATGCTCCTTTGTCCTCCACAACCATGTTCTCCTTTCTTTACACCTTCCGGTTCAGCCCTTGACGGCACCAAGCATAACTCCGCTGACAAAATATTTCTGCAGCCACGGATATACGGCAAGGATCGGCACTGTAGCAAAGATGACCGTTGCCGCCTTGAGGCTCTCCGGTGTCAGCGCAGTCCGGTTGGCACCTTCCATCTGGGTCAGTTCAGAAACCATATTGTTCTGCACCATCTGGAACAGCTTGAGCTGGAGCGGATAAAGATCCGGATTGTTAATATACATCAGCGAATCCTGGAAACCGTTCCACCTTCCCACCGCATAGAAGAGGGACAACGTGGCCATAACCGGCATGGACAGCGGCAGGACAATGCTCATCAGTGTGCGAAAATGGGAGCTGCCATCAATTTCGGCCGATTCCTCCAGGCTTGGCGGAATGTTATTGAAGAAGGAAATCAAAATGATCAGGTTAAAGGGACTGACCAGGCCAGGCAGAATAAGCGCCCAGACCGAATTGAGCATATGCAAATCACGGATCAGCAAATATTCAGGAATGATGCCGCCGCTGAAAAACATGGTGATGATGATAACATACATAAAAAACTTGCGGCCCTTCAGTTTGCTTTTGGTCAGCGGATAGGCTGCTGCGATAGTGAAGAGCATACACAGCACCGTGGTGGCAACCGTCAGAATAATCGTGAAAACGAGCGAGCGGATCATTGCATTGTCAGAAAATACCTTGATGTACGCATTCCAGTTCACTTCAATGGGGAAAATCGTCACTTCACCGGAAGTGATTGCCCGGTTGGAACTGAGCGACACAGCAATTACGTGCAAAAATGGAGCCAGACAGAACAGAACGAACAAGATAACACACGTAATATTGACGATATCAAATATCCGGTTTGAGGTACGTTCACTCATAGCACTCCGCCTCCTTCCTTCTTTATCATAGAATGCCGTCGCCGGTCACTTTTTTCGAAATATAGTTGGACCCGAGAATGAAGACCAGCCCCACCACCGCCTGGAACAATCCGACAACAGTAGCCAGCGTATATTGGCCGGATTCCAGACCGATCCGGTACACAAAGGTACTGAGTACATCGGAATATTCACGCACAGCTGTATTCCCGATAATGTAAGGACGGTCAAAGCCGATGCTGACCATTTTTCCGAGATTAAGGATTAGTAGAGTCACGATGGTTGGTTTAATGCTGGGAAGCGTAATATAGCGGATTTTCTTCAGCCTTGTCGCTCCATCCACTTCGGCAGCTTCAAACAGCTCCCTGTTGACACCGGTTAATGCAGCCAGATAAAGGATGGTTCCCCAACCGGCACTTTGCCAGACACCTGTGAACAGATAAGTAATCAGCCACGGATTTTTTTCCGTCAGAAACGGAATGGGGTTGAGCCCCAGACTCTCCAGCACACCGTTTATCATACCGGACTGGTTGCCGAACAATTGATAGACGATCCCCCCGATGATCACCCAGGAAATAAAGTGGGGGATGTAGAGAATGGTCTGCGATATTTTTTTGAACCATACCGACCGGATTTCATACAGCATAATCGCCAGGATGATCGGAGCCGGGAAAGAGACCAGCAAATCCAGAAAATTCAGCATAAACGTATTGCGCAGGGTACTGTAGAACTCCCTCATTCCAAAGACCTCGCGGAAGGCGTCGAAGCCGATCCACTCACTGCCGCTGATTCCCTGGAACAGATTGAAATCCTTAAAAGCAATTTGCACACCATACATAGGGCCGTAACGGAAAATCACGAAATAAATAATAGGCAGCGAAAGCAGCGCGTAAAGTTGCCAATACCGTCTAAAGTATGTCGCTTTGCTCAAGTCGGTTTCCTCCTATGGAGAAAAACCGGGTGGAGCGATATCCCACCTCCCCCCGGTTTTCACTTTATTTGTTTATTTAGCCGAAAGCTCCTTAAGGCCCTGCTCCAGTTCTTGCTTCAGCTTATCTCCGCCCAGGGACATGTAATCCTTCATTTCTTGCTCGTAAATCGATTCAAACTGCTCCGGCTTAGCCATTGCTGTCTTTACAATGATCACGGCTAGTTTGTCATTGAGTGTAGTGCCGTATTGGGATTCCGCTTCAATCGGTTTGCCGAAGACGATCGGGCCGACCGTGTCGGTGTTGGCAATCGCGATCGATTGCTTCAGCATGTCTTGGTTGCGTTCCGGGAAGCCGCTTACCCAAGCTTTTTCGTTAGTGGCCTGGTCGCCGATGTTTTTGCCGTTGGAGATAATGGCCATGTCACCGGCGTTAAACAGACGGTCGGCAAACTCCTGGGAGACATCTGCTTTGACCACCGGAATGCCGTCTACCATGTCATAGTTCTCTCCCTCAACGCCGCTGTACATATCAATCAGATTATTGCCGGAGGCCATCCAATCCAAGTATTTAACCGCTTCCACAGCACGCTCGCTGCTCTTCGGAATCATGATATACATACCGTTGGAGGCATAGCGGGATTTAATATGCTTGTTGTCAACATTGGCGTTGGTTAACACATCTACGGGAAGCACCTTGCTGCCTTCCACATTTTTGTAGAGATTATCCAAGGTACCATCGGCGTAGAACAAGACATCCACATCTTCCGACCAGTAGCCTATATTGCCGTTCTGGATATCTTTGGCGAGTTGGGTTTTATTCTCATCCAGACTGAAGTCCTTGCTGACCAGTCCTTCGTTGTACAGCTTATTCAGAAATTGCAAAGCATCCTTGAAGCCGTCGTGAAGCGGCAGCTCATAACGTTGACTGTAGGTAAGATCGCCGTTGACCGGCTTCATGAAGGAATAGATCAGCGTTTCAAACTGGGCCGGAGCCAGCGCCATGCCCATAGGGATGTTTTTGCTGCCGAGACCGCCCGGGTCCTTCTCTTTAAACGCTTTCAAAGTAGTGTACAGTTCATCAGTCGTCTTTGGCACAGGCAAGCCCAGTTTATCGAGCCAATCCTGGCGGATGTAGGAGCTGTAGCGGCCCGTGATCGCCCGTTTGCCCGGGATTGCATATTGCTTATCTTCGAGCTGGCCGAATGCCAGCGTATCCTCACCAATAAACTTTTTCAGGTTCGGACCATATTCATCGAGCAGCGCTCCGACATCGGTCAGACCGCCCTGCTGGGCGTAGCGGTAAAATACACTGGAATCATACGTAAACACGATATCGGGCACATCGGTATTGCTCGCCATCAACACATTCAGCTTCGTAACTTCCTCAGAGCGCTGAACCGGTACAAATTCGACATCAATGTTATTCGGATCACCGAACTTTTCCTGCACCAGCTTAGTTAAATAGTTGTTGGTGATCGTATGCGGTGCCGGGCTGTTGCCGCGGTCAAATACCTCCACCTTGAGGGTGACCCGCTTGGCGCTGTCCCCTTCTGCTTTCGCTCCCCCGTTTGCCGTGTTGTTTTTAGAGTCGGAGGAGCATCCGGCCAGCAGAGTTACCCCCATTACCGCAGTCAATCCGATGCCGATTGCTTTCTTCAGAACTCTTTGGTTTACGTTCACTGTCATTGTTCCATCTCCTTCGCCTTTGCAGGCTTTAATGGTGACTTTATGATCCCCGAGCCTTCAACCTGTCCGTCCCTAAGCGGAATCCATCTGAGGTGCTGCTTGGCCGCTTGTTGTTCCGGGATGCCCCCAGTATTCCATAACTTTCGGCGCTCTGACAATAAACCTGTTTCGGATATTCCCCTTGCCGCAAATTCGGACTTCCGGTTTATCGGACCAACCATTTTCGTATGATAAACCGCTTTCAAAAGTGTAAAAATAAAGACCGCATCCGTGTTTGCATGCTCCTGACGGAGGTTTGCGAGCAGGAATGCGGCCCAACTACCAAAAATGAATTCAACGTTTCACCTTCTGTACCGACAAGCAGCAGCTGCCTCTGGATGTGCCTTAAACAAAACATGCGGCCTCAAGTTCTGGAAGCTCCGCGGCCGCGCTTCAAAGAGCGGTAATCACCCGGCGTGATTCCGGCAACCCGTTTGAATACCCTTCCGAACGTAATGGCATTCGCGTAGCCCACCTGGAGCGCGATATCCTGCAGCGAATATTCCGTCTCCAGCAGCAGTTGTTCGGCTTCCTTCATCCGCAGCTCCGTTACGAAATCAACAAATTTCATTTTAAATTCCGTTTTGAACAGATAGCTGGCATATTTGCCGGATACCTGAAACCGGTCGCTTAAATGCTTCAGCGAAAGATCGGGATTGGCAAAGTTCTCTTCTATATAATTCTTCATCTCGTTGACCATGGCCCGGTAGCTTTTGGTCTCGCTGACAGAGACATAGGTGCGGAATAAATCGGTCAAATATTCAAACAGAATACTCTTCACCTCATCAATAGATTCGGCCTCTTCCAGCCCCTTCAACCGTATCGAAGTTTTCTCCGCCGACAGTTCGTCCTGCAGCTGCTCTGACATTACGGCCACTTCCCGGCTCAGCATCTGGAGCATAGCCTGAATTAGTGAGCGGATATCGTCATCCTGCAGAAAATCCTGTTCAAACGCTACAAAAATCCGCTCTAGCTGCTCCCGCCATTGGCCGCTCGACATCCGGAACTGCTTGACAAATTCGGCAATCATCTGCAGATATTTATACGTTTCAAGCAGCGGCTGGCGGGCTTCCCCGCATTCCGCCAAAGCGATGTCTTCGTGCATCAGCAGCTTGTGCTGCATTACATATTCAGCCGCTGCATAAGACTCCCGAATCGAGCCGGGACCGGCTGCAGCCGGTCCGATGCCGAAGCTGAGCGAGATGCGCAAATTCTGTTCTACCCAGGAGCGGCAATTCTCGGCGAATATGCGGATTTTTCCGGTCATCTCTTCATCGCTTCCGGTCGCCAGGAAGAGAATCGCTGCCCGCTGCGTCCCGATCCACTCCGCCCAGCCTTGAAGCTCCGCACTTCGCGCCAATTCCTGAAAAACATTCATCAGGGCAAACTTGAGCGTATTCTGGTCACCCCTTGTATAGCGGTCCTCAAATACCTGCTCATAGCGGTTAATTTCGCTGAGCACAACCGTAAAGCGCGATGAGGAGTGGGCGCCGGTGAGCGGCGACAGCTCCTCCATCCTCTGAATGACATTGTCCAGCCGCTCGCTGTTCAGCAGATCGGTGAACAGCTTGCTGCGCTGCAGCAGCAGATTCTCCCTGCTTTTTTTATCATAATCCGTCATGTTGTTGATCAGATCCTCCAGCACCCCGTCAATGAGCATCATTTCGTCAGGCCTGTCAGTCGATTGGTCCATCCTCCGGATCTGATGGCCTTCAATCCGGTTCATAATCACCTGAATCGGTTTATAATTGCGCCGGGTAACATACACCAGGTACAAAACCGCACATACCACCGTTCCAACGGCAATCGCCACCCAGAGATAGGAAATCACAGAAACCCAGCCGAACAGGTTTCCTGCCTTGATTCCGCTGGAGAACGTCCAGCCGAGCCTCTCCAGATAGAGCGTGTTCAACAGTTTGCCGCTAGCAGCACCTTCGCTGTCTGAATGAGCCTGATACACGGTCTGTCCATCGCTGCCAAGAATGGTCAGGAAGGAGAGCTGTTCGTTGACCATGCTGTCGACAAGCTGCTCAATCCCGCTCATTTTGATATTGATGACCAGCACCCCCTCCGCGCCGAAGGGAAGAGGCATCGCTTTATTGATAGTAAGCACACGTATTGGCGTACGCTGAACGAACTCAACCTTATATTCTCTGACGGGCTGCCAGCCTTCCTGCAACGCGCCGGAGGTTATGCGTCTGATCCAGCCTTCGTCTATAAATCCGGAAAGCTCCTTTAAACCAGTTTCTGTTAAAACGCTTTCATTTATCTTGTCGTACAGATAGATCGATTGAATGTAGGCAGATTCATGGGTCAGGTTGCGGAGGCTCTGGGCAACAGCATAGATTGCCCCCGTATCCGCCTGACCTTGGTTATTAAAATATCGCTTGTAAGCATCACTGCGTTCAACAGCCTCCAGCACCGACATTTGGACCTCTTTGATACTCCGGTCCACATTATCCATGAGATAGCTGGCAGAGATGCGGTCCGCTTTCTTGGTTTCCATCCGGGAAATGTCATTGATAAACACAAACGAGGCAAAAATCAGGATCGTCACGGTAAGCAAAAAGATAGGAAAATAGGATAGCAGCAATCGGCGATACCAGGTACGGAACAATAGACAACCCCCTCCACAACCGTTAGGATACCAGAACGCAGTTCGGCCGCTCGTGTGCACGCAGCTCCTAATACTTGGATGCGCTTTCATAGACGGAGTATCCGCCCGAATTGCTGCCATTATAGCACATGCGCTCAAGGCCCGGCCAACAAGGCAAATAATGGATTAATCAAAGTCTTTTCTCCCATATTCGCTGCATCATGACCTTCCACACATCAAGCTTAGCGTGTGCCAATGCACCGACAGAAGAACACACTCTCCTATGGAATGAAAAAGGCGGGGTGCGCACAGCCGCAGCCGCGCAACCCCGCATACACATCCGCCTGGGCAGCTGCCGAACATAGGCTAGCTGCTGTCCAAGCGGTTTACAAACCGCTGATTTCTCTGATGTAGCGGCGCGCCTTCATCGCATATTCAAGAGGATCAGCAAGCGCCGGGTCCTGCTCCGCTTCCACCACAAACCATCCCGTATAGGAGGACGCGGCCAATTCGGCAAAGATCTCAGCAAACGCGATGCACCCGTCGCCGGGTACGGTGAACGCTCCCTCCTTTACAGCCTGCAGGAAACTGAGCTGCTCCCGCAGGACACGCCGGGTAATTTCCGGGCGGATATCCTTCAAATGCACATGTTTAATCCGCGGCAGATGGGCACGCAGCACCTCCAAGGGATTCTCGCCGGCAAAGGCCAGATGGCCGGTATCGAACAGCAGGGAGACCTCACCGGGTTCCGTGAGTTCCATCAGCCTAGCAATCTCGGCCCCCGTCTGCACCCCCGTCCCCATGTGATGGTGATATACAAGTGTCATATCCTTGTCTGCGGCCAGTCGGCCCAGCCCGCCCAGGCCTTCCGCGAGTGCCGCCCACTCCGCTTCCGTGAACACAGGCTTGCCGGCGAACAGCGGCGTATCCATTTGCCCTTGAATGCTCCGCCCCTGCTCGGAAACGACAATCACTTTGGCTCCCATCTCATGCAGAAAATCACGGTGCGCGCAAAAGGCTTCTGCGGTCTCCTCATAAGGGCGCACAGTCAGGTACGCACTGAACCAGGCGCTGGCAATCTGAAGTCCGCGAAGCTCCAGCGCCCGGTGCAGCCGGTCCGGAGAACGCGGATACTTATTGCCCACCTCGCTTCCCTGATATCCGGCAAGCGCCATCTCGCTGATGCACTGCTCAAAGGTATTGTCCCGTCCCAGTTCAGGCATATCGTCATTGGTCCAGGCGATGGGAGCAATCGCAAGCCGGACCGCATGTTCTTTGAACATCATCGATTCTACCCCTTCCATTTTCACTAATAGCTCTGTCAATAGCTGCGCGCCTTATCCAGCTGTCCGAGCTTTTGCCCGTAAGCGGCCTGCACGGCTTCGCTGCCGGACACTTCCGGTACACCAACATGCCACCAGGCTCCGTAGCCATGTGTCATTGTCTTGGGCAGTACCTTGATATCGATCAGCGTGGAGCGCTCCTGCCCCCGGGCTGCGTCCAAAGCGCTGCGCAGCTGCCCGGTCGTCACGGCACGAAAGGTCTTGACCCCATAGCCCGCGGCGCTGGCCGCATAGTCGATGTGCATCAGTTCGCCACTCAGCTGGCCGTCCGGGCCGCGATGGCGGAATTCAGTCGCCATGCTGTCCAATCCTTGTTCCATCTGCAGATTGTTGATGCAGCCAAACCCCGCATTGTCGAGCAGGATGACATTGATCTTCTTATTCTCCTGAAGGCTGGTTACCAGTTCCGAATGCAGCATCTGATAGCTGCCGTCGCCGACCAGGGCGTATACCTCCCGCTCGGGTTCAGCCAATTTCACGCCAAGCGCCCCGGAAATTTCATATCCCATACACGAAAAGCCGTATTCCATATGGTAAGTATCAGCCACCGCAGAATTCCACATCCGCTGCATGTCGCCCGGCAGGCTGCCTGCCGCTCCGATGACGATAGCGTCTTCCGGGAGATATTCATTGAGTATCCCAAGTACCTGTGTTTGCGTCAGCGAAGTATTCAGCTTTGCCGCATACTCGGGGAGCTTCTCATCCAGATGTCCGGCAATTTCCGGCACAAAAAAACCTGCCGGGCGGTCTGCCGCCTCTTTCATAGCTCCCTCCTTCACGGAATACTCCACGCCAGCCAGACGCTTTCGCTCCTCTGCCCATGCCCTCTTTGCCTCTATGATCTCGTCCGTATAGGCAGAGCGGTAACCGCGCTCTTCCAACGCTGCAGATAACGCCTTCAAACCTTCGGCAGCATCGCAGACTACGGCAAGCGCATCCAGCTTGGCGGCATGATAGGGAGAGGCGTTGATCGTCAGAAACTCCACCTCAGGATGAGCGAACAGGCTCTTCGAGCCTGTGGTGAAATCCGTGAACCGGGTGCCGACACCGATCACCAGATCCGCAGCTTGAGCCAGCGTATTGGCGCAGCCATTGCCAGTGACGCCTATGCCGCCGAGATTGTAGGCGCAGTCGCTTGCCACCGCACTTTTTCCGGCTTGCGTCTCACCGAACGGGATGGCAAATTTCTCCGCGAAAGCGCGCAAGTCTGCTCCGGCATCCCCATACCGGACTCCGCCTCCGCAGACCAGCAAAGGCCGCTGTTTACCGGCAATAAGCCCGGCTGCCGCTTCGATTTCATCCGGGCGGGCAAGACGGGAGGCGATCCTGTGGATACGCTTGCGGAAGAAATCAAGCGGATAGTCCCAGGCTTCTCCTTGTACATCCTGCGGCAGTGCGATCGTAACCGCCCCGGTGTCGGCTTGATCGGTCAGCACCCGCATGGCGTTCAGCAGTGCTGTCATCAGCTGCTCCGGCCGGTAAATCCGGTCCCAATATTTGCTCACCGCCTTGAAGGCATCATTGACTGTGATCGACAGATTGTAGGTATGCTCCATCTGCTGCAGCACCGGATCGGGTTGACGGGTGGCAAAGGTGTCGCCGGGCAGCAGCAGGACGGGAATCTGATTCGCCGTCGCCGTCGCGGCAGCCGTCAGCATATTGGCCGAACCCGGCCCAACGGAAGCGGTACAAGCCATAATCCGCCGCCTGCGGCTCTGCTTGGCGAATGCGGTCGCCGCATGAACCATTCCCTGCTCGTTCCTTCCCTGGTAGACCGTCAGTTCACCCGGTGATTCCTGCAGCGCCTGCCCCAAGCCGAGTACATTGCCGTGGCCGAAAACTGTGAATATGCCGTGTACGAACCGCTCCGGCCCGCCGCCAAAATCCACATATTGCTGATCCAAAAATTTCACCAGCGCCTGCGCCGTCGTTAATCTGATTCGTGTCACATGAATTTCCTCCTTTCGCCCTTTTGTTACTGCCAGCGGGCAGTGACGACTTTCTTGCGTGTGTAAAATTCAACCCCGTCGCTTCCGTTCGCATGGAGATCACCGTAGAAGGAATCCTTCCAGCCAGAGAAAGGGAAAAAGGCCATCGGTGCCGGCACCCCGACATTGACACCAAGCATGCCTGACTCGATATGCTCGCGGAAATAACGCACTTTCCCGCCGTCATTCGTAAAAATACAGGCCCCATTGGCAAAACGCGAGGCATTGGCGATTTCAACCGCCTCTTCCACATCCTTGACCCGGATTACCGACAGGACAGGCGCGAAGATTTCCTCCTGCCAGATTTTCATGGCCCTGGTCACCCCGTCAAACACCGTCGGGCCGATAAAATAACCCGGTCCTTGCACAGCAGCGTCTTCCCGGCCGTCCCTGAGCAAATTCGCCCCCTCAGCCATTCCCTGTTCAATATAGACGGCCGTTTTGTCCTTATGACTTTGGCGGATGACCGGTCCAAGAAACGTATCTTCGTCCAGTCCATTACCAATGGTCATCCGGTCGCATTCGCGCAGCAGGATCGAAATCAGCTCATCAGCGGCCTCTTCCTGCACCGTTACCACAGAGCAAGCCATACAGCGCTCCCCGGCAGAGCCAAAAGCTGCGTTAACAATTTGCGTTGCGGAAGCTTCGAGGTTCGCGTCTGCCAGCACGATAGAATGATTCTTCGCCCCAGCCAGTGCCTGAACCCGCTTCAAATGCGCTGTTCCCTTTTTGTAGACATACTCGGCCACCGGCTGTGAGCCGACAAAGGAAATCGCCTTGACATCGGGATGCTCCAGCAGGCCGTTCACCACCTCATGTGCACCGTTTACCACATTGAGTACGCCCTTCGGCAGTCCGGCTTCCTCCAGCAGTTCGGCCAGACGCGCCGCCAGCAGCGGCGTGCGTTCGGAGGGCTTCAGCACAAAGGTGTTCCCACAGGCAATGGCCAGCGGGAACATCCAGCAGGGCACCATCATCGGAAAATTAAACGGAGTGATGCCGCCGACCACACCGATAGGATAGCGGTACATGCCGGACTCGATGCCTGTCGCGATATCCGGCAGCTGCCGGCCCATCATCAGCGTTGGCGCACCAGCCGCAAACTCCACACACTCGATACCGCGCTGCACCTCGCCGTAAGCCTCTTTGAAGCTTTTTCCATTCTCCAGCGTAATGGTCTGAGCCAGTTCATCCCAATTCTCCACCAAAAGCTGCTGATATTTGAATAAGATCCGCGCTCTACGCGGCACCGGCGTTTTGGACCAGTCTGCAAAAGCCGCTTTTGCCGCTGCCACAGCCCGGTCAACATCGGCTCTGCCGGAAAGCGGAACTCTGGCCAGCTCCTCACCAGTGGCCGGATTATACACCGGCTCCGTCAGCTTCGTATCTGCCTCTACCCATTGCCCGTCAATATAGTTGTTCAGCACTTGCACGCTTTGCTGTGCCATCCTGCCCACTCCTTCGTCTCTAGTGATGTGATGCTGCTAATGTATTGCTGCATAGCTGTGCGGTCTGAGTTTAGTTTGTGTTCTCAAGCTTCTGCTGTTCTGCTTACTCTGCACCTGCAGTGATTTCCTCGTTAGATAATAAGAACGCTTCCAATTCACCCAAGGTTGGCATCGCGTCTGAGCAGCTATGCCGTGAGATGACGATCGAGGCTGAGGCGCTGCCGCGGCGCATGGCCTCGCTGACGCTTTCGCCGCGCATCAGACTGTGGATGAAGGCCGAGGCATAAGAATCTCCGGCTCCGAACGTCTTCAGCACCTTGGCAGGAAAAATGCCGCTCCGGTGCGTCTGCCCGTCTGCTGTGTAGGAGATGGAGCCGCTCCCGCCATGTTTGATGACGACCAGCTTCGCTTGATGCGAGAACCAGCGGCTGGCCGTTGCCTCATCGTCTGCGCCTGTCACATTGTACAAGCTCTCCATCATATTGAATTCCTCGCGGGTACCGATGATGCAGTCGCATTTCTCTGCGGCCAGATTATAGTAGACAGCCGTTTCTGCTGCCGATTTCCAGGTGTAAGGGCGGTAATCCAGATCAAAAAATACGGTGACGTTATGCTTGCGGGCAAATTCCAGCGCCAGAAACACCGCCTCACGGGAGGGGCTCTGCGCCAGTGCGGTGCCTGAGATCAACAGCGCTTTGGACTTCCCGATATATTCTTCCGAAATCTCCTCTGTGTTCAGCAGCAAATCCGCTGCATGGTCCCGGTACATCAGAATGCTGCATTCCTGGGGGCTTTTGATTTCTGTAAAAGCAAGCCCTGTCACCGCACCGGTCCGGTCAACCGTCACCTGGCTGTCGTCAATGCCATTGTTCTGCAGATAGGTCCGGATGAAACGGCCCATTTGGTCATCGGCAATTTTGCCGATGAAACCGGTGCGCATCCCTAACCGCGCCGTACCGATCACGATATTAGCAGGAGAGCCTCCGACATATTTGGTAAAGGTCATTGTCTCTTCCATAGGTCTTCCGGTTTCATTGGCGTTCAAATCAATACAGAGCCGGCCGACGGCGATTAAATCCAGCAGCCGGGCGGGATCAAACTGTAAACCGTTCATAGTGACGCCTCCTTGAAAAAAACTTCAGAGAAAAGAATGAATAAGAAAGATGGAGTAAAATGGATGGGACGAACAGGGATCAATTAAAAATCATTAAAAAACAAACATAAATCACCGGGAGGAGGGTAAGCGCTTAACCTAATTTTCTCCTTTAGTATAGTTTAGAAGCTCCGGTTTGGCAATCCTGAATTTGAAAGCGATACCATGTCCCAAGCCTATGGGCCGGTAAAGAAGCGAAAAAACAAAGCGGGAACCCCGAAAACATACAAAAAAAGACCTCTCCTCCGCCGCAAAGCAGGGGGACAGGTCTTCAGATAGGATTGGGCTTTTTCTCAGGTTGCAGCGGCTATTTCTTCTTAACGCGGGGCCGGACCCGTGGAATGACGGACAACGAGTTCCGGCATCAGCATGATCTTGCGCTTGGGACTCTCCGGATTGCCGATGGATTCGTTCAGCAGAATCATGGCCTGCTCCGTCATCTCGCGCAGGGGCTGGGCGATGCTGGTCAAGGAGGGATGACAAATCTCAGCCAGCATTGTATTGTCAAAGCCCACTACAGACAGATCGCGGGGAATGGACAAGCCTGCGCCGCGTGCCTCCTTCAATACCCCGATCGCCAGCAGATCGTTGCAGGCAAATATCGCTGTCGGCCGGTGCTCGGCCGCCTGGTCCAGCATCGCCGCTGCCGCTTTGCGGCCATTCTCCAGTGTGGCCGAAGTATGTGTCATATTGGCCGGATTGTCGAAGGGAATACCTGCCGCCTTCAACGCATCAAGGAAGCCTTCCGCGCGCAGCTTGCTCCCCGGCAAATTGTCGGAGATGATGCCCAGCCTGCGATGTCCCAGGGACAGCAAATATTCCGTCGCCTGATAGCCTCCCTTATAGTCATCCACCGTGACACTGTTGCTCTCCATCATCCGGATATCGGCCGAGAACAGCACGAACGGCACATGATCGGCCAGCAGACGGCGGATCAGATCGGGATTACCGGGATGAGAAGCAATGATCAGGCCATCCACCCGTTTGCGCAAGAGCAGCGAGATATATCTGGCCGCCTTCTCATCGCTGCGGTCCGTACTGCACACGATTAAGTCGCTCCCCTGTTCCTGGGCATAATCCTCAATGCCGCGGGCTGTCTCGGCAAAAAAGGGATTGGCGATATCGGGAATCATCAGCCCGATCGTTCCCGTCCGGCGGCTCGTCAGCGCAGAGGCCACCAGGCTCGGCTGGTAATTCAGCTCCTCCATGATCCGGTGGACCTTCTCCCGTGTCTTATCGCTGATCCGCCCGCTCTTGTTCAATACCTTGGACACCGTAGCGATTGAGACTCCCGCTTCCCGTGCCACATCATATATCGTAGGTTTCATCGTTAGTTAGCCCGCCTTTACGTTCATGCCATCTTATACCTCGATTATAGGGAACTAGGCTGACAGTGTCTATTCAGCAGTGCCGGAGACTTGAGGGCAGCGGCTGAGTTTAAAGCCAGGATAACCGCACAAGAGGAGGCCTCCGCCATGCGGAAGCCTCCTCTTATACCTGCCCTTTATTCCCTCTCATCCGGTTTTTGCTGCTGCTTCCTGAACAGCCATTCATGCTCCGGATCGTTGTGAAAAACCCATGTACGGACCGGGCCTGCCATTACGTTGAGATAATAAGAATCATAGCCCGGCGGTGCGGATACCGGGTGATAGCCCTCCGGAACCAGCACGATGCTGCGGTCGGGCACGGCCATGGTCTCATCAAGGCTGCGGTCGTCGTTGTACACACGCTGCATTACAAAGCCATGGGCGGGATTCACCCGGTGATAGTAGGTCTCCTCCAGATAGGACTCCGCCGGCAGATTATCCCGGTCATGTCTGTGCGGGGGATAGCTGGACCAGTTGCCGCCGCCCGTGCGCACCTCGACGACCAGCAGACTCTCGGCCTCGCTCTGCTCAGGCAGGATGTTGACCACCCGGCGCGACATGCTGCCTGAACCGCGGTCCTCGGCCACAGTATCGGACGGGGCGATCAGCCGCGGTGCATATTTGCCTGTCCCCGGCGCAAGACAAGCGGCCAGCTCCAGCTCCGTCAAGGCTGTAACTTCATAATGCCCTCCTGCCGGGACATACACCGCATACGGCGGCAAATCCTCAAACACAGACATACGCCCGCCGATACCGGCGAACAACTGGCCGTCTACCCTTACATCCGCCTTGCCCGCCAGCAGCACCAGGCAGATTTCGTTCCCTTCCGCGCTGCGGTTCAGCGTATCTCCAGCCTGCAGCTGAAACACTTCAAACCCAACGTATTTCCATCCGGCGCTTTCTTTGCTCACTGACGCCACCAGTCCATCCTTGCCGGGCGCCCCGGCCTTAATGATTAGATCGGACATCCTCACCGTCCTCCTCCATATTTAAACTATGCATCCGCTTACAATGCCTGTATCACCGATATTCCCTCTCCGGCACACGCAGACAGCTTGACCGGAAGCCCGGTCCGGTGCGATTCCATGGCGGCCTCGGCAATCCGCTCAGCCTGCTGCCCGTCAAGACCGCAGCAGATTAACGGCTCCTGCAGGGTGATCGCCTGTGCGAATGCGGCAACCTCATCGATGAAGGCCTGGTTGTACCGCTCCAGGAAGAAATGCTGCGGCTGATCGCGGGTGACCGAAGCCGCAGTGGACACCTCCACTGTGGTCGGGCGGCAGTTGTCGGCGGTGGCCGAGCCCTGCGAACCAAATACCTCCACCCGCTGATCATAACCATAGACAGCCTTCCGGCTGTTATCTATGACGCAGATCGCGCCACTGGCAAAGGTCAAGGTGATGACAGCCGTGTCTACATCTCCGCAGCGCCCGAACATCGGATCGACCAGATTGGCCCCCCGGGTATACACTTCGGCTACTTCCTCGCCCATCAGGTAGCGGGCCATATCAAAATCGTGAATTGTCATATCCATAAACATTCCGCCGGACGAACGCACATAAGCCTCGCCGGGAGGCTGCGGATCACGCGAGGTGATCTTCACAATATGCGGACTGCCCAGTTCTCCTGACTGGACCAGCTGCTTGAGCTTGCGGAAGCTGGGGTCCATACGGCGGTTGAAGCCGACCTGAAGCAGTACGCCTTCTTCCTCTGCAATTTGCAGTGCCCGGCTGGTCTGCGCCGACGACAGGCTGATCGGCTTCTCACAGAAAATATGCTTCCCGGCGCGGGCTGCCTGCTCAATCCAGCTTGCGTGGGTATCCGTCGGTGTGCAAATAAACACCGCCTCGATCTCAGGGTCATTCAGAATAGCTTCCCCATTTACAAATACGGAGCCAAGGCTCCGGCTCTCCGCCCAGGCCAGCAATTCCTCGCTCACCACAGCCTCGGCGATTGATTTCAGCTTAAACGACGGCATTACGCGCAGATTATCCGCATGCAGGCGGCCGATTCTGCCCGCCCCGATAATGCCTACTACGATTGGATTTACCATGTTCGCTTATCCTCCTTTGAGGTAAGCGCTTAACCATCCCGAGAACAGTATACTCCAAGCACCACTGAAGTCTCAAGCAAATCTTTCGCCGCCTGTAATATCGGCGGATTTCACTGCCGTTAGCTGCCGGATGCAAACCTCAGCAGTAATGCAAGGCTTCACCCAGCGCGACTAAAGCCATCGCCTGCCCGTAGGCCATAGGGGCGATAATGATCCCCTTGTAATCTTCTTTTGCCGCCCCGATCGGTGTCCCTCCTGATACACCTAGCACTGTACCTTCATCGTCAATTCTGTCCAGCACAGCCCGAATCGCTATCAGGGCCGGTTCAGCATATGCCTCCGGCAGCAGCCCCCTGCGTACACCATGCAGAATACCGGCTGCGATGGCTGCCGACCCGGATGTTTCGGTATAACTGTCCGGGACGTCCAGCAGCGTATGCCACAATCCGTCCCCGCTCTGGCAGGCCAATAAGGCCTCTGCCTGTGCATGCAGAATCTGCTGAAGGTAAGTGAAGACTCCGCTGTCCAGATACGGACGCATCAGCTCCAGATACTCCGGCAGGCCGAGCGTGAACCAGCCATTGCCGCGGCACCAGATCGCTTCACTGAAATTGTGCCGGCCGCCAAAGTGCCAGCCATGAAAGAACAATCCCGTCTTTTTGTCATACAAGTATTTGATATGCAGCAGCAACTGGTGGAGCGACGTTTGCCGCCATTCGGAGTTATCGTATTTAACCCCCATTTTTGCCGTGAACAAAATAGCCATAAACAGCGTGTCAATCCAGATTTCATTGTCATGGAGTGTAATTTCACTCTTGCTCGCTCCTGTTGTGACATGCTGATAGCCAAGCTCCTTCGTCCGGGGCAGATCATTCATCAGCCATTGCACCCATTCAGCGCTTAGTTCCTCCGCCTCCTCCAGCTCCATCAGCGACAGCAGCGGGGCCGTCGTATTGATGTTCCGGCTTGGCAGTCCCTTCGTAAGCTGCCGGTTCATCCACGGCTTGGCATAAGCCTGATAACGGTCGTCCCCGAAATGCTGCTCAAGCTTCTGCAGACCATACAGCCCCACGCCCTGCGGCCAGTCCCATTCCTCCATTCCGAAATCACGGGCAAAATACCCCCTCCTGCCTGCATCCTCCCCTAAGCTCTGCAATTCTGCTTCGTTGTCCGGCCGCGCAAGCTTCAGCAGCTTATCCGTCACCCGGTCCAGCTTTCCGACGATTTCGGCCTTGTTAACCCGGCTGTTGTTCATTTATAGCACTGCTCCTTTTCCCGCCTTATTTTGGGGTGTTCCCTCATCCTGCGCTGTTCCCATATTTATTCTGAACGTCCTGATCTCATAAGGCTTGATCTGGAATGCCAAATCATCCTCCCGCCACGCCTCCTGCGGCTCCTCCATCAAATTACATTCCTGCCAGGATTCGATGGGGTAGGCGCTCTCTATACGCACCTGCATCCGTGAACCGGCATATTCATGCAGGCGAAGCACCACATGGCTGCCATCTTCCGAGCGCTTTATGGCATCGATCAGCACATGTTTGCCCTCGATGAAGAACAGCGGCTCTCCTTCCAGATGTCCCGGGACCGAACGCAGGGGATTATTCAGCTCCCAGGCCTCCTGGACCACCCCGCCTTCCACAAAATCGCCAATATGCGGATAAAGGGCGTAAGTGAAGGTATGCCGTCCCTGATCCTGCTCCGGATCGGGGTGAACGGCCGATTTCAGCAGCGTCAGCCGCAGCACGCTGTCTTTGATGTCATAACCGTATTTGCAGTCATTGAGCAGGGCTACACCATACCCTTTCTCACTGAGATCGGCCCACTGATGACCTACCGTCTCGAAACGGGCATAATCCCAGCTCGTGTTCCAGTGCGTCGGCCGTTTGACGTTGCCGAACTGAATATCATAGGTAGCTTCCATGGCATGGATATCGACCGGGAAGGCTGCTTTCAGCAATTGATTATGCCCATGCCAGTCGACGACTGTCCGGAAGTCAATTCTTGCCGTATCACGGTAGAACATAATCTGCTGGGTAATCGTCGAGCGATGATAAGTCCATACCATGTGCAGCACAGCCCGCAGCGGACCGTTCTCGACCAGCCCGCACTGCGTAAGCTGCGAGATTTCCGTCATCTTTTCCTGGTAGAAGATATCAATATCCCAGGCTTCATAATCCAGCGGCTTGTCTTCGAATACCTGAAGCACATTGCCGCGCTGTCCTTGTGCCAAGAGCTCGCGGCCGTTCCGGCGGTCACGCATCGAGGTGAAATGCCCCTGATCGTTCCAGGCCACCTCAACCAGCGGTGTGGTCAGACTGTTCGCGGCAATATCGGCAAGCTGCCCCTCTCCCTCCAAGCCGGTATGTTCCTGTTGCCCCCGTTCATATTGCAGAACCGACGTGCCGAGTGCAGGCACGGAAGGAATATACACCAGCCTGCCGCCATCTGCCGTCTGCTGTTGTTCCAGCAGCATCCCGGTCGCATCCCGGATGACGCCTGTATCTGCAGCTTCGCCCGGCAATTCAATATAACGCGGACGATCCCAGGTCGAGCTGTTGAGTAGTGTGAAGCATTTTTGCCCGCCGGTGAAACCTCCGTTTCCTCCCCCACCGTTAATTAGTGCCAGCGACCGGGCCTCCCCTTCCGCATATTCAAGGTCACTATCCTCGTATACCTCTTTAATCGATGAACCCGGGATAATGTCATGGAACTGGTTGCGCAGCAGGATCTCCCAAATCTCACGCAGTTCAGCCGCAGGATAAGAGGTTTGCAGATCGCCGCGTCTCACACCGGTCAGCGTGTGCAGCCACTCCGCATCCCGCAGCAGCAGCTCCAGGCGGCGGTTGTATTTTTTATTGCGGGCTTGCGAGGTGTAGGTTCCCCGGTGGCATTCGAAGTATAATTCGCCGTTCCAGGTATGCACCTGCGGTTCAGCATCCCGGATACGCTCATGCAGCCCGGCAAAATACTCCCCCGCACTGCCCATCTTAAGCTTAGGCATCCCCGGAAGCTTATCAAACCGCCGCCTAAGCTCCAGCATCTCCCGTGTAGGCCCGCCGCCTCCGTCGCCCCAGCCATAAGCAAACAGCAGATGATCATTGATGTCCTTATCCTGATACGAATTCCAGATTCCCCGCAGCAGAGCGGCAGTCATCCGGCCGTTATACGTATACGCATCCCCGTTCTTCTCAGAGGTTGTAATGAAATGCGTCAGAACCTCTGAACCGTCCATCCCCCGCCACCAGAACGTGTCATGCGGCATCCGGTTGAACTGGTTCCAGCTGATTTTGGTTGTCATGAATGTGTCTATGCCTGACTTGCGCAAAATCTGCGGCAGCGCCCAGCTGTACCCGAACACATCAGGCAGCCATAAATACTTGCTTTCGATGCCGAACTGTTCACGAAGGTAGCGTTTACCCGTCAAAATCTGGCGGACCAGCGACTCGCCGGACGGGATATTGCAATCCGCCTCCAGCCACATTGCCCCTTCCGCTTCCCAGCGGCCTTCCTTGATCTTATCGGAGATGCGGTGAAACAGATCAGGATAATCACGCTCCAGATAGTCATACAATTGCGGCTGCGTTTGCAGGAACTGATATTCCGGAAATTCCTCCATCAGCCGCAGTACGGTAGAGAATGAACGTGCCGTTTTCTCGCGCGTATGCTTTAGCCGCCACAGCCAGGCGACATCAATATGGGTATGCCCAACAGCTGTAATCGTCATATCAAACGTTTTAGGCATGGCATCCACCGCTTGATTCAAGCTGGCATCTGCCCGGTACAGCGAAATCATGTGCGCTTCCGAGCCGGGCTCAGACCAGTCAATTTCCCGGAAGGCATCATTCAGCGCCTTTTTCAGCCACTGCTTTTCCGGCTGGTCGCTGCCCAGATAGCGGCAGGTGTCCAGCGCCGCCTGCGACATATAGAACAGATCATCAATCGTCTCATCGAGATAACCAAGCATCGCCTCGCTAATCCGGTGCTCCTGAACTACGGGCGGCCCTCCGCCCTCCAGACCGGACCACAGCCGGAAGACCAGCTCCACCGTCTGCCCGCCTAATGCATCGCCAAAGATAACCTCCCTATGGTTGGTATCAACGCCTTGATAAGGCTCTCCGTTCACAAATAGCAGAGATTCAAACCCGGAGTTGTTGAAGCTCCCCGACTTGCCGAAGTCAAATCTTCCCGCGATCTTGAAGCCCGCTTGACTCGGAGGCAGCACCGCCACGGCACGCAGCCAGACATAACGGTCACGCCCGCGCCAGAGCTCCTGCAGCCTGATCTTGCCATCAAATGATACGGCCTCCGGATAGACGCGATTGGCCCCGTCCTCATCCTCCGCGAGCTCCAGTTCATTCAGCTCCAGCACCTTGCGGTATCTGTACTTTCCGATTTCCGCCTGACGCCGGATCAGCTTTTCTTCTGTTAAAAACATCATTTCCACTCCTTGTATCCGCTTTCATATCGCCACTATAGCAAACCCTCCCGATCAAAAACTACCTTATATTTGCTGGAATTCCCCTCTTATATTGCAAATCTTGCTTTTCTGCACATATAATAAATGCATATTAGAAAATAAGGCGGCGAGGGCATATGCTTGAAAGCGACCTGTTGTATGAGCAAGGGTATAGCGTACGCATCAACACTCCGGCTGATCCGCTTTTTTATTATTTTGATTATGACCAGCGGTCCCATAATATCAATATGGAGTTTCAGCATTTCCATGATTTTTATGAGATTCATATCTTACTCGATTCCAGAGCCACCCATATCATCGAAGGCAACGTGCACCCCCTTCAGCAATATGACATCGTTCTGCTTCGCCCTCACCGGCTGCATAAGACCCAGTATCCGGCAGGTCCGCCACATAAGCGGCTGATTATTAACTTTGCCGTGCCCCAAAATATACCCGGTTTAGAAACCGCTTACAAAAATATGCTTCTCCCTTTTGGGGAAGAAGTGCCGGTCTACCGTTTGACGGGTGAGACGCGGAGAGCCGTGTTTGATCCCCTTAACACTATCTTCAGCTTGTCGCACAGCGCTTCGCCGCTGAACCCTGTACTGATTCACAGCCTTTTCCAGCAATTTTTATGCGCTTTGTACCAGCAGCGGGAGCGGAGCAACTATGTACTAGAAGAAATCGGGAATTCTATTATGCAAAAAATATATTCAATCACCGCATATGTCCACAGTCACTACAATAGCGAGCTGTCTCTGGAGTTCATCTCCAGGGAGTTCTATATCAGTCCCTATTATTTATCGCACCAGTTCAAATCGGTCACCGGTTTTACACTGACCGAATATATCCAGATGACCCGGGTCCGCAATGCCCAGCAATTGCTGATCATCACCCGGCAGAAGATTTCCGACATCGCCGAGCAGTGCGGATTCAACAGCTTCTCCCAGTTTAACCGCGTATTCAATAAGCTTAGCGGCATGTCTCCGTCCGCGTTCCGTAAGCATCAGGCCTCGTCCAGTCCAAGCTCAACCCTGTTGTCCTACTAAGCTGAAGCTCATTTGAGCAGCTGAACCCAATGAAAAAAAGCTCCTGAGCTGTCCGTAGGGACAATTCAGAAGCTTTCTTTCTTGGTATGCGGTCAAGAGGACTCGAACCTCCACGATATTGCTACCACTGGCACCTGAAGCCAGCGCGTCTGCCAATTCCGCCATGACCGCAAAGTATTGTTTATTGCAGTGCAGGAATTAATATATCATGATTTTAACAATAGGGCAAGTTAATTTTTATTTAGCATTTAAATTCTCCAATGTAAGGCCTGGCGTTTAAGACTAATATCATAGGTAGACCGTTTTCATAGCTATATATTATTACTAACGATTTCCCATTTGGTCACAGATCAATAACGAGGTGATTTTGTATGAGCAGGCCTTATGTAACGGCAACAAGCACCAACAAGCTTCATTTATTCCTCGCGGAACTGGATAGCAGAATGAAGAATTTTGAATCTCTGGACGGCGTCCAGGGCATCACCTTGAACGGCGGATTATCCCGCGGGTATGCCGACGAGTTATCGGAGATCGATTTGGTTTTCTACTTGGAGTCCTCCCCGTATGAGCTGTGGAACAGCGGACAATCCCCTATCCCCCTAGGTATTACCAGGATCGGCAGCTATCTGTATGACATCAAGATCTCAGATCTGGAAGAAGAGCTGCAGCGGTCATGGGAGAGCGTGGCGCTGTGGGATTTATCCTATGCAAAAGTCCTGTACGATCCCACGGGGCAAATCGCCAAAATGATGTCAGAAAAGCTGGCGCATACACCAGAGCCGCTGCATGCCGAAGGCTTGTTATTCAATTGCTGGTGGTATTTCCGGCTGGCTGGGGATATCTGGATTCACAGAGGTGATCCCGTGCAGGGCCACTCCATGCTCAATATGGCAGCGACCCGCTTGCTGGAGGCCTTATTTATTGCCAACCGTGAATATGTGCCGCATGAGAAATGGCTGGTCCACATGAGCAGAACGCTGCCATGGACTCCGGCCTGCTGGGAAACAAGACTCAAGGAGATGATGAGCACCGGGGACCTCTCCAAGGAGAGTCTGATTGTAAGACAGGCCATAATCGAGCACCTTTGGCGGGAAGTCGATTCTTATATCATCAGCAAGGAATGTCCGGGCTACAACTTGAATGTAATGCACAAAACCTTCTATGATCTACTGAAATTTCTGCTGCCTAAAGACAGTCTCCCCATTAAGGAATGGACGGATCACATGGGTTTATCCATGTTGTCGCGAGAACCTTTTGTCCGCTTTACCTCCGTCACCAAAGACCAAATCATTGTAGATAAGCACAAACTTCTATCCATTCAACCGGAGGAACTAGACTCGTGGTTTGCGGCCTTAGTAGAACAAATTAAGGAGGAGTCAGAGTGAATAGCCAGCGATTATGTGATAAAGAAGTTGTTCCTACGGAAGAACAGATCTATACGTTTATTGGCGCAGAGGCCAAGCAAGCATGGATCGAACTCAGCCGCTTTGCCGAACAAAATTACGATCAACAGTCAGAACTCAATTTTGGCGGAAAAAATTATGGCTGGAATGTGAGATACCGCAAGAGCGGGAAGACCTTATTTGCTATGTTTCCGGAAAAAGAGGGCTTTACCGTTCTGCTTGTACTCGGGAAAAAGGAGATCGAAGCGTACACGGCTAGAATGGAAGAGTTCGGGACATATTTCAAATCGGTGTATGAAGCTGCTGCTCAATTCCACGATGGACGATGGCTATGGATTAAAGTGCATTCTATAGATGAACTTAAAGATATTGAGCAAATGATCCTGATCAAGAAAAAACCCAAGAAGCGGGGGTGATTGGATGAACTGGAGAATTAAAGAGCGGCTGCAATTCGGAAAAGAACTGAAGCTTATCGACGGCTACTGCCACTTTGGCTTTCATAATCCACAGGGTACCCGCTATATTTTGGACCATGATACACACTGGGTTGGGGAAATCGCGACGGATACGGACACTCTGAACTGGACGGCCGGTAATCAGATCGTCAGAGAGCATGTTAGGCATATCTATGCGGATATCCTCAACCCTACTTATATTACCTTTCCGGATAAGGAGACCGTTATCGTCGCCAGCAGCGGGAATAACAAAGTATTCGCAATTAACCCTGCTGCCGGAGAAGCCCGGTTGCTGATAGACGGAGCGGCTTGTGGATTTAAGGATATTGGGAATTGTGAGTATGATTCTGCCGGCTTCTTGTGGATCAATGAAGTGACCGGATGCCGGGTCCATAAATTTGATCTGAAAGGTAATTTAATGACTACGCTAGGAACGGGTGAACCAGGATTTCAGGCGGGCACAGTATCTTTTACACAGGTGCAGTTTAACTGGATTTATGATTTAAGACGGGGAGCGGATGGAAACCTGTATGTGCTGGACAGCAAAAACTACTGTGTGCGCAAGATTGATCCCGTTAATGAAGAAGTCACGGTGATTGCGGGAACGGGCCGCGGCGGTTACACCGGAGATGGGGGATCTGCGATCCAGGCTACCTTCGGTTCAAGCAGCGGAGAACATTTTGACGGGCCATGGTCACTATCTCTCGACGAAGCCTCCAATCTGTATATCGGAGACACGCAAAATCATGTCGTCCGCAGGGTTGACCATCGCTCCGGGATCATCACCACCATTGCCGGAACCCCGCACATCGTTTCTCCAGCGGAGCATGTTCTGGATACTCCAGATCCCTTCAGCCTTCAGCTGCCGAGAATATGCAGCCTCGATTATTATGACGGTCAGCTGTTTGTTCCTGAATGGGACGGGGAGCTGATTATTCTGGAAAAATGCCCATGACTGTCGTCCGGCTCAACTGCCGGTTGGAAAACGCCGCCCCTCTCCCCTCCTTGAATCCATGGTTATTCCATAGTCCGGGATTATAATGAAATTACGACGTCGAATTCAATTTCGGGAGAGGTAACTATGATCAGTAGCGAAAAAGTCGGCAAACGCATCGCCATGCTCCGTAAAGAAAAACAGCTGTCCCAAGAACAATTGGCCGAACAGCTCAATGTCACGGCTCAAGCCGTCTCCAAATGGGAAACAGGGAAGTCCCTGCCCGAAACCGCCACCCTGCCTTTGCTGTCCAGTGTACTGGGCCACCCCATTGACGGCATTTTGCTGCCCCAGGAATTAGTCGTACTTTCCGCCGTATACACAGACGGCCGGGATTCCCATGATGTCACCCACTTTGTGAACCAGTTCGTGGCCGGCAACAGACTGTCCTTCACCGTCAGCGATCATATCTTCCCCGGCTGTCTGTCCGGCGACCGCTCCAAGGTGCTGATTGTCAGATATGAGACGCCTGCGGGAATCTATTCAGCCTATGCGCTGAAAGAACAGCTTCTGACGATTGATGTCCATTCCAAAGGGTATACCTCCGGCAAAAGCGGACTGGAATTTGTGTACGCCTCCTATGGAAATGAGCTGATCCACCGGAATGTTTTGAAGAAGATGCAGCATTATGAGTTCTTTCAGTGGGAGCATTTCACGGTCAGCCACGAGCTTTTCCCAAGCCTTATCGACAATGATGGCAACGATTATCTGCTGCTCCTCTACTTGAATGCCGAGGGTATTCATGCGGTAAGCTGTGCCGAAGGTGAGCAGATTCACTACAGCCCGGACCGGACCCGCCTCTTCGCCATCCAACCGTCCCGGCAGCATTATATTGTTGAGAATGTAGGCCGACTTGGCTTCGGCCAAGGAATGGACTGCTCATGGGCAGGAGCCTTCTATCTGTCTTTGAGCACAAGGGGGATTGAGACTACCTATGAGCAGGTAATGGGGGTGTCCGGGGCATGCTGGAGAATTTCTTTTACACCTATGTGGGATTATAGCTCAGCCGATGCGCTCGTAGCCTATGATTATTCAGCTGCTGCCCATAAAGCCTATGGTCTTACAGCCAGCCGGGCGAACCGGCTTACACCGGAAGAGCGCAAACAGGAGAAGCAAAAACTAATGGACAGCATTCGGAAGCATCAGCTGCCGATAGCGATCAACCTCAGGGTTGCCCCCGAGTGGGGCGTAATTACAGGGTACTTGGACAATGGGGATACCCTGCTGTGCCGCAGCTATTTTGACGAAGAAACCTTCGAGAGTCTGCACGACGATCCAGAGTTTCAGAGCGATATGAAGGTCAGCAAGGGCTATTTATATGTGGACCATTGGCCTTATATGCTAATGCGCTTTGACAGCCAGGCTCATGTACCGTCAGCTCTGGACAACTTCTATGCTTCACTCAGGGTCAAGCTGGACTCCATGAGGGCCGATGACAATAGAGGCTACCAGCTCGGCTATAAGGCTTTGGATACCTGGTGCGAAGGTCTGCTCAGCAGCCGGTGGTACCAAGATGCAGAAACCTCTGATTTTGAACGCAGGTTCAGCGTAAACTACTTTTGCATGATGGCACTAACCGATGCCCGTAGAAGCGCCGCAGCTTACTTAAAAGCATCGCTGCCGCTGTTGCAGCATCCTGCCGAAGCCGGCGCGCTGGCTGAGATGGCCGGGGTGTATGAACAGATCGACGCCTTACTTGAAGGTTTTTACAAGGGAATGACCGATCCAGCTTCTATAGAGCCGGGCGTTTCCCCCCGCCCGTTCTGGACGAATGAGCACCGAAGCCGGCAGGCGGAGCTACTGCAAACCGTAAGCATGCTCGAACACCGTGGAGATGGGCTGGCTAAAGAGATACTGGAGAACAGCCAGCGCCATGCAGAGGCTTAAAGACTTTCTTCATAAATTGAAGTATAGGAACAAATGATAAAAGAACCTGTGGCCCTTGAACTGGGTGACAGGTTCTTTTGTTCAGCTTATTTGGAGGGATCACGTGGGCAAATCCTGGCGAAAGCCTGCACTGTAGACTGTTTCTTTGCACTATGCACCTATCGGGGAAAATTCTCTTCGAGATCAGCCCGCTGCTTACTCCTCGTTTCCAGTTAACTTTCTCACTGGCCGCAGCACCGCATAGCCATAGCCCTCGGGGAAATGGCGCTGATAGTCCTGCTTCGTTTCTTCATCCCAGGCATAACCCATGACCTTGGGATCGTAGTTCCAGGCCACTTGCTCAACAGTCCGCATCACTTGACCATTATCCTTCAGGTAATCAAATGGCGGGTGAAAAAAGACCAGATACTCCGATTCCGGAATATCCCTGCACTCCATCCCCTCAGGGATCTTCCCGTTGTAATCCGATGAAACAGGGATTCCGTACAAGTAACCTTTTTGGCCGTTCTTATAGAACCATCCGGCCGTCTGGCCCAGTTGTCCAGCTAACGTATGATGAGACATGCTCTCCAGCGTTCCGGAGATTTCATCGCAATCATGCCCGTTCTCCCAGAACCCGGCGTAGTTATGGGAAGCAAGGTCCCAGATCCCGATGAATTTATGGGCCGGTATGACTTCGAGCTTAATCTCCGCTTCCTGCAAATGCACTTCTCTCATTTTATCCCGCTCCTTGATCAGATAATGATAAGGAGTGAACACTTCGGCACGAATGGTCAGTGGAATGGGACAGGGTGCTTTCCGGTAGGCAGACGGGGTCGTGTTAAAAGCCTTCGAAAAAGCCCGGGAGAATGCCTCCTGCGACGAAAACCCGAACTTTACGGCAATATCCAGAATTCGCGTATCCGTGTCGCGCAGCTCCAGGGCGGCACGGCTGATTCTGCGCATCCAGATATAATCCCTGAGTGTCGTCCCGGTCAGCGCGTGAAACTGCTTGGTGCAGTAATAAGGGGAATACCCAAGCTGTTCCGACATTCTCAGCAGTGTTGGCGCTGCTGTAAGATCAGCATCAATCCAATCAATCATGAGCTGAACCATTTCATTCCATTCCACCATTGAAGGTTCCCTTCCTCTCATTGATGATCTTAGCAAAGGCAGCGCTTGTATATTTGACCTGAATTGCAATCAGTATTTGTATTCTTTATAATACACGGAAGCTAATATTGCAGCGCAAAGGAGAAACGATATGCCAACAGATGCAGGGACAAAAGAAAATCCTTGGAAATTAAAGACGCCTCCGCTAACCTCTGAATATGAAATGTATAAAGATGAAAAAGACGGCAAACCCATTATCGTCTGCACGGTAGGTAAAACCGTGCTGCATTACGACTATCGCTGCATCAATGACTTGTACGCCATGCTTAAGGAGCATGGGGAGTGGATGGAGCTGGGCAGCGCTGATGAGCAGAAGCCGGCAAAAGCAGGCACGGTCGAAGCCTGGGGGCGTTCTCCTGACAACCCGGTCGGCGGCTGGTACGGCTTGAAAAAGGGTCTGCGCGGCAGATTCGGTATGTATATCCCTCCCTTAATGGAGGCATTAGGACTTGCAGAAGTCGAGCATCAGCCAAGGAACAACCGTATGAAGGCACTGTAAGGGATGGAATCCCTACCTTTTACCCGAATCAAGCCCTTCAACACGATCCGACTAAACAGCACGCTGCATTCCGTATGAACACATTATTCATTAATCAGCTATTCTTGGGCTGTGATGTTTGCATTTGATACTGGCATGAGATATAGCAGAAGACACCCCTAAGGGTGTCTTCTGTGCAGTACTGCATATTATTTTGCACCTGCTGCTGCTAAAGCCTGCATAGTACAGAGCAGACGCTTCTTTATGCCTTAAGATTCAGCACCAGCACACTCACCGAGTTAGCAGGCAGATTAAGAACAATATTGCTGCTGTTCAGTGTAATCTCCCGCTCGTCAGGCACGATTTGCTCATTGTTTTTCTGGTTTACATTAGGCACATGTACAAGCTGGGCTTCGCCAGTCAAGGTGATCAGCTTCGCGGCTGCCCCGACCTTCAAATCTTCAAGCTGCAGCTGCGTTATTTTGTCTACATCATCGGCATTCACAAGCTTTACATACACATGCTTCGCGTCTTTTGTAACCGAGTTGAAGATCTCTCTGTTGTAGGCCTCCAGCTTGTAGTCCAGCACCTTGCTGGCTGCTCTGCCATCCGTATACGAACAGATCAGGCTCTCTCCGTTTTCACCACCGTAATTCACTGTAATCGTGTATTCCGTGTTGTCGGAAATCTCTTCATAGCTGGCTGCTCTAAGATTGCCTGCCGCCGTGCTGGAAGAGTAGTCGCCCAAGGTATAGGCTTCCACGCCTTGCTTGTACACCTTCACACCGGTAGCATTGCCGCCATAGCTGATAGCATATTCGAGGACGTCCTTGTTCTCCGGTGAAATGTCAGTCAGCCCTGCGCCCACGTAGAAACCGTCCTCCCCCGCGATTCGCGAAGCAACAACCTCCACCTTGTAATCGGTCCAGCTGTCATTCAGGATGTACAGGCCGTTCAGCCCGCTGGTCTGAGCTTTAAGTACAAGCCCTTTATCCGCCTGAACGGTATACCCTGCGGAGCCGGGGATGGTCTGCCAAGCCGGATCCAGCGCCTGTGTAAAGTCCTGATCAAGCAGCACACGGCCATCCTTGTTCGACGTTACGGTCACGCGCTTCACCAGAATATCAGCATTGCCTGCCGCGACTTCAATTCCGCCATGAGGAAGAAGTGCTGCCGGTTTGCCGTTTCTATACGTGGAGAAGGAGGTTGCCAGTACTTTATTGCCCAAATATTTCGCATACAGCTGCTGCACATAATAGTTCGGGGTGAACCACACCGTCTCATCGTCGAACCAGATGCAGTCCGGTGTCCAGCGGTAGGTCCCGTCCGTCAGCACCTTGTTGAACAGCGGCGCATAGGCGGCGAGCAGAACGACATCCGCATTGTTTTCAAATCCGGTCATAACCGCTGCCTCTGCTACTGCGCCGGCCAGTGTGTTTTTGTCCGTAGAAGCATATTCCCCGACAAATACCTTGGAGGTTTCCTTCCAGTCGATGCTGCCGTCAGCGTTATACGCTCTATAGTAGTAATTATACCGGTCGGCATTCGCAAGCAGATAGTCATTGGAACGGTAGTAATGCTCATCGGCAATCGTGTCCATGTAGTTGCTCTGCTGCCCGTACCAGGTTACCGTTTCTTCAATTACTTTATGCCCGTCGGCAAAAGCCACCTCAGCCGATCCGCTGAGATTGCCGCTCAGGAACTTCCAGCCCTGTTGGTACGCATCATCGTCCGCTTGCGCGCCAACCGTGGAGATAATATGCAGCTCATGCCCCGGATAGTTCTGCTCCATATAGGCATCTATTGATGTCTTGAACACTTCAAAGTTGGCGAAGAACTCTGTACCCCAGTTCTCGTTGCCTACGCCCAGATAGCGCAGATCAAACGGAGCTTCATGGCCCATCTTGCTGCGCATGGCCGCCCATTCGTTATTCTCGAAGTCCATGCTGATGGCGAAGTCGATCAGGTCGGTAAAGTTCTTGATGTAATACTCCCGTAATTCGCCTCCGGCCGGATGGGCGTAGTCCGAACGCGCCTGGCACAGCACGCCGCAAGCCATCACCGGAAGCGGAGTTGCATTAAGGTCTTCTGCCAGCTGGAAATATTCCATATAGCCGAGGCCCATAGTCATCATGTAGCCCCATACGTTGTAATTTTCTTTGCGCAGCTCAACCGCTCCGATGGAATCCTTCCAGTCATACACATTCTCCCAAATAAATGAGCCTTCAGAGATGCAGCCGCCGGGGAAACGCAGGAATTTCGGATGCATGCCGACAAGCGCGTTCACCAGATCTTTTCTCAGCCGGTAGTTCGGGTTACCCGTATAGTTGGCGTGAGCCGACCGGGAGTGCTCTTCCTCGCCTGCCCCCCATACATCCTGCGGAACCAGGGACACCATGTCGATCGAAATTTCACCCGCAAAAGCAAGCGCCAGCTGGCCAAGAGCCGTAGCCGAACCCGTCAGCACAAGCTTGGCATCCACTCCATACTTCTTCCAGGTGTTTCCGCCCTCCACTTTCACGAATACGGAATCACTGATTGCTGACCCGTCCGCTCCCTGAAGCTGCAGCGTAATTGTACCGGCTGACTCTGCCTTCGCCCAGATCGTGAAATCGTACTTCGCGCCCGTTAGTATGGACATGGCACAATTTCCGTTGGAATCAGCAAACCCTTTGTTCTGAATCACGGCGCCATCCGCCACCGTCACATAATAAGCATTTACTTCCGGGTCCTTTACGCCAAAATGTTCATTTAGTCCGCCGCTGTGCTGCGGGAGCATCTTACCGGTATCTCCGGACCACGCGAATAAGGGCTCGCGGTTCCGGCCGGTGGAGCAGCCGCATTCCCCGGAAGTATGGGAATAGGTATCAAAAGCAAAAGATTCGAACGAGCGGTTCTGCACCAGCTCAGCATAAATTCCGCCGTCCGCTGCGTTGTTAATGTCTTCATAGAACAAGCCGTACATCACCTCGCTGACATCGAGGATTTCCTTATTCCCATGGATGGTCAGAGTATATGGAGGCAGGTCCTGCGGCAGCACTGAGACGTCGAAGCTTTTTTCCATAGAGACAGGCCCCCGGGTCAGAACTGCGGTAAGGGTTGCCGCTTGAGCAGAGCTTATTTCCTGAACCTGTCCATTATCCAGAAGCGCCGCAGGCTGGCTAGATTTCCAGCTCACTTCAACTTTTCCGCCCATCAGCGAAGCCGGCAGTGACAAGTCCTTAGTGATTATGGTCGTGGGGAAGGCAAGATACTTGTCTCTGGCCAGCCTTACGATCTCTTCATTACTCAATGAATCGCACATCACCTCAATGACCTCGTCCATCGACAAACCCGCTTTATAAATCCGCATATCCGAGAGCGAGCCGGCAAAGTCTGCATCCGCAGCAAACTGCGAACGGCCGATAAAATTGCTGCTGTAGTTGTCCGAATCCGTAAAGGTCGCGAACCATCTGCGCAGCTGGGCATAGTTGCCGCTGGAGGTCTGGCTGATCGAGCCGTCGGCCACGGCTTCACCGTTCACATACACCACCGGACCCGCACTGCTTAAAGTGCCGCCTTGCGTACCCGTTACAGACATGGCAATGTGCATCCACTCGCCCCCGGCAAATCCTCTGCCCGGATCAACGGCCAGATCGCCGCCGGCAGACAGGGTACCGCGCAAATTACGTGTCAGGAACAGATAAGGCCCTTTCTCCCCTTTGCCAAAGTCAAAGATCCGCTCCCATACGTTAGAGCCCTTGGCAAAGTTCACCCATGCAGCAACGGTTATCCCCGTGTTGTCGCTTACATCTTGAAGCAAGTCCGCCGGAAGCCGGACATACGAGGTTCCTGCATCACCACCCGCAAACGTTGCAGCCACTCTGCCGCTCACCTCGGAGATTACCGGTGCTACCTTGCCGAAGGCCTCTCCGTTCCGCCCTTGTCCAGAGCTGTCTTTAGCGATATGGTCTGCATCCTCGAATTTGTAATGTGCAATGATTTGATCGCGGAAATTAGTCATTAGGGTCTCTCCCAACCTTTTATTTAATATAAATATGAATCAGTTTATAAAAATAAATACCATATAGCTATACTACCTCATTAGGCGGTTATTTCTCAACTTTTTTTGCCATACTCGTGGAACTAGCACAAGCCGTATCCAATCCTCTGTGTACTATAGGAGTAAATAGAACAATGAGGTGATCTGCAAATGGGCAATTCAGCAAGAGTGCGCAAGCAGGCAAAACGATTGAAGGGCCGAAAGGTCTGCATTACGCTGCATGACGGGCGTACCTATGTAGGATGGATAACCGGACTCGATCAGGGGGCGCTCATTCTCTCCAAACAGCGCAGTAACCATAAACCACGTAGAGCTTCCACCTCCCGTTCGCAAAAGGCCACAACCTCAGCATTTCTGCCGTTGCTCGGATCCTTGCTCGGAGGCTCGGGTGCCGGCGCTGCCGGACTGGGCGGGGGGCTTGGCGGACTGGGCGGACTGATGGGCGGCGGACTCCGCTTCTTCGGAATGATTCAGAAAGCTATGCCGGTGATGAAGATGGGCTACGGCATGATTAAGACAATCAGACCGTTTATGAGTGGGCTTAAGGGATTGATGGGGGGAGGAGGCGGGGTTTAGCAGCTTAGGGGCCGACCAAAGAAGAACCAGCTATTCCTTCTTTAACAAAGAACGACATCCGTTTCTGTATATATTTTCTTACAATATTAAAAAGACACCCCGGGGGTGTCTTTTTTGCGATGTATCCTGTTCACTTCATATACAGCTCAACCAGCTCATAGCATCTTTCCTTCGTGACCCCTGACTGGGTCGCTGCATATTCCAGCGGCTCCATCGTTCCGCCTTCAAATTCTGCCGCTGCCTTCGCCGCCGTTTCATCTCTTTCTGTGATCCATTTTAATTGCTTTTCTTTTAATTTGGCCATTTCATCTTTCGGGAGCTGCTGCTTGAGCACCTGGTAAATCTCATTTAGAGCCGCATCCCACCGTCCATACTCCTTGTCCGCAGCCTCGATCATCGACGCCGTTGTCCCTTCATCAGATAAAGCCTGCAAATCCGTAAGCCCCTCTTCAATCTTATCCAGCTTCTTCAAATAGTCCTGCTTCATCGATCCGGCGGCAGGCTCCTGCCCGATTGCAGGCGACGTTTCCGGCGACGTTGCTGTTACTGTTTGCTGAGCAGTCTGATCCGGCTCTGCCGAATTTACCTTGCTGTCTGCATTATTACTGCAACCGGCAAATACTAAACTGCAGGTCAATAGAGTCAATATCATTGTTTTTCTCATTCGTCCTCACCCTATCATCGGTTTATAGTATATATCGTGTGGTTTGGCTTACCTTTTAGCAGAGGCTTATTTGTATATATTACCTGCATTGGCAGCATTGTAATCATCGCAGGTATAGTTAAAGATATACTTTCCTTCCAAAAACTAAAATGGATATACTAGAAACATGAGACAACAACAAATTCTGATCGTTGAAGATGACGAGACTATTGCCTTTGGACTTAAAGTGTTCCTGCTGCAAAAGGGTTTTGGTATTCAACATGCCGATCGGGTCAGTACCGCCAAAAATATGCTGACCGCCAGCCCCCATGATCTGATCCTGCTGGACTGGAATCTTCCTGACGGCAACGGCTATGATTTCTGCTCTTATGTCAAACAGATGTCCGATATTCCGGTAATCTTCCTGACTGTGCGGGATGACGAGCATGATATCGTGCAGGGTCTGGATATGGGGGCTGATGATTATATCGTTAAGCCGTTTCAGCTTAGTGTGGTACTTTCCCGCATCCAGGCCGTACTGCGCCGGACAGGAATCGCCGCCCCTGCGTCAGCCCGCCTCACCTGCGGAGCACTTCTGCTCGATCCGGTCAAAACGCAGGTATTCTGCAGCGGAACAGAGGTGCCGGTGACCGCCGGTGAATACCGCCTGCTGCTGCTGCTGCTGCAGAACAAGAATCAGACGCTGACCCGCAGAGTGCTGCTTGAGAAATTATGGGATGCGGACGGGGATTTTGTCAACGATAACACTTTGACCGTGATGATAAAGCGGCTGCGGGAGAAATTAGGCCCTTCCTCCAGCATCAAGACGATTCGCGGCATCGGCTACCGCCTGGAGCCGGATGATGAATAGACGCAGGTACAGCCGGCTTCTCCTTCTGGCCTTCGCCGCTGCCTTGTTTGCCGGACTGGTTATGGGGATTGGCATATCCCGGCTCGTCTCGCAGGCTGAATATACCCAAACGGCGCGGCTCACCGGGACATCCTACAGCCGCCACCCGGAGCTGGAACAGGCCCTGCTACAAGGACTGCATGACGAGAATGCCGCCGATTTGCAGACCGGCACCGAACTTCTGCACCGCTATGGGTATACCCTCCACACTTTTAATAACAAGAACCGCCTGCTGATCATCGCGGGAAGTGTGGGCCTGTGGATGCTCCTGTTTCTGCTGTTTGCAGCAGTTCAGTATCGATTACAAATCAAAAGAAAGGAAAGAATCGCCGGACTGACAGCCTATCTCTATTCCATTAATCAGGGACAGCACCATATTCTGCCCCGGACTGGTGAGGATGAATACTCTTTCCTGGAAGACGAATTATATAAGACTGTTGTAGAGCTGCGGCATACCCGTGAGACAGCCGTGCTGGAAAGGCAATCGCTCGCCGACAATCTGTCCGACATTGCCCATCAGATCAAGACACCGCTGACTTCTGTCTCTTTGATGGCTGAATTACTGGCTGACAGCAGGCAGAACAGCGCAGACGCCTTATATGTGGAGAAAATCCAAAGCCAGCTAACCCGTCTGGAGCGTCTGGTATCGTCCTTGCTGACGTTGTCCAGGCTGGATGCGGGAACGCTGGAACTGCAGCAGCTTCCGGTGGATGTGTACACGATGCTGGCCAGCGCCGCTGAACCTCTGGAGAATATCCTCTCCGGCAGAAGGCAAACCTTGACCCTTCAATCCAGCCCCGCCATCAGCTACCGCGGAGATTACCATTGGAGCTCGGAAGCACTGCTCAATGTTCTGATGAACTGTTCGGAGCATACCCCTACTGGCGGCAACATCACTGTATCTTACGCGCTGAACCCCGTGTACACGCAAATTATAGTGGAGGATTCCGGGGCGGGATTTCCTGCGGAAGAACTTCCGCATATATTCAAACGCTTTTACAAAGGGAGCAATGCCCGCAAGGACAGCGTTGGTATCGGTCTTGCGCTGGCCCATTCCATCATTCAGCGGCAGAACGGCAGCATCCATGCGGAGAACCGGCCGGAGGGCGGGGCCCGTTTTGTCATCAAGTGGTATGCCCATTAATCTTCCACCGTCACCGGAATGTCACCGTGGGCTGGTAGAGTGGACCGTACAAAGGAGGCTCCACCCATGGAAATATTACGTTGTGAGAACTTGACGAAAGCCTACGGTTCGGAACATTCGCTCGTTACCGCCCTTGACTCCGTTCAGCTGTCGGTACAAAAAGGCGAATTCGTCGCCATTATCGGCGCTTCCGGTTCCGGCAAGTCCACTCTGCTGCATCTGCTGGGCGGCGTAGACCGCCCGACCAGCGGTACGATCATGATTGAGGACCGGAACATTGCACAGCTGAACGAAGAAGAATTAGCGGTATTCCGCAGAAGGAAGGTCGGGCTGATCTACCAGTTCTATAATCTTATCCCTGCCTTAAGTGTCCGGAAAAATATTGTACTGCCAATGCTCCTGGATGGAAGGGTGCCGGATGAACAGCGGCTACAGGACATTATCCGCAGCCTGGGATTGGAATCGCGGCTCGACCACCTGCCGGGCCAGCTATCCGGCGGGCAGCAGCAGCGCGTGGCTATCGCCCGTTCCTTGATTTACAGACCTGCTCTCCTACTGGCGGACGAACCGACCGGAAATCTCGACAGGAAAAATACAGAGGAAACGGTCGGGTTGCTGAAATTGTCCCATCGGCAATTCAATCAGACCGTTCTGCTCATTACCCATAACGAGAAGATTGCGCTGGAAGCGGACCGGATTATCACCCTGGAAGACGGCCGCATTGTTTCCGACGAGGTGATCCGGCAATGAATACTATCATCGGAGACTACGTCCGCTCCCATCTCAAGGCGAACAAGCGCAGCACAATGTTCATCTTCACGGCCATTCTGATCGCTGCCACCTTACTCTGCGCCTCTGGTTTTCTACTTTATTCCCAGTGGCTTAACGAGGTGGATACGACCGTCAAGGACCGCGGTAATTGGCATGCCCGTTTAGGACAACCGGTTCCGGCAGAACAGCTGAAATATATTCAGCTCCATCCGCAGGTGGATGAGGTCTATCTGGAATCGCAGCACCAGTCGCTACAGCTGGAGGGCACAAAGCGGCCTTATCTGAATCTGGTACAGCTGAGCGATGCCGCTTGGGAGAACAGCCCGCGTACAGGAAGACTACTGGAAGGCAGGATCCCAAAGAATAAGGGCGAGATCATCGTATCCAAATTATTTTTTGCCGAGAATCCCCAATACCAAATAGGAGACAGCCTTCAGCTTCCCATAGGGCAACGTATGCTGGATGGAAGGCCGGTGGCGGACTATGCCCCACGACTCCAAGGTGAAACCTTTCAGCCTGCTGGTGAACAAGCCTTCATCATTACGGGAACGATCAATGAATCCTCCGTATCTTCTTATCCCTGCTACTCTGCCTATGGCTTCGCGGATATGCAGACGGCTTCACCGAAAGAGCTGTTTAACGTCTCATTGCGGCTACGTAACATCTCTGATGCTTATGAAACGGCTCCGCAGCTGGCCGGGAACATTGGCCAGAAGCCGAATGCTTCCGGAAGCTACGCCATTACTTACAATACACCGCTTCTCGCCTTGTACGGGCTCAAGGGGCCCGGTGTCCATGGCGGAATTACCCTAACCTCCGGGTATGTACTCTCTGCCCTTCTAACGATGGGGCTGGTGATGCTCCTCTTCACCATATTGATCTACAATGCCTTTACAGTTACAACAGCAAGCCAAATCAGGCAACTGGGTATTCTCAAAAGCGTTGGCGCAACACCGAAGCAAATTCGCCGCATTGTATTATATGAAGCCTTGGGACTGGCCTGCATCGCCATCCCCCTGGGACTGCTGCTTGGTTACGCCGGAATGGCAGTTATTATCAAAGCCATCGACGCCCTGTTAGCCGATTCTGCGAACAACCATTTACGCATTGCATTCTCTTGGCCCATCGTAGGCATAGCAGGGGCAGCAAGCTTTGCCACCGTATTATTGTCCGCATGGACGCCTGCCCGGAAACTGGCCAAACTGCTGCCGATAGAAGCCATCCGAAATGTCCCGGCTACAAGGAAGGCGGGGCAGACACGCGAATACCGCTGGATACATAACAGACTAAGCCCTGAGGGCGGGCTTGCGTTCAGCGCGTTTGCAGCCAACAAAAAAGCCTATCGCACGACGATAATCTCGCTCACGCTGTTCATTACGCTACTCGTAGGCTTTCAAAGCTTCGCGGTCATCTGGATGGCCGACCAGAAGCTGGCGCTGGCCCAGAAACAATACACTTTCGAACTGTCTATGACCACCGTGGAGCAGCCCGATCCGGCTATGATGAAGCAGCTGTCCGGCTTGTCCGGTGTTCAGCAGCAGGTGGTGTACCGGAAGGCTGAACACTCCCTTAAATGGGATAAGCAGCGAATCCATCCGGCCTTTGCCGCTGCCGGTGGATTTCAGGACAGCTACTATCTCGGTGATTCCGGCAGCAGCTTCCCTACCGATCTGCTGCAAGAGGAGGGGCAGCCGCGAATTTTTCTGGAGCTGAAAGGACTAGACAGTGCCTCTTTTGCCGCTTACTGCGCCCAGATTGGGGTAGACGCAGCTCTATTTGCTGATCAGGGTGAGTCCAAGGCTATCATAGTTAACCGGACCAGCGGCAATATTCCCTCTTTTATCGAAAAGTACAACATCCCGGAAACGGAGTATCTTCAGCTTGCCGCCGGTGATTCAATCACTATTGAAGAAGATCATTTCTCTGACCAGCCGCATACGGGTGGAAAGTATAAGCTTGCAGTTGGTGCGGTGACCGGCCAATATCCCGCGCTCGACGAATATCACTATCCCTTGGATCTGGTGGTGATCGTGCCGATGGACACGTATGAAGGTATTGTTCAGAAACTCAGCATGGAGCGGGCACTGGATTACCAGAGTATTACCTATAAGATGGACATTCCCCGGGAACAGCTGGCTGTGGCCCGGCAGCAGGCCGGTGAGATCCTGAACCAGTACCTGCCGCCCGAGGATTGGAGCATTACCACGCTGCTAAGCCGGGAGGAAAGCAACCGGAAGGCCCTCCGCTCCATCGAGCTGCTGGTCGGCGGCTTTGCCATCCTGCTCGGCTGCATAGGCATCACAGGTGCTTTTTCCACCGTATCCGGCAACCTTTCAGCCCGAAGACGCGAGTTCGCGATCCTTCGCAGTATGGGCTTGTCTCCCCGGGGGATGAAACGTATGCTGCGGCTGGAAGGACTATACTTTGGATTGTTGCCCTCCCTGCTGTCTATACCGATATTGGCCGGCGTCTGCAGTATTATGCTGCATTACGCAATTGCCGCTACGTGGAAGGACTTTCTGGCCGGGATCCCTTGGCTTCAATTAGCAGGCTGTTTTATCCTTGCCGCAGGCAGTGTAGGACTGGCCTACCAAATCACCGGCGCAAAGATACGGCAGGAGAATGTGATTGATGCCATCAAAGATGAGAACTTGTAATCGCACAACATATACTACCTTAAAGAACAAAAGACACCCCTGGAGGTGTCTTTTTATTACCTTTTTCCATCCTTATTTCAGAGGTGCTTCTAGTTTAGCTTCTTGAGCCCGGTGCTATCCTTCTTCACAACGTAGATATCTTTGTCAATGGAATAGGCGATCCAGTCACCGACAGATGTAGCATAATCGATCCGTTTCCAGGTGTCGCCAAACTTCAAGGCCGTTTTCATTACACTTGTTTGAATTCAATCGCGTTAATCTGCATGCCTGGTTTGACGAAATCAAACTTCATTTCATAGAGGCCTGCTTCCAGCTCAATCTTCACGAGCTTCAGCGTGATCCATCTGCCGTCCGTACCATTGGTTTGAATAGTCGTCACCACTTGATCGTTTAGAGTCATATTGGCTGCACTCTGAGCCAGCTCTGTATCCGGAGACATGACGCTTGCAAAGATCCGGTATACACCCGCTTGATCAACTTTTATGAAGGTCGATCCGGCTGCAGCCGTTTGGACCACTGCATTGTCAGCTACGGTTTGTGCTTGCCCAGCGGCAAGAGCCGGATTCGCCTTGAAGGCATCAACCGTTTCTGCAATCACTTGTTCTCTGGAGAATACAGGTGCCTGCATCAGGAACTCACAAATATTGATAGCGCTGCGCTGCAGCTCTCCACGGGTCAGAGTGCCATTGTCCAGGGATTCAATCGTGTTGTCTCCCCAGACATTGGTTTCCGCACCATAGTTACTGACAACCATATACAAGTCATTTTGTGCACGGACCATCCAGTTTGTGTTCCTCCGGTCAGCAGGACCTCCATCCACGACATCGTTCATGATCGCCCACCAGTCAGTCATCACGATGCCCTTGAAGCCCCATTCTCCGCGAAGAACCGTAGTATTCAAATCATAGTTGGATGCCGCCCAATGCCCGTTCACCGGATTATAGGAGGTCATAATCGAATTGGCTCCACCCTGTTTTACCGCGATTTCAAAACCTTTCAGATAAATCTCGCGGAGCGCCCGTTCGGACACAATCGCATCCACCTTACTGCGGTACTTCTCCTGATTGTTGCAGGCGAAATGCTTCAGTGTGGCGTTGGAGCCGCCCTTCATAATCCCGCGGGTGCAGGCTGCAGCAAAAATCCCTGAAATCAGCGGATCTTCCGAAAAATACTCAAAATTGCGCCCGTTCAATGGACTGCGGCGGATATTCAGACCCGGTCCCAGCAACGCATCTACACTGTTGCTTAACAGCTCCCGGCCTTCCATGACATATAGCTCTTCCACCAATTCAGCATTCCAGGTTGCTGCCAGCAAGGTTCCAATGGCAACCTGTGTCGCCTTCTGCCCGCTGTCCATGCGAATGCCCGACGGGCCGTCTGCGGTACAGCCAACCGGAATTCCATAACTGAACAGCTGATCGCTTACCCCACCGAAAGCCGAAGCCGTACCCGGTGTAACGAGCGGACTGCTCATGCCTTCGCCTCTGACAATCGCCGCCAGATCCTGGTCGCTAAGCTGGGCGATGAAAGCCTCCATGCTGACTTTGTCTTCATGGACATCTCTTAATTTATATCCTTGATTGCCGGTTTGCGCTAAGGTTTCAGGGAGATTGCCCTGAATGCGTTCAGCCATAGAAACCTTTTGTTTCGGTACCTCTGCATAGGCAAGTTCATAAGAGCCATCTGCTTTGCGGGCTCCCGGGTGCATTCTTGTAAAGCTCTCCGTCGGCGCCAGCGCCTCTTGCAGCTGCTCCACAACCTGAAGAGCTTCCACGCTGTAACCGCTCTGTCCTTCCACGCCCACTTCAGCCAGCGCTTTAACACTGGTTCCCACGTAAAGGCGGTATGTCCCGGCTTCCAACACATAAGCAGAAGCATGACCGGTCACTCCGGCGTCATCGTAAGAGGCCATCGAATGAACAGGGAAGCTTACAGTCAGACGCTGCGATTCACCCGGCTGGAGAAGTTGGGTCTTCACGAAGGCAGCCAAAGCTTTGGCCGGCTGGCCCAGCTTGCCTTGCGGCGCTTCATAATAGACCTGAACGACCTCTTTTCCCGCAAAGGCAGTTCCCGTATTAGATACGTTTACTTCAATAGCAATGTAGGCTTCCCCATCTTTGGTGATCACTTTGGCTTCTTCCGGCTTCACTTCAAACCGGGTATACGATAGACCGTATCCAAATTCAAATTGAACCCGCTCCGGGCAAAACGTCTCAAAATAACGATAGCCCACATAAATATCTTCCTGATAGAAGTTCTTGAGTTCATTGCCGTAATTACGGGTCGAGGGATAATCCTCGATGGAATAAGCAATCGTATCGGTTAATTTACCGCTTGGTGTCACTTCTCCGGCCAGCACGTCGGCAATCGCATTGCCGCCCTCCATACCGCCCTGCCAAGCATAAATCACACAAGGGATGGGGTGCGCATAACCTTCATCGTTCAACCAGCTCATATCGATAATATTGGAGACATTCAGCACAACGACGGTTTGCTCAAAATAGGCCGTCACCTGCTTCAACATCGCTTTTTCTTCATCATTTAACTGGTAGCTTCCCGGTTCGTCGGCATTATCCTGGTCTTCTCCGGCCGTACGTCCGATCACTACGATTGCTTTATTGGATTTGGCTCTTGCCTCTGACACCAGTTCATCGGTTAAAGGCATCTCCTTCTGGTGCCACGGCTCTGCAGCCCAGCCCCCGCCGCCATTATCAAACGGGTTGCTCTCGATCCACGTTTCATATACAGCTGCCAATGGCTGGTTAATGGAAATGTTCTGTTTACTCCGAAGACCATCCAGCAGATTGGTTGTATGCGAAACATGGACACTGCCGCCCGAACCGGTTCCGCTGCGATAATAATTCACCTGGGTTCTGCCGAAAATGGCAACGTTGTCACTTGCCTGAAGCGGAAGAACTTGTCCTTCATTCTTTAACAGCACTGCACCTTCTGCGGCGACGACTCTGCTGAATTCAGCAAACCCTTCTAATGGAACTCCAAAACTTTGTGTGCTCAATGTATTCTCTCCCTATTATCATCTCTATACTTATTTCAACAACTTAATATTAATATACAAGCTCAGCTTCTATAAAAGCAAAGTTTCATCTGTTAATATTGTGAATATTCGGCTTGTTCATCCACCCAGACATTCCTAAACACCCGCTCCTGGAGCGGGTGTTTAGGAAAAGCACGAAGGGACGCAGTCCCTGGAGGCCTGATTTTTATTTTTTACGCCGTTGTTTCGTCATCCGGTTATACATCACAAACGCAGCTATAATCGCGCCGATCATGCCGACGCTGGTCGCTGAATCATTGCCCATGCCAAACAGAAGGCACAGGTTCGTAACCACACTTCTCGTAAGCAGCGCAACCAATATCAGCATCAACGGACGCCAAATGTTATATCCTCTCATCCCTGCAACACCCCTGACCTAATTTTCACAAATCGGCAAACCCACGCAGCCTAAACCATCAATCTAATCTACTATTAGATGCTATTATAGCATAAGTAGGAATGCGCATACATTTTGGCCAGATTGCAGAGCCAGGAGTAACTGATTCCTTGGGAATAACACTTTCAGCCCCTCGCCCCGTTGCAGCCTACTTCAGTATCTTGTTCAGCTCTTCCACTCTTTTTCGGCTGTCTATTCTAGCGTAGAAATAAAAAGCGATGGTGTGCATTACAACCGACAATAACAGCATTCCGGGCCACCAGGGCAGAATAACGTGAAACATATCTTGTGAAAATAACCAGACAATCAGCATTCCGCCGGCTATTGTAATAATGGAGGAAATCAGAATATTCCAGAACGGCTTTAAGGTGAAATGATTCCATAGGGCATCGTACATAATTCCAAATAATACGGCCGATATTGCAGCAATCCCCGCAACATGCCACAGGTATACCATACTGATCGGTTGATCCCTATAAAACAACGTTAACAGTAACGTTACCCATAAGGATGTCACCGTAAATACTTGAAAAAAAGAATGCTTGAACTGGCTAATCATGATATCTCCCCCTGAATTGTTTAATGTAATAGCGGCTGACAAAGTAACTGGAATGATCCGTGAGCACCACTTGAATCCTTGCGTTGCCTGTGGATGAAAACTCTTTAATATAGCCCGTATTGATGATGGTTTGATTATTGATTTTCATAAAAAGGGCTGAATCCAGACTTTCGTCGACAACCTTCAACCGTTTATTGAGCAAATACCTTTCTCCGGTAATTACACGTACGCTGCACATGCGGTCTTCCGCTTCAATTACAGCAACCGTACTCCACCCGATTTGAACATGGCGGTCATTTTTCGCGTTGATCACTACAAGCTTTTTCTCTGCGGTATGAATAGCCTCTTTAATATTCCCCCAATGTTCCTTTTCCGCAGGATGGGTACTTACTTTGGCGACACCCCGGTCTAATGCTGAATCGGCTTCAAATATAACGTTCAATGCTGCATCCTCCTTTCACAACTGATCTTATAAGCAAAACCTTGCTAAAACTATAGTATTGCGTTTTCTTGCAAAATCCTGCGGCTTTGTTGCACGGCGCGCTGCGGCGCATATGCACTGACACGAAGGGACACCCTTATGTGTGTATTTTTATGTATTTGTTTGATTTTGACAAGAACATTTGTTCGGGTTATACTTTTCCCAAGTGAGGGGGATTTGACCGTGGATATCATGGAGAAACTCGAAATTTTAACGGCTTCGGCCAAATATGATGTGGCCTGTACCTCAAGCGGATCGGACCGCAAAAGTCAGGCCGGAGGCATGGGCAATGCCGTCAGTATGGGCATCTGCCACAGCTTTGCGGCGGACGGCCGCTGCATTTCACTGTTAAAAGTGCTCATGACGAACAGCTGTGTTTATGATTGCGCCTATTGTATCAACCGCAAATCGAATCAGACGCGCCGGGCTGCATTTACACCGGAGGAAATCGCAGACCTCACCATGCAGTTCTACCGCCGCAATTACATAGAAGGCCTGTTTCTCAGCTCCGGCATTATGCGTAACCCCGATTATACAACCGAGCAGTTGATTGCCGCTCTAGAGCTGCTGCGGAACGTCCATCACTTCGGGGGCTATATCCATGTGAAGGCAATTCCCGGCGCAGATGATATACTGCTCTCCAGACTCGGCCTGCTCGCCGACCGCATGAGCGTCAATATTGAGCTGCCCTCCAAGGAAAGCCTGGGCCGGCTTGCTCCGGATAAGAGCAAACAGTCCATTCTGAAACCGATGGCCCTTATTAAAGAGAAGATAAACGAGAATTCTTCGGACATTGTCAAATACAACCATGCTCCCCGCTTCGCACCGGCCGGGCAGAGTACACAAATGATCGTAGGGGCAACACCGGACACCGATTACCAGATTCTCAACCTCACGGAAGGGTTGTACCGGAAGTATGGGCTGAAGCGTATCTTTTACTCTGCCTACACCCCGGTGGTAGAGCATTCGCTGCTGCCTTCCCTGGACACCAAACCGCCGCTCCTGCGGGAACACCGGCTCTATCAGGCTGACTGGCTGCTGCGCTTCTATGGCTTTCAGGCCAAGGAGCTGCTGGATGAAGCGGCGCCCAATTTCAATCCGCTGCTTGATCCCAAATGCAGCTGGGCCATCAATCACCGCGAGCAGTTCCCGGTCGAAATCAATCGTGTGCCGTACGAAACGCTGTTGCGTGTACCGGGCATCGGCGTAAGGAGTGCTCAGCGGATTGTAAAAGCACGGCGGGCGGGGACATTGGATTTTTACGCGCTGAAGAAGCTCGGTGTCGTGCTGAAGCGCGCTCAATTTTTCATTACCTGTAAGGGAAAAATGCTGGAGGGGTTAAAAGTCGGCGAGCATACCCTGCTTCGTTCACTCATGTCCGGCCAAGAGCTGTCCCCGTTTCTACTGCCGCAGTACGAGCAGCTTTCCCTGTTCGATGACACGTATTTGGCAGCCTTGCCTGCAGCGGGAGCGGCAGGACTGAGGAAAGGAGAATCCTCCTGATGTTCAAGACGGCCGCTCTGGCCTATACCTATGACGGCAGCTTTGAGGGCCTGCTATGCTGCGTGTTTGAGAGCTACCAATGGAAAGAAACTCCGCTAACCATACATTCGGAGGGTGAAGGGCAAGGCCTGCTGCTGGAATCCAAATGGATTGAGACCGACAACGTCAAAGCAGACCGCGTACTGCGCTCCATACCTCTGCGCATCTGTCCTGAGGCCGAAGAGCTTGTCCGTTTAGGATTCTGGACATGTACGCCAGACAAGGAACTGCTGCTGCTGAATTTTCTGTATCTCGGCTTCACGCATGGCCGCAAGGTTATGGACATGCTTGCCGATGATACCGTGAACGCCTTGCAGAAGGCGGTACAGCATCTGCGGCGGGAAGGGCATCTCTTTCTCGGTTTTGTGCGGTTTTCCGTTTACGGTCCGGTCATGGCAGCGGTGATTGAACCCCGCAACTACGTGCTCCCTGTCATTCAGGAGCATTTCTGCGACCGGTTTCAGGGCGAAAGCTTCATGATCTATGACAAGACCCATAGGATGGCGCTGATCCATCAGCCCGGGCAAGAAGCCATTATTCCACTCCAGGAATGGATACCCCCGGAGCCGGATGCGGCTGAGGAGGCCTATCGCCGCCTGTGGAAGAAGTTCTATACTGCCATCGGTATTCAGGAGCGCCGCAACGACCGGCTGCGTTCCTCCCTGATGCCCAAACGTTACTGGAAGCATCTTACGGAAATGGACGGGGGCACTGCGGCGGTACCGGTGCTCACAGCAAAACAGGCGCAAACTACACGACTGAAGAGCAAGGAGCGGCGTGAATTGCACCAAGTAGAAACAGCTGCGTCGTCCTTACAAGGACGAGATCCGTTTCAGCGAGAATGATAAGGACAATTTACAGTACACATTTTCTCATCACACGCGGAGAAAGGCGTTTCGCCACCAGGTAGTTTTTTCGGTAGAGGTTTACGTTTCGGTGTTTCAGAGACTTCTTTCTTCTTACGAAGGCGTGTGTGTGCATCCGGAAAGTGTATTCCTGGCTCTGAGCACGAACGGACCGAGTTGCACTTATTTGGGGCTCTTAGCCTGTTACAGTAGGAAAATGGACTCCAGCGCAGTTATTTCTCCCTGATGGCCGTTTTTAAATAGAATGCAGAGCTGATAGGGTCGCCTGGGTCCGCAAAGGAGAATAAACAGAGGTTTTACTCTCCTTAGCGTCTCCTGAGTCCTTCCCGAGTAAACGAGCCCGCTGCGGGCTTTTAGGGACCCTACTTTCAATACTAAATCCCTGCTTCCCCAGTGCTCTTCCAGTTTGAAGTCACGCTCTAGCATATAAATTCTTATCTTTAAAAAAACACTCTGGAGGAGTGTTCTTGCGGCTGGAACCTGCGTCCCCTGATCACTCGCCTATTTTAATCCGCTTCAGCAGGCCATCTGCTCTAAAAGCACAAAGAGCACCCATTCAGGTGCTCTTGCTTATGCTTCTCCAGCTTGAAAGAGCAAGCTTGCTTCCGGGCTACCACTCGTACCAGTATCCCGGAATGCCCCGCTCCAGCCGCATCAATGCTTCAAAATAGTAATAATCGCCCCAGATGGTGTAGTCATCCGGGGACTCGCCACCTCTAACGGAGTACGAACCATGCTTCAGCAGACCTTCCGCTTCCTCGGCACCCTGCGTGGAATAATGCTCTGCCAGTGACTTCAATAATACCTCCGCAGCGTCCAGGAAAAGCTGGCGCTCCGGATTGCCCGCATCCATCTGTCCGGCTATCTCCAGCAGGCCGCAGGCGGCGATGGCAGAGGCGGAGCTGTCCCGTTTCGTATCCGGCCCCTGCGGAGCGTCAAAGCTTTATTGCGGGCCATCTTGCTCTTAGGGCTTCATTCCATGGACCACATCCAAGATTAAGAGTATATTATCAGAATCCCGATTACCATATTTTGTATTATACTTAAATAAAGGACAATCACCACAATGTCCGTTTTACTTATGTATAGTTTATTTTCTCAACTTATTTGGCAGCCCTACTCAAATGGTTAGGACTAACCAACAATTAATTCCAGCGAATTTCCAAAAAAGAAACATCATCACTGGCAACATGGTTATACGACGTTTCAATCATCTGTCGAAGTTCCGCGTTTTCCGGATACCTTTTCCAATTCCTGTACCCCATTAGTCCGTCCGTGAATATTTGTATACAATTCGGTCCACCGGAACCTTTTGCAAGATCCATAGACAGAATAGAAGGTCCTTCTCCCATAACACCATGACAAGTCGACCAACGGTTCCATTGGGAAAACCCGCTTACTAAGCCTGGAATCTCAGTGCCATGATCGAAGAGACGAATAGCTGTATCTCCCAGCCAGGCTACGGTGATCTGACCCTTGTTGCTGTCAGCCGTGTAGCTAATCTTCCCGCATACAAATGTAGTCTCGCTGCCCTTCAAGCGTTTCTCCTCCAGTACTTCACGGAAGAGGCCGCCAATATGCGAAGGGAGTTCATAATGGTTGATCATATTTGTAGCCGGGGCGGTCATTTGCTGCAAGCCTGAAGATAACTTGTACTTTACAACTTCGCTGTCCGCAGAATTAAAACAATCGGATTCAGACATGAATTGCAGCAGATAATCCCCTAGGTATTTTGCTGCTAAATTTCCGTAAAAGGACTGGCTGACCCCATCACATACACAGAACAGGATGCTGTCATCCGTTATTTTATAGGTTATATAGTCCTGCCCCATATCATCTCCCTGCCGTGTCTCTCTGGAACGGGCATAGGTGCAGCGTATGGAAAAAGGCCCTGCTTGCAGTGACGACAGAGGATATTCCAATCGTTGGTCAATCTGAAATAATCTCATCTCTAGCATCACTGTCCTATCGTATCGGAGTAGACGCAGATATCTGGAAGCCTAAAGATACCATTTCGTGACTGCTGCCAGGCAGCATCATCAGAGCTCCGCTCTGCAGAGTATAAGAGAATTCAGTCATCATCTTACGGTAGCTTTCCGGAAGTGCAGAAGACATGTTTCTGAGTTTAAGCGCATAGTCATCCTTCAGATTCATTCCGGGCAGAATCCCCTTCCAGTTCCGCGGGTCGTTAACAGGCTCTTCGAGAAAATGATCATTTATAAAAATGTTCTCAATAAGCACATTCCCATCAGGCACACTCATCTCCATGATCCGTTTGGCCACCGGTTCGGGATCCTCTCCGGTATGCACGCCGTCAGTCATGTGGCAAATCAATGGAGCCGGACACTTCTGCATAAGGGGCAACTGTTCCAGAAGCAATTCCTCCGCTCTTTGAAACGCAAGTGCTGTATCCGTAAATCGCATGGGTGTAAGCTCTGGCAGCGTCGCCGTCCTGGCAATTTGATCGATCGCCTTGATGCCTCCCAGCAAGTCGTCTACCTCGTCACTGTAAGGAAGAATAGCGATCCGATAACGTGCTGCAATCCGGCTCCCCTTAGTGGAGCGGTAGACCATTTGCTTTATGGTAGAAACCAATGCTTTTTTCACTAAATCTATTCTTCTGACATTATTCATTTCCAACCCCATTGAAGCACTAACATCAATTAGATAAATAATCAATGCCGGAGTGCTTTGCGTAGCCTGTACTGTATATTTTTCCCTGGGGGCTAATCCCCCGGTTAAATCTCCAGTCATTGGTGAAGCTCCATCGTGATTATTGATCATAACCGTCGGTTCAACGACCGGTGTTTTACCGATCATTAGTTTAGAGATGTTTTCTAATTGTTTTTTCACTTCACGCGCGCTTTGAACCCTTTGATCCGGGTCTGTTTCAAGTAATTTTTTAATCAGCTTCACATATTCCAATGGAACCTCAGGAGAGATGAGCGCAAAGGTAGAGTGAACGGAAGAATAATATTTTCCACCGGTGAGCAGGAAGTAAAGTGTGGCACCCAGTGAATACAAGTCGGTCCGGAAATCCGTCTGCCCATTTTCCAATTGCTCCGGGGCTGCAAACACCATTGTACCTAATGCCACCGTATCCTTTAACTGCCCCTTCTTGAAGGTCCTTGCAATTCCGAAGTCGATCAGCTTCAAATTGTCGTGTTCATCCACCATAATATTTGAAGGCTTTAAGTCACGAAAAATCACCGGTTTAGGCTGTTCATGTAAATAGTTCAGAATTTCGCATAGCTGCACGGCATATTTAAGCGCACGCTGCACTGTTACCGGCGTCTTGTTATCCCCATATATCTCTTCAATCGTGTGCCCGTTCACATATTCCATCACCAGATAACTTCTTCCCTCATCATCCGGCTCAAAATAATCCGCTATCTTCAGGATGTACGGGTGGGACAGATTGCTGAGAATCCGTATTTCTTCCAGAAAGCTGCTGCCATCGGTTTCAGCATCGATAATGATTTCCTTAACCGCCCAAATCTTACGATTCAATCTGGTATCCCGTACCCGGTATACAGCACCCATGCCACCTCTGGCAATAAGCTCTTCTACCAGATATCTTCCTCCAAGAATCTCTCCGTTAGTCAACATATTCCTTCTCCTATCCCTGGTTCAGTGCTAATAAGGGCAACGGACATTGTCCATTACCCTTCCTATAGAAGCTGTTATTTGAATTGGCTCGCATTGTTTTTTATCGCGTTTTCCGTATCTTCATATCCTTTTACTGTTGTATCCAAAAAAGTAGCATAGGAAATAATGACGTTCTTATATTCCTCAAAGCGGGGTTCCATCCCTTTAAATTTCTCACGAATGGTATTGCTTGCATCACTTTGCCAGGTGGAGGCAAGTGCGTTCATCTCCATTTTAATTTCGTCCAGTCTGGCGCTGAGATTTTCATTAATGGATCGGATCGTTCCGGCAGTATTCGCTACCTCAGGTAAAGAAATTTGAATTCCTTCCGTTGACATACATGCAGCCCCCTTCTTTAATTAGTTAATTTTTTAGCAGAATTGATAATTTCACTTTGTGTATCCCGGTACATCTTGGCGCTCAGTTTTAGAAATTCGGAGTATTTAAGCAGCAGATCGTACATGTTCTTAAAATCCTCCTCAAAGCCTTGAATCTGGGTAACATATGCCGTATTGTCGGCCCCTTTCCAAGCGGCACCCATAGCGTTTACCTCTGTGAATAACTTCTTGTATTGCGTGGCGTACTCAGACGCTTGACCATCCATCTTCTGTGCTGCTGATTCCAGCCGTGCAGGATCCACAGTAATTTTCGACATTATTTCTACTCCTTTCTGATTAAAAAAACATAAAATTTATATTAACATCAGCATGGAGCCGTTACTTAATCCCAGCTCCCTTGCCGATAGGTTAATATCAAGCACTGTAGCGGTCTCTTTATCGCAGATGACGGTATCTTCTGATCTGATATAGACCCCTCCCGACAGCTCCATGATTGCAGCTGCCAGCAGGCCTTCGATCTCATGCAGACGAAGATCTAAAGGAATGATCACATCGTGTGTCTGGCTGATTGCCGGAATATAGAGCTCAATAATGATCTTATCCAACGGGGACCTCCTCCTCCACGAGCGCACTGGCAGACAGCAGCTTCACCAGAACAGCCTTCCCGCGATGCACCACGTACCCGAAGTCGTCCCCAATCTCGCGGTACATCTCTTGGCTGAATCTGGCCGGCTTCATGTGGTACTGATCGGTAAAACCGTCTCCAATCCATATCCCCTCACCTCCGGCCACATGCTCTTTAAACCAAGCTTCAAAGGAGAATGCCGCGATATTAGCAGCCCGTTCAGCCAATATAAAATGAACCTGATAGGCGGCGTTCCCCTTCTCAAGCAGAACTTTCCACTTATCCTTGGCATCTACGGATAGCTTGGACAGCAAGGCCGATACCGACAGCACAATTACCGTCAGTTTATTGAATACAGGAACCGGCTGGCCGGCAGCAAGTGCATCCTTAAAGGCGTTATTCCGCAGCACCAGCATATTGAACAATTCAATAACTGCCTGTTCGGCAGCATCGCTATGGTCATTGATATAGCGCCACTTCCCATGAAAGTCTTCCGTAAACTGTCTATTGGCATCTAGCACCAACAGCTCCGAATCAGAAGAGCCTTGCTCGGAGAGTACCTCGACCAGGCCCTGCATGAAAGTAGTCATATCATGATCGCGGGAAGCTACCAACTGAATATAGCTTTGGCTGAGTTCCATATAGGATACTTTTAGGCTGTCTTTCTCCACCCCTACAGGAATCAATCCGTCCTTCCAGCGATGAATATCTTTCTTGAGGAAGGCAAGATCCACCTTGTCCGGCAATATCGGTATCTGTTCAGCAGTTGTTCCTGTCCATTGTTTCGCATAGCTGCTGCAGCTGCTACGCAATTCATTCAGCAGATTGTTGCCGTTTGCCTGAATATGGGCCAGCTGAAATTCATAGACGTTGTCTTTCTTGAAGATACCTCTGCCCTTCAATTTGGAAGGGTACACGCCCCCTACATTGCCGAGCACACCGGAATAATCGGATGGATCATTCAGCTGGAGCACGTAGAGCTGCTTGAAATTCTGCAAGGTTTTGTACCGTACAGCTCCCGTATTAAGAGCAGTCAGCATAAAATAAATCCCATACTTCAGGCCTTCTCTGCTGAGTAGCGAGATCACCTCTTCCTTACCCTCAAAAAGCTCAGTAAATACAGAATAGTTATGAATGACGACTAATATAGATGGTTCTTGTTCCGGAGATACGCGATTATAAGAACCGAAGTCACCCCCATACGGTGAGAATATTTTCTTTCTTTGTTCTATTTTTTGCTGAAGCATCTGGAAGAGTTTATTAACCCTTTCACTGTCATGAGAGAAGACTACATCACCCACATGCGGTGCTTCTGAGAAGGCTCCCAGCGTTTCCGAACCGAAATCCAGAATATATATATTGATTTCTTCGGGTGTATGCTGCTCTATCAAGGAGAAGATAAGTGTCGTCAGAAAGACTGTTTTGCCACTTCCGGCCGTACCATAAACGATGGCATTGCCGTCCCGGGAGAGCGGGAAGGTCATGGGCAGCTGTCTCTGGTTCACCGGATCATCGACCTCGCCGATTACAGGATTAATCTCACCATAAAAAGAAGGGGAGTTAGGGTACTTCTTCTTCAATTCATGCAGATAAATCACAGCAGGAATCGGCTCCAACCACAGCGGCCGGATCTTGATGCCTTCTTCGGCAGCAATGTGGGATAGATACTCATTAATCTTGCTAATCTGCTTCTCCGGATTGGCCTGTCTGATTTTTCGTTTATTAACAGCTGTTTGCTTTACAATACGGCCCAGCGTATCAATTATCGTGAGGTTGTGATCCGGTGTACGTTCAATCCGGTCCGATGGATCATACGGTGCGCCGGCCCATGCAGATTGCCCTAGTTCAAACAGCTCGTTAAAGCCTACCTGCACATAAAATCTGCCCGTAACGGACAATTCGGCGGCATCCGGTCTTTTGATTACATCCATACTGTCGGCCCTCTCCTGGACCTTCAATGAAATTCGGAATTTGCTATTGCTCCAGATTTGGTCGTCTACGACACCCGCAGGCTTCTGAGTAGCCAGAATCAAGTGGATGCCCAGACTTCGTCCGATTCGCGCAGCGCTTACCAGCTGTTCCATAAACTCCGGCTGCTGGGTTTTAAGTTCGGCAAATTCGTCAGAAATGATAAACAAATGCTGAAGCGGTTCGGATACCTGCCCTTCCCGGTAAAGCCTTTGGTATTTATAGATATCAATGTTGCTAAGACCAAGCCGGCTATGAATATCCTGAAATATGGCCTGGCGTCGTTTCAGCTCGCTTTGGATTGAAATCAGCGAACGTTTTACCGCAGCGCCGTCCAAATTGGTAATCGTTCCTGCAAGATGAGGAAGGCTAGAGAATGCGCTTGCCATCCCGCCGCCCTTATAATCGATAAGGATAAAGGCTACTTCATGAGGATGATAATTCACTGCCAGTGATAATATAAAGGTCATGATGAATTCACTTTTACCCGAACCTGTCATTCCGGCAATCAATCCATGAGGACCATGGAATTTTTCATGCAGATCCAGTTGAAATAAGGCTCCCGTGGTGTCCACACCAATAGGAGTTTCCAGTGACAATACCGGATCGTTATCCTTCCAGCGGGTTAAGGCGTTAAGATGCTCTATCTTTCCGACGCCAAACATATCGAGGAAGGTTAGCATATCCGGCAGATTATATTTAGACCCTGATGTGTCAAGCTTGATGTTAGCCAGCCGGACAGCAAGCGCAAGCTCATTACGGATCTCATAAGGATCAGGGCGGAAAGATAGCGATTTCCCGGAAATATTATCTTTGTCAAAAATATTCGAATCTTCACCGTCGCACTCAATCACCAGAGAGCACTCTTTGGGAAGATGCATAAGCTGATCATAAAGATGCAAAATGCTGAAGCCGAGGTTCTTTTTCTGCTTTAATAATCCGTTGATTATTTCAGCTTTGCCCGCCAGTTGCTTGTCCGCAGCTATAATCACGTAATATGGCGACAACTCCCGTATTTCTTCATCAGATGAGAGCATTTCCCGGGCGGACAGCTCTTTTTCCAGATAACTGGACAGCTCTTTCACTTCATTTAGCTCCGTTGCGACAAACCGCAAACTGCCCTCTTCATTCCATACATGCGGCAGCCATTTCACAAATCCCCAAGTATCTTGTTCTTTTGTATCATAGAGAAAGACGAGCTTTAGTTCATCATAGCTGTGAAGTGCGGTAAGCTGCAGGATCAGCTGCTTCGTAAGCATAACGGCGGCTTCCCTGGTGCCGATAATTCCCGCTATCCAATCCTCCGTCAATAACAGCGGCAACGGCACATTTTTCAGGAGCTTCGGTTCTTTGATGAACTCTTCTAATTCCTTCCGCAATTCATCTTCATCCAAGCTGAATCTTATTTCGGGATGCTTAATTTCTGCCTGCAGGTTAACGGTTCCCAGTCCCAGTCTAAGCGATAAAAAGTCATTATGCCTGCGGGTTCGCTCCCATAAATTACGCTTCCTTTGTTCTATGCGGCCAACGCAATCTTCTACAGTCACTAGGTTCTCATGTAGAATATCGCTTTGATAGGCACACTCATCTGCAATTTTTTGCCGGAGCTCTTCCAAATATGCCTTGTATTTCACATTTCTCTCCTGATTGCGCCGGCTTCTCCGCTTGCTCTCATGTCTTCTGGCCAAGATAGGCCATAATATTGTACCTAGCAGCATGCTCATAGACATTACTAGAGTAGGCATTGCATTTCTGACATTCCCCCCGGAACTGAGTGCATTCTGGAGGGCAAACAACCCTGTGAAAAGTGAGGCCATCCCCATAGTGATGGACGGACCCAGCATCAGCATGATTGGTAATTGTTCCATATTACCGAGTGAAGGTGGAGGATCAATTACAAATTCCGCCTGCTGAATATCCCGCTTAAACCGTGGAGAACGGTAGAAGAATTCAGGGGAAACGGCGATCTCCTCCAATTCCTCCTCCTCAACCACAGCTGCCGTCTGCTTAACATACGGCTGAAACGCAGCTCCTTTGATCTTTAGCTGACCGTCCGGATTGTTCACGGCGATAAAATCGGGGCCAATAATAATTTTGAGACCGATAATATAGACGACATCTCCTAGTTTCAGCACTTTGCTGGTGACCCGTTTCCCATTCACAAACGTTCCGTTTGCGCTGCTCTGGTCTTGAATCGTCAGGGTAGAGCCATTGATCAACAGTTCAGCATGAAGGGATGAGGTATACTTATTGGCATAATGCAGATTACAATTCTCTGCCCGTCCAATCGTTATTTTGCTGTTTGCATGAAACTTCAGCTTCTTAAAGGTGTTCCTGTCACGGGAGACAGGCTCAGAGAAGAGCACTACATACTCATTCGTTCGGATAAGATGAATGGAGTACATGTTCATGGGTTCTATGGCAATTTCCTTAATAGTGGACTTGTTGCTGTCCAGAATAACGGCCTGTTTATTGGACTTTAGAATCCATTTCCCCTCAATGCCTTCAATGCTGATAACGTTCTCCTCATAATTCTGTTCATTTCTCTGGGTGATCCAGTATTGTCCCTTCTGTTTCTCGGGAAGAACACAAGTATAGATGACCGTGTCTTTAAGCAGTGATAGCTGCATGCGTATCTTCACTCCCTATTCAAATCCACCAAATATCCGGCACTAACTTCCTGCAGGATTACTATTTAATGAATACTGGATCAAACATGGCAAATTCCACTTTAGAAGCACCGAGACTGCTTATCGCAAATGTAATCTTATCCACATAACGAAGCGGCACAATCAAATTTTGGGGTTCTTGAGTGGACGTGTATGTGTACGATCCGTATAAGGTCGTTTGCCCGCCTTTATTTGTAAGATAAACATCTACCGTGACCGGCTGCGTGCTGACGCTTCCTAGCTTATGCTGAATTAGAGCCGCTTTCGCATTAAACTGTCTGTACTTTTCATCCAGTTGATAGGTAATCTTTGCTTGTCCCTTGCTATCCGGAGTATAGTCTCCAAGCATCGTATAGATATAATTCAAATGGGTGGTCCCGTTCTGCTCTTTAATCACAGTGCTGCCGTCGTACATAATGCTGCTCTCTGCGTTCGTATTAACCACTTCAGGGGCTCCGATCAGGAAATCATTGCCTGCCTCAATCGTGCCGGTGGTTGCGTAAACCTTCTTGCCCGTTGAATTTAAGATTACAGTCTTCCCGTCACGGGAACGCGAAGGTTCATAACCCAGCTCAGGCAGCATATAGCTGGGAAAATAAGCGTAGCCTTGGAATGTAAAAGGTTTATTTTTACTATTCACCGTAATCTTCGCGCCATCCACCTCAACACTATTAATATTGAATAGGGCTCCCTTTAAATCTGCCGCAAATACGGTAACACCTCCGAATAATAATCCACCGCAGATAAAGCCTGAGATAAACTTCTTCATATCTATTCCTCCTAAATGTTATATGTACTTTTGTATAACTACTCTCCTGTAAGCTCTTTTAGCATGCTTCGTGCCAGCTTGTTATTGCTATCCAGTGCTTTTAGTTGTTTAGCTAGACGAATAACCTTTTCCGTATCATCTTCAACGTTGTAGGCATAAAGAATGCTATCCTCCAGCGCTTTGATTTTTTGCTTCTTCGCTACTGATTTGGCGGTTGCCGCCGGTTTAGTTGTCGGCTTCGACGTTGGTTTGGCTGTTGGTTTAGCTGTCGGCTTCGGTGTTGGTTTAACCGTTGGCTGGGCTGTCGGCTTTGGCGTTGGTTTAACCGTTGGCTGGACTGTCGGCTTCGGTGTTGGTTTAACCGTCGGCTGGGCTGTCGGCTTCGGCGTTGGTTTAACCGTTGGCTGAGCTGTCGGCTTCGGCGTTGGTATAACCGTCGGCTGAGCTGTCGGCTTTGGCGTCGGCTTTTCCGTAGTTACGGGCGCCAGAGCAGCCGCTGACGGGCTGGCGGCAACCGTTGGCTGGGCTGTTGCCGTTGGCTGCACCGTTGCTTGAGCGGCAACGTCAGTAGCCTCATTAGAGGGCTCCGATTCGCCCATCATTCCCCTTACAGTCAGACTGCCGCCGAGCACAATAGCTGCCGCCAAGGCAATCAGCATTCCGAGCCGCCATTTCTTGCCTGCCGGCTGGCGCGGTTCTTCCTGTTCCGGCGCAGTTTCTTTCGAATGCTGTTCAGCCAGCAGAGACTGAATCACCTGTATGGAAACTTCGATTTCATGGCGCAGAGAGGAATCAGCAACGGGACCGGCAAGCAATGCTGTGTAAGCCGCCAAGGCTCCCTGTAAATCCCCTGAACTTTCCAGCATTCTTGCTCTACCCAGCGGCGCTTCATCCCATTCTGACAACTCTTCCATTGGAGTCGGACGAAGAACGGATGGGAGGGCCGTTGAAGTCATTGTTCCTTCCGCCCGGACCTCTTCGGAGGAGTCCGTGTAGCCAAGGCTGACCGATGATAAGGCAATATACCATTCTCCGAATGCTGGACATTGATATAGCGCATCACTTTCCCATGCTTTACGGAAAAGACCCGCAACCTCGCCGCCGTAATTTTCAGTCAACACTCTATTAATTAAAGCTACTCTATCCTGATCATTTTCCATCAACCCGGGGTCAAAATAACTTTCACCCCATGCCGCTTCCCGAATCTCGGGATGGAACCATGCCAGCATCTCCGCGAGCAGGATGCTGCCGGAATAACGATCTGCATACTTGTTCCAAAGATGCTGATAATCACTTCTCCCGGAAGAGTATCCGGGTGATCCCATCGTCATATATTCAGGTCTGTCGAGGTGGACCGCATACATGTGCTCTATGTCGATCAGCTGAATGCATGATTTGACTAAGGGCATAATCTCATGCAGGAGTCCGGGAATCATAACGTTAGAGCCTGATAAATCCCCATGCGCCAACCCGCGCTGCTCCATGAAAGATAATACTTCAGCCAAGGACCTGGCGGTATGAAGCGCCGTTTCTTGGGGAATATCTTTCTTTTCCAGTATGATATCCATCCAGGTCGGACCATTGATCCATGGCATAAGAACAGCATACAGCAGCTCCGGGTGACTTCCCAACAGTTGTACGTCCCGCTGAGGAATCAATACATCCCGTTCACAGACCTGAAGTCCATCAATCTTTGAAAAGGCCGCAAGCTGCTCTGACAAATATACATTAGAAGGCTGCCGGAAGACGGGTTTGAATACTTTCAGCGCTTTGGAAATGCCGTCTTGAATGCTGGTGAGTTTATACACCGTACCTTGCCTGCCCTCTTGGCCGTAGGGGATCTCACTCATGAGCGGATGCCCCTGAACAACATAAACCTTCCCATCAATCACTAATTCTTCATTGGTTTCTGGATTGAATGCCATCTCCTTGCATCCTTTCTACATGCGGTTCAATTCGCTGATAACCGTCCTGTACCGCCGTTCACAGCCAAATTTCCTCAGCACTTTGAGCGCTGACTCCGATTTTGATAAACAAATAGGGTAATGTCCGGTCGCCGGAAACGATATGAAAAATGGGAGTCGTCTGGCGCAAATAATTGCTCTCCATATAGTGAAGCAGCTCTCCATAAGTGGTCTCCGTGCTTGCTTCATAATCGGCAAGATCACAAGTAGATATCATCCGGTCAATGCAGAAATAACTGTGGAAATGCATATCTTCTGTCACGTCCAGATAATCCTCTTGGATAGGAATAAAAAATTCAGCATGCATTTTTTCATCCAGTGGAATATTGTTTATAGAATAGAATAAGGGGCCTTTAATCGTAGCCTTAAGCTTGAATACATCACTCATAAAATCGGATAGATGCTGCTCCAGATCCTTATAGTAGAAATGATACTTTCTGGAGACAACACTGGTGTACTTTATCGAATCCTTTGGATTTACCACACTATCCCTCCTTAATGACCGGAGCAAAGATATCAATAATTCCATCTCCGTAGACGTCCAGATAGATATTGTAAAAGGGTTCCTCAAGCGTTAGCTGATAGGATTCGGCGCATGACCGCAGAACAGCGTATGACTCTTCGATATCCTCGTCGAGATCAGCGTGTCTGAGCAGCAGCCCGTCTGTAAATTTCAAAGTTTCCGTAAAGTGATAATCCTCATTTTTCTCCATCTCTACAGGTGCATTAACAGGAATGTAGAAGGAATAGTCAGCCTCCCCTACGTCCAAATTCAGATTGGAAACTTGATAAATGATCGGACCTGTACCATATAAGCCACTGCTTACAACGGAATTACGAAGCTCTCTGGCCAGCTGATGCCATTCCTCTATTTTGCAGGTTTTGGTACAACTGATGACGTTATGGAATATAATCGGAGTCCGCTTTATTTTCATGCCTTGTGTCCCCCCCGTGGCTTCTGCTGCTTCGCTTTACGCTGGTTGGGTGGTTGGATATGAAAAGATTGGAACCGCCCTTTGCAATATGCCAGTAGGATGAATTCAGGCAGGAACATTGCGGAGAGATACTGAATAAGTACACTAAGCACCAAGGCAATAACAGGCTCAAAGGATGTATAACTGCTGCTATCCGCGAACATCCTAGGCACAAATCCGGCAATAACGGCTCCGAGATAAATAACAGGGAAACTTATGTAAGACTTGGATCCTCCAAAGTTATATAATCCTTTTTCGCCTCTTCGTAAATGACCCTGTTTTACCCGATGTACTGCCCGCCAAGTGGAGAGGATCAGAAAAAGAATTCCGCCTAACAACATCAGCAGACCGAGTGATGTCATGAACGGCTCCGCTCCCCTGTCTTCACACATGAGAAAATAAACCAAATAGATCTCAAGTGAAAATTTCAGGGAAATGAAACATAGTATATAGGCCTGAATTTTTTGATATTTGTAGGCCAATTTCTCATTATAAAATAAAAGCGCAGCCAGCAAATGGAATGCCCAGAGGACTATGTCTACAATTAAATAAATCATCCATCTCGAATCGGTGTTATCACCATAGAGAACCGCATTAAGCGAAACCGCGATCATTACAGCACTGAACACTAAGGTAGCTATAATAAATACAGATACACCATCAGGACGCAAGCGTTCACGCGCGGCTTCCTTTATTTTAGCGAAGTACTCCTCGTTATATTGCTTTAACATGTGAGCCTCCTACCATATCAATTTATTCAAGCCCTTTCCGATGTTTGATACAGCACCACTGATAGCGTCGCAAGTAGCATCCACTGCATCGTTAACCAAATCTTTCGTATGATCGACTACACTTTTCGGCGGCGGACCTCCGAACTTGGCATTCAGGGCAAAGTTTATAGCTACGCCTGTGGCGAGCCCCACTACAGTTCCCAAGGGTGGCACCACAAACGAGCCGATAACGGCACCAGTTGCTGCTGCACCCGCACCGGCGGCAACATCCACCGTGGTGTTCACAGCAAAAGTACCGGTGTTCTTCAAGTTGAAATCCCATTTCCCGCCGTCTCTGAATGTCTCCACAAAGTTATCTCCTACCGCCAGAACCGTCCCGGCTGCACCTAGAAACTTTCCGCCCTTAGACAAGACCGTCGTGTTTTTCCAGTTAAAATCATCCCAGAGCGTCATCCCGTCTTTATAAGAAGATTTGAATACATCCTTCATATTTTGTAATCTGTTGCTTCTTCCATTGATGAATTGTTCTACAGGAGTCAGTCTATTAAAACGGTCCATATTATCTTGGATAACTCCATGGCCATCAACATACAGAGGTATTCCATCCCCGTTAATTAACCGGTTCACGTATCGCTTCTTGAAGGTTCCACTTTCCCCGCCCAAGAGCCGGACCAACCCGTCTCTATACTCCATATAGTGTCTGCCCGTAACCATTTCCGCATTGACGAGCTGAATGAGAATCTTCCCGTCTTTTTTAACGGTTTTAAACTGCAAATCTTTATACCGGAGTAATGTATCCGAGTTCGTAATGCCAGAGAATACATCATTCACGGCATTGCGGAAGGCCAGCAGAAAGAAAGGATCGCCAGCCAATTGAGATTCATACTGGTCTATGGGGTTTGAGCTGAATGACAATCCGACTTTAACCAAATAATCTTCAATATCAAAATATTTTCCACTTTCATTCTCCACAAACCTCTTGAAATTCCCCAGCTTTTCCTGTAAATCCCCCAGCTCTTTACACAGGTTGCCTAACCGGCTGCCTACATCACTTCGCGACAGAACTCTATTGTCAATTTGACCAAGCAACCGGGAAAGTCTGCTCACTGCGTCAGATAAGTCAGAGGTGTACTTAGAAAGATGGGTTGATGCAATTTGAATAAGATTCTCATCTAGGAAAATGGTATTCAATACAGTGTCCTCCCGGCACAGACTTTATTTAGTATGCGGACTATTCTTGAGCTGCTGCTTCAATGCTGCCTCTCTAGCTGCGATTTCTGCTGCCTCCTTCGCATCTTCTTCTTGTCTTATCGCATTTGCCGTAGATATAATATCCGACTCAATCGCTCTAAGACTTGATGCGACCCTTCCAATACTCGTTTGAATCAGTTCCATGACATGTGTCATATGTATAGTTTCATCTGCATCCCAGCTTTTTCTCAAACTTTCCTTGTACAACTCGAGATTTTCTTTGATTGCGCCCAGAGAAACTTCATGCTGGCCGATCTCCCGGGCAATTCCGCTCTCCCTTTGGACATCAATTTTCATAAAATCATCCTTTCGCAGGTTAGATTAACTCCCAACCCAAATAAACACTAAATGTGATCTATGTACAAGCTTCCGTGGACCTAATGCATATACAGAATACATAAAAACTTGGTTGATTCATTATATAACCACACAATATACATACATTACCATCAAAAACGACATGTTAAACTAAATTTTGCGTATTACGAAAAAAAAGTCCTTCGACACATCAATAAGGCGATAAAACCTTTCCGTTTTCCCGCCTTTATTAGAAGAACTTGAAAAACCCTTAGTTTGATATTCTTTGTTGATTTTTCACAAATATGGGGTTATAGGTTGATTAAAACTATCTTATAATGAAATTGGGCCGGGAAACTTCACCCGTTTGTGAACGCGCGTTTATTGCCCTGCCCATCATCCACTTTATAGGAGGAATGGTTATGCAATACGGTCACTTTGACGAAAAGAACAAAGAGTATCTCATTACGAAACCGAATACGCCTGCCCCTTGGGCGAACTACCTGGGCTCGCCGGAATACGGCGCCATTATCTCAGGAAACGCAGGGGGCTACAGTTTTGTAAAGTCTGGAGCCAACGGGCGGCATGTCCGCTACCATTTTAATTCAAAGGACGAGCCTGGACGCTACATTTACGTGAGAGATTTGGAGAACGGGGATTATTGGTCCGGTTCTTGGCAGCCCGTGGGTAAAGATCTGGATCAGTACAAGTCGGTATGCCATCATGGAACCGGATACACAAACATCGTCTCGGATTACGACAATATCCATACAGAATCATTATATTATGTGCCGCTGAACAAAACCTACGAGGTGTGGCGCATGAAGGTCCGCAATAATGACTCCAAAGCGCGGAAGCTGGCTCTCTTCGGATTTGTCGAATTAACCAACAATAACAATTACGAGCAGGATACTGTCAACCTTCAGTACACGCTGTTCATCTCACGGACCTACTACAAAAACAATATGATCCTTCAATCCATCAATGAAAACGTTCCCGAGGATCAGAGCTGGAGATTCTTCGGTGCTGCAGGTGCAGAGGTAACCGCTTACGACGGCGACCGGGATACGTTCCTCGGCGATTACCGCAGCTACGGCAATCCGGCCTCCGTTGCAAACGGCCAATGTAGCAATTCATTAAACTACAACACCAACTCCTGCGGCGCTCTGCAGATCAACGTGGAGCTGCAGCCGGGAGAAGAGAAAGAAATCGCATTCCTTCTGGGACAATATGACGAGAAAGGCGCGTCCGAAATTCTCAGCCACTACAAAGATTTGTCTGTCGTGGACAAGGAACTCGAAGAACTGAAGGCATTCTGGCACAGCAAACTTAACCGCTTCCAGGTCCAGACACCAAGCGATAATCTGAACAACATGATCAACACCTGGAACGCATATCAATGCTTCATCACTTTCATCTGGTCTCGTGCAGCCTCCTTCCAATACTCCGGTCTTCGTAACGGACTCGGCTATCGGGATACCGTACAGGATATTCAAGGTATCATTCATCTGGATCATGAGATGGCCCTTGAGCGTCTGAGGCTGATGATTTCCGCCCAGGTCTCCAACGGCGGTGGACTTCCACTGGTGAAGTTTGATCATAACCCTGGTCACGAGGGCACACCAGACGACCCGGAATACGTGCGGGAAACCGGTCATCCCCACTATCGCGCCGATGACGCCTTGTGGCTGTTCCCAACCGTCATTAAATACTTAAATGAAAGTGGCAACTGGGACTTTACTGATGAAGTGATACCTTATTCAGATAAAGGTGAGGGCACGGTGTACGAGCATCTGCGCCAGGCCCTTCAATTCAGTCTGGATCGTATGGGTGCACATGGCATGCCGGTCGGGCTTCATGCGGACTGGAACGATTGTCTGCGTCTCGGAGCCAAGGGTGAGTCGCTATTCGTCGCCTTCCAGCTGTACATGGCCTTCAAAGTGTTCATGGAAATCGCGCAAAATAAGAACAAGCCGGACGACGTAAAGTGGGCACAGGGCCTGCTTGATGAGCTCGACGGGAACATTCAGAAGCATGCTTGGGAGAACGATCAGTTCGTCCGCGGGTTCACCGAAGACAACTATACAATCGGCTCCTGGGAGAATGATGAAGCAAAAATCTGGCTGAATCCGCAAAGCTGGGCCGTATTAAGCGGCGCCGCCCGCCCGGAACAGGCAAAGGTCTCCATGGATAAAGTGTACGAGAATCTGCGGACCGATTACGGCACCATGTTATTCTACCCGCCGTTCCGGGAGTACGGTTTGCCAGTGGCTCTGATGGCTCTTTTCAACGCCTCCACCAAGGAAAACGCCGGCATCTTCAGCCAGCCGCAGGGATGGCTCATCTTAGCGGAAACCATGATTGGCAACGGTGAACGCGCGTTCGAATATTTCCTGAATTGTAGTCCGGCCAGCATGAACGATAAGGCCGAAATCCGTAAACTGGAGCCTTACGTGCATGGTCAGTTCGTCGAGTCCAAAGACAGCCCGTATCAAGGCCGGGCCCATGTCCACTGGCTCACCGGCACCGCCTCGACCGTGATGGTCTCTCTGGTGGAGGGCATCATGGGCGTTCAGCCGCAGATGGATGGCCTTCGCATCAACCCATGTGTTCCTTCCAGCTGGAATGACTTCTCCATGGCGCGGGAATTCCGCGGTAAGAAGCTGAACATTCAGGTAGAAAACAAGAACGGCGTCCAAAAAGGGGTTACCCATATCGTCATTAACGGCGAAGAAATTCAAGGGGACCTAATCCCAATCGCCAAAATGAAAGCCGAAAACAACGTGCGGGTCATTATGGGGTAAGGCATTGAACGAAAATCAGAAGCTGAACTCGTGCCATATAAATCCTTTCAATCACTATGTACAACCCTGAATAGCTGTTTAAATGAAAAAAGACACCATTTAATGTGCCTTCACTGATACTTTTTATGGAGGCGAGGGGTGGAGGTGCAGAGCCACAATTCAGCGCGGGCCGATGTTAGTGCTCTATGCAAACGCTGTTTAGCAAATGCGTTTCGAGTCCCTTACTCTAAAGTAATGAGCCTTGGCCTGGATCAACTTAATACAGGGTTGGCTCACATTAGAAATCAATGCGAACGACTTCTCAAAAATATGAACTCACATGTGTACTAGACTTTCGGAGAGCTTGCTATAAACAAAAAACAAGGACTTGGACCTGCCCTCCATAGTCCTTGTTTTTATTATTAATATCTCAAACCATACGGGCGTTAAAACATTATAGACTTGATTTCATCTTCACTCAGACCAGTTGCTTTAGCGACAGCAGCATGGTCCATACCCATCGCTAACAAGTTCTTAGCTACTTCTCTTTTTCCTTTATTTACACCTTCTGCAATCCCCGCTGACTTTGCCCCTTCAACCATAGATGCCTCATCATGCAAATACTTCTGTCTGGCCTCATACAACCGTCTGACCTCAGAATCCCGACTCAAATATTGCAGGGTATCCATCGCCTTCTCCAGCCCTGGCTCATTCATCTTCAGCACCTCCCAATATGATGTATCAACACCTTTGAGAAACAACAACCAATTGATCAATCCGCCTTCAGTCGGAACACTATGTTCATCCAACTTAGGCAGCTCTAGAAAATGGACCTCAATATCATCAATCAAAGATATCCCAGTCCGGTCTTCCCTCAGGTGAACACATTATGATACCGGTCATTCTTCAAAAACGAATAGTTCAAAATATTAATCGCTACGCACTTCTTCAGCTACTGCTCAGATTGAATCAGGTTTCTGTTTTGAAGCATTGAGGGTTTTAGAGAAGAATCGAAGAGGGCTTTCGCCATTCTTAATCATCGACTAGAATTTCAATCATCATCGCCGCTCCGGTCTTGAGTCCGCACACAAACACAGCCGTCATATCCATCCCCTGCACTTGCGAATACAGCTCCAATAAAGACTCCAGTTCCTCAAAATCTCCTTCGGACAGCTTGCTTTTCCAAGTTTCTATAGACTCGATGATCTGTTTGTTTAACGGACGATAATTAGAATCTTTGGGGATAACGTGTTCGTTAGGGAACAAACTACCGTGGTATAGGGATTCGAGAATGCTTGGCATGGAGGCCTCCTTTTTGGGGCACTGAATCAGTTTCATTTATACATTACTGTCAACAGTTACGTTTTGATATTTAAGACAACTTACCCAATGAATATAATACATTTTTGTAGAAATAGATTTACCTGCTCATTTTAGTGCAAATTTAGAGGCATTCTCTACTCCATGTTGTGAAAAAAAGAATAATAAACTTCAATTCGGTACGCATATACGTACCAAGTACAAAATCATTATACGGTACGCTTATACGTATAGTCAAGGTAAAACTCGGAACAAGTGAGGGGATTAAGGTGGGGAAAAGAGTTGTAGTAAAAATATCTGAATTGACCAATAAGCATAAGATTTCGCTGCGGCAATTGTCCAGAATATCCGATGTTCGACATGCAGCATTGAGTGAGTTAGCTAACGGGAAGAGAGAAAGTATTAGCTTCAGTCATATAGTTAAAATTGCAGAGGCTTTAAATATCGAGGATATTCGTGAGATTATTGACTTGGTTGATACTGAAAAAGATTGAGACATAACAACGCTTGATATTTCTTCAATAAGAAAGGAGCATCCGCTCAATTGGATGCCCCCTAATTATCTACTTCCTCAAACTGTTTGCAGTAGAAGTAATCGAAGAACTAAGAAGCTTTAGAGGCTTTAGAGGCTTTAGAGGCTTAGAGGCTTTAGAGGCTTTAGAGGCTTTAGAGGCTTTAGAGGCTTTAGAGAAGTAGTCTTAAATAATCGAAGTACGGATAATGGGGAATGGAAGAACACACACGCCGAAGGGAATCGTATTCAACACTGCTTACGTAGCGGCCAGAACCTCCTTTCTTCGTATGTACTCAGTAAAACTCACTGTATCCATTGACAGCAAGCCACAGAACCGGTGTCATAGCAGGCCTTTTAACCGCTACGTATAGTCCAAAACAACTGCTAAAATGAAATAAGACACCAATTAAGGTGTCTTCACTGATACTCCATACGGAGCCGAGGCAATTCGACCCCCTGTCCGAAGATAACGCCACATAAGCTTCTACGAGTGTAGTCACGGATTTGATGTCACCCTAGAAGCCTCCCTAACCGGGTCCCCTTCGGGTCAGCCTGATTGTCTTCTTCAGCTCACCGCAGGCGGAGACCAGACGAGACGGCGTATCCCACTACTTGTTAGCCCTTATCCCTATCTCTGTCACATGGGCGATGCAGGGTAGAAGAATTTCAATCAAAACCACCCGTCAAACGGGTGGTTTGCTCTGAGGCTATAAGCCTCTGGTGCTGGCTAGCGTCTAAGGCGCTGGCTTTCACTTCGTTCAAGCTACTATGCCTTTGCCTCTTTTGCCTACCCCTGAAGGGGTGCTTGGACTACCGACTCCCCCTTAAAGGGGTTTTCGTACTCTCTCACACTCAGCCTATCCAGCGCAATATCGTGACTTTCCTGCTCTTGTATGTATTTCTTAATTGTTGCCTCGTTGAGTCCTATGGTGCTTACGTAATAGCCTTCCGCCCAAAAAGACGATTTCCATACATATATTTTATATTTGCATGCTTATCGAAGATCATCAGCGCACTTTTCCCTTTTAGGTATCCCATAAAGCTAGATACACTCATTTTCAGTGGGATGCTGACCAGCATATGGATATGATCGGGCATGAGGTGTCCCTCGATAATCTCTACTCCTTTATATCCGCACAGTTGCTTCAAAATGTCTCGAATACTTTCCTTGTATTGATTGTAGATCACCTTTCGTCTATACTTTGGGGTGAATACGATATGGTATTTGCACATCCATTTGGTGTATGCCATGCCTTCTCTGGCTTGTGCCACAAAAAACCACCTTCTCCTTTCGTTATACATAGTAGCTTGAACACTCCTAGTATAACGCTCGCATCAGGTGGTTTTTTGCTATAAGCATCACTGCAACACCCGCATAGCAGGTGATTTTTTGTTTCCCACGCTTCGCGTGCTCAACTGGCTAAAGCCATAATCAAAAACCCACTCATCGAGTGGGTTGATTAGAACGCTTAGCGACTAGCTGTACTGGTTTGTTTTTGTAACAATGAAGTATAAACAGCAAGATGATCATTAGCGGACATTCTTCTTTTGCCAGGAACCCAATCCTCTTGGAGCGAACTTTCATGAATTTCACGCATTGCTACAACGTCCATATCATCTCTTGAGGCATTGCTCGACTTCCGAAACAGTGAGTTTTTATCCAAAACAGGTTTAAGCATTTGTTGCATGATCATCATCCCCTCCTTAAGTAATTCTGGTTCGCAAAAGTCACCCGCAAAATTGTATTTATTCGGTAGTATAAACATACCACTCTCTGCCATTATGTTCAAGTAAATTCGATAATCCTCAACTAAGGACTCTTTTAAGAAATGAAGTTTTTTTTGAGCTGACGCATGATAATATTTCGGATTCCGTGCGTCAACGTTAGAAGTATAATCGTTCTCAAGAAACCATAGATAAATATCTGCAGGATCTGATGAGTTTAATTCGTGGTCAAACATTCTCCAATGAAGAACATGTCCAAATTCATGCATTAAAGATTGTGCACAGCGTTCATGAATATTGAGTTTCTCCATGTTTTCCTCAATACTCATTTTCTGAGAACGATCGATTCTCCCCATACCATAGTAATCGTCCGCATAGCTCCCAAACTCAAATTTTTCGAGCTCTAATGTAAGTTCAGTATTATCTGCTTGAAGTACCACCCATTCATCGTTATTGCTCAATGGTCGATACATAAAAGCTAGTGCTTTTGAATTATCTTGTCTCTTATTTTTAAACCTACAGACTAAATTATAAATCTTTGTTTCATTTAATCTGGCACCTCTTCTAAGTGCAATCTTAGCTCCTCCTTCAACTTCCATTCTCGTTCTCGGAGGATATTTATATATGTATTCTGTGTCAGGAATAAACAATTCTGACAACAGGGCACTATTACTACGAATTTTTTTCACTAATCTTTTTTCAAGTTCTAAATCTGCCAACATATCTATTTCAATATCATCTTCTATATATTCAATTTGATAATCATTTTCTTCATCACAATAGTTTGCATTCACTAAGTACCCCAACATATTATAACCGTCCTTATGAATATGATTTGCCGCAACTAGCATTTCACTTATTTACCTCAAGAGGATATTGACTGCAAATGTCCCCTTCTAAAACTCTACCTATCCGACGCTTCCGAACTCCACCCCACTGTTTGAAGAAAAATTCAACGTTTTGGTCGAGGCATTGATCGTGAATACTTGTTGCCCACTCCTCTTTCATAGGTCTTGCCCCAAAGCCTGGTTCTCCACCAACTATAACCCAATGTATACCGTCAAGATTTAAGTTATCAAAAGGTCCCTACAAAGGTTCCAAGGATAAGAACCTCCGATTGGCTGTCACCTCTCTCAGATGATCAATTCGAAACGTTACGCGCTCTTTTTCCACACTTACTCCTTGCAAGACATTCGGTGGTCAAGGTAAATCACGAGCAAGATTCATCAATCTTTCATATCACTTTGTAAGTATTTGAAATGTGTACTAATGAGCCTTTTCCATCGTTTCAAAAACCTTCAATATAAACTCATACGGCACACCCTCATGAAATAAATCGGACATAGAGTTTACAAAATTTCTTTTCGGTTGTTTCCATATTAATGGAACCCCAATAAGCTCATCATGCAAAGTTACATAAATCCATTTAAATGTCTAGGGTTACCCATTGCATGCAAGCGTTTAGCCATGGTTAATGCATAACAATTCTTGCATCCCTCTGAAACCTTGGTGCATCCAGTTACGGGGTTCCATGTCGCCTCTGTCCATTCAATATTTGATTATATTTCTCTGCCCCTCTCGATGAAAATTATATCATATTTCCAAAAATCTAAAGTTAAAATAGTGCGGGCTCTTCGATATCGCTGTAATCCTTAGACTTGTAGCCAGATGGAAATGTGTGACGAATCCCCTTGAAACAACGAGCAGGTTACGCCAATGGATCAGTACGCAAATTCGCTAAAAAAAACGCTGACATCCCTCATACGAGAAATGTCAGCCTCACCCGCACCTTTTGTAAAAAAACTTGAAAAAGATTTTACCCGGAAGAAAAAGCTGCCCTTTGAAACGGTCATGCAACTCCTGATTTCCATGGGAGGAAACAGCCTATACAAGGAACTCTTGGAATCGCAGGGCTATGACGTAAACATTGCAACCACAAGACGCTCCATGTCCCTTGCTCTCGCTTAATTACCCCTAACTTGGAGCAACTTATTAAAAGTCATTTCCAAAGCCTCCCTAGCCCACGTAGGAATCTCATCTTGGCAAAAGTTAATCTGTGAACGTTTGATCTCCGCCACAACCTCGGGTTCACCGGTGTTGTCGATAATGGTGACTTCATCTGAAATTTCCAAAGCATGCTTCAGGTTACTTAAAGATTGACCATATCTCCAACGGATATCTTCTTGGCAATCCATTACCTCCCTATTCCACTCTTGAAGCTACCCGATTAATTCCCCTTATTTGAGGACTGATTGTGCGATTTCCAGCTACATCGTAAGTAATCTCGAATTTTTGCCCGGTGGCGTCTTCACGTATCAACTTGCCATCTTTTATATAATAAATGGAAGCTCCAGCCTTTTTGGCCTCTGCGACTGCAAGCTGATTGGCCCTTTCAATAACCGTTGCAGTTCTTCCCTTTGGGGCAGCATTAGGATAACAGCTCGCTCGGATTTCGATTTTTACGGTTAAATAATTCGTCCGTATAAGCTACTCAAGGTCTTCTTCTTCATCCATTTGTCCTAAATAGTCATTATACAAATCCATCATATCAAATCCAAAACCCCAGCCAATATCCTGACTGCTCAGCATTAATCGGTTGCATCGACCTACAAACTTGTCTTCTAATTGATTGTCTACAATATGCTTTAAGGCTTGTTCATATATGCTTGCTATAGTATGGTAAAATTTTTGATCAATGTCTCCAAATGAAAGTGTGAAGTCCACTCCACATTCCACTGTAAAAATCATGATTTCTGCAATTTGCTCCTTGTTGTTTGAAACATTACTAAAATCCTTTATTGCTTTCTTCATAATCGGGTACCGCAAAATCTCCCCCTTATGATGGCCAAATTCCTTCTCAATAATTTTCTTGTACTTGGTTAAGACCTCCCCTTGATCAGGAAATAGCACGGAAAAATAATGCTCCTGAATGATCGGATATTTCTTGGCCAAATTCAAGACTTCAGCTTCAAGCTCTTCCCTCGTAAGATTGTTCAAATGCTTTTTAATGGTTGAGTTTCTTAATTTCAGCATTATGATGATCTCCTTAATCCGGTGATAATTCCTAGCATTATTACTCTGCTGCTTACAAGGTATAATATAAATAAAACACGAGGGCTAATCAATGGACAATATGAAGGACAAATATAACGCAGCTTTAGCACATATTGAAGAACTTAAGCTGGAGGTCGCCCGGTTAAAAAGTCTGCTGGGGCTTACGGTTGAGGAGAATAGAACAAGTACGGATGAACAAACAACGACTAATTCCACTTCTCCGGCAAAAGTAAGCAAAGAAACAACTGTTGGAGAATCGAATGTTCACCAGTACTCAACAGTAGAGGACAAGCTCGCAATATATCAAAGTTATTTTCGCGGAAGAGACGATGTATACCCGATTCGCTGGAGCAACAAGCAAGGCAAGTCCGGCTACTCGCCCGTCTGCGCCAATGAGTGGACTTCGGTGTGTGAGAAACCCAGAGTGAAATGCTCCGTTTGCAAACATCAGAGCTTCATGCCCCTTACAAACGAAGTGCTGTCATCCCATTTAGATGCAAGGCAAGACAGAACGATTGGCATATATCCAATGCTGCCGGATGAAACCTGCTGGTTTTTGGCAATGGATTTCGACAAACATGATTGGAAGCAGGACGTTACTGTCGTAATGCAGATATGTAGAAGCCATGAAATCCCTGCACTGTTAGAGCGCTCCCGCTCCGGTAATGGGGGTCACATCTGGATTTTCTTCAGTCAAAATATTGAAGCTGCTACTGCCAGAAGATTTGGAATGACTTTACTGAGTCTAACCATGAACAAGAGATATCAGATCGGCATGGAATCCTACGACCGCCTGTTTCCCAATCAGGATACGCTGCCCAAAGGCGGATTTGGCAACCTAATTGCTCTGCCGCTTCAGGGTGGACCACGTAAACAGGGAAACAGCAGCTTTATTGATGAACACTTCGAGCCCTATGCTGACCAATGGAGTGTTTTATCCGGACTTGGCAAGATGAGCGAAGACGAAGTAAAGCAATTTATATACACGCACGGGGAACATAGACTGTTCAATAATGACACCCTGATAGCAGCATCTGACGATGAAGTAACCGGAATGGCAGAGGAACAGAGTAATTATATTCAGAAGCAGCCGATTTTGATGGAATCATTGCCTGCTGAAATACAGATTCTGCATTCAGATCGTCTTTATATTCCTAAGTCTGGACTTCCTTCAAGTGCCGTTCATGCTCTGATTAAATTGGCGTCGTTCTCCAATCCCGATTTTTATAAATCACAAGCTATGCGGCTCTCCACCTACGGTAAACCCCGGGTTATCTCATGTGCAGAGGATTTGGAGAGTTACGTGGTTCTTCCACGGGGATGCTTGCAGGATCTGTTATCCTTTTTTGAGCAAAATCAGGTCAAAGTATCACTTGACGATAAACGTTCGTCTGGAACTTCAATAGAGGCAGAGTTCACCGGTACGCTAACCACTCTTCAGGATACAGCGGCGAGAGCGATTCTAAGCCGGGATATAGGCGTTCTCTCGGCAGCAACCGCATTCGGTAAAACTGTCGTAGCAGTCAGCATCATCGCTTCAAGAAAGACAAACACCCTTATTCTGGTGCACCGCCGGGAGCTCATGGAACAATGGCAGGAGCGATTGCAAACCTTTCTCGAAGTTCCAAAACAAGCGATCGGTATGATCGGAGGTGGCAAAAACAAAAGAACCGGCATCATCGATATTGCTGTCATTCAGAGCCTCAACTATAAAGGGATTGTTAAACCTATTGTAAGTGAATACGGCCAAGTCATTGTGGATGAATGCCATCACGTATCAGCCTACAGCTTCGAACAGGTTCTTCGTGAAGTAAAAGCTAAGTATGTATTCGGCTTAACTGCCACACCTAAACGCCAGGACGGACAAGAAGCAATCGTACGATTTCAGCTTGGACCAGTGCTATTAAAGGTGGATGCCAAAGCCTTAAGCAGCTCCAGAGGATTTTCTTTAAGAGTTGTTCCTCGGTATACCCATTTTCAGATCAAGCCAGGAGAAAAGATTTCCGGTATTCAGGACATCTATCAGCAACTTGTAGACAACGAAGAACGTAATACTCTTATTTTTGACGATTTGCTTACCTGCCTGGATGAAGGCCGCTCTCCGCTGCTACTGGTTGAACGAACCGCTCATGCTGAATATTTTGCAGAGAGATTGCAGTCTTTTGCGAAAAACGTAATTATGCTTAAAGGCAGAATGGGGAAAAAACAGAGAGAGGCTCTACGCGCCCAAATCGCCTCTATTCCAGATGATCAAGAACGTGTGGTTATCGCGACCGGAAAACTGATAGGCGAAGGCTTCGATGATGCCAGACTGGATACCTTGTTCCTTGTCCATCCTATCTCTTGGTCAGGCACCTTGCAGCAATATGCGGGCCGCTTGCACCGAAGTCATGTGAATAAAGAAGAAGTAAAAATATATGATTATATCGACCTTCAGGTCCCTATGTTAATGGCGATGTTCAAGAAAAGAGTGAAAGGCTATCGGAAGATGGGATATAAGGGGGCGGAGCTGTAACGTTTTAATACAATGGAAAAGACGTGTAGAGCCCCTTTCCCAAAAAAAGCTGAAAAGCCTTGCCGGGAAGGGGGTTCTAGAAACTAGAAACTAAGGGGTGGACGTGCAGAGCCACAATTCGGCGGGGATTGTTGCTGAAACTGTATGTAGATAGCCGTTTAGCGAATGTTAGTTTCAGTTGCATTTCTCCAGTATCAAAGATTTCTGTTATATTCATCTTGGCCCTCTGATCCCCACATATCGTTCTCGCGCCACAACCTCAGGACGGGAAGTGTGAAAAAACAATACTCGCGATGTGGAGCTTCCTGGTGTAACTCACTGTACCGTTTCAATGCTTTGGTAGAGTCCACATAGGAGTCAATCACCGACATTTCTTCAATAAAACGCTGGCCTTCCTTGGAATAGGCCTTATTCGCCTCAAAAACGACCCATTCATTAGGAAAACGCTCCTGAACTTCATCCCATCGTACCTTGGACACCCCCCTGTTCCATTCGAGAAGGCTGCTTCTTGACATATTCCAAGAGCCGCAAACATTCTTGCTCCTTCACAAGAATCCACCCGACACATAATTACGCCCCCTCTTCATTACATCTTTGCGGCTGATTAAGCCCCACTAAAAGCGACTTTTAATTGGGCTGCTCGGGGTTTGGCAGCTTTACATAGTGAGTGGAATAGTATCGTTCCACTTGGTCGTTACCTGATTTCGAGAAACGTAGCGGGCGTTTCGAACCTTTTCCCCAGGACATATAGGCGGTATAGGACTCTTTAAGGTTGATCTCCCTTGCAGTTTTTCGGAATTCTTTCATGATGAAGCTGAATTGACCCAAGTTGCCATGAAGAACCCGTTCAAGATATGGAACCCTTCCTAATCTCCATTCCTCAACAAGCTTCGGAGAGACCTTCTCCATCTTCAAGAACAAATCCAGTGGGCTCGCATACCCTTTTTCCCAGATCAATTGTTGCACCGTATGACGAACCTTCTTCTGTAACTCTTGTCTATTCAAACAAACTACGCCCTTTCATTATGAAAAAGGAATATTATTATTGTGCTTTTCGCTAAATTCATTGTAATCCAGCTCAAACCGATCCATCCACGATTGGATTGCTTCTTCTGCATACTTGTTTTCGAACCTGTTCCACTCTTCCCAAATATCCAATCTATCAAGCGCATCCTTAAACCTTCTAAAAGGTTTATTACCACCAAGAGCATCAAATAATTCATCCTCGGGATCGGATTCAGTACGCTGAGCAAATTTTGTCATTACATAAAATGCCTCATTTGAATCAATCTTTGGAATATCGATATAACGTTCTTCGTTTTCCTCGTCATCCCAGTCGATTCCCGGTTCCCCTGTATACGCCTCATCTAAATCCAAAATGACTTGTCCAGTATGCAGATCCAAATAATACGGGTGCTCAAAGTTGTTATCCAAGTAAGCATCAATAAGCTCGTCCATTAATTTCATTTCGATCGACCTCACTTGATTTATATGATCCTATTTTAGCAGAACTATTTCAGTGTGGGCAAAATTAAGCAGACAACTTGGAAGTCCGAAATATTAGGAGCCATTATAGCCATTTGGACTACAATTCAGGTCCTGGAAAATAAAAAAAATGCGCTCTAGGAGAGGGTTTCGAGATGGAGGGGAGCCGAACCCCAATCCGAAGATAGCGACACATAACTTTCTACGAGTGCATTCACAGTTTTGATGTCACCCTAGAAGCCCCTCGTAACCGGGTCCCCTTCGGGTGAGCCTGATTATCTTCTTCCTTCTTCCGTCCTGGCGGAGACCAGACGGTGTATCCCACTATTTATTAGAGCCTATCCCTGTCACATGGCGATGCAGGGCAGAAGCACGCGCACAGTTTCTTTAGGCTGCGAAAGTGTTGTTGTTTTGTTGGTTGCCGTTTTAATAGGCTTTAGCGTTGATGAAGCTTGCATGGTAAACAACACCACAACCACATGTTAAGGATTTAACGACTTTATTTCACTTTCACTAAGCCCTGTTGCCTTAGCTACAGCTGCATAATCCATCCCCATTGCCAGCAACTTACGAGCGACTTCTTTTTTTCCTTTGTTTACGCCTTCTGCAATACCCGCAGACTTCGCCCCCTCAACCATAGATGCTTCATCATGCAAATATTTCTGTCTAGCCTCATACAATCGTCTGGCATCCGAATCCTGACTCAAATATTGCAAAGTATCCATAGCCTTTTCCAAACCCGGCTCATTCATCTTTAGCACCTCCAATTGTGATGTATCGGCACCCGTTAAGAACAATAGCCAATTAATCAGCCCGCCCGCAGATGGAATACGTTATGATATTGCTCATTCTTTAAGAACCCATAGTTTAAAATGTTAATCGTCACGCATTTATTCAACTCAGGATATTTGTCTCCCTCGCTGAGGCACGCCAGCAACCTAATCACTATAGTTGATTCCTTGCCCATCCTTCAAACACACACATACTTTATTAGAAAACTTATTGCCCATATATTTAGCTAAGAAGATCTTTTCGTCATAAGATATACGGCTATATTCTAGAAATTCACTAAACATTATATAATCCTTCATTTCAATCTTTGAGAGTGAATATCCCTTTTGTAAGCGAAATAGTTTCTGTAGCTTATTCCAAATTTTATATGCTTCGTTCTGTTCGAAACTTATTTTTTTATCTTCTTCTATACGCCTTGCTAATTGATGATGACGCTTTTTTACAGCTCCATTTTTACCACGGGCAACCATCATTTTTAAGCTAAGCGGCTTCACACGCTCAATAATTTCAAGATGATACCAGAATGGCTCTTCAAAGAGCTCATAATCCGTGACAGCTTGGATGATATCCTCATTTTCCGTCCCTGAGATATCATATCCATGCGCTAACAATTGCTGAATGAGAAGGTTATTATCTGTTTCTGACAGAACCTCAATATAACATCCAAAAACAAATTCTCTAACCACATCTTCGTACTTTTCTCCAAAACTATTATGTAAAAAACCAATACCACTTGTATAGCTAGCTGTAGATTGCCCGGTATACTCATCAAAAAAGTCTTCAACACTATAATAATCATCAACCGAGATTAAATCATTTTCCTGAACCAGCATACCCGAACAATCCCATGGAGGGTCGTATTCGCGAGTAATTTTATATTTAGGCGTAAACATCATGTCATATGCTAACTCTTCAGCTAAATTAGCCAATAATACCGGAAACTTCGCCTCAACCCTGCTCCTTATTTCTTTCGAAATCACTTCTAAAGAATGTTTCATTCTTCCATCTCCTCCATCAAAAAGACCATGCTTAATAAATAATTAGGCACGGTGCTTCCGTTGAAAAAGTATATAATGATTTGTTAAAGAATAACATACTCACACCATATTTTCACTCTCGAATCCAATTCCTAAACGGTGGAGGATGTAAGCACAAAAAAAGTTATACCCTGCCTTTTAACGAGTACGTATCATCTAACACTTCTGCTAAATCAAAAAAGACACCCTTAAAGGTGTCTTTCACTTACTCCATATGGAGCCGAGGGAATTCTAACCCCTGTCCGAAGATAACGGCACATAAGCTTCTACGAGTGTAGTCACAGTTTTGATGTCAACCGAAGGAACTTTAGTCCTCAATAACATCACTACTGTAACCCATCCTTCAAATCACTATCACGTATAACCAGAGAAACAGTATTATAACTTGTGGTTATAATCAATTCCAGAAAGTGCAAGAATAAGCACCCATCGTATAAGGAGAATCAACAATATTATGTGAGAACACTCCATTATGTCCCCACTTTGACTTAACTGTAATATTGGGTCCCGATCCTCCTCCAACATATGTTACAATGGCTGAATGATCTCCTGCTCCATAATCCACTTTGCTCCCAACTCTCGCCGTTCCACTGGTATAGCTGCCATCCGTTCTATACCCACTTGAGCTATTCATCCAATGTGTATTAGCCGAACTTGTAGAATACCATGCATACGAGTGACAATTATAACTGGGATTCTGAGCACTCAAAACTGTTGCATTAGGAAATGCTGCTACGAACTGAGCTTGAATTGCAGCCCCTTGTGCCGATGTATATCCATGATCCGCCCAGGTCAGATCTTTAAATGTCGGCACACTAGTACCTCTAGGTGTAGTTACAGAACTGTTGGTGAAATATGGAGTAATAACGCTATCTGAACTTACACGGCTATTAGAGCCAATAGCTGCAAGTAAAGTTTCGGCATAATAACTTTGAACGATTATTTTAGTATCTGTTGTTTTTAAAAGAGCAGTATTACTACGATATCGCTCTAATTCAAAGGCGGCGTCAGACCTCTTTGTTAATTCCTGTAAACCATTAAAAGTACTGTAAACGGCATTAAATCCTGCTTGTTCGGTATCAAAAGCGTACATAGTAACCATTAATGGATAATTCATTACTGTTTCTACCAATGCTTCTGTCGTCATATTATATAAAATGGATTCTGGGATTTGAGAAACCTTAACTTTTTCCTCGGAGGATTGAATTTCTTTCCATTCCCCAGTATCTATTTGTAATGGGTACTCATAGGCATCAGTTATTGAATATCCATTATTCAGGGTTTCATCTTCACTTACTGAATTAGCAAAGGCTGCAGGTACTGCCAAACAGAAAAGCAAGGAAAAACATAGTGTAATTGATAATAAAAAATTCTTCTTCATTTATCATCTACCTCTCCATTATAAGATATGACTAAGTTTGGATTATAGGGTCTACAAGGATTCCAACCTTAACATCTACCACCACCTTACATAATTCCCCTTCCACAAAAGCGGGATCTCTAACTGGTACAAGCTAACTTTTCGTCTTTCTTTGGTGTCAAGCCTCTATTGGGTTTCCAGATATCAGTTGAATTAATGAGGGCAATACTATGTATAATTTTTCTCAAAAGCAGATGTTGCAAATAATCCCTACCATCACTTACATACCTCAGGTGATTTTTGTGAAACACTTCACAACCGTCCGCGTTTTTTCGTTATTACCAATTTATTACTTTTAGTGTAAACATATTACATATGAATTACAACAACTTTTTTTATATTTAAAGGGACATGACATTAGCCAAGCTCAGGGTGACCGTAATATATATTGGTTATGAGGAACTCCAATGAATAGTGTGATCGAAATGGAACGTAAAGTCTCAAAGTTTGGAAATAGCCTCAGCATTACTATGACAGATGATTTAAAGCAGATAGGACTAGATCAAGGGGATACTGTTCTTATTGATGTAAACGAAGCGATGGGGGGATTATTATCAGAAAATCAAATAAAGTCGCATTGCCTAATAGAATCAGCAAGGACTTCATGGATTCTTTGACAGACGTTATGCATAAATACGATCAGACATTACGTGGGCTTAAAGTTAAAGGATGCTAACTCGCTATCTATCCATACAAGAAGCAATTGCCATTAATCTAGCAATGATTCAACGGTATAGCCCTGAAGGACAAATTGGTGTAAAAGACACCGGGTTACTCGAATCGGCAGTCTTTCGCCCGCAATCTTCCGCTTTTAGGGATGAAGCTTGTTCTGCTATTCTTGAAAAAGCCGCTGCATTGTTTGAATCATTAGGCCAAAACCATTCATTTCACAACGCAATAAACGGTCTGCCTTTACAGCACTTATTGTTTATTTAAAGCTCAATAATTTGACCTTTGAGATGGATACGAAGAAAGCTGAAGATTTCACGCTAGATATGGTTAATCATAAATTTACGCTTAAGGAATTATCCAATATTATTGAAGCCCATTGTGTCCAGATTAGGGCATAAATCAAAAAAAGCGACCGTTAAGGTCGCTTTTTTGGTGATACTCCATATGGAGCCGAGGGGATTCGAACCCCTGTCCGAAGATAACGGCACATAAGCTTCTACGAGTGTAGTCACGGATTTGATGTCACCCTAGAAGCCCCCCGTAACCGGGTCCCCTTCGGGTCAGCCTGATTGTCTTCTTCAGCTCACCGCAGGCGGAGATGAGACAGCGTATCCCACTACTTGTTAGCCCCTATCCCTGTCACATGGGCGATGCAGGGTAGAAGCACGCACACAGTTTCTTAGGCTGCGAAAGCGTAGTTTGTTTGTTGTTTGCCGTTTAATAGGCTTTAGCGTTGATGAAGCGGACGCGTCCCCACTACTCGCTACTCATGCTCGAACTACCCCCGTCGAATCCAAGAACGGCCCCTCATTAAAAGGGCGCTTCGGATTAAGCGGACCAGCGAGCAAAAGTGATCCGATCCACAGTCTCTTCTTCAAGAAGACTGCAAAGAAGCATTAAGCTTTACTTACACAGTATAGCACATTTATCAACACTTTAACACGAAGGTTAAAGGAATTGAAGGTGGAATCTGGAACATTGGGCATTCTCCTGCCCGGGCTTATCTTGCGATCTTTTGCTTGTCGCGCAGCACACGCTGGATATCGCGCTGAGCATCACGTTTTGCGGCGGAATCGCGTTTGTCGTACTCTTTCTTCCCTTTACCGAGGCCGATCAGCAGCTTGGCGTATCCGTTGCGGACGTACACCTTCAGCGGCACGATGGTGAATCCCTCACGCTTGGACTGTCCCAGCAGCTTGTGAATCTGCTCTTTATGCATCAGCAGCTTGCGTGTACGCGTCGGGTCGGTAGGATTGGAGCGGTTCCCTTGTTCAAAAGGGCTGATATGCATGTTGTGCACGAAAATCTCACCGTTTCGAATCGTCGCAAAAGCATCGCCAATATTCGCGCGTCCATTACGCAGCGACTTGATTTCTGTGCCGGTCAGCACCAAGCCAGCTTCGTAAGTGTCCTCGATGTAATAATCATGGGAAGCTTTTTTGTTCTGGGCGAGCACTTTCCCGTCTGCTTTTTTACCCATGAGAGTCACTCCTTGAATCGTATTCCTAAGCAGAGACAATCAAATTGCCTTAACAAGCAGGTAAGTTTGATTATCCAAACGTCAGATCTATATTGTATCAAAATCGCTCCGGGGAACGCAAGGAAGCAGCGCCCATTCACCACCAGGCATTTTGACATACGTATGTCAGTAAGCCCCGCTTTGGAGATAATTTATATACAATATGATGGATAAATAAAAAATACATCCTGGCACAACACCACATAGGATATAAATGGGTTGACGTTAATCCCAGTGTAGGGTGACTTTGACTTGGAAGTTTATGCATTCCTTTTGCGGGGGACCCCGAACATAAAATTCTTTATTAGTAAAAAAGCGCCGCTCCCTTCACGGGAACAGCGCCTTCATCATCTCAGCTTACTCCTGAGGTTTTTTCTTCTTTTTCTTTCGGCGTACTGCGCCTTCCGCATTGCTGCCTTTGTCACTGCGCTTAGCGGCTACCTTGTCGGAGGTCTCCACGTTGCCTGGAGTGACGGAAGGGCCAATAAACACGCCGCTCTTGTTCTTCTTGCGGCGGCCCTTATTCTTGCCTTCTGTGCTTCCGCTGCGGCTCTCGAACCCGCGATCCTCCCGGCTGCTGAACCGGGTGTTCGCGTCAACGCCGCGCAGCTCGCCTGCACCTTGCTCGCCTGCGCCGCCGGCTGGCGCGCCATAGCCGCCCTTACCGGAGCCGAACCCGAAGCTGATGCCGCGTCCCCCGGCACCGCCTCCGGCCTCTCCGCCGCGGCCACGTCCCCCGCCGCTGCGTTCGCGCGGCGCACTGCTGCCGCCCGCTTCGCCGTTCAGGGCGGCGTAAGCCCGGCGTGCGGCCTCTGCAGGGCCGCCGCTGCCACGCTTGGCGCGTCCGCCTGCTGGCGCGCCGCTACCGGCCGCCGCGTCTGTGCGCGGCGCTTCCCAGGCGCCGGTTCCCACCGCGCCGGACTTGCCTCTGCCGGCGTTCAGCGCGCCGCCGGATTTGCCCTTGCCCGCGCCGACAGCGCCGGGCTTGCCTTTACCGCCGGTGCGGCCCTTGCCGCCGGCTTTTCCACCGGACGGCTTGCTGAAGCCGCCGGCGCCAGGACGGCCGCCTTTACCGCTGCGTCCGNTCAGCGCGCCGCCGGATTTGCCCTTGCCCGCGCCGACAGCGCCGGGCTTGCCTTTACCGCCGGTGCGGCCCTTGCCGCCGGCTTTTCCACCGGACGGCTTGCTGAAGCCGCCGGCGCCAGGACGGCCGCCTTTACCGCTGCGTCCGCTATAGCTGCGGTGCTCGCCCGCCGCACGCGGCTTCATGTCGACCAGCTCGAAGTCGATCGTGTGGTCGTCCATGTTGACCTTGGCGACACGGATCTTCACCTCGTCGCCAATACGGAACACCTTCGAGGTGCGCTCGCCGATGAGCGCCATATGAGCTTCGTCGAAGTGGTAGTAATCATCGCTCAGCGCGCTGAGACGGATTAAGCCTTCGACGGTATTTTCCAGCTCAATGAACATGCCGAAGCTGGTTACACTGCTGATCATCGCCTCGAATTCCTCGCCGACCTTATCCTGCATATATTCCGCTTTCTTCAGCTGCTCCGTATCACGCTCTGCTTCCACTGCTACGCGTTCGCGTTCAGAGGACTGCTGCGCGATGTCAGGCATCCGGCTGGACAGGTAATCATGACGCTTCTGGCTTAGGGCTCCGCCGTTCTCGATCACCTCGCGCATCACGCGGTGAATGACAAGGTCCGGGTACCGGCGGATCGGCGATGTGAAGTGGGAATAGTATTCCGCCGCAAGTCCAAAATGGCCCGTGCTCTCCGCATCATACTTGGCCTGCTTCATGGAGCGCAGCATCATCGTGCTGATGACTGTCTGCTCCTTAGTGCCTTGAATGTCCTCCAGCAGGCTCTGCAGCGCGCGCGGGTGAACAGAATTCCCGCGTCCCTTGACGTGGTAGCCGAAATTGGCGGCAAAGGCCATAAAGTTCTGCAGCTTCTCCGGATCCGGATCTTCATGAATCCGGTAGAGGAACGGCACTTTTAGCCAGTGGAAATGCTCGGCTACCGTCTCATTGGCCGCCAGCATGAACTCTTCGATAATTTGCTCGGCTACTGAACGCTCACGTTTTACGATATCAACAGCTTTGCCGTTCTCGTCGACGATGATCTTGCTTTCTTCAAAGTCAAAATCAACCGCTCCCCGCCGCATCCGCGCATCGCGCAGCTTCATGGCCAGTTCCTTCATCAGACGGAAGTCCTCGATCAGCGGACTATAACGCTCCAGCAGCTCCGGATCTTCGTCTTCGACGATTTTACGGACATTGGAGTAAGTCATTCTTTCTTTGGTGCGGATTACACTCGTAAAGACATCATGCTTCACGACCTTCATATGCTCATTAAATTCCATCTCACAGGACATCGTCAGCCGGTCCACCTGCGGGTTCAAACTGCAAATCCCGTTAGAAAGACGGTGCGGCAGCATCGGAATCACCCGGTCCACCAGATACACACTGCATCCGCGGTCATAAGCTTCCTTGTCAAGCTCCGAACCTTCGCGCACATAATAGCCGACGTCGGCGATATGGACGCCCAGCTTGTAATGCCCGTTCTCCAGCCGCTCCACATTAACCGCATCATCCAGATCCTTGGCATCCTCACCGTCGATGGTGACAATGTTGAGCCCGCGCAAATCGCGGCGTCCCTGCTGGATAATTTCTTCATCGGTAATGGAATCCGGTGCCTGCTCCGCTTCGGTCATCACTTCAGACGGAAAAGCCTCAGGCAGCTGGTGCTTACGGATTACGGATAAAATATCAACACCCGGGTCGTCCTTATGTCCCAGAATTTCAATGATTTCCCCTTCAGCCGCAGCGCGGCCTTCCGGGTAATTTACAATGCGGACCACAACCTTCTCGCCGTCGACCGCTCCCATAAAGGACTGCTTCGGAATAAAGATATCGCGGTTAATCCGCTTGTCATCCGGCAGCACAAAACCGTAGGTCTCCAGGCTTTGGAATACCCCAACAGTCTGGAGCACACCTCTTTTCACGATCCGCACCACTTCGCCTTCCATCCGCCCGCCGGACGGACTTTTCGAAGTGACACGCACCAGTACGATATCCCCGTTCATCGCACCCTTTAAATCGTTGGCGTGTACATACACATCGGGATGATCACGGTCGTCCGGGATTAGAAAAGCAAACCCCTTCGAATGTGCCTGCAGCCGTCCACGCAATAAATCCATCCGTTCCGGCACGCCATAACGGGCATTCCGGGTCAGCACGACTCTCCCGTCCTGTTCAAGCTCCAGCAGCAAATCCTCGAACGCTTTAAACGACGCGCTATCCTGCAACTCGAAGTGGCTTACCAATTCGTCATAAGTGAGCGGTTTATAAGCGGTCTCCCGCATAAAATCAAGCAATATTTCCTGTGTTATCAAGTTAGTCACCTCGGCCCTCCGCAGCCTTCAAGCGCTGCTGGCATATATGTATGTCTTGTCCTGCTTCACCCGAAATCATTCAAGTAAATTTTACCTTTATATACTTCATACCCTAGTATACACGAAATCAATCCAGAGCATCCCTGTAATGATTATCACAAAGTTAACGCAGTCCAAAAAATTGCACCAAAAAAGCCCACGCCCCATTCTATTCAGAACAGTGCGAAGGCTTATTGTAGACGTCCTAATCAACTACAATGGCAACAACGATCGCCATAATGAAGAATCCAGCTGCCAGTGCAACCGTTACACGCTGCAGTACAAGCTCCATACCGCGTGCTTTAGTTTTACCGAAAAGATGCTCAGCACCGCCGGAGATGGCACCGGAGAGACCTGCGCTTTTCCCTTTTTGCAGAAGAACGACCGCAATCAGACCGACGGAAAAAATCAGGAGAACTACTTTCAAAAAGATATCCATTCACTTCCACCTCCTACGTCCAAGCATCACTATCTATGCTAAATTAGGTTTTACGTTTCATAAACAGCATTTTTATTTTATCATAGCTACCGTATGAATACAACCTTCTGACTACGAATCTAGTTTGGAGATACCGGGTGTCAATCTCCTAAGCCTGTCTCCTGAAAAACGTAAGAGTCAGCAATAACAGCGCAGAAATCACAATGATAGGAACACACATAAAGGCATAGGCAATCCCTTCCCAGCGCCCAATCACTGAAAAACTGAGCACGAGCAGAATTGCACCGCCAACCAAGCCGACAATCCCCGGATAAAACGTGAGCCCGGAATGCAGTCCCCGGATTCGTGTAAAAACTAAGCTTATGATTACAATCAGTATTCCAATCGCAATCCCTGCCACAATAGCATTCATTCAATCCACTCCTTCCAATTATCTACATTTATAGAATACCTATTCAGAGCGGCAGATGCAATTTCAAATAAAAAAGAGCCTGCCGGAAACCGGCAGACTCTTTGAAAAGCTTGACTCAAAAATAATTATCTTTTGAGGTTGTAGAAGGATTTCAGGCCGTTGTATTGAGCCAATTCACCCAGTTCATCTTCGATACGAAGCAATTGGTTGTATTTAGCGATACGGTCTGTACGGGAAGGAGCACCTGTTTTGATTTGGCCGGCATTGGTTGCCACAGCGATATCAGCGATGGTGCTGTCTTCGGATTCACCGGAACGGTGAGAGATAACTGCAGTGTAACCTGCACGTTTAGCCATTTCGATAGCATCGAAAGTTTCAGTCAAAGTACCGATTTGGTTAACTTTGATCAGAATGGAGTTACCGATACCTTCTTCGATACCTTTAGCCAGACGCTCAGTGTTGGTTACGAACAAGTCATCGCCAACGAGTTGGATTTTGTTGCCGAGTTTCTCGGACAGCAATTTCCAGCCTTCCCAGTCATCTTCGGAGCAGCCATCTTCGATGGTGATGATTGGGTATTTATCAGCCCAAGAAGCGAGCAGGTCAACAAATTCAGCTGGTGTGAAGGATTTGCCTTCGCCTTCCAGGTGGTATTTGCCATCTTTGAAGAACTCAGTGGAAGCAACGTCCATACCAAGGAATACGTCAACGCCTGGTTTGTAACCGGCTTTTTCGATAGCTTCCATGATGGAGGACAATGCATCTTCGTTGGAAGTGAAGTTAGGAGCGAATCCGCCTTCGTCGCCAACTGCAGTGTTCAGGCCTTTAGCTTTCAGTACCGATTTCAGAGCGTGGAAGATTTCAGCGCCTGTACGCAGAGCTTCTTTGAAGCTAGGTGCGCCAACTGGCAGAACCATGAACTCTTGAACGTCTACGTTGTTGTCGGCATGTGCGCCGCCGTTAACGATGTTCATCATTGGTACTGGAAGCTGTTTAGCGTTGAATCCGCCCAGGTATACATACAAAGGTACATCCAGAGCTGCTGCTGCAGCGCGGGCTACGGCCATGGATACAGCCAGAATTGCGTTAGCGCCGAGTTTGCCTTTGTTGTGAGTACCGTCCAAAGTGATCATCAATTTGTCGATGCCCAGTTGGTCAAGAGCGTCCATACCGATTACTTCAGGAGCGATGATTTCATTTACGTTCTCAACAGCTTTCAGAACGCCTTTACCCAGGTAACGGTTTTTGTCTTCGTCACGAAGCTCTACAGCTTCATGAGCGCCAGTGGAAGCGCCGGAAGGAACGATAGCGCGGCCTTTAGCACCGGATTCCAGATAAACATCAACCTCTACAGTAGGGTTACCGCGGGAGTCGAGGACTTCGCGAGCGTACACATCAGAAATAATAGTCATGTAAGTTAATCTCCTTTTATCATGGGTTTTGGTAGTGATGGTGAAGCTTAAATCCTGCTTATTTACGGCTGGCGATCATGGATTGTCCGGTCATTTCCGCTGGTTGCGGAAGTCCCATCAGATCCAGAATCGTCGGTGCCACATCAGCAAGGATACCGGATTCGCGCAGTACAACATTTTCGGTAGTTACGATGAAAGGAACCGGGTTGGTAGTATGAGCCGTGAACGGACGTCCGTTCTCGTCAAATACCATATCCGCATTGCCGTGGTCGGCAATGATGATTGCCACGCCGCCTTTGGCTACAACGGCATCCACAACTTTACCCACACATTCATCCGTCACTTCAACAGCCTTGATTGTTGGCTCCAGCATGCCGGAGTGTCCAACCATATCAGGATTTGCGAAGTTAAGGATAATAGCATCTTGTCTATCCGCTTCGATTTCCGCTACGCAGGCCGCCGCCACTTCGTATGCGCTCATCTCAGGCTGAAGATCATAAGTTGCTACTTTAGGAGAGTTGATCAGGATGCGGGTTTCCCCAGGAAGCTCTTCATCACGTCCGCCGCTGAAGAAGAAGGTTACATGCGGGTACTTTTCAGTTTCCGCAATACGCAATTGCTTCTTGTTCTGCTGTACCAGCACTTCACCCAAGGTATTATCCAGGTTCTTCGGTGAGTAGGCCACGAAGCCCTGCACCGTTTCGCTGAATGTAGTCAGACATACGAAGTGCAGGCCTTGCGGGAACAAAGGACCCCGGTCAAAACCACGGAAATCCGAGTTGGTAAAGACTTGGGACAGCTGAATCGCACGGTCAGGGCGGAAGTTCAGGAACACAACGGAATCGCCGCTTTCCACTACCGCAACCGGCTTGTCGTTGCTGTCTACGATAACACTAGGCTCAACGAATTCATCATACACGGAATTCTGATAGGAGGCTGTGATCGCCTGCAGGGCATCGGTATATTTCGGACCTTCGCCATATACCATAGCACGATAGGCTTTCTCTACACGCTCCCAGCGTTTGTCACGGTCCATTGCGAAGTAACGCCCGGATACCGTAGCAATCTTACCTACGCCAACCTCTTCAATCTTGGCTACGAGATCCTGAACGAACTTTTGTCCGCTGTCAGGAGGTACATCGCGGCCGTCCATGAATGCGTGAATATACACTTCGTGCATATCTTCTTTCTTGGCCAGATCAAGCATGGCAAAGAGGTGACTGATATGACTGTGTACGCCTCCGTCGGAGACCAGTGCATACAGATGAAGCTTTTTGCCGGTTGATTTGGCGTTTCTTACAGCAGCAACCAGCGTTTCGTTATCAAAGAATTCTCCGTCACGGATAGACTTGTCAATCCGGGTCAAATCCTGATATACGATACGTCCGGCACCGATGTTAAGGTGTCCTACTTCCGAGTTACCCATTTGTCCTTCCGGCAGACCTACAGCTTCGCCGCAAGCAGTCAGTGTGGTATTCGGATATTGTTTCAGGTAACGGTCATAGTTAGGCTTGTTGGCTTGAGCAACAGCGTTGCCTTCAGTCGTATTGCGCAAACCGAAACCGTCCATGATGATTAATGCTACAGGTTTGGGTGCTGACATTCTTACTTCGCCCCCTCAACGAGTGAAACAAAGGAAGCTGGCTGCAGGCTGGCACCGCCGACAAGAGCGCCGTCGATGTCGCTTTGACTCATGTACTCCGTTACATTCTCAGGCTTCACACTGCCGCCGTATTGAATACGCACAGCTTCAGCAGTTGCTTCATCATACAGACCTTTTACAAGGGTACGGATATAAGCAATAACTTCGTTGGCATCCTGGGAAGTGGAGGATTTGCCTGTGCCAATCGCCCAGATAGGCTCATAGGCGATAACGACCTGAGCAGCCTGTTCGGCACTGAGACCGGCAAATGCAGCTTCGGTTTGAACTTTGCACACATCTTTTGTTTGATTAGCTTCGCGCTCTTCAAGCTTTTCGCCTACACAAACAATTGGAGTGATGCCGTGACGGAATGCCGCATGCATCTTTTTGTTCACGATTTCGTCCGTTTCGCCAAAATAAGCGCGACGTTCGGAGTGCCCGATGATAACATACTCTACGCCAAGGTCCTTCAGCATTACACCGCTGATTTCGCCTGTATAAGCGCCGTTATCTTCGAAGTGCAGGTTTTGTGCACCGATCTTGATGCTTGTGCCTTTAACTGCTGCTACCAGTGCTGGCAGGTTAGTAAATGGAGCGCAAACAACAGTCTCTACGCCTGCTACTTCTGCTTGGCCTTTGACTTCAGCGATGAAGCCTTCTGCTTCCGGAACGGTTTTGAACATCTTCCAGTTCCCGGCGATAATAGGTGTTCTACTCATAGTAATGGATTGCCTCCTTCTACCTTCTACGTCTTACTTGTCGTTCAGTGCTTCTACGCCAGGAAGTGCCTTGCCTTCCATGAACTCGAGTGATGCGCCGCCGCCAGTGGAGATATGATCCATTTGGTCAGCCAGGTGGAATTTCTCTGCTGCAGCTGCGGAATCACCGCCACCGATTACAGTGTAACCTTCGGTTGTCGCACAAGCCTGTGCTACAGCCTTTGTACCTTCAGCAAAGATGTCGATTTCGAACACACCCATAGGTCCGTTCCATACAACCAGCTTGGAGTTTTTGATGATATCGGCATAAATTTCACGAGTTTTAGGACCGATGTCCAGACCTTCCCAATCTGCAGGAATGTCAGTTGTATCAACAATTTTGGTGTTGGCGTCTGCGCCGAACTTATCGGCTACAACTACGTCAACCGGAAGTACGAAGTTTTTGCCTAGTGCTTTAGCCTTCTCGATAAATCCAAGAGCAACATCAAGTTTGTCGTTGTCTACCAAGGAATTTCCGATTTCGAAGCCTTGAGCTTTAGTGAATGTATAGGAAAGGCCGCCGCCGATCAGTACATTGTCAGCCAAAGTCAGCAGGTTGTCGATAACGTCGATCTTGTCTTTAACCTTGGAACCGCCGATGATGGCAGTGAAAGGACGCTCAGGGTTCGAAAGAGCTTTGCCCAGAACAGACAATTCTTTCTCCATCAGAAGACCGGATACAGCCGGCAGGAAGTGAGCGATGCCTTCAGTCGAAGCATGTGCACGGTGAGCTGCGCCGAATGCGTCGTTGACGAACAGGTCAGCCAGTTCCGCGAACTGCTTAGCCAGTTCAGGATCGTTCTTTTCTTCACCCGGATAGAAACGGACATTCTCAAGCACAAGCACATCACCGTTGTTCAGTTCAGCAATTTGTGCTTTAACAGCATCGCCGATCGCTTCATCAGCTTTGGCAACTGGTTTGCCGAGCAGCTCGGACAGACGTACAGCAGCACCGGTAAGGCGCATGGAATCAACGAATTGACCCTTAGGACGGCCCATATGGCTGGCCAGAATGACCTTTGCACCGTTCTCGATCAGGTATTTAATCGTTGGAAGTGTTTCGCGGATACGTGTATCATCAGTGATTTTACCGTCTTCCACTGGCACATTGAAATCGACGCGTACGAATACGCGTTTGCCTGCTACTTCTACATCACGGACGCTCTTTTTGTTCATGATTAGTTTCCTCCACACCCATATTGGTTCACTCACGAATCCATTTAGAAAGAGCGGAAACAAGGAACTTCTGTTTCCGCTCTATAGATGCTGCTTATATAAAAACGATCTTATTGAGCAAGTTTAGCGAAGTGTTCCAAAGTGCGAACAAGTTGTGCAGTGTAGGACATTTCATTGTCATACCAAGCAACAGTTTTAACCAGTTGTTTGTCGCCAACAGTCAGGACTTTAGTTTGTGTTGCATCGAACAGGGAACCGAAAGTCATGCCTTTGATGTCGGAAGATACGATTTCATCTTCAGTGTAGCCGTAAGTTTCTGGATCGGAAGCTTCTTTCATTGCTGCGTTCAGCTCTTCAACAGTAACGCTCTTGTTAAGAACAGTAACCAGCTCAGTCAGGGAACCTGTAGCTACAGGCACACGTTGAGCAGCTCCGTCAAGTTTGCCTTTCAGATCTGGAATAACCAGGCCGATGGCTTTAGCAGCACCGGTAGTGTTAGGGATGATGTTCTCAGCAGCAGCACGGGCGCGTCTGAAGTCGCCTTTAGCGTGTGGAGCATCAAGAGTGTTCTGGTCACCAGTGTAAGCGTGGATAGTTGTCATCAAGCCTTCAACGATACCGAACTTGTCGTTCAGCACTTTTGCCATTGGAGCCAGGCAGTTAGTTGTGCAAGATGCGCCGGAGATAACTGTTTCAGTACCATCCAGAATGTCATGGTTAACGTTGTAAACGACAGTTTTCATGTCGCCTGTAGCTGGAGCAGAAATAACTACTTTCTTAGCTCCGCCTTTCAAGTGTTTCTCAGCTGCTTCTTTAGTTGTGAAGAAACCTGTGCATTCCAGCACGATGTCAACACCGAGGTCGCCCCAAGGAAGTTCTTCAGGGTTACGGTTAGCCAGAACCTTAACTTCTTTGCCGTTTACTTTGAAGAATCCGTCGTGAACTTCAACTTCACCCTGGAATTTACCTTGAGTTGTATCATATTTAAGCAAATGAGCAAGCATCTTAGCATCAGTCAAGTCATTGATTGCTACCACTTCGATACCTTCTACATTTTGAATACGGCGGAATGCAAGGCGTCCAATACGTCCAAAACCGTTAATACCAACTTTTACACTCATTGAATAGTTCCTCCTAGATTTCGTTTTATTTATTCAAGACAGGCTGTTAAGCTTGTCAAGACAACAATGTTAAGTATAATGCAAAATAACTGCGAATGCTCTCCAGAAACTGGATGCTATAGGACCTGCTGTATTTGTGCGTCGATTTCTTTGCCGATTTCGACAGCCGCTGCCTCGTCTATGACGAGTATATCCTCTTGCCCAAACCGCAGCATCGCATGAATGGCCTTCGCCTTGCGTTTGCCTCCGGCGATTCCGATGACAACTTCCGTCCGGATAATATCCTCCAGTCGCAGTCCCATCGTCAGCATGGTATGGACAACCTGACCGTCTTCATTGAAATAGTAGCCGAACGATTCGGCAACCGCGCCTTCTTCCTGTATTTCCGAGACCGTAGTCTCATCAAGCTTACGGCGGTGGGTCATTTCAATGGCATCGCCAATTCCATGAACAATAATACGCGATCTACGGATGATTTGCACGATTTCTCCAATATTGGAGTCCAGCGCCAGTGATTGATAAGCATCTCCGCTGAGCAGATCAGGTACATGCAGCAGCCGGTAATTGGCTCCAAGCCGTTTGGCCATCGTCGAAGCAATGGTATTGGCCTGAATCTCCATACTTTCCCCAAGTCCTCCGCGCGCCGGAACAATCCAGGCGTTCTTATAGGAATGGGATAACGGCGGTGTCAGCTGATCGGCCATTTCGGCCAGTGTCGAGCCGCCGGTGACGGCAATCGTATCGCCTGCACGGAGCACACCCAGCAACGCTTTGGCGCCTGCCCGGCCCAGCTCACGTTTGGTAAACAACGATGTCTCACAATCGCCAGGCACTACTATGACTTTACTAAGACCGTACGTTGAGCGAATCTTCTCTTCCAGATCATCCAGGCCGAACAAGCTCTTGGCGATCGGCTCCAGCAGGTCAAGCAGTCTGCGCCCGGCATCGCTGATGCGCATGCCGACACTCTCGATCTCAATGAGCCCTTGCGATTTCAGAAGATCCGTCTCGGCGCGCAGTACCCGCTCAGTCATATCAAGCGAAGCGGCGAGCGTCCTGCGTCCGATAATATCGGACAGCATGATCTGATGTAGAATCGTGTACCGTCTCTTAAGGGTTTCCATGAGATCAGGCAGAAGCTGCTTTTGGATTTCTAATAAATTACGCATGCTTTCACTCCTGCAACTTCGTCTTTCTCTATTCCCTTGTTCGTGGTCTCAAAATGTCCCGGGTTAACTTTTTAAGTCCCACCCATATTCTACCCAAATATTACGCGGAGTGCAAGTCTTCCGAGAGTATAATTCTCAACCTCTTTTCATCTTATACATCTGCCAAGCCATGTAAGGGGCTGAAAGTCTTGTGCTGGCCGCACAAACGCCCAAACTGTATACTTCCAGCCGGACTAAAAATGAGGCCACAGACATCCGGGAAAAGATATTTTCCAAACAACAGGATGAATCCATTGCATTTGCATAATAAGTGTATTATAATAATTTCTGTTGCGCCCGTGGTCCAATGGATATGACGTAGGCCTCCGAAGCCTGAGATCCAAGTTCGATTCTTGGCGGGCGCGCCATTATTTTCTTATTTGTCTATAATTTAGCAGCACTCATACTAATGATTAACCAAAGAGCCAGGTGATGGCTCTTTTTTTTGCAACTAAGTTTGACTTTCTTTGACTTTTTGTTTGAATTTGTTTATCATGTGGTTAATACGGTAACAGTAAAAATGAACACATTCGAAGAACCAATTCAAGGAGGTTTTCCACGTGAGTTATATTCCTATGGTAGTAGAACAGAGCAACCGCGGTGAGCGCGCTTATGACATCTATTCCCGCCTGCTGAAGGACCGCATCATTTTCCTTGGAACGGAGGTTAATGACGTGGTAGCCAATTCCATCATCGCGCAAATGCTGTTTCTGGCTGCCGAGGATCCGGAGAAGGATATTCACCTGTATGTAAACAGCCCTGGTGGCTCCATTACAGCAGGTATGGCTATATTTGATACAATGCAGTACATCAAACCGGATGTATCGACGATTTGCGTAGGTATGGCCGCATCGATGGGAGCTTTCCTGCTGAACGCCGGTGCCAAAGGCAAACGTTTTGCACTTCCTAACAGCGAAATTATGATTCACCAGCCTCTGGGCGGTGCTCAAGGTCAGGCAACGGACATCGAAATCCGCGCCCGCCGCATCCTCAAGCTGCGCGACAAGCTGAACCGCATTCTGTCCGAGCGCACAGGACAGCCGCTGGAACGGATCGAAAAGGATACCGACCGCGACTATTTCATGAGTGCAGCTGATGCAGCTGAATATGGTATTGTCGATAAAGTTATCGAGAAGACGCTGCCTGCCGGCGTTTAATACAAGCAACAACAAAGAGGCCGGTTGGGACCACTAAGTGATCCCCGCCGGCCTCTTTTGCTGTTTTATAGTTCAGGTACATTATTCTATTGATGAAGAATTACCCCAGACGCCCATAACCCAACGTGTCCAGCTTCCCGGCGATAACACGGTAACCTCTTCCGTTAGGATGCAAATGATCTAATGACAGCAGCCCCCGCTCGTTGCCGGCAAATTCATTATATATAGAGGCGAACCGGCATACCGGGCTGCTATATCCCGCAGCATAGTGGTTAAACTGCCGCACCCAATCCGTCGCTTCCGTCAACTGGGGATAGGGGTTATACAGTCCTACTATTCTGATAATATAGGGTCTCCGCATGCCCGCCTTCAACTGCGAAAGCGTGCCCATAATGTCATGCAAATTGCGCTTGCATTCCCGGAGCGCTTTTTGCAGTACCGGAGCCAGATCGCCCGGCCGGCCGCCCGCCGCTTTGGCCGCCTTGATCAAATCGTTGCCGCCAATGGACATCGTAATCAATTCGGCCTCACTGATGGCAAGCCGATAGTTGTAATCCCCCTTCAGCCTCTGCTCCAATCCATCTGTGGTCAAACCGTTGACTCCCAAATTGGATAATTCGATCGGCACCCGCAGCCGCGCCTCGGCCATCCGGCGGTAGACCGGAACAAACCCATTGCCCGGCAGAGCTCCAAATCCTGTCGTTAACGAATCACCAATCGCCGTGTACTGAATACTCATCGTTACTTTCCCTCCCCGCTCCTAAGCTGGTTTCTCCTTTAGCTTATGAACGGTTAGGTGATCCGGTAACGGGGAAATGTCCGTATCCGGCATTGGCGGATTCGCAGTCAGGTCACTGTATTTACTTCAATGCGGCAAATGGACTGCTTCCGCCGGGGAGCAGCTCCTTGAACGTGAAAGTAAACTCAGGGAATCCGGCAGCATATGCAGTGTATTCATACAGCTGGAAGAAAAGGACCGCCTTGCCGTCTTTCAAATAGAAATCCTTCTCCGTATTCAGGCCGGTGAAGCCGCCAAGATACCCGCCATTTGCTTTCAGCAGCTTCGCCAGCTTTGCATTAAGCTCTTTTTTATAGTTGGGGTTGGCACCGAATAAATCTCCAAGCAATAGCTGCTTTCCGTCCTTGAGCGAGAAGGTAAAGGCATTGCGGTAGGTCATTCCATGAGCGCCGCCGGTATACCCATACTGGCTGGTCACAAGGCTGAGCACCCCGTCCTGATTGTACGTAACCACGTATCCTCCTTCGTATTCATAGGGGCGGTCATCTTTGGCTCTAATGGCAATTTCTTTCTCAGCCCCTTCCGCATACTTTAGGAACGTCTGCTTAAGGGTATTATTAATCGCTGCCTGCGCTTTGGCATTGTCCAAACCGCTGATTTGCGGGTAATCCAGCTTGATCGGTGCGTCCTTGTAGTCCTTGCTGTAAGTTTCAGTCGTTACCGTAATCGGATTTTGTGTTCTCTTTATCACATTTAACCGTCCGGAGGCAGCATTCCAATCCCCCTTATAGCCCAAATAATCGCTGAGCAGATCAAAGGGAACATACAGACGGTTATTTATAATCTTGCCTTCAAACTCTCCCAGGAAATAATTATTGACCGAGATGGAGGTGCCGTAATCGGAGACCATCAGCTTGGTTCGTGTAATTCCGTTCCCGATCGTATAAGTTTTCTCCGTTTTATCATACGTCAACGGCATACCCAGAGTATCACGCATAAAAGCAACCGGCACCCATACTTTCCCTGCGCTTACGATCCCGGTATGCTGTGAAATCGTTCCGTTTGTTTTTAATACAACAAGTGATGAATTGACTTTAGCCTGTGTCTTGGCCGCTGCGGCCTGGCTCGTCTCTGCAGGCAGAAGAGCTCCGCCCAGCAGCAATCCTGCTGCCATTAATCCTGCACCCCATTTACGGGCCTGTTCTTTCGACATATACTTCATACTTTTTTCCCCTTCCGCTGGTACGATGATGGACTCTTCCCATTATAAGATAAACAGCAACCGTGGTTGTTACAACGCTCCTTACAGTTTCTTAAAGTTTCCCTGCAAATATTACGAGTCTTATTACATTACTTTAAACAAATTGAGAGATTTCACACCTGCTTCTGTACTTCAAAAGCAAAAAGAGGCGTTACCTCCGCCATCACAGCGGAAGCAACGCCTCACCCGTCGCTTTCTTATTTCAGCTCGTACATTACACTAAGCTGGGTGGATACTTTAACTTCTCCCGCTTCAACCGAAGTGCCTGCAGCCATATCGGCCGATGCTTTGGACATTTGGGCGCTCTCCATATAGACAACCGGGTTATTACCGTCATCGTTCTGGATAACCGTAACGACCTGGCCCAGACTGCGTTTGGCCACTTTGGCAATCGCGGCTGCCTTCACATCTGCATTAGCCATTGCTTTCTCAATAACCTGTGCTTCGAATGCAGAAGGATCCTCGATGGCAAACCGTGCACTTCCGATGTTGTTCGCTCCCGCTGTAGAAGCGGCATCCAGCAGTCCCCCAACCTTAGTCAGATCGCGGTAAGAGACTTGCAGCGTGTGCTGGGCGTTATAACCCTTAACCTGTTGACCGTCTTTTTCAGTGTAGGCGTAATTAGGCTGCACATAAAATTGCGTGCTCTGAATGTCCTTATCCGCGATACCCCAGGTTTTTTTCAGCAGGTTGGTCAGCTTGGTGATTTTGGCTCCATTGGACTTCTGTGCTTCTTCAGCTGTTGCAGCAGAAGTGCTGACGCCGATCGACAGATACACGATATCCGGCTTGATCGAAAGCTCGCCTTTACCTACAACACTAACGACATTTCTCTGCACATCCTCAGCAGCGTAAGCCTTTTCAGGAGCCTGAAGCACTCCGCTTAAAGCCGTACCCCCTACCAATAAACTTCCCGCCAGCAATACGGTACCGACTGTTTTGCCCCATTTCTTCATCCTTGCCATCCCCTTTCATTCTCCAAAAATTGTTGGTACCCTCTAGACGGAACTGCTTGGCAAAAGTTGCATATCCCCCAAGGCTTTTGAAGAAAAAATTTGCAGAGGTTACATTCCGCCTGCATTTCACGTCTCGATCCAAAACCTCCGGATCACGTTGCCGTCCTCTTCGATGTATGAACCATCCTCCACCCCGCCGTTTCTGCGGATCGTCCGTTCGGAAGCAATATTGCTGTCATCGCAAACGACAAGCGCTTTGGTAATCCCAAGCCCGCCCGCCTTCAGCAAGGCCTGTCTCAGAAGCTCGGTTGCCAATCCCTTGCGCCGCTCAGAGCGAAGTATCCCATATCCAATATGTCCCCCGCTCTGAAGCAGTTTTCCAGTCAGGCGATGCCTTATATTTACTGCACCCACCACTTTGGAATCTGCATTCACCAACCAGTATGTAGAACTAGGTACCCAGCCTTCTTTAAGATTTACGCCATCCGCGTTATCCTGCAAATACCGGACCATAGCCGCGAAGTCGGTGGGATCAATGCCAATTACCCAAGGGACGAATATCTCTCCACCTGCCAGCCATTCTTCGTAAAATGCCAAGTACTGCGGCGCCAGCTCTACTGTCGGCTCTGCTAAAGTCACCTGATTGTGCATCCTCATTCTCCTTGTAGTTTCATCAAATTCAAATTTCCTAAACAAGGTAATAAAAAAAGCCCGCAAAGGGGCTTTTTAAACTGGCTGTCTCCCGGAGAGGGAGAGCAGCAACGTTTCTGGTGTACGAATAAGTAAGACCTTGCAAAATTATTGGTTCTCAAGCTCTTCCTTGCTTACAAGACTAGTCAAAGCGGTTACAGCTTGATCCGCATCGGCGCCATCCGCGCTAATATAAATCTCCGTGCCGGAACTGATCGCCAGGCTCATAATGCCCATGATGCTTTTGGCGTTAACCTTTTTATCGTCTTTTTCCACGAAAATCTCCGACGAAAACTTGTTAGCTTCTTGCACGAACAATGCTGCCGGCCGAGCGTGGAGCCCCGTCTTCAACCGTACAACTACCGGGTGCTTTGTCATGAAACGCTTACCCCCTATTTGAGATCTGCCCAAAAATTTCACATTAATTTTATAATATTATATCATTATAACCTCATCCACACTAGAAAAAAAATAATCAGCTTCCCCGAACCTTATCAGCCAGCTCGTCAATTTTGCGCAAACGGTGGTTTACACCGGATTTACTGACCGTTCCCTTCAGCATCTCGCCCACTTCCTTGAGGTTGATGTCCGGGTGTGCCAAACGGATTTCAGCGACCTCGCGAAGCTTATCCGGCAGGCTTTCCAGCCCCACTTCACGCTGCAGCAGCTTGATGTTCTCAATTTGCCGCACCGCAGCGCCAATCGTTTTGTTCAAATTCGCCGTTTCACAGTTGACGATCCGGTTCACGGAGTTGCGCATATCGCGCATAATCCGCACATCCTCAAATTTAAACAACGCTTGATGCGCTCCAATCAGACTGAGAAACTCAATGATTTTCTCGCCTTCCTTGATATATAGGATAAAGCCTTTCTTGCGCTCTATGCAGCGGGCGTTCAGGTGAAATTCCCCAGCCAGATCCACCAGCGCTTTGCAGTGCTCCTCATACATGGAAGCGATTTCCAGATGGTAGGAAGAACCTTCCGGGTTGTTGACTGATCCCCCCGCCATAAATGCACCACGCAGATATGCGCGCTTACAGCAGTTCTTACCGACGATTTCCTTGTCGATCCCATCGGTAAAGATGAAACCTTCGGAAACAATCCGCAAATCCTTCAGGATCTCCTGAACACGGTTTGGGATTCTTACGATATAAACGTTATTCTTCTTCAAACGCATTTTTTTACGCACGAGCAGCTCGATATGGACCTGGTAATATTTCTTAAGCAAAGAATATACCCGCCTTGCAATCGCGGCGTTTTCCGTCGAAATGTCGAGAACTACCTTTTTGCTCGAAAGCTGCACCGAACCATTCATTCGGATCAGCGCTGACATTTCCGCTTTCTCGCAGCAAGGCTGGCTCTCCACCATCGTCAGCTCTTTTTTTGTAAGGGCCGCAAAAGACAAGGGGCTCACCTCTTTCATGTTCATCCAAAAATCAAACCAGAACTATCTGGATTTCCAGTCCTTCACTAACTGGTAAATATGGTGACTGAGTTTATTCGTGTCATGCCGGAGATAAGTCTTGAATAAGACCAGCTTATCCGCAATGACCTTATAACCGTTACCGTCCAGCACATCCCGGTCAAGCAGCACCGGGCGGGCGCCTTTTTCCGCATATTTGACCTGAACCTGCTCTGGAATCTCCCCGTCGTTGACAATAACGTAATCGAATAAGTGCAGGCCGACATGATCATATACCGCTTGAAGATGATCACTGACCGTGTAATTATCCGTTTCACCAGGCTGGGTCATCACATTGCAGACAAAGATCTTAATCGCTTCGGATTCCACAATGGCCTCCGCCAGCTTCGGCACCAGCAGGTTGGGAAGAATGCTGGTATACAGGCTTCCGGGGCCGCAGAGGATGGCATCTGCATTACGGATGGCTTCCAGCGCCTCCGGCAGCGGTTCCACATCAGCCGGCTCCAGAAAGACGCGTTTGATCCGTCCGCCGGCCTCCGGGATTTTGGACTCGCCGGTAATAATCGTGCCGTCCGACATCTCCGCATGCAGCACCACAGCGTGCCCAGCAGCCGGCAGCACCCTGCCGCGAACGGCGAACAACCGGCTAAGCTCACGGACAGCGGTGACAAAGTCACCGGAGATATCCGTAAGCGCTGCAAGAATAAGATTGCCAAGGCTGTGTCCGGCCAGTCCTTCTCCGCTGCTGAAGCGGTATTTCATAATCTCCGCCATCAGCGGCTCTACATCAGCCATAGCCGTGAGCACATTGCGAATATCGCCTGGCGGCGGCATTTGCAGCTCGCTGCGCAGAATACCGGAGCTGCCCCCGTCATCCGCCACAGTAACTATAGCCGTAATATCAAGCGGCTTTTCCTTCAAACCGCGAAGCATGACAGACAGACCGGTACCGCCGCCCATCACGACGATACGCGGACGCTGCCCTTGTTCTTCAGCCACTAATGATCCCTTCTCTCGTTAATGCCGATCACGCTCGGAATCCCGATGGCTAACCGCTACGGATTCCGTCTCGCTAACTCCAAGCATTTTGCCCAAATATTCCGCGATCGCTACCGAACGGTGTTTGCCGCCCGTGCAGCCGATGCCGATAATAATCTGGGATTTGCCCTCCTTGCGGTATTGCGGAATTAGGAAATGAAGCATATCCAGCAGCTTGGTCAGAAACGTCTGCGTTTCAGGCCATTTCATTACATAATCGTAGACATCGCTGTCTTGGCCAGTCTTGGGCCGCAGTTGATCCACATAGTGTGGGTTAGGCAAGAAGCGGACATCAAATACGAGGTCTGCATCGATCGGAATGCCATACTTGAATCCGAACGAGGTAATGTTAACGGAGAGTGTGCTTTTTCCAAGATGCGAAAACCGCGATACGATCTTCTCCTTCAGCTGCACCGGCTTCATGCTGCTGGTGTCCAGACACAGTGTGGCGGAATTCTTCAGCTCCTCCAGCATCTGGCGCTCCAGGCGGATGCCGTCAAGCGGCATCCCTTTGGGAGCCAGCGGATGATGCCGCCGGCTCTCCTTATAGCGCTGGACAAGCACAGAATCCGTTGCATCCAGAAACAGAATTTCGCAGCCGATGGTTGACTCGTCTTTGATGTAGGCCAGCGACTCCGACAAAGCCGTAAAAAACTCCCGCCCCCGCAGATCAATTACGAGCGCCACTTTGGCAATTTTCCCCTTCGACTGCTCAATCAGCTCGGCGAATTTCGGGATCAGCACCGGCGGCAGATTATCGACACAGAAGAACCCGAGGTCCTCCAGGCTTTGTACAGCAATGGTCTTGCCTGCACCCGACATACCCGTAATAATGATCAGGGTGGCACCAGCCGACGGAGATTGCTCCAATTCGGTCATTAAAGCGTCCCCTCCCTAAAATTAGTATATGAATAATTCCAGCTTATTAAGAACGCAACAAAAGGCCGGCGGCCCCGATAATACCAGCGTCATTACCCAGCTCGGCAGGAACGATGGTAACGCCTTTCTGCAATGGCTCGGGAGTCAGCTTGGCGAATACACGACGGACCTCGTCAAACAGTATATCTCCTGCCTTGGAGACACCGCCGCCAATGATAAACACTTCAGGGTTAAGCACCGCAGCTACCGCCGCAATGGATTTGCCCAGATAGAACGCTGCACGGTTAACAATACGAATTGCAACTTCGTCGCCCGCTTTTGCCGCATCAAATACTTCCTTCGCCGCAATCTTCTCTACCAATGACAGAGAGGTGCGGTCCCCGCGTGCTACAGCATCATTGGCCATACGGATAATTCCCGTAGCAGAGGAAACGGTTTCCAAACAACCCATATTGCCGCAGCCGCACTGGATCGCTTCCAGGTCTGGCACTACAGAGATATGGCCCAGTTCACCGGCGAGACCGGCAAATCCCTGATACACCTTGCCGTTAATGATAATGCCGCCGCCAACACCCGTTCCCAGTGTGTAGCAGACGCAATTCTCAATGCCGCGTCCCGCACCGCTCCAGGCTTCGCCCAGTGCAGCCACATTCGCGTCATTGTCTATTTTCACAGGCTTGTTCAATCGGTTCTCCAGAATGGAGCGGATCGGCACATCTCTAAAACCTATGTTAGGCGCAAGGATGATGATTCCTTCACGAATGTTCGTAAACCCGGCAAGGCCCGCTCCTACACCGGCAAGCTGATCCCAAGAGTATGGAGAGTCCTCCACAATCTGGCGCACATATTTCTCGATGTTATCGATGACGGCATCGACGCCATCCGCAGTCCCTGTAGGACCTTCATAAGTGTGCAGCAAATTCCCCTCGGCATTGCAGATTCCAACCTTAATCGTGGTTCCACCTAAATCCACGCCAACGTAGATATTTTCAGACATGTAACAAGCCACCTTTTTCTATGCTAAAATAGTTAATCCTACGTACCCACTATAATAGAAGCTTTCTCTGCGGTCAAGGAAAGGCGGCACACCCGGCTAATTTGAAAGCTAAGCCCTCCAGAGCACATGAATTTATTGGCCAGGCAAGACACATGGACAATACACATGGCATAGTTAAGAAATGCAGAGCCGGGATTAATTAGAACTAAAACAGGTTTTTGCGGATTCAAAAAAGACTTCCCGGCCTTTAGGGGCGGGAAGTCAGGTAGATTTGCCGGGTTAACCGGCGAGGAACAAGTGTAGTAAATCAATCTTGTCATTATTCTGACAATATGCGTTTTTGCCCCTCCAGCGCACGAATCGGTGCGATATTCTGTGTGAACTCCAGCGTACCCATGTAGCGGCCCGCTTCATCGCGGACGGCGAAATAACGGATGTAGATAAATTTATCCTTAATCGCAATCCAGAAATCCTCAGCATCCTTGCGGCCTGCCTTAAAGTCTTCCAGTAATTTCTCGACCACATGAACGCTTTGCGGCGGATGGCAGTTCTGCACCGTGCGGCCTATAACCGCTTTGGTCCGGGCGAAAATCCGTTCCTTGCCATGTGAGAAATAGCGGACTACATCATTCTCATCAATGAACGTTATATCGACCGGCAGATGGTTCAGTACGGTCTCTAGTTGATGAAGCGACAGCAGGCCCGTCTCAAAACGGATAAAGCCCTGCGGACTTTCGCCTACAGCTTCACTCTGCACTGCAGCTCCTTCCGGTTCGTCAGCACGCTCAGGAATCCACTCCTGCTCCGGTGCAGTCAGGCAGAAGCCGATCTCATCGCTTTCTCTGGCTATCTTGACCCATTCATCTTCGGTCAGCTTGTCGAGCGCCATCGGCAGCAGAATATTTTCTTCCTTAAAGATCATCTCATTTACTTCCTGGATGATGTTCGTAAGCATAACTCCGATGTCCTCGGCTTGGCCGTTATACTGGCTGAGTGCAGCTTTAGCCTCTTTTATCATCGCGCGGATGCCGTCGTCCACACCCCACATGACCTTGGTCGGGCCATAAATTCCGTATTTCTCAAGATAAGGGAACAACAGGTTCTCTTTGCGGCTGTAATGCTTGTCGAGATCCAGCAGCAGGCTGAGATCCTCCAGCAGCTTGAAGATGATTTCTTCACTGGCATTCTTCAAAAATTTGCCGGCATGCAGCTCCAGGCGGAAGTTGACCAGACGTTCGATTTCGCGGTTCTCCAGCTTGAAGGTATGCACGGGATGACCAGGCTGCTCCTCCGGCTTCGAGGAACGGTGAATCTGCTCAATGGAGCCTTTGAAAATGGCCGTATGCACCGAACACAGTCGCTGGACCTCCGCTACAGGAATACCCTCCTCCGTCATCAGTGAATGCTCCATCGCGGAAATCTCCGCCACCGTAACATCGCCTACCGCTTCTGCGAAGCGTGCTTTGACCTCTTCCACACTTTTTCCGGCATGAAGTTCCTTTATGATTTCTTTGAGCATCGCCTGCCGGCGTGTCTGCTCAGGCACATCTACTTCGCGGTTGTTAATCAGTTCACTCATTGGAATTCCGCTCCTTTTATCATATCGTCTTGCAAATAATCTCTATTCAAGAATCTCGAAGCCATGGCGCTGAAACGTCAGCTTTACGGCGTCCGGATTCATTTTCTTCAGTTTGATTCCTTTGGACAAGGTCATGAAACGGCCTGCGGTCTGCAGCATTCCCGGCTTGGCAATATCCTGGAAACCCAGCTCTGTCATAATGTCCACAACCTCGGGATGCCGGCTCACCAGCTCGAATATGGATTCATCCATCTTCAGCACTTTGTTCATATACATCTTCTCCCTACTGAGAATCCTTCTCAACAACAGCTTAGCATAGCCGATAGGGGGCAATAGTGATTGCAATCACTAAGTGAAAAAAAGTTCAATCCGAAAGTCCGCACATCTCTGAAGATAAAAGAAAAAGCCGGCTGGTCCCTGATTAAGGGACCAGCCGGCTTGCCTATTCAAAAGATATTTTAGAAGAATCTGTACTTATTTATCCAGCGTTTCGCTCCAGTCATGCACCATGGTGCCCTCCAGGAACTTCTCGGCATCCATCGCCGCCATACAACCGGTTCCCGCTGCGGAGATTGCCTGCCGGTAACGTGTATCCTGCACATCGCCGCAAGCGAATACACCCGGAATATTCGTTTCCGTCGTACCCGGATTCACCACAATGTACCCATTGGTATCGGTAGTAATCTGACCGCCCAGGAATGCTGTGTTCGGTGTGTGTCCAATGGCTACAAATACACCGTCCGCTTCCACCAGTTCTTCAAGACCTGTCTCGTTGTTGCGCACTGTCAGCCCTTTAACCCCGGCGTCGCCGACCGTTACTTCAAGCGGCGTGCGGTTAAGCGCCCAGGCTACCTTGCTGTTGTCGCGCGCCCGGTCCTGCATAATCTTCGAAGCACGAAGCTCCGGACGGCGGTGAACCAAGGTTACGCTGGAGGCAAACCGGGTTAGGAAGCTGGCTTCCTCCATTGCAGAATCGCCGCCGCCGACCACGACAATCTTTTTGTTGCGGAAAAAGAAGCCGTCACAGGTTGCACAAGTGCTGACCCCGCGTCCTACATTCTCCTGCTCACCCGGGATGCCCAAATATCTGGCCGAGGCACCCGTCGAGATAATAACTGTTTCGGCCTCCAGCACACCTAGTCCATCTACAGTTACTTTAAAGGGGCGCTGCGAGAAATCCACGGATTCCACCCAGCCGTTCTTGAATTCCGCACCGAAGCGCTGCGCCTGCTTACGCATGTTATCCATCAGGTCAGGACCGAGGATTCCCTCAGGAAAGCCTGGAAAGTTCTCCACTTCTGTCGTCGTTGTCAGTTGTCCCCCCGGCTGCAAGCCTTCAATCACGAGCGGGCTAAGGTTGGCACGCGCCAAATAAATCGCGGCAGTCAGCCCGGCCGGGCCTGTTCCGATTACAATCGTTTTGTACATCACTTTGGCCTCCTTACAAGTGGGTTATTTATTTGGAAGAAACGGCTGTAGGGCTTCTCGGAAGCCAAGATGCGTTTCAGGTGAACAATATAAAGGATGCAGTATAATACTCACTTTATACTTCCTTGCTTATATTTCCTTGCAGTCATGTTGCAAGTATCTAGATATTCTCCGTTGACGAGGGCAGGGTCTCCTGCCCGGGCAAGCTCCCGGGAATATCACATTCGTTGCTGATACGGCGTGCATACCGGCTTACCATGGAGGCAGAAACCCCATAATGCTGGGCCACCTCGCGATAGGTAATCGGCCGGTCATGCAGTTTGGCAGTCAGATATTCCAGAGCTGCGGCCCAGCCTCCCGTATGGCGGAAGTAAGGCACATCGGGATACAAATCGCTAATAAACTGCTTCCATAGGAGCTCGGCGTCCTTTTTCTGGATGGCATCATACCGCCGGTCCATCATTGCCGCCGTATGGTCCAATACCCGTTGCCAGTCTTCTTTCCATTCCGGCGGCCCCTTATGGCTTACCGGCGGAAGCTCCTCCTGGGGAGAAGCACTCGCATCCGGGCTGCTGCCGATCAGCCGCTGCAGACTGAGCAGCGCCGCCTCCTGCAGCTTATCTTCCTGCAGCGGCTCCTGCGCCAGAAGCCCGTTCAGCACCTCGGACATCTCTTCGTCCTCGATCCAGCGCAGCGCTTCGGTCACCTGCAGCCTCGTGTTGGCATCACCATAACGCAGCGCCCAGAAGAACGAAGCACGCAGCAGCGGATTGTTCCGCATTTCCTCGGTAAAGCTGTCCGTGTTGCCCTGCCACTGCTTAAGCTGCTCCTGAAATGGCAGCTGGTAGTTGTAGCTGACAAGAGGCATTGGTCTGCCCTCGGCCTGCGCCCCCTGCAGCTGTGACAGGAAGAAGCCCGGCACAGCGGATTCAGGATCCAGCTTGGCTGCCTGTCTCCAGCAGCGCAGCGCTTCATTGTACAGGCTGCTGTTGCTGGCGGCCGCTGCACAATAATGATAGAGACCGGCGTCTCCGCCCACCTCTTCATCCTTCAGCAGGCGGCGGAAATGGCCATAGGCTGTTCTGTGTCTGCCCAGAATGCCCATCGTTGTGGCCATCTTGAACACATGCTCCTGATGAAACGGCACTGTCGCCTCAAGCATACGCAGCAAAACTGCCAGTTGTTCCTTGTCTCCTGCATACTGCATGAAGATGGCCATATTGCAAAGCGCATGCAGGTTGCCGGGATCCTGCTCCAGCACCTCGGACAGGCATTCCTTCGCTTTGGCAAAACGGCCCATGTAGAAGTAGGCAAGAGCAAGATTGTTATGAGCCGCCAGAAAGTCCGGCGTATTCTTAGTGATCTCCTCTAGCATCTTAACTGCCTGCGGGAACTTCCCCTCTTCCAGCAGCGTGCGGGCCCGGTCATGCTCGACCACGCCTTCACGGCTGCGGATCCGGATCAGCGGGGCAGGGCGGTTCAGCTCGTATTGCAGCAGCTCCATCAGTTCCTCGGACTCTGCCAGATATTCGCCGCTGGCATCCTCCTCAAGATAAGTGACCAGCGACCGCTCGGCCTCTTCAAAACTTTCCATATTGGCAAAGTTATTTGCCATATAGAAATGACATTCCGTCATTGCAGGGTCAATCTTCTCCAGCACATGGATCAAAATATCATTCGATGCTTCATAATCACCCATCTCAGATAATATACCCGCCATGTTGCAATGATTCACAGGGTTTTCCGGTTCATATTCAACAGCTTTGCGAAAATTCTTTAATGCCTTATCATATTGAAAGCGGTCCAGCGACCGTACGGCTCTTTCAAAGAAAAAATTGGCATCCAGAGTGACGGAAATAACATTACTGCCTTCCGCAACATTCTCTGAAGTTCTCTCAATCATGGAAGCAAGGCACCTCCCTTTGTAAGCTTCCTTATCCTCACGAAAAATAGGAGAGCGGCGCCTTCCGGCACCCTGAGCTCCCATCTTAAGCGTTCTTTCGTTTCCATTTATGGTCCCGACTGTCTCCAAATAGTATACCACATGTGGCAGGGAGATTCTCAAGCGCAAGGGAAACCATTTGGAGGGAAAAAGCTTGCAGCCGTGAGAGGTTCACAGGAATAAATGAGAACATCAACAAAAAAAACGCGGGAAATTAAATCCCCGCGTCTCTGAACAGCTTATCTATTGAAACGCCTTCGATGATAATACGTGTCGCCTCAGCCAGCATAGGTGCAACGGACAACACTTTAAAGCGGTTGGAATGGTCATCCGGAAGCGCGATGGAATCCGTGATTACCACTTCATCTATATTGGGATGGTCCATGCGTACAAGCGCGTCACCGGAGAATAAACCGTGAGTTGCGCAAATGATGCTGTTCTTGGCTCCCCGCTCCTTCAGGCCTTCCACCACATTCACAATCGTCGTGCCCGTATCAATCAGATCCTCAATAATTATCGGCGTTCGTCCTTCAACATCACCGATAACATGCGTGATTACCGATTCGTTATGGGCCGGACGTTTCTTGATCATAATCGCGAACGGTGAATCCAGCCGGCTCGCCAGCTTCTCTGCCATGGAAGCGCGCCCGGCATCCGGCGAAACTACCACAAGATCGGAAAGTCCCTTCACCTTCAGATACCCGCTGATCAGATCAAGCGCTGTCAGATGATCGACCGGAATATTGAAGAATCCTTGTATAGCCGCTGCATGCAGGTCGATGGTAATGACACGGGTCGCTCCTGCAGTCGTAAGCACATCCGCGACCATCTTGGCCGAAATCGGCTCACGTGGAGCAGATTTACGCTCCTGCCGGGCGTATCCGTAATAAGGCACAATGATATTCACAGTTCTTGCCGATGCGCGTTTGGCGGCATCAATCATAACGAGCAGCTCAACGAACAGCTCATTGATCGGGTGTGCGAGGGATTGCACCAAAAATACGTCACAGTTCCGGATGCTCTCTTCATAATGCACATAAATCTCGCCGCTCTTGAAGCGGGTCAGCTTAATCTGGCCCAGCGGGGCGCCCAGACGCTCCGCAATATCTGCGGCCAGCTTCGGATTCGACGAACCGGAAAAAATACGCAATTGATGATGATGCATAGTACCCTCCTGGGGATCATAATTTATAGTTCAAACTGAACGGATGTACGGCGGCGTCCTTCGAATACCGCCAGCTCGCGGAAACCAGTGCGCCACAGCAGACTGCGCGCCTCCTGCAAGCCGTCTCCCAGCTTTGCCGGATCATGGGCGTCCGAGCCCAGGGTAAGCGGAATACCGAGTGCCAGCGCTTGCTGCAGCACATGCTCTGCCGGGAACATCTCCGCGCAGGGCTTGCTCAGCCCGGAAGCATTCAGCTCCATGGCTATGCCGCTGCTTGCAATTGCTTTCAGCGCATCCAGCTCCAGCTCCCTGACCTCAGCTTTGCCTTCCGGTGTCTGCGGACCATAACCGAATCGTTTGATTACATCCATATGTCCTATAATATCATATAATCCTGATAACGCCGACTTCCGCACAGCATCATAATACCTGCGGTATACCCCCATTACATCTTTGCCTTCCCAGCCATGGGTCTGCCGGTGATCCGTAATATCCCACTCCCCGAGAAAATGAACCGAACCAATCAGATAATCCCAAGGATAGGGCGACAAAAGCTCACGAATCTGTTCTTCATAGCCTTCGATATAATCGGCTTCCAGCCCCACCCGCAGCTCAATTTCACCTCGGTAGCGCTCCTTCAGCGTCAGGCATTCCTCCACATAACGCGGAAGCTCGGCAAGCGGCATGGCCATTTCAGGATAATAGGTCTCCGGATTGACATGAATGAGCGGCAAATGGTCGGATAACCCAAGCTGCTCAAGCCCCAACGCTATGCCGCGCTGCACGTACTCCTCCAGCTTCCCAACCGCATGGCCGCAGCGTACATGATGGGTATGGTAATCAATATGCATGCGGAAAGCCCCCTTAGTCCCGGCGCGGCCGTTCGTGGCGGGCGCTCAGTTCCTCCAGAATCTCATCGAGCGGAAGCTTGCGCTCCTGGAGCAGCACCAGCAGGTGGTAGATCAGGTCGCTGACCTCAAGGCGCAGCTCGGCGTTGTCTTTATTTTTGGCGGCGATGATCGTTTCCGAAGCCTCTTCGCCTACTTTTTTCAGAATCTTGTCGACGCCTTTGTCAAACAGATAGGTCGTATAAGCACCCTCCGGACGTTCGGCTTCCCGCTCGGCAATGACCCGCTCCAGTTCACCCAGTACAGCAAAACGCCCGCTCCCTGCAAGGTTTGCAGAAGGCTCTGTCTCAGCTGCCTTAGCGACTGGTGCCGAAGCATTCAGTGGAATCTCACGGAAGAAGCAGGAGGTTTCACCGGTATGACAGGCGGGTCCCTCCGGTACAACCTTTACGAGCAGCGTATCGCTGTCGCAATCATAATGGATCGAGGTAATGGCCTGGGTATTGCCCGAGGTTCCCCCTTTATGCCACAATTCACTGCGTGAACGGCTCCAGAACCAGGTCTGGCCGCTCTCCAGCGAGAGCCGCAGCGACTCCGGATTCATATAGGCAAACATCAATACTTCCAAAGTGCCGGCATCCTGCACCACAGCAGGGAGCAGACCGGATTCATTCCAGCGGATGCCCTCGATCGCTTCTTGTTGGTTCAGGGTTCTATTCTCTTGTTCTTGGCTCATCGGATCTCTACCCCTTTTTGCTTCAGTTCTGTCTTCAAATCGTGAATCGCAATCTCTTTATAATGAAAAATGGTCGCCGCAAGTCCCGCATCGGCTTTGCCTTCGGTAAATACATCATAAAAGTGCTCAATCTTGCCCGCACCGCCTGAGGCAATTACGGGGATGCTGAGCAGATCGCAGACCGCTGCGGTCAGCTTCAAATCAAAACCGTCCTTGGTCCCGTCCGCATCCATGCTCGTGAGCAGTATTTCGCCGGCGCCCAGCTTCTCGGCCTCCTTGGCCCAGGCCAGCGCACGGATGCCGGTAGGCTTGCGCCCGCCATGCGTGTACACTTCCCATTCGCCCCAAGCCTCATTATATTTGGCATCCATCGCCACCACAATACACTGGGAGCCAAAGCGGCGGGCCCCTTCCAGAATAAGCTGCGGATTGTTGACCGCCGCCGTGTTGATGCCGATTTTATCCGCGCCCGCGCGCAGAATCCGCTTCATATCGTCGGGAGTGGAAATTCCCCCGCCAACGGTGAAGGGAATGGCAATCTCGCCAGCCGTCTGCCGGACCACTTCAACCATAGTCGCCCGTCCTTCCACCGAGGCGGAAATGTCCAGGAACACCAGTTCATCCGCACCTTCACGGTCATACAGCGCCGCCAGCTCCACCGGGTCTCCGGCATCGCGCAGATTGACAAAATTAACGCCTTTGACTACCCGCCCGTCTTTCACATCCAGACAGGGAATGATACGTTTGGCTAACATTATGAAGTCCCTCCTTCAAAGGGTTCTGAGGGCATCCGCCTCGAATTCTCTTCGATCCAATTTTTCGCCCTATATTACAGCTGTCCTGCTGGACGTCCCAGCGCCTGCAGCGCCTCGGGAAGCTTGATGTTGCCGGTGTACAGCGCTTTGCCTACAATCGCTCCGCCGATTCCGCTGCCGCTATGTACGCTCAGGCGCAGCAGATCGTCAAGGCTCGTAACGCCGCCGGAGGCTATGACGGTTTTGCCGCTGGCAGCAGCCATGGCCACGATTCCCTCGATATTCGGGCCCTGCATCATCCCGTCACGGGAGATATCCGTGTAGATAAACGTCTCCGCACCTTTAGCTGCCAGCTCCTTAGCCAGATCCTCGGCGCGCACCTCGGAGGTGTTCAGCCAGCCATGCGTAGCTACGTAGCCATTCCGGGCATCAATGCCGATAGCTACCTTATCGCCATATTTGGCGAGCACAGCCTCCGTAAAAGCATGGTCATTGATGGCCGCCGTCCCGATAATAACCCGGCTGACTCCAAGACCGAGCAGCTTCTCCACATCAGCAAGACTGCGGAGTCCGCCGCCCACCTGGACGGGCACACCTGCGTTTTTGGCAATGGCGCCGATGATGGTATCATTGACCGGATGTCCGGCCTTCGCACCGTCCAGATCCACGAGATGAATGAACCGGCCTCCCTGCTCTTCCCATGATTTAGCGACCTGCACCGGACTGTCATTATAGATCGTTTCCTGAGCGTAATCACCCTGCTGCAGTCTTACACACTTTCCATCCCGGATATCAATCGCCGGATACACGATAAAAGAAGACATGTGGCGCTCCCCGCTTTCATTACAATATATTTATAGCGGGCTTACGCCCGCTCTCCCTTAAGCTTTAGAAAATTCCCCAGCAGCTTCATACCAAGCTCTCCGCTCTTCTCCGGATGGAACTGCATGCCGAAGACATTGTCCCGCCCGACCACCGCCGTGACCGGATGCCCGTAATCGGTTACGGCAAGCAAATCGTTCTCCTGTCCAACCACTGCATGATAGGAATGGACAAAATACACATGCCCCTCTTCCAGTCCCTCAAGCAGCGGGCTCTGCGGCTGCCGGAAGCTCAGCTTGTTCCAGCCCATATGCGGCACCTTATAGCCGTCACGGGGCGCGAACCGCACCACCGATCCCGGGAGGATGTCCAGCCCTTCGTACTCGCCGTGTTCCACACTGCTGCTGAACAGCAGCTGCATGCCCAGACAAATGCCAAGCACCGGCTGTTCCCCGGCGGCGGCCTCCTTAACCACAAGATCGAGCCCGCTGCTCCGCAGTTGTTCCATCGCATCGCCAAAGGCACCGACGCCCGGCAGAATGACACTGCTTGCCGCAAGAATTTCCCCGGCATCGCCTGTCACAAGACTCTCGTAGCCGAGACGTTCCACCGCCTTGCTGACACTGTGCAGATTGCCCATGCCGTAATCGACGATAGCAACGGTCATGCTACAGCACTCCCTTCGTAGATGGCACACCCTTCACACGCGGATCAATCTGCGTTGCTTCGTCCAGCGCCCGTCCCAGCGCTTTGAATATCGCCTCAATCATATGATGAGTATTGGAGCCGTAGTGTACTATCACGTGCAGTGTAATCCGGGCCTCCAGCGCGAATTTCCAGAGGAACTCATGAACCAGCTCCGTAGAGAAGCTGCCTACCTGCTGTGACGGATAAGCCGCCCGGTATTCAAAATGCGGCCGGTTGCTGATGTCGATGACCACCTGGGCCAGCGCTTCATCCATGGGAATGAACACACTCGCATAACGCTTGATGCTTTTTTTGTCACCCAGTGCCTCGCGGAGCGCCTGTCCCAGACAGATGCCGATATCCTCCACCGTGTGGTGGTCGTCAATATCAATATCCCCCCGGGCCTCCAGAGAAAGGTCAAATTGGCCATGCTTCGCGAATAAATCGAGCATATGGTTCAGAAAAGGCACATCGGTCTCCAGCTCGGCAATGCCGCTTCCATCCACAGCCAGGGACAGCGTGATATCCGTTTCGTTTGTTTTACGGCTAAGGCCTGCTTTGCGTACAGCCTGTTCGTTATTGTTATTCTCCATTTTCTTCTCCGCCCTTCGCTTCATTCTCCAGCCTGATCTCTATCGCCCGTGCATGACCTTCCAGCCCTTCGCGTCTGGCCAACTCGATGATGGTTGCTCCATCACGCAGCAGCGCTTCCTTGCTGTAATAAATCAGGCTTGATTTCTTGATGAAATCATCCACATCAACCGGCGAAGAGAACCGCGCGGTGCCATTGGTCGGTATAATATGATTCGGTCCGGCGAAATAATCGCCGACCGGTTCCGAGCTGTACGGTCCCAGGAAAATCGCTCCGGCATTCTCGATGCTGCCGAGCAGGCCCATGGGATCTTCGACGACAATCTCCAGATGCTCCGGCGCCAGCCGGTTCACTACGGAGATGCCTTCCTTCATCGAGTCTACGACGATGATTGCGCCGTAGTTCTCCACCGAGGCGCGGGCGATGGCCTCGCGCGGCAGCTCCTGAAGCTGCCGCTCCACCTCAGCCGCTACGGCCTCTCCGAGGCTCTGCGACGGCGTCACAAGGATGGCCGAGGCCATCTCGTCATGCTCTGCCTGTGAGAGCAGATCAGCCGCAATGTAAGCCGGCTCTGCGGTTTCGTCGGCGAGCACGACGATTTCGCTGGGCCCGGCGATGCTGTCGATATCGACCGCGCCGTAGACCTCGCGCTTGGCCAAGGCAACGTAGATGTTGCCGGGGCCGCAGATTTTATCGACCGGCGCGATGGATTCCGTGCCGAAGGCGAGCGCGGCGATCGCCTGCGCGCCGCCCACGCGGTAGACCTCACTCACACCGGCTTCTGCCGCAGCAACGAGGATGTAAGGATCGATGCCGTCCTTGCCGCCGGTCGACGGCGGTGTGACCATCACGATCTCCGGCACTCCGGCAATCTGGGCCGGAATCACGTTCATCAGCACCGAGGACGGATACGCCGCCTTGCCGCCGGGAACATATACGCCCACCCGCTTCAGCGGGCGGATGATCTGGCCGAGGATCGTACCGTCCGGCTGCAGATCCATCCAGGAACTGCGTTTCTGACGGGCGTGAAACGCCCGGATATTGACCGCAGCCGCACGAATCGCGGTTACGAACGATTCCTCAACCCGGCTATAAGCCGCCTGGAGCTCTGCTGCGGTTACCCGCAGCTGCGCCGGTGTCAGCGCCGCCCCGTCAAACCGCTCCGTATAGCGGAGCAGCGCAGCGTCGCCCTCCTGTTTGATGTCGGCTACGATTTGCTTCACGGCCTTGTTCTGCTCCGGCGTTCCGTATTCCACTTCACGCTGCAGATTAAATTCCCTGCTTGATTGGACCTTCACCGCTCGTTCCCCCTTTGAACATCCATACTCATTTTATTTTAACTGAAGCCCCGGTTCTGCGATAACTGCCTGCAGACGGTCGCACAGCTGCTGGATCTGCTCATTCTTCATCCGGTAGCTTACACGGTTCGCAACCAGCCGGCTTGTAATTTCGAAGATGCTCTTCATTTCCACCAGTCCGTTATCCTTAAGGGTTTGCCCAGTCTCCACCATATCGACAATACGGTCGGCAAGGCCAATCAGCGGAGCAAGCTCAATCGAGCCGTTCAGCTTAACGACCTCCACCTGCTGGCCCTGCTCACGGAAATACCGCGAAGCTACATTCGGGTATTTCGTCGCTACCCGCTGCTGAATCCCTGGCTGCCAGTTCGGCAGCCCGATAATGGACATCCGGCAGCGTGCAATGCCCAGATCAAGCAGCTCATACACGTCGCGTTCTTCCTCCAGCAGCACATCCTTGCCCACGATGCCAATATCCGCCACACCATATTCAACATAGGTAGGCACATCAACCGGCTTGGCCAGAATAAACTCCATGCCCGCCTCAGGCAGTGAGATCACCAGCTTGCGCGACTCTTCGCCATCCGGCGGAATCGGCAGCCCCGCTTGGCGGAACAACTCTGCCGCTTTAGTGTATATTCGGCCTTTCGGCATAGCTACCTTCAGTATCTGCGCCATCATCATTAGCCTCCGTTTCCATTTCCCTCTGCAAATTGTTCATTTCTGTTCTCTTACTATACCGACCACTAGCCGCAGGCTCTCCGCTTAGCCGTGTTCGCTGACAAAAGACACAAATGTATAGATTTCACCATACTGCTCGCCGTCGGCTTCCACCGTCTCTGTGTCAAGCCGCTTCACCGTCTTCAGCTCTTCCGGCCCCGCTGCCAGCTTGGTTACAACAATCCGGCCTTGTGCGCGCAGCCGCGCGGCTTCTTCCAGCCCTTCGGTCCGCCGCAGCGCATCGTACTGGATCAATACCGGCAGCTCCGCCTCTTCCAGCATGCCGGATACTCCGTCCAGAATCCGGTTCGTTTTGAGTGAGAACCCGGTCGAAGGAATCGGGCGCCCAAACTGCTGAAGCAGATTATCATACCGCCCGCCGCTGCATACCGGGAACCCCAGCTCGGAGGCATATCCCTCAAAGGTCATCCCTGTATAATAAGAGAAATCTCCGATCATCGTCAGATCAATCAGCACATGCTGCGAAACCCCGTAAGAGACCAGCACCTCCCACACCTTGCACAGATGCTCAATAGAGGTCCGGGCCAGCGGATGGCTGCTGAGCTCCAGTGCCTGCCCGCAGATTTCTTTGCCGCCGCGCAGCCGCAGCAGCCCGTCCAGCTCCCGCTTCTGGGCCTCCGTCAGGTCCAGCCGCCGGAGGGTTTCCCGGAAAGCGACATAATCGCGGTTCAGCAGATGGCTCTTCAGCTCCTCCTGGGCTTCCGGCAGTCCGGCGACCGCCTCTTGGAAGAGTCCGTCCAGGAATCCGACATGTCCCATCGCGATTTTGAAAGACTTGACGCCCGCTGCCTGCAGCGACGAAATGGCCAGCGCCACGACCTCGGCATCCGCCTCAGGCGAATCATCGCCTACAAGCTCCACACCGGTCTGGAAAAACTCCGCTTCCCGGCCGGCTTCCTCTTCGATTGCCCGGAACACATTGGCATGATAAGAAAGGCGGAGCGGTAGTGGCTCATCCTTCAGTAACGATGAAACCACGCGCGCAACCGGCGCAGTCATTTCGGACCGCAGCACCAGGGCCTGACCACGGTTGTTAAGCAATTTATAAAGCTTCTGGTCTGATGTGGAACTAGCCACGCCGACCGTATCGTAATATTCAAGTGTGGGTGTAATCATCTGCTGGTATCCCCAGCGGCTCATGCAGTGGAGCACGTCGTTCTCAATCTTGCGCAACTTCGTTACTGCACGCGGGAGATAGTCGCGCACACCAGCCGGCTTCTCGAATCCCTTAGGTTTGGACATCTTCATTAGTCACCTCATCAGATATCATGCAAGTTATATATCGTTCACTTTACTATGGTAAAGTGGTAGCAAAGTAAAGCATTTGCAACATCGTATCATGATCCATCCTTTTGCGTCAATAAAACCTTACACCATAGACATAATATCTTAACCACCAGCCTGAGGTTTACCTGAATTTTGCCTCAGCGTTTACCGGATAATATAATAACCTTATATAATTGTACTTTATTCCCTGCTTCCAGTGCTCCAAGTATCTATTTTCCAATAGAAAGAAGGACTATCCGTTGAATACATCCTATATGATCGGCGTTGATATTGGAACCACCAGCACTAAGGCAGTCCTCTTCGAAGAAAATGGCCGAATCGCGGCACAGTCCAATCAGGGTTACCCGCTGCACCAGCCCTCCCCATCTGTGGCTGAGCAGGATCCGGAACAAATTATGAATGCAGTAACCCAAACCATTGCGGCGGTGATGCGGGACAGTGCTGTCCCCGCTGAAGCGGTGCTGTTTGTCTCTTTCAGTTCAGCCATGCATAGTGTCATTGCCGTAGACAATACGGGCAAGCCCCTTACCGCCTGCATCACATGGGCGGATAACCGCAGCGCTGCTTGTGCTGCCCGTCTTAAGAACGAGCTTGGGGGACATGAATTATATTTGCGTACAGGAACCCCTATTCATCCGATGTCCCCGATCACCAAGCTGATGTGGCTTGGCGAAGAGCAGCCGGAGCTTTTTCGCCAGACTTATAAATTCATTTCCATTAAAGAATACATCTTCGCCAAACTGTTCGGAGAATATGTGATCGACCATTCCATCGCTTCCTCTACAGGCATGTTCAACCTGGAGAAGCTGGACTGGGATGAAGAGGCGCTGAGCATTGCCGGCATTACCAGGGAGCACCTGTCGAGCCCTGTCCCTACCACCCATATTATGCGGGGACTACTCCCGGGGCTGGCAGCAGAACTGGGCCTGCTCTCCTCTACTCCATTTATTGTCGGCGCCAGCGACGGGGTCCTCTCCAATCTTGGGGTTGGTGCCATACAGCCTGGCGTTATCGCTGCCACGATCGGAACCAGCGGAGCGATCCGCACCGTAGTGGACCGTCCGCTTACCGATCCCAAAGGGCGAATCTTCTGCTATGCCCTGACAGAGAAACACTGGGTCATCGGCGGTCCGGTGAATAACGGCGGCATGCTGTTCCGCTGGGTACGTGATGAATTTGCCGCCTCCGAGGTGGAGACTGCCAAACGCCTCGGCATTGATCCCTACGAAGTGCTGACACGCATTGCCGAACAGGTGCCTCCCGGCAGCGGCGGATTGCTCTTTCATCCCTACCTGACTGGAGAACGCGCACCGCTATGGAATCCGGATGCCAGGGGCTCCTTCTTTGGCCTGACGATGAATCACCACAAGGAGCATATGATCCGTTCAGTGCTGGAAGGTGTCATTTTCAATATGTACACCGTACTGCTGGCCATGGAGGAGCGCATTGGCCGCCCGAGCAAGATTCTCGCCACCGGCGGCTTCGCCCGCTCTGCCCTGTGGCGGCAGATGATGGCCGATATTTTCGATCAGGAGGTTGTCGTTCCGGAGAGCTTCGAGAGTTCCTGCCTTGGCGCAGTTGTGCTTGGTCTTTATGCTATCCGGCGCATCGACTCCCTTGATCATGTATTCGGAATGATCGGCTCCACTCATCAGCATCAGCCGATCCAGGAGCATGCCAAAGTGTACAAGCAGCTGCTGCCCATCTATATTTCCGTCTTCCGGAGTCTGGAAAGTCAATATGATGCCATCGCCGGGTTTCAGCGTGAACAGTCGGGCGAATAAAGGAGTACTGGCTGATGATACCGGCAAGATGTTATATATTCGGCAATCCCATATCTTTGAATACATCTTCCTGATATCGGCTCGCTGCATGGCACTTGACAAAAAAACTAAAATATGGAATATTTGCCGCACATCGTTTTTTGTCAATTTTCAGGATTATTTCTTATTATTTGCCGTGTAAGGACTTACCCGCTAGACGTTTTTTTAGTATATTGAAACTTAGGGCCATAGACCAGCTATTTGAAGTCGAAAATTATGAAGAGGTGTTTGAAGAAGTGCTGTTTAACTCTTACGAATTTATATTTATTTTCATGCCGGTTACTGTGATAGTTTATTTTCTATTAAATCGCTTTCGTTTGATCTACGCCAGCAAGCTCTGGCTAGCGCTTAGTTCCCTGTTCTTCTACTGCTGGTGGGATGTGCGCTACCTTCCGCTGCTGCTCGGTTCCATCGCCTTCAACTATTTTATGGGCAGAACAATCTCCCATATGCAGAATGCCACGGAACGAAAGCGCAAACTAGCTTTGGCTTTCGCCATCATCATGAATCTGCTGCTGCTTATCTATTATAAATATGCCGATTTCTTTATCGGCAATGTCAACGCTCTGTTCGATACAGATGTTCCATTGCTCAAGATCGTGCTTCCGCTCGGAATCAGCTTTTTCACCTTTACACAGATCGCTTACCTGGTCGATGCTTATCGCGGTAAGGCAAAAGAATATAATGTGATCAGCTATGTATTGTTTGTAACCTTTTATCCGCATCTGATTGCAGGTCCGATTCTCCATCATAAGGAGATGATGCCGCAGTTCGACCGTTTACGGGGCAAACGTTTTGATTACAGCAACGTGGCCAAAGGCCTTTTTCTGCTGAGCATTGGGTTATTTAAGAAAGTGGTTATCGCCGATTCATTTGCACCCGTAGCCAGCAATGGATTTGATGTGTTGTCCCAGTTGAATTTTATTCAAGCCTGGACAACCTCACTTTCCTACACCCTTCAGCTCTATTATGATTTCAGCGGGTATTCGGACATGGCGATTGGTGTTGCCCTGCTGTTTAATATCATTTTGCCCATCAACTTTAATTCACCATACAAATCCTTGAACATTCAGGATTTTTGGCGCCGCTGGCATATGACCTTAAGCCGCTTCCTGCGGGAGTATATCTATTTCCCTCTGGGCGGCAGCCGTAAAGGAACTACCCGCACCCATATCAACTCCATGCTGACCATGCTCATCGGCGGTCTCTGGCACGGGGCGGGCTGGACCTTTGTCTTCTGGGGATTCATGCATGGATTTGCCCAGTTTATCCACCGGATTTGGCAAAAAGCCAACATCAAACTGCCGAAATGGGTAGCTTGGTTTATCACTTTCCAATTTATTAATCTGACCTGGGTTTTCTTCCGGGCAACCAGTTGGGACAATGCCATCAAGGTGTTGAAAGGAATGGTCGGCCTTAACGGAATCGGCATCGCTTCATTGGACAAGACGATTGTATTGGGACTGGCTGTCTTCATGATTGTGGCTGTGCTATGCCGCAACTCCATGCAGATGCTGGAAGGATTCAAGCCGGGCTGGAAAACCGCCGTTTTTGCCGCCGCTTTGTTCTGTATTGCTGTCGTCTATTTCAACAAAATCAGCGAGTTTCTCTATTTCAGCTTCTGATCCCGGCCATTTCAACTGATAAAGGAGATTTATTGAATTGAGGCATAAAAAAACGAAATACAAAAAATTTATATTTCAATTTATAACTATGGTTATCGCGTTCGCTGTTCTGATTGGTACCTTTAGTTATATTGTCGATCCCTTGCAGTTCTACCGCAAGGCCAGCTTCTATACTCCTAAACTGTCCTGGCAGGAACGATACCAGAATCCCGGTCTTGCCCGTAACTACAAATATGATACCATCGTTCTCGGCAGCTCCATGACGGAGAATTTTCTCCCCTCTGATGTAGGCGAGAAGTTGAAGGGCGACGTTCTTAAATTGTCTATTGAAGGCTCAACCATCGGAGAGCAGTATCAGACTGCAAAAGTAGCCTTCAAAACAGGCCAGGTCAGACAAGTATTATGGGGAATCGATTATTTCGCCTTCCGCACTAACAATGCAACCGGGAATGAAGAATTCCCCGCATATCTGTACGATAGCAATCCGCTTAACGATTACAAATATGTCTTCAATGAAACTAATATTAAGTCGGCGCTTACAGCTTTGAGTAAGTCAGAAGGACGAGCCAACCTGAAGCTGTCATCGCTTGAACTACTGTACAACTGGGACAAGTCAGTTACCTATGGACGCGACTTAGTTATTAAGAACTGGCAGTCAGCACGGAACAAGGAGGTCGCGTATGGAAATAATGAGGATCCGCTGGATTCTGTTAAGCAAACCTTTGATGAGAATGTGGTCAGCATAGTCAAAGCTCATCCGGAAACGAAGTTTTATTTCTACTATCCGCCATATTCGATTCTGCGGCAGCAGGTCTGGTATAAGACCAACCCGGAACGCTACGGCAACCAGCTGGAAATGAAACGTTATATGTTCGATAAGCTTAATTCTTATTCCAATGTTAGTATTTATGAATTCCAGACAGACAGCGACATCACCTATAACCTTGATCTTTACAAAGATCTGTCCCATCACTCCGGCGCTGTTAATTCTATAATTGTGGATGGAATCTCTAAAGGGACCCATCTGGTCACAGCAGATAACCTGGAACAGGGGATCCAACTGCTGAAGCGGCAGGCCGAGAATGTAATCGTCAATACAGAGGAGGGCACAGTCTATTCCATAGATCTCTCTCTGAACGGTGAGCCGCAGAGCTTCGGTTTCCTTCCGCCAACGACAGGAGATGTCATTATGGCTCCTCTCAAGCTCTATGCGCAGATGCTGGGGATTGCCTTCGATTATGATATCGATAAGAAATTGATTACTCTCGCCAAGGGAGACAGCGTTGCGGAACTGACTGTAGGTTCGGACGAAGCCCTGCTCGATGGACAAACCGTCAAGCTGGCTGCCCCCGTTGAGAACAAGATCGGGATCATGGCCGCTCCACTGGAGTCCATTCCAGCCTTGTTCGGAGGTTCAGTCACTTTGGGGCAGGAGAAAGACAAGCTGCTTGAAGTTGATATCACCTTTGGGGAATAAAGTATACATCCGTAACTGTTCGATCTTAGTGCCTCATAACCGGGAACATCAAGCCATTGGCATTCTTCATGCCGATGGCTTTTTGCTGTTTAAAAACTCGCTAAGCCTTTCCGTGGCTATTATCCAAAGTGAGCACTGCATCCGGCTCCCGCTTAGGTTGAGGTGCAAGCGAGCGGGGAACACTTCCGAATGCGATCCAGGACCACCGGATTTGGCGGAACGAGATCTGAACTACCACCCAGCTTACCCCCAGAGCCACTATAAGCCCTCCATGTACGAATAACACATAGGCCAAGGAATCCAATGGAATGTTATACCGGAACCGGCGGTATAGCACCAGAATGAGCGGATGGAGCAGATACACAGCAAAGGAGATTTCTCCTAGCCTCGTCATAAAGGCATTAACCCCGCGGGAAGCTGTGCGGTATATCAGGAAGGTGGCATGAAGCAGTACAAGCGCCGAAAGCATGGAATGAACATTCCAGAGCAGCTCGTACCACAGCGAGTTGACCCAATGGCCAAAATGCCGGCCTTGATACCATAGATGAATCTGAATGAAGGCCGCAGCGAGCCAACTCCCCCAGAGCACAATTGTCTCTCCTGTTTGTGTGTTGGACCACTCTTTGAAGGGGCGTTCCAGCCAAGGCTTGATTTTGTCAAAATGAATCGCAAGATAAGCCCCCATCATGTAATAAGCCATATACGTTGGAGCATAGCTGGCCTTATCCACAAGTTGCAGCTGATATTTATTCAGGAATACAAAAGCCCACTGAATGATGAGACCGATCAGTATAGCCCAGGTGACCATTTTTTTTGATTTCTGCATCAGTTGCAGGATCAGCGGAAAGACCAAATAGAACTGAATGCTGATAAATACGAAGTACAAATGAGTATAGGCAGAGCCTGTAATGAGGGCGTACATAAAGGAGGATAGATTCGTTAACGGATCATCAAGCAATTGACCGTTTATGTAGAGAACCATTAGATGATATCCGATGGAGGCCAGCAGATAAGGCAAAAGGATATACGTTAGTCTCCGGCGGTAAAAGTTAAGCATCAGCCCGCGGGTAACCGGACGGCCGTAGTAATTATAGAACAGTACAAAACTGCTAAGAAAAATAAAACAGGGAGTCCCGAATCTAAAAAAAATATTGACCCCGTTGATCCAAACATAATAAGGCGATTGAAGTGCCTGCTCTCCTGCTGCGAACGATGTGGCATGTACATGCAGTACACCAAGTATGGCCAAAGCCCGGAAAATATCCAACTGGGGCAGCCTTTCCTTTTTGATGGAATTCACTTTAAATCTCTCATCTCCTTCAGATTGACTATGCAAAGAGATACGATGCCTGTAACTTATCTGTCGCTGCTCCTCTATAACGAAAAAAACCGCCTTACGTAACTATACCCAAAAGACATCATAATGCATCCTGGACAAGTAAAATACGTAAGCGGTTTGTTTCTAACTATAGGTCTTCTGTACGGTCTAACCGGTCTGACGAGTCCCCCGGGCGCAGCTCCCGCAGCGGATTGCCTCCGACAAACGACCCGGCCGCCACATGCTTGTGCACAACCGAACCGGCCGCCACAACCGCGCCATCTCCGATCGTTACACCGGGGAGAATGGTTGTATTAGCGCCAATTAGAACATTTTCACCAATAATGACTTCACCGAGCCGATACTCTTTAATCAGGTACTCATGAGCCAAAATGGTGGTGTTATAGCCGATGATGGAGTTTTCGCCGACTGTAATTTTCTCCGGAAAAAACACATCCACCATTGCCATCAGTCCAAATGCCGTATGTTTACCCACCTTCATGCCAAGGATCCGGCGATAAATCCAGTTCTTGAGCGGAAGAATGGGGCAATACCGGGCAATTTGGATAAAAATAAAATTACGGACGCCCTTCCATGGGCTAACTGTACGGTAAATGTACCAGAGTGAATTATGCCCCTCCACCGGATAGCGGGTTAGGTTTCTCACGATTCCTTCGTCCCTTGCCGGACTATCTCATATAAATCCGTCATGTCGTGGATAATATAATCCGGCTCATATTTACGCAGCGTCTCTTCCCCTTTAAGTGACCAGGCTACAGCTGCTACAGGCACACCGGCCGCTTTGGCCGATTGGATATCTACAATGCTGTCGCCTACCATTAAGGTATGCTGCGGGTCAACCTCTAAGTTGCGGATAGCTGTCAGCACCGGCTCCGGATGCGGTTTAGGCTGTGTCACATCAGTAACCGTTACTATTGTTTCCATATACTTCAGCAGATCGAACATCTCCAGTGCCTTGAGCGTAGTCGGACGAATCTTCGTCGTTACAATTCCCATTCTAATCCCGCGCCGCGACAGCTCTTCCATCGTTTCATTCACACGCGGAAAAGAACCAATCAGCTCATCGTGATGCGCGTAGTTGTAAGAACGGTAGGACTTCTCCAATACGCTGGTATCCTCAAGGCCGGAGAACGCGCTCAGCTGCTGATGAAGTGTTGTTCCCATATGGGGGATAATCTGCTCCCGGGTCAGAGACGGAAGATTGTTCTCCTTCAGCGCATGCATGAAAGAGCCAATAATCAGTTCATTGGTATTCACAATCGTTCCGTCCAGATCAAAAAGAATGCATTCTATCATCGGGTTACTACTCCTTCGGTTCCGCATCCTCAGACTTGACCTTGTCAGGCGTTGCCGCCTGCGGGGCTTTTTGCGGTGTGTTGACTGCATTCTCCGGGACCACAGAATCTGCCGCGACCGGCTTGGTGCTGACAATAGGATCGGAATAATGAGCCTTAGATTGGCCGGTTACCCGGCGCACAATAATAAGCACTACGGCAGCTACGATAATCAGCAAAGCGAGCAGCTGCGAGATACGGATATTTCCATAGGCAGGATCAAAGTACCCTTGTTCAAAGCCCATCCATTTCATCGGGCTCCACAGGCCGTTGACGAATGAAGCTACACCGCTGCTGCCGTTAAAGCCCAAGCTGTCGGTACGCAAGGCTTCAATGAAGAAACGGCCGATTGAATACCAGATGAAGTAGGATAAGAAGATTTCACCCGCACGGACAAACCTCTGGCGGCGCAGCACCATAAGCAGTAGAATACCCAGTAAGCTCCACAGAGATTCGTACAGGAAGGTTGGATGATGGAACGCATTTTCTATGTACATTTGATTGACGATAAAGTCAGGCAAATGCAGCTTATCACGCAGGAACGACTCCTCTACAACCCCACCATAAGCCTCCTGATTGATAAAGTTTCCCCATCGGCCAATCATTTGTCCGGCCAGTAGTCCAGGCGCGCAAATATCCACAACACGCCAGAATGGGTACCCTTTATAGCGGAAATAGATAATGGCGCAAATAATGGCTCCGATCAAGGCTCCATAGATGGCAATTCCGCCGTTCCATATTTTGAAGACATCTATAAAGTTATCCTTATAGTCCTCCCATTTAAAAGCTACAAAATATATCCGTGCGCCAATGATCGCCGACGGCACTCCAAGCAGCAGCATATCCATAAAGAATTCCTGGGAAATATTAAACCGTTTGCCTTCCTGAATCGCGAGGAATAATCCGGCAAGTGCGCCGAATCCCAGGATCAAACCATACCAGTGAACGGGTAGTGAACCGATGGAGAATACAATGGGATTAATCGCTAATGAAAAAAACATGCTCTCACACTCCTAGTCCAGATCATCCATGTCTTCAGATATGGTAGCTGTAAGTTTATTGGTAAACTGCAGAGCCGCGTTAAAGCCCATTTGCTTCAAGCGGTAGTTCATGGCCGCAACCTCAATAATAACGGCAAGATTTCGTCCTGGCCGTACCGGAATCGTTACGAGGGGAACGTCCGTATCGATAATCCGTGTTGTTTCTTCATCCAGACCAAGCCGGTCATATTGCTTGTCCTGCTGCCAGGCTTCCAGCCGAACCACCAGCGTAATACGCTTATGATTGCGGATTGCGCCTGCACCAAAGAGTGTCATTACATTTATAATTCCGACGCCGCGGATTTCGAGCAAATGGCGGATCAGCTCCGGTGCCGTACCATGCAGCTGGTTGTCGGAGGTCTGGCGGATTTCCACGGCATCGTCCGCGATCAAGCGATGTCCGCGTTTAACGAGCTCAAGTGCCGTTTCACTTTTACCAATGCCGCTGCTGCCTGTAATCAGCATGCCTACACCGTATACATCGCAGAGAACGCCATGAATGGTTGCTGTAGGTGCAAGTCTGCCTTCAAGGAAGCTGGTCAGTCTACTGGAAAAAATCGTTGTAGCCATCGAGCTGCGCAATACCGGAAGCCCTTTTTCATTGCTTATGTCAATCAGCTCCTGCGGCACATCCAATGCTCTTGTAATGACAATACAGGGTGTATTATCCTTACAGATCCCGCGAATCCGGCTCTTGCGCTCTTCCTCCGAAAGCATAGAAAAGAAGGCCAGCTCTGTCTTGCCCAGCAGCTGTACCCGTTCTTCCGGATAATATTCGAAATAACCTGCTATTTCCAGCCCGGGCCGATTCAAGTCATCCACTGTAATCGGTCTCTTCAGACCTTCATGCCCGGAAACAACCTCTAATTGAAAATGCTGTACCAATTCCGATACTTTTACCTTCTTAGCCATGTATGTCCGTCCTTTCGTCACCTAACGGTTATGTCCGCTTTCCTACATTTGGTTAACAACTCTTTCCATTCCATCCGTAGGTAATTCTCCTGCTATCTTAATTGATAATCCCCTTTAATGCAATCTTAATACCTGCTACCTTGCCCTTAGATCCATTGATATATAAGGAGTTGAACCAAAACCTGCTTATATTCTGCCCATCTATTCCTATAGCTTATGAGCTCATTAGCGGAAGGCTCCAAGAAGACAAAAAAAGCCGCCCTTTCAGGCGGCTTTCTTTAAAAGGGAAGATATTTCTATCTTAGCCCAACAATACGTTAAGTTCGGATTCTTTATCAAAGATGTGGATTTTGTTCATGTCAATTGCCAATTTAGGCTTGCTGCCTTCACGGGTAGTGGAACGTCCATCTACACGGGCAATTACAGTGTTGCTGCCCAGACCACTCAAGTAAAGGAGCATTTCATGACCAAGGTTTTCCGTAACATCTACCAGCGAAGTGAAGATTGTGTTCGGGGAAGCTTCCAGGAATACTGGTTCTTCATGGATATCTTCTGGACGAACGCCCATGATTACTTCTTTGCCGATGTAGCCTTTGCTGCGCAGGATTGTAGCTTTGCCTCCTGGAACTTCAACGTCAAGGTTCTCAGCGCGGAAGCGAACAGCGCCGCCAACATCGGACAGAGTACCATTGATAAAGTTCATAGTTGGGGAACCAATAAATCCGGCTACGAACAGGTTGGTAGGCTCATTGTACAGTTCTTCAGGAGAAGCTGCCTGTTGAATGATACCATCATACATAACTACGATACGGTCACCCATCGTCATAGCTTCTGTCTGGTCATGCGTTACGTAGATACAAGTAGTTTCAAGGCGTTTAACCAGTTTAGTGATTTCAGCACGCATTTGACCACGAAGTTTAGCATCCAAGTTGGAAAGTGGCTCATCCATCAAGAAGACTTGCGGATCACGGACGATAGCGCGGCCTAGAGCGACACGTTGGCGTTGACCACCGGACAGTGCTTTAGGTTTACGCTCAAGCAAGTGCTCGATATCGAGAATTTTCGCAGCTTCGCGAACTTTCTTGTCGATTTCTTCTTTCTTCACTTTACGCAGTTTCAAACCGAAAGCCATGTTTTGGTACACGCTCATATGCGGGTACAGGGCGTAGGATTGGAATACCATCGCGATATCGCGGTCTTTAGGAGCAACGTCATTGACTACACGGTCGCCAATGTACATTTTACCTTCGGAGATTTCTTCCAGACCAGCGATCATACGCAGGGTAGTGGATTTACCACAACCGGAAGGTCCAACCAGTACGAGGAATTCCTTATCTTTAATATCAAGATTGATGTCGATTACTGTTGCTTTATCGGAACCCGGGTATTTTTTGAAAATATGCTCTAAACGTACGCCTGCCATTGTATTTCCCCCTCGAGTTATTAGTAGATTATAAATAAATCGCTTTCTTGTACATTTATCTTACCCCAGACGTGCCTCGCTGGCTATTTGCAACGTTCACAAAAATCCTATTTTCTTTTCGTCACTTTATACAATAACATGGTTAACTTTACAATTGCTGCGTCGCCAAAGCTCCGTACATCGGCTCCGGTCTCCTGTTTGATCTTGTCCAACCGGTATAGGAGCGTGTTGCGGTGGATGTACAATTTTTTCGCGGTCTCACTGACATTGCAGTCCATCTCGAAGAAAGTTTCCAGCGTCAGCAGCATTTCCTTATCCGCCAGCACCGAAGTATAGTCACCGATCTGTCCTAGCAGCTGCCTGCGCCGCTCATCAGGGATACTGTTCACCAGCCGCTCCATATGCAGCTCCCACGGGAGATGAATATAGTCGCCAACCTGAAAAATCCGTCCCAAAACGATCGTTTCCCGCAGCAGCGCAACCGAGCCTGTCAAACCTTTTACCGGGATGATCGCCGGTGCAACCGCCAGATGGAATACACCTACCCACTCACTGGCAATCAGCTCATGCAGCCCCATACAGGTCTGTGACAGAAGCTCATCTACACTCTCTTCCTCATCGTCCTTATCATCCCCGCCGGTCAGCAATTCCTTGCGGGCTAAAATTAACCATTCCTTCTCCTGCAGGGGGATCAGCAATATTTCGTTCTCAAAATAATTGCGCAGCAGCTTCATAAGCGAACGGTAAGAGATCTGCGGATTGTGGACATTCTCACTCACCAGCAGAAAAGGAATCATCTCGCCGAACAAACGTCCCTTCAGAGTGATTTCGTCAGGAATCTCTGCATCATTCTTCTCTTGCTCGAGCTGCGAATTCAGCCAGTTGCTCAGCTGCCGGGCCTCTACTTCTCCTTCTTCCTTTAACCCTGTGGCCTTGAGCGCGACAGCAAAATTCCGTGCCGCATAATTGACCAATTGCAATTCCAGAGCTGAAAGGCCATCCATCTCTACCCAAATCGCAGTTATTCTTCCCTCGTTCTCATACAATGGTACCCAGAGATGACCTTCATGAGTGACCGGCTGATCCAACTCTTCTTTGCCTATACCAAAAAGAGAAGCTGAATGCTGCCTCCCGAGTTGTTTGATTCCGGTTCTCTTTCCGGTGAGCTGCTCCAATTTTTGACGCAATGCCTCACTATCCATCGTCACCATACTCCACCACTTTTGCTCTTTTCGCCTATTTTAACATAATTCCCAACATTATGCGGCCTGGTCCCTCCGATTACTAAGACACAATCGACAATTTGAGGAATCATTTATTTTGTTTTACCATTTCACTATGATTTTGCTTAGACGGCGGCAAGCTTACCGGGGATATCTTCTTTAACTCTTTATGCATCCAAATACCGGCTATCGCTCCCTCGCCCATTGCAACTGTAGCTTGCTCTGCATGAACAGCGACATCACCAGCCACCCATAAATGCTCCACATTGGTCATTAATGAACGGTTATCCGCTTCGATATACCTGTTCTTATGAAGCTTCACCCCAAGCTCTGCCGCAAGTTCCGAATGTACCGCATTGTTCCCAAAGGCGATGAACCCACGCTCCGCAAGCAAAGTAATTCCGCTCTCCAGGATTACCGCTTTAATGATTCCATCATTCTCCTCATCGATTCGAGCAACTTCTTCCTCTACATATAAGATCCCTTGCTCTTCAAGACGTTGGCGGTTTTCTGCCGATACCGGCTGGCACTCATGATTGATATAAGTCAAATCACCCGTACGCTCACGCAAAATAAAAGCCATATTTGCCCCTACGTCACCTGAGCCCAGCAATAGGGTCTGCCGGTCCTGAATTTCGTAGCCATCACAATCCGGGCATACATATACCGTCTTCCCTAGTGTAGCTGCAAGCCCCGGCAGCTTAGGAAAGCCGTCCATTACACCTGTTGCAAGCAGCAATGTCTTGGAACTATAGCACTGATTCTTGGAACCGTTCAGCTGAAACAAACCATTCTGCTTCTCTGCCTTAGTAATCCTATCCGTAGCAAACTCCACACCGGCAACTTCAGCCTGCCTCCTGCCCCTTGCCCTAAGCTCTTCACCGGATATTCCCTCTGGCCAGCCCAATATATTATGATAATTGCGGCAAATGTTAGATCTTCCCCCTCCCGCGTCTATCACAAGCACATGGTGGGTAGAGTAACGTCCCAATTGAATCGCTGCCTGCAGGCCGGCAAAACCGCCTCCAACAATAATTGCATCATATATAACAGGAATCCCCTCATTTCTGCTCAGTGTTATAAACTTATAATTAAACGGAGACAGAAATTTTAAACTCGCTGTCAGCAATTTCATTTTCATGCGGCATGACGATAACACAAAAAAGCCACCACCCGAAGGTGATGACTTTCTGATTTGGGATGAGCCATGAAGGACTCGAACCTTCGACACCCTGATTAAAAGTCAGGTGCTCTACCAACTGAGCTAATGGCTCATAAAACTGGTGGAGGCTGATGGATTCGAACCACCGAACACGTACGTGAGCAGATTTACAGTCTGATGCGTTTGGCCACTTCGCTAAGCCTCCATATATGGTGGCGCGGGAGGGAATCGAACCCCCGACACAAGGATTTTCAGTCCTTTGCTCTACCGACTGAGCTACCGAGCCATAAAAAAAGCCATAAAACATAAAAAAATGGCGGAACCGACGGGATTCGAACCCGCGATCTCCTGCGTGACAGGCAGGCATGTTAGGCCAACTACACCACGGTTCCGCATTTGTAAAAATAATGGTGCCGGCGAGAGGACTTGAACCCCCAACCTACTGATTACAAGTCAGTTGCTCTACCAGTTGAGCTACACCGGCACGGTGTAAAAGTGTTGAAAAGGTGTTGAATTGTGAAAATGGTGGAGGCTGAGGGGATCGAACCCCCGACCCTCTGCTTGTAAGGCAGATGCTCTCCCAGCTGAGCTAAGCCTCCGGGTTGTATGGTAGCGGCAGAGGGGATCGAACCCCCGACCTCACGGGTATGAACCGTACGCTCTAGCCAGCTGAGCTACGCCGCCACACTAACAATATTATGAATTTGAAATGGCGGAGAGAGAGGGATTCGAACCCTCGCACCGCTTACGCAGTCTAACCCCTTAGCAGAGGGTCCCCTTATAGCCACTTGGGTATCTCTCCAAACAAGTTGGTGCCATGTAAATTCATTCAGGAACCTTGATTCCTGAAAACTGAATCCGAAACGAATCTGCGTCTTACTGTTGGATAAGCCCTCGACCGATTAGTATTGGTCAGCTCCATGCATTGCTGCACTTCCACCTCCA
>NZ_JBGJZP010000014.1:0-197025 GCF_042610515.1 Paenibacillus paludis
CGGCTTCGACGAGCGCGCTGCCAACTGCGGGCAGCAGCTCGTCATGCCGGCCGTCATCCGCCGCCGCGGCAGCTGCTGGCTTGCAGAGCAGCAGCAGGAAGAGGCAGCCGAACAGAACGGCTGCCTTCAGCGCGGGCACCAACCTGCGCTCATACATCCGCACCCGTTTGGTGCCCGTGCTTTCCAGCTTGCACTCATGCATCAGCTCCGGCTCGTGTCCTTGCGCCAGGCTTGCCCCGCGCGCATACATCCGCACCCGTTTGGTGCCCGTGCTTTCCAGCTTGCACTCGAGCACCAGTTCTGGCTCAGGTCCTTGCACCAGGCTTGCCCCGCGCGCATACATCCGCACCCGTTTGGTGCCCGTGCTTTCCAGTCTGCACTCATGCACCAGCCCTGGCTCAGATCCTTGCGCCAGGCTTGCCCCGCGCTCATACATCCGCGCCCGTTTGGTGCGCGTGCTTTCCAGCTTGCACTCGAGCACCAGTCCTGGCTTGCGTCCTTGCGCCAGGCTTGCTCCGCGCGCATGCAACCGCACCCGTTTGGTGCCCGTGCTTTCCAGCTTGTACTCATGCATCAGCTCCGGCTCGTGTCCTTGCGCCAATTCCGTCCTGCTTTCATGCACCCGGCCCAGCTTACCCTTGGCTTTCGCCGGGTGGAGCGCTGTATGCGGCAAGCCATATTTATACTGTCTAGCAAATAACATCGGGAGTGTCCCCTTTCAATAATGGACAGGCAGATCCGGAAAGGCTGAACGGATCTGCCTGTCAGCATGCTGGTTGCTAACTCATGCTGTGTTTTCGTGTTCAGCCCAGCAGGGCTTCGCCGATATACCCGCCTTCGCGGACACCGGGGAAGCAGGCGAATACCGCGCTGCCGGTATGAACCATATATTCATTCAACCGGTCGTTTTTGGACAGACGCTGCTGGATGCTGACGAACTGTTTAATGAGATCCTTCTGGAAGCTGATGAACAGAAGACCCGCATCCAGCTGGCCTGTTTTAAGATCCATTCCGCTGGAATAGGAGTAGGAGCGCCGGAGCATTTTGATCGTGCCGTCACCATGGGCCAGCGCGGAATGCGAATCCGGCGGGATGACGGGCTTGCCGGAAGCATCGGCGGCGTCCAGTTTAAGTTCGGCGAATTCATCAGTGGCTCCGATCGGTGCGCCGCTGTGCCTGTGCCGTCCAAAGGTTGCTTCCTGGTCGCTCAAGGTCGAGCGGTCCCAGACCTCAATGCGCAAACGCACACGGCGTACAGCCATGTAAGTGCCGCCATTCATCCAGGCAGGTCCATCGCTGCTGCTGGTCCACACAACCTTGCGCATTTCGGCATCGTCTGTAGCATCGGGGTTGCCTGTTCCGTCTTTGAAGCCGAGCAGATTGCGCGGGGTGCCTCCTTTCGGATCGGCTCCCGCTGTACGCTGGAACCCTTCCTGGGTCCAGCGCAGCACGGCTGTGCCGCGGGCAATCCGTGCGAGATTGCGTATGGCGTGGAACGCCACCTGCAGATCATCAGCACAAGCCTGTACACAAAGATCTCCGCCGCACCACTGCGGCTCCAGACTGTCTCCCGTAAAGGCTGGGAGGTCGGCAAGTGAAGATGGACGTTTCGGGGCTAACCCAAATCGTCCATCAAAAAAAGCCGGTCCAACCCCAAACGTTAGCGTACACCGGGAGGGGGTCAGGCCATCGGCTTCTCCGGTATCGGACGGCGGAAGATTGGGATTGTCGTTGACATTGCCGATCAGACTGCCGGAGGTCAAAGCCGCCGCAGCCTCTGTCCATGACTTCAACAGCTTTTTCACATCGTCCAGCTTCGTTGTTGTCAGATCAAACGCCGCAAAGCACAGAAAGTTCTGTGCAGGTGTAATAATCCCGGCCTGGTGTGCTCCGTAGAACGGGAGGGTATCGGCGGCAGGATCCAATGAAGCTGCGGGTGTTTTGGCAGCGGATTGGCGCGCGGCCATCAGCCCTCCTGCACCTGTGCCGCCCAGCAGCAGGCCGAGCCCGGAGGCGCCGGTAAGCCGCAGCATATCACGTCGGCTTAGCTTTTTATTTAACATTTGCTCACTTTTGAATTCTTCCTCAGGCTGCTTTTTCATCTGCTCACACTCCTAGAATAGTCCCCATGTTGGACAACGGTTCAGCTAAGGCATCCAGATTCTGGCTCAGCTTACGCACTTCGTCTTCCTTGAGTGTTTCGTAGGAGACATAGCCGTCACCTGATTTAAATGGAGCGAGTTCATCCAGTAGTGCCGTAAACCGTTCGCCGATGGTCTGTTCGAGCTCTGGATCCTTTTTGGCAAGCTCGGGTTTCAGCAGCTCGTAGATTTTTTGCGCACCTTCTACATTGGCGACAAAATCATACAAATCCGTGTGTGAATAACGTTCTTCCTCGCCAGTCACTTTGGAGGAAGAGACTTCGTTCAGCAGTTCGACTGCACCGGTAACGAGCAGATTCGCATCAATCTCTGCTGTTTCCACCTTGGCGCGCAGGAGCTGGGCATCCTTCAGCAACCGGTCGGCGACTTCAGTCATGCCGTCAGTTGTGCTGTTTTGCCAGAGGGCCTGTTCGATTTTATGAAAACCGCGCCATTCGGCCGCATCCACATCATTTTCACGGGCATCGATATTGGGATCAAGATCTCCGAGCGCTTCGGCAATCGGTTCAATCCGCTCATAGTACATACGGGCCGGGGCATACAGCGCCTTCGCTTCGTCGAGACTTCCTGCTTTGACGGCGTTCGTAAAGTTTTCCGTCTGCTTGACGAATTCGTCGCATTGTTCAATGACGTAGGTCCGGTATTGCTCAATGGCTGAAGAAAAATCGGCGGCAGCTGTAGTAGCGGTGGCATCAGCCGTAGTAACCGGAGCGGCTGTAACTGCGCTGCCATTTACCGCAGCCTCATTGTTGTTATCCGTATTATTATTGTTCTCATTGCCGCTGCAGCCGGCAAACAGAATGGAAGCAGCCAGCAGCCCGGCGGGAACAGCGTAACTAAATTTCAATCAAAACACCCCTTTTTCTATTGTAAGAACTTGTATGCAAATGATAATCGTTATCAATTATGCTGGAATTATCATAAATCCCTGCACAGTGGCTGTCAATAAAAATGTGATATTTATCATAGCTGAAAAAGGGCAATAAAAATCCGCCCCTGAAACAGGGACGGAAGCAAAGCGCATCTAGGCACCAGGAAAGCTGCTGATGGGATGCGATCAAGTATTTAATCGTATATGAGCTGCTGGTATAGGCAATTCAGAAAGGCTTCCTTTAAACCGTAGAGCGCTCAATAATCCGGTATGCCAGCTTGCGGTACACCGGGAGCGTACTGTCCCCGCGGATCTGTTCATGGATAATCCGGAAGGCGGAGGCCCCCATCTCGTATAGCTGATTATCAATTGTAGTGATCTCCAGCAGCCGTCCGATCGGCTGATTGTCAAAGCCCATGACTGCCAGATCTTCAGGAATGCGCAGCCCATGCTTGCGTGACTCGATTATCAGTCCGGCTGCAACATGGTCGCCGGAAACGATAACCGCATCAGGCCGCACCCGCATCTCAAGCAGCGAGCGCGCTGCGGCCGCCCCGTGTTCTTCGGTCATACAGTCGTAGATCATCCACGCTTCCTGAAACGGCAGCTTGTTCTCGGCAAGAAACTCACGGAATGCGGATTGGCGGATGGAGGAGCTGCTGCCATTCTGTCTGCCTTCGCAGTAGCCGATTTTACGGTATCCTTTGCCAATCAAATACTGCAGGCCGTGACGGAAAGCAGCGTAATGCTCAATATACACAGAGGAGAAACGGCGTTCCCCGCTGTTCTGGCAGGTTACAATCGGACCGTAGGCGGTGTATTCCTCAATGACTTCGGGCTGAAGTGCTGTGGATACGATAACGACGCCGTCAATTTCTTTATTGCGCAGCATTTCAAGCACCTTAAGCTCTTCCTCGGGTGAATAATTGGTCTGGCAGAGAATCAGCCGGTACTGCGCGAGCAGTGCCTCATGAGCAAGGCCGTCCATGACAATGGAGAAATAAAAGAAGTTGATAAACGGCAGGATCACCGCAACGGCACCGGTACGGCCGGTAATCAGATGCACGGCATTCATATTCCGCGTGTAGTTTAACTGTTCTATGGTATCAAGCACAGCGGCTCTTTTGTCTTTGCTGACATAAGGATGATTATTAAGCACTCGCGACACGGTTGTTACAGAAACACCGGCGATGCGGGCGATTTCTTTTATATTGGCCATCGGCGCAGCAGCCTCCTGAGTCAGGGGTATAATGATTTTATTTTATCACATCTCCCCTGGGAAACCTCCCGAATAAAAACGCTTGCTATGGAATCCATTTCATAAATTACACTGGGGTTGCAACAGCTTACCGGATAAACCGGCGTTACCGAAAGGGCGTGACGGACCGGTGATGCCTGTTATTTTGCCGCCTAGAGGCGGTTTTTTTATGGGACGCCTTGTCCTTGATTCCTTTCTCCGCTACTGCCCATTTTAGAGCAGCAGCAGCACCATTAACATGCCCCATACATAGTATGATTTGACTGTATCCCTTTACCTTGTTATACCAAACAAACCCGAGCAAGGAGGGGTGACACCATTGAAAGGGAACGAACATCATAGCAAATTTCTGTTGACGCATCGTGAGCGCGAAGTATTCGAGCTTCTCGTGCAGGACAAAACAACACGGGATATTGCCGGATTGTTATTCATCAGCGAAAAAACCGTCCGCAACCACATCTCAAACGTCATGCAAAAACTAAACGTAAAAGGCCGTTCGCAAGCGGTTGTCGAGCTGATCAAGCTTGGGGAGCTGAAAATATAGCTGCCGTGCTTTCGCAGTGATGAATGCGTTTAAGCCTTCTTTTACCCTTTGGGGTGAGGGGAGGTTTTTTGTTTCAGATATAAGTGGAATGTGAATAAAATACAAATAGACCAAGCGATTGCTGTCCCTTGAGGGTAAGCGTTGCCCGGTCTAATTCTCAAACTTAATAGTCATGGTTTCAAAATCCACCTTGCATTTGGCTCTCATCATAAAATCAATGCCAACAATTCCGTCAAAGCCATAAGGCTCTTGAATCGAACCAAGCTGAATGGGGAAATCCGTCAAAGTAATATGTTCAATGCAAAAGTCAGGAATCTGCTGCTCATAGCAAATTTCGCTCGTTCCTCCTACCCCATACATCCGCTTGGCTCGCCCATTTATAAAATCAATGTGGATACCTATTGCAGCTAATGCATCGGAATCAAAAACAGTTGCCGCACAGCCTGTATCAAATAGAACATTATGCAGAACAATTGAATTGTCATATTGAGCTAAAGTCAAGGAAACGATAGGCAAGCCATATTGTAATTGTAACTTCATATCCGTTGCCGTACTCCTGAGAAAAATTCCTCGACAACCTCGACATCGCTTCTGCTCGTATGAAATACATACAGCTCACGAGTCGGATGTAGCTTGTGAAGCTCTTTATAACCGCTCCATGCCTCCTCGGGATTATCGTAGTCTTGAATGACCGCCATATCCTCTAATTGACGCACACGGTTGCTGGAGCTTGCCTTGATTGCTTCCACCAGTACAAAGCGACCTGGGTGCAATTCCGTAATTTCTCCCCATTTCATCGGCTTCACCTCGCTTGGTTTATCATATTTTTAGTATAGCATAGATGCTTAAGGAATTTTGATGTTAAAATATATGGTGCAGCCTGTGATGGTGGTGTTTTACTTTCAACTGATGATTTTGAAGAAGAACTATTTTTAAAAGTACAACAAACAAAAAATAAAGTTGAAAACAGTTCGGCGAAGAGTTATCCTGATCCATTAAGAAGCGAGTTAGAAGTCTTGGTTGAACTTTTACGGCATAACAAAATAAATAATAAAGGGCCTTTCGCTAACTTTATTGGAATTGATGGTTTTTATGATTTAGTGATACAAGAGGATAATTTTGATTATCAGAAATTTAATTTGGATTGGTTCCCATACCTCAGTGAAGATGAAATTAAGAAGATACTTAGTAACTCGAGTAATAAGGAGATTCTAAGAAGAAAATTTGTAAAATCACTTGTAGAAGATGAACTGGGACATCAGATTAAACGGTTTTATTTGGATTACTTTGAGACGTGATGCATTTGAATTGATTTTAGTTGGTGTACTTCAAACCACATCTCAAACGTCATGCAAAAACTAAACGTAAAAGGCCGTTCGCAAGCGGTTGTCGAGCTGATCAAGCTTGGGGAGCTGAAAATATAGCTGCCGTGCTTTCGCAGTGATGAATGCGTTTAAGCCTTCTTTTACCCTTTGGGGTGAGGGGAGGTTTTTTGTTTACTCACCAAAACAACTGAATAGTGAGTTAGATCACAAACTAATTTATATGAGATGATAAATTAAAGCTATTAAGGTAATTCAGGAGGATCTGTTATGACAAGATACGAACCACAAAGGCGCTTTCTAAAATCTAATTTTGATGAATTTAAACATATAAAAACAGATAAGATCAAAGGACTTGCACAACCACCCATTGTTAAGCCCGCCCATTCGAAATCACTAATTATTGATCTGCCAAAGGTCAGCAAAGACGTTGTGTGTAATGAAAACATTTTTGATTGTATAAATCAAAGAAGAAGTACAAGGTTTTATTCTGCGGAAACTTTAAGTCTGGACGAGTTATCCTATTTATTATGGGCTACTCAAGGGATTACTGGTATTAATAAGAACGGACTTACGCTGCGAACTGTACCCTGCAGTGGGGCGACACACACATTTGAAACCTATTTAATTATTATGCGGGTAGAAGGCATTCAACAAGGAATCTACAGATACCTTCCTGTCGAACATAAGCTATTATTTATGTTTGAATTAGATGAACTTGAACAGAAGATTGATGCTATAACTTTAGATCAGCCATTTGTCCCTAACTTTGCAAAAAAGGCTTCTGTCCTGTTTGCATGGAGTACAACACCATATCGCTCCGAATGGAAGTATGATATTTCAGCTCACAAAAAAATCCTCATCGATGTTGGACATGTATGCCAAAACCTTTATTTATCCAGTGAATCTATCGGTGCAGGTGCTTGCGCAATTGGAATTTATGATCAAAAGCTGATTGATGAGATTTTAGAATTAGACGGTGATGAAGAATTTGTTATTTATCTTGGCGCAGTTGGAAAGAAACGAGAATAGCTACTCGCGAATGGACCACCCATCAACACAATTGCTTCGGAAGTAACGAGTTTAAGCCTTCTTTTATCCTTAGGGATGAGGGGAGGTTTTTTGTTATGGAGAATGGAGTTGGCATGGTAAAATTTATAATAATATCAATTTCACAACGAAAGCGGGGTTACGGGTGATGACAAATAAGCATGGCATAATAACTTTGATGTTACTCGTTATATTGAGTACATTTACGGCCTGTGACAGCAAGCAGGGCAGTGGGGAAGATACCGTATTATCCATGGACAAGGTGCGCTCGTTGGCACAGCAAGGTGAAGATCTGGCGTGGACAGACTTTGAGGGCTATCCTTTCGAAGATGTGGGTTCGGGATTATACATCCGTAAATATGCGGTGGAAGAGGATTACCATGTGCTGGTCAGCGGCAGGAGCCTCGACAAGGCCCCTGATACGGTTTACCTTGTGAACCCGACCGGGGAGCAGATCGATCTACGGCATGATGATGATGAGGATTGGAAGTTATAATTGGAAACGTAAATAAAAGGCCGTCAGCTCCGGAAGCTTAAGTCCCGGATATGGCGGCCTTATTTCATAAGCAGGTTAGTCAAGCTGTATCTGAAAGCTGATGTGGCTAGTGATATTTGATGGTCTTAATGCGTGACTCTTGTTCATAAGTAAGCGGGCTCGGGGTTTGCGGCGTGTGCAGATGCCGCTGCACGGTGTATTCCATGTTCCGGTAATCTTCCTCTCCTGAAACGGTCCATGGCTGCCAAATACCGGATACCCAATTCTTAATTTCCTTTAGTCCTTCAAGCATTTCCTTCATCCTCCTTGAGCGATGAAATCAATAGATTTTTATTGCTTTGGTTACGCTTACATTATAGCATGACTGATCTGATTTTAAAAGAGGTGTCCACGGGAAAAAGACAAAATTTATAGCTGGAAATAGATATTTAAAAGGTTTTGTATCTTCCTGAAAGAGTAATGTCTCTGTGCAGGAGACACCTTCGATTCAGAGCATCCGTTTCCTGCGCATTCATAAATATCAATGAAAATTTTGGGGATACTACCTTAAATATTATGGTGAAGGCGTGGTTAATATTATGGATTCAAGCCCGCAGAATACTCTTACGCTCGGACATATTCTTAAAGAATTTGATCAATGTGCCGATTTGATTCACCGGACCTTTCCGGAGATCCAGACGGATATTGTGTACTTTCCAGCTATTGTGGACAATACCCTGTTCATCAAAGAAATTCTGGAGCCGTTTTCCCGCATTCAGCTTCAAGAAGCCGAACAACTGTTCACGCAGTCGCAATTCCTTCAAGTGACTGATAGCAAAGCGGCGGTTATCGGCATCCTGGAGGGCTGTGTCGCTGTCTCTCACCGGGACAGCATTTATTTATTGAATGCTTATAAACCGGAGGCCCGCAATGTTCAGCAATCGGAGACGGAAACCATTATCGCGGGTCCCCACGATGCTTTTGTGGAGTCAGCCTTAACAAATCTCTCCTTAATCCGCAGCAGAATAAAAAGCTCACATTTAAAAATCAGGAAGTATTCTATCGGAGAAATTTCCAAAACAAGTGTGTATGTTCTTTACATTCAGGATATTGCCAATCTGGCCTTTGTTGAGGACCTGGAGCGGCGGATTCAAGGAATAGAAACAGATGCAATTAATGACGGGGGCACGTTGACCCAATTCATCGAAGATAGGCCGAATTCGGTGTTCCCCCAATTTTTGACCACGGAAAGGCCGGATGTTGCTGTATCCAAGCTGGCTGCCGGGCGGATCATCACGATTATTGACAACAGCCCGACAGTCATCAGTGCTCCGGCCGCTTTTTTTGAATTTTTCTCCTCCCCGGATGATTACTACCAACGCTGGACTTTGGGGACGGCTCTGCGGCTATTGAGATTACTGGCTCTGGTCATTACGATCACTTTTACATCCATGTATGTATCCGTAACCACCTTTCATTACGAGATGATTCCCGAAGCGCTGCTGAGAACGCTGGCGGAATCGCGCAATAAGGTGCCCTTTCCACCTGTATATGAGGCGCTGCTTATGGAGATCATGATTGAACTGCTGAGGGAGGCGGGTGCGCGTCTTCCTACCAAGATCGGACAAACGATCGGGATCGTAGGCGGTATTGTTATCGGACAAGCGGCAGTGCAGGCCGGACTGACCAGTAATGTGCTTATTATTGCTGTTGCTTCATCCGCTATCGCCTCTTTTGTCATTCCCAGCTATATGATGAGTGCCTCCATCCGTCTGATCCGCTTCGGGATTATCATTCTTGCCGGAATATGGGGGAATATGGGACTTGTGATGGGGATCGCTCTAATTGTGATTCACCTATCCAGCCTGACCAGCCTGGGCTCATCCTATATGATTCCTATAGCACCTATGAAATCTGGTGACTGGAAGGATGTATTTATCCGCGCGCCATTCTCTATGTTAAGAACCCGGCCCTCACAGGCACAAACGTCCAATCCGGTCAGGCAAAAAAACAGAAAGTAGGAACGGCAGGCTATGATGGACAAACTTCGCCCCTTTCATATTACAGTTCTCGTGTATATGACACAGGCCGGGATCGTGATGTTTACGTTACCGCGTAGTCTGGCCGACTATTTTGGTACGAACGGCTGGCTGGTTCTGATTCCCTGTTTCCTGGTGTCGTCATTTAATATTTTTTTGATTTCTCTGGTCTTTCGGCTGGGCAAGGGACGCTCCGTCTTTGAAATCATGGAACAGTCTATTCCTAAGTGGATACTCTATCCTTTTTACATAGGCTTAGCGTCTGTCTGGTTGATCTTCGGCTGCATGATCGGGAAAAAATATGTGCTTTTATTTCAGATGCTCTCTTTCCCGACTACGAATCCGATGATCTTCAAGTTTGCTATGGACATCCTTCTTTTTCTAATACTTATCAAAGGGATTTATTCGATATCCAAAACAGCAACGCTTTTTTTCTGGATGATGACATGGATGTTCCTGCTGCTGCTGTGGTTTTTTCCAGCCTTCCGCTGGGAGAGATTCACTCCGTTCATTCTCCAGGGTGGACATGACCAGGTTAAAGGGGGAATAGAAGTGTATGCCGCATTTTTGGGTTATGAGCTGTCCATTCTGCTGTTTCCTTACGTGGAAAAAACGAAAAAGTCGATGGCCGCCATCTATGTCGGCAACGCCATGTTATCCCTGAGCTACCTCTGTCTCGCTCTTATTTGTTTCGGCTTCTTCAGCCTGGGCCAGTTGAAAAGACTGCTGTATCCCGTGCTTGATTTGCTGGCCTATATCCAGCTTCCATTCATTGAGCGGCTGGAAAATTTGCTCTACGGCTTTTTTCTCTTTTTAATTCTGATGACTGTCGTGATGTACTGGTGGGCAGCAGAGGAGGCTGTAAAGAGAATCGTACCCAAGTTAAAGACAACGGTACTGGTATTTGTAATGATGGCTGTTTCCTACGCTATCTCTTTTATCCCGAAGACTTTGGATCAGGTTAACGTCTGGATCACCAATCTGGGTTATGCGGCAGTCGGAATTGCCTTTGGGTTTCCGATCCTATTACTTATAGTGTTGTTAATTCAGGGAAAAGCGAGGAGCTCTCATGAATAATAAGCTGTTCATTTCAATGGCTGTTTTGCTGCTGTTAACCGGCTGTAAAAGCGATGAACGGATTCTCGAAAAGCTGGGCATGGTGCAGACATCGAGCTATGATCTGTTGGAAAATAACAAGTTAAAGGTGACCTCCTGCGTTCCGGTAATTGATCCTAACTCCACCATCCGCCGGGAACTGCTGAGTGCGGAAGTGGACAGCATCAAGGAAGCCCGGCTGGATTTCTCCAGGCAGACCGACCTGAAGGTAGTCAGCGGACAGCTAAGAGATTCCTTGTTCGGAGCGAAGCTGGCAAAAGCAGGTGTGGAGGATTATATCGACACCCTGCTGCGCGATCCTTCCATCGCGCTCGGCGTCAGAATAACTGTTGTTGAAGGTGATGCCGGAGAGCTATTGACCAAAAATTTCAAGCCGCATACAGATACCGGACGTTATATAACCCATATGCTGGAGAAAGAGGCTGCCGGCAACAGCATCCCGGCAACGACTTTTTATGAGTTTTCCAGGGATTACAACGATGACGGTATTGATCCCGTTACTCCCATAGTGAAGGATGCCGGGAACAAGGTACTCATTGACGGGATTGCTTTGTTTCAGGAGGACCGTTATGTTACGAAAATTTCGGCTGAGGACGGGATTATCTTCGGCCTATTCCGTGATGATCTGAGACAAGGCGAAATCGCAATCAATTTAGGGCAAGAGGACGGCAAAAAGGTCGTTGTCATGTTCAGCTCCTTGTTAAACAAGCGTAAGATCAAAGTGCACCATCTGGAGGATGGACGTTTTAAAATTGATCTCTCTGCCTCCATCCAGGGTTCGGTGCTTGAATACACCGGTAAGCAGAAGCTGAATGAGGAAAAGGACAGAAATGAATTGGAGAAGCAGATCTCAGAATATATTACAGCCAGAGCCCAGAAAATGGTGCAGCAAATGCAGCAGTATAACGTAGACAGTTTCGGAATCGGTGTGCATGTCAGAAACAGCTTGTCCTACAAGGAGTGGAAGGCTCTGAATTGGTGAGAGGTATATCCTGAAATTGAGGTGGAGTGCCAGACGAAAGTCACTATTAAAGACTACGGGAAATATTCATAGGAGAGCTTGTTTACGATTTATTTCAATTTATAAATATACAAAATAGGACAATGGGTGTAAAATTGCAATTACTTAATGCTTCATGGGGGAGCATGACGGTTTTTGCATGCCTATATGTGAATTAATGCGCATGTCAAGAGTACTAGAAAAAGAGATGGAGGCTACGAGATTCATGGAAAGAAAAAACTGGAAACAAGTAATGATGCTGTTTATGCTGGTCGCTGCGGTCAGTATGGTTGCCGCTGGCTGCGGAACTTCAAGCAATAATACTGTGTCGAAAAATACAGGAGCCGCTGCAGGGGAAGCAAAGGCGAACACGAATACACCGGCTGAAGCGGTTACGGTGTCGCTTGGTCTGCTGCCTTCAATTGATGCCATTCCTTTCATCATTGCCCACGAGCAAGGTTTCGACAAGAAACATAACGTCAATCTGGATATCCAGACCTTTAAGAGTGCCAAGGACCGTGATGTGGCCTTCCAAGCCGGCAAGGTGGACGGGTTGAGCGCTGATCTGGTGGCGATTTCCATCTACAACGAGGCCGGTCTGGACGTGAAGATTACCAGTACAACAACAGGTGAGTTTGATCTGCTGACCGGGAATGACGAGATCCAGGAAGTGAAGGATCTGAAGGGCAAAACGGTCATTCTGTCCAAGAATACCTCTACCCAATATACCGTTGCCATGATGCTGAAACAGGCAGGTCTGACGGAAGAGGATATTACAGTAACCGAGGTTCCGCAAATTCCGACGCGGCTGGAGCTGCTCAAGAATAAAAAAGCCGATGCGGCTGTTCTGCCCGAACCATTCGTTACCATGGGCAAAACCTCCGGACTGCGCGTACTTAGCTCTACGGTATCGGCAGGCGTGAATCCGTTCGTGCTGGCGTTCCCGCAAAGTGCGATCGAAGCCAAGGGACAAGCCATCCGCGATATGTACACGGCCTATGATGAGGCAGTGGAATATATGAAATCCCACGACCAATCGGAATATATTGATCTTATTATCAAAGAAGTAGGCTATCCAGATACACTGAAGGATGAAATTAAAGTCCCTGAGTACCTGCCTGCCTATCAGGTGGATGTGAAGGAAGTTGAGGCGGCATTTGCCTGGGCACGGGAAAAAGGCCTGCTGACCAAAAATATATCGGCTGAAGAAGTGATCTCCGATGTCCAGTTTAAGAAGTAGCGGACTCCGCATTAAAGAGCTTCAAGTTGAATATAAAAACGGACAACTGGCTCTGGGACAAGTCAATCTGGACTTGCCGCAGCATGGCATTTATACGATAATCGGCCCCTCGGGCAGCGGTAAATCTACACTGCTGCGGGCGATTGCCGGTTTGCTGCCGGGTTATCAGGGCGAGCTGCTGTTCAACGGGAAATCCGTGCATGACAAAGAAACACTGATTGGCCTTGTTCCGCAGAACTACGGTCTGCTGCCCTGGAAGACCGTTCATGACAACATTCGAATTGCGATGAAGATTACCAGGCCTGCGGGCGGCAGCAAGCAAGAACGGGAAACGCAGATTCATCAATGGCTGACATCGATGGGGATTTCCGAGTTGAGTGACCGTTATCCGCTTTCGCTGAGCGGCGGCCAGCAGCAGAGGGTAGCGATTGCCCGGGCATTTGCCATTCTGCCGACGATCCTGCTGCTGGACGAGCCTTTTTCAGCGCTCGATGTCATTACGCGCGAAGCGCTGCAGCAGATTTTCCTGGACAATTGGCTGGCTCACCCGGCTACGACACTGTTTGTGACCCATGATGTGGAAGAAGCGATTCTGCTGGGCCAGAAAATTATCGTCATGCCATCGGTCAAACAGCACACCCCGGAAATTCTCGACAATACCGCAGTGTTCGGCATGAAGCATGAGGACAAGCGGGACAGTAATGAGTTTTTCGAGCAGACCAAGCAAATCAGAAAGGTAATGCAGGAGAAATGGTGAAAAAACAGCGGCTTCATCACGTATTGCGTTTGTTGTTAGTATTCCTGTGTATGAATATCATCTGGTATATCGCCTATCTGCTGATGAATCATTCCATCCTGCCCAGCCCCGGCTCCGTGTATAACGCGATGTTTCATTTGGGGGCCAGGGAGGTTCTGCTGAATGTCGGCTATAGTCTGCTGCGGATCTTTGAAGGTGTTGCACTGGCGCTGGTGATTGGTCTGCTGATCGGCCTGCTGATGGGCCGCTCACCGGTCTGGAACAGGCTGCTTGATCCGGTCGTGTACCTGACCTATCCCATTCCCAAGATTGCTTTGCTGCCTGTGGTGATGCTGTTCTTCGGTCTTGGCGAAACCTCCAAAGTGCTGATGATTATGCTGATTCTGCTCTTTCAGGTCATCATCTCCGTGCGCGACGGAGTCAAGGCGATTCCTGACAGCACCTACGATGTGCTAACCAGCATCGGTGCAAGTGCGGGGCAGAAGTTCTGGAATGTGACGCTGCCGGGCGCATTGTCGGTTATACTCAGCACGATCCGGATTTCACTAGGGACTGCGATTTCCGTGCTGTTCTTCACTGAGATTTACGGGACGGAGCATGGCATGGGCTTTTTCATTATGGATGCCTGGCTGCGGCTGGATTATCCGGAGATGTACGCGGGCATTATGCTGTTCAGCCTGGTCGGATTTGTGCTCTTCCTGTTGGTGGATGTACTGGATTATAAGTTTATGAAGTGGCGGAATTAAACTTAATTTGAGATATAACTATAGCTTTCCTTAGTCGAGTTTAGGCAAAGGGGAGCTTTTTTTAGCTTGCATCACATAAATGTCGTAATTTCCTGTCGTTAAATAATTATGGAAAATGAAAGGGGATATCTGGTATAATAATGAATCACGTGTTAGAGGAGGATGAATTCTTTTGAAAAGCAATAGTGCTCTTTTTGTTCATCAAACAGCTAAAACGGTATTAATCGCTTCAGTGGCACTCGCATTGTTGTTACCCCCAGACTTGGCTGCAGCCGAGACCATATCTGATAGTAGCGAGACTGTGGTAACGCAGGGTAGTACGCAATCAGCGACTCCTACTTCGACTACGGCTTCTGAAGCCGATGCAACAAAGGCTAAATTTACACAGGAGCAAGCCATTGCAAAGTTAAGAGAGCTATTTCCAGCCCTAAAAGATGCAACCGTAAACAATGTTCAACTGGGATCTAGCCAAAGCTATCCGGCTTCAACTAATCAAATGATCTGGAATATTCAATGGCAGATTCAAGAAGGGAATATCGGGCATGGCTTCAGCAGTGAGGTAGACGCCAATAATGGGGATATAATCAATACCTACCTCTCATTCTCGCAGGAGAAAAATGAATCCTATTATCCGCCGAAGATATCGAAGACTCAAGCATTGGAGATCGCAAAAGCTTTTGTGGTTAAAGCAGCCTCAGCCGTTAAGAGCAGTGATCTGAAATTAGAAGAGAATGCAGGCTATAATTATTACACAAACACATTATTCGGCCCTGTTCAATATGGATATAACTTCAGTATCTTGAAGAATGGTATTCCTTCTGGATCGGATAGTATTAACATAATTGTAGATGGCAACGGAAATGTAACGCAATTCTCTAAGTCTTCGCAAGGGCTTGAGTATCCGTCTGCAGTGCCGAAGATTACCTTGGAACAAGCACAAAAGCAATTTGCGGAACAATTTGATGTGGGTCTTTTTTACACTCCTATTTATAAGAACGGAAAGCCTAACAACTGGATTCTAAGCTGGCGTCCAATTGAACAGACTCTATATCCTATCGATGCATTGACGGGCAAGCGGATAGATTATGAAGGTAAAGAATGGGTATCCAATAAAGTTGCGTATTCAGAAGTGGTGAAGAGTAAGGATGTTTTTCAGGCAAGAAGTTCTAATACAGAGCTTTCTGCAAAAGAAGCGGCACAGCTTGTGGAAAAGGTTGCTTATATTCCAGCAGATCGAAAATTGATCTCGCAAACCTTGAGAAATGACTTTCAGGATACGAATCGGAAGATCTGGCAGTTATACTGGGGTGGTGGTAGTGGAAATGAAGGGTTCATTGGTGCTGGCTATCCAGAACAATCCTCTGCAGAGATAGATGCAAAGACTGGTGAAATATTGCAGTACCAGATTCAAGCCTATGGTATTCAAGGAACTAAGAAAGAAGAACCAGCTCCAGCTGGAGGGAAGAAGCTTAGTGAGGCTGAAGCCAAGGTGAAAGCGCTTAGTTTAATTAATAGTCTATACCCTCAGGCGAGCCAGAAGCTAAAGCTTGTAGAATACGGAGATAATTTGAGTAAGACTTCAGACGGATCAGGATACAGATACCAGTTTATTAGATATCATCAAGGGATTCCTGTGAGTGACAGTACCATTACGTTAAGCTTGGATCTTTACGGCAGACTGGTTTCTTACATGGGGAATCGGATAAACGGTATCGATGAAATCACATTAGAGCCTGAAGCTACAATTTCCAAGAAGGAAGCGCTCGAAAGTTATAAACTTAAATATCAAACGAAGCTGAAGTATACTCAGGTTGGTGGATACAATACTTATAATACCTATGTCACACCAAAGGTGAAGCTGGTATATGATACAGTCATCGATGAATCTAATGGTTTCTATCAAGTTCTAGATGCGACCACTGGAAAGTGGGGTGCGGTCTATGAATACCTCGGACAGCAGGATATTCAACTATCTGCAACGGATATTAAAGGCCACGCAGCAGAGCGAGAATTATCAGAATTAGTAAGCCGCCATGTCATTACTCCGGATGCCGACGGTAAAGTGAACCCGGATCAAGAAATAACTGTAGGTGATTGGTTAACCTATCTTGCCAAAGCTTCTAATCCGAATTTCAGCAATTTTTATAGTAATAATGAGCGAAAACCAGTGGCAGGCGTGAAGCCTGAGAATCCATATTATGATGCTGTAAATTATTCAGCTGATCGTAAGTGGATCAGCAAGGATGAAGTCCTGCAAGTAGAGGGTAAATTAACCCGGGAACAGCTTGCTGTTCTGCTGGCTAATTTTTTGAAATACAACAAACTCACAGCTTATCTTGATAAAGACGTGACTGTAAGCCAGTTCAGTGATAGCTCAGCTATAAACAATAAGGGAGCTGTAGCACTTGTTGTAAAATTGGGACTCTTAAAAGATGACAACGGTAAGTTTAATCCACAGCAGACGGTAACGAAAGCAGCGGCTGCTTCGGTGATTATGAAGCTAGTGGAACTGCAAGGAAAGACCGATCAGATCATAGGTCAATAAGTGTTAAAAAGACAGCCAGGCAATGACTCTCCGCATATTTTTGACGCCGAATCTTGCTGGAATCCGTGGAATAGTTGTATTCTCTACACGAGATCTCCATCCAGCTCGGTTTTATTGATTAATAGCAAAAACGTGGATAAATGACAATAACCCGAAAGATGAACACCTTTTCAGAAGGTGTATCTTTCGGGTTATTGTTTGTGGCTGTATTTTAAAGCTTATTTACCCAGTTGTTTATCCACTTCTTTAACCGGATTTTCTCCAACGTTCTCTTCCACTTTGTGGCTGCTCATGAACCATCCTATAACGGCAATGAGAACCAGCACTACATAGAAGGTCGCTTTCCACCAGGTGCTGTGGGCGAAGTCTTCGGACAGAACACCCAGCGACGGGTGAGCCAGGGTAATTACTGCAAGCTTAACCCCTACCCAGCCGACGATGAAGAAGGCAGCAACTTCAAGGCCCGGACGGGAATGCAGCAATTTAACAAAGTAGGATGCCGCGAAACGCATAATGATCAGTCCGATAAATCCGCCAGCGAAGATGACGAGGAACTGTCCGCCGTCAAGGCCGCCGATGTGGCCCAGTCCGCTCGGTGGAAGTGCTACCGCAAGGGCAACCGCTGCGAGGATGGAATCGACGGCAAAAGCGATGTCAGCAACTTCAACCTTTAATACTGTAAACCAAAAGCCGCTTTTCTTCTTGTCGACAGCAGCCGATGAGCCGCTCTCAGCAGCTTCGTCAGTGACCGGCTTCTTGAACAACACTTTTCGGAAAATATGATTCCCCGCGATAAACAATAAGTAGAGTGCGCCGATGGCTTGTACCTGCCAGATATCGACGAGATACGAGATGACAAAAAGTGAACCAAACCGGAAGACAAACGCCCCTGCCAATCCATAAAAGAGGGCTTTTTTACGTTCCTCATCGGGAAGGTGTTTTACCATAATTGCCAGGACAAGTGCGTTGTCTGCGGCGAGTAGTCCTTCCAGTGCTACAAGAACGAGCAATACCCAGCCATACTCCAATAATAATCCCCAATCCATTGCTGTTTCCCCCTCATTTGGATGAACATATTAAAAATAACCCTGCAATACCAATAGTCTAACCAAATTTATATAAAAAAGACCTTTACCAAACAGATTAGCCTTTGGAATAAAGGTAACCTGATTGGTAAAGGTCTCGCTAACAATAGTTCATTGCCAATAAAGCCGGAGAATATCCTCATATTCTCGTATTGACGACTTTATTTAACAGCTACTCCCCTTTACGGGATATATTAAATTTTATTGGTTGCAGGATTGATCTAAAAGTATCATATATGACCGGAAGACTAATGTCAATGCTTCCTGAAATTAATTCTCAATGAAAAATGACCGTGATGGAAACGGAAACATGATACATAAATGTTATGTAAGTTTACATGTGTTATGACGAAACTGCAAACATAAGGAAAAATAAGGCTATTTTAGCTTAAACATAATTGACGGTGTGGAGGTTTGAAAATATTATGAGATTAATCAAAGCGGTTGAGTGAGTTTGGAGTTATGAAATATAACATACTAATTCCAATCATGCTTAAAGTCTTCTAAGTGTAAAGAATTCAGGATGTTAAGCTCCGTAAAACAAAGCATATGCTTCCGAAGCGAGTTTTACTGCGCAGAGGTTTCAGGTAGCAGATGCTCCGTAAAACTTTCAGGAGGTGGGAAATAATGCAGCCGTCGTCGTGTATACCAAATGAAGCAGAGGAGGAGATTAGCCGCCACCCTTGCTACAGCGAGGAAGCCCACCGGTTTTATGCCAGAATGCACATCCCGGTTGCTCCCGCCTGCAACATCCAGTGCAATTACTGCAACCGTAAGTTCGACTGTGTGAATGAGAGCAGGCCGGGCGTGGTCAGTGAGGTGCTGACGCCGGAGCAGGCGGAACGCAAGGTAAAAGGGGTTGCAGCGCAGCTTATGCAGCTCTCGGTGGTTGGTGTAGCCGGACCTGGAGATCCGCTGGCGAATCCGGAGCAGACCTTCGATACGTTTGCCCGGGTCAAAAGACATGTGCCGGATGTGTCCTTATGTCTTAGCACGAACGGACTTACACTTTACCGGCATGTGGATGAGATTATCGAGCTGGGTATCCGCCATGTCACGATCACCATCAACGCCATTGATCCGGATATCGGCCGCGAAATCTATCCTTGGGTATTCGATGAGGGAGTGCGGTACGAAGGGAGAGAAGCGGCGGAGCTGCTGATCAGCCGCCAGCTTCAAGGTCTTGAAATGCTGGCGAAGCTCGGAATTCTGGTTAAGGTCAACTCCATTATGATTCCGGGGGTCAATGATCATCATCTGCCTGCAGTGTCCAAAAGAGTAAAAGAGCTCGGGGCCACACTGCATAATGTAACTCCGCTGATTATCGCGCCGGGCAGCCAGTATGAAGCGGACGGACGCAAAGCACCCCGTCCCAAGGAATTGCACAATCTGCAGGAGCTGCTTGGACGTGACGGCATGAAGGTTATGCGCCACTGCCGGCAATGCCGGGCCGATGCCATTGGACTGCTGGGCCAGGACCGCAACCAGGATTTCCCGCTGGAGGCGATGGAGGACGATCCGGCAATCAATGAAGCAGCCAGGGCGCAGTTCCAACATGATCTGGATGCCAAAATCCGCGAGCGCGTCAAAGTGAGGCGAGCAAGACACATGCAGGAGAATGCTCCCAAGATTAGAGTCGCCGTAGCTACTAGAGGCGGAGACAAGGTCAATCAGCATTTTGGGCATGCGACCGAATTCCTGGTGTACGATACCGACGGAGCGGAGGTACAGCTGCTCGGTGTCCGTAAGATCCAGGCGTACTGCCATGGCAAAGCAGATTGCAACGGCGATAAAGCCGCCACGCTGCAGGAAATCATCTCCATTCTTAGTGACTGCCGCATTCTTCTCTGCTCTGGTATCGGCGAAGGCCCCCGTGTCAGCCTGAACAAAGCCGGAGTATTGCCTCTCGTCCGCAAAGGTGGAATACAGGAAGCTATTCTCGAAAGCGTCAAGTACAGCTCTTATTTTGAAAATATAAACATTTCGAAGGGATGATGAAAAATGAGACAAATCGCTTTCTATGGTAAAGGCGGTATCGGTAAATCGACAACTTCACAAAACACCCTCGCTCAGCTGGCTACAAAATTCGGACAAAGAATTATGATCGTAGGCTGCGACCCCAAAGCTGACTCCACCCGCCTCATACTGAATACCAAAGCTCAACAAACCGTGCTTCATCTGGCGGCTGAGCTTGGCTCCGTAGAGGATCTGGAACTGGATGATGTACTGCAAACCGGCTTCGGCGACATCATTAACGTAGAATGCGGCGGACCTGAACCGGGCGTAGGCTGCGCGGGGCGCGGGATCATCACGGCAATCAACTTCCTGGAGCAGGAAGGCGCCTATTCCGATCTGGATTTCGTATCCTATGACGTACTGGGCGACGTTGTATGCGGCGGCTTCGCAATGCCGATCCGCGAGAACAAGGCGCAGGAGATTTACATCGTCTGTTCCGGGGAGATGATGGCGATGTACGCTGCCAACAACATCGCACGCGGTATCTTGAAATATGCCACCAGCGGCGGTGTAAGACTGGGCGGTCTGATCTGCAACAGCCGCAACACGGACCGTGAAGACGAGCTAATTATGGAGCTTGCCCGCCGCCTGAATACACAAATGATTCACTTTGTGCCGCGCGACAATGTGGTTCAGCATGCTGAGCTGCGCAGAATGACCGTTGCCCAATATAATCCGGAGCATGCTCAAGCCAAGGAATATGAAATCCTGGCGGAGAAGATTCTGAACAATAAAATGCTGACGATTCCGACCCCAATTACGATGGAAGAGCTGGAGGAACTGCTGATGGAATTCGGCATCATCGAAGACGAGGAAGCAGCCATCCAGAAGCTCCAGGCTTCCGGACAATAAGCGGCAGGCGGGAGTTTACGCGAAATCCGGTGAACGGGAGTGGAGAGACGGCTGATTCACCGGAATCGCTCATTGTGGCACGAGAAGCCACGCAGGCGGCTTAGGCTTCCTGCACCACGAAAAGGAGGGTCAGCAAATGGGACTGGATATCGAGGCGAATAAAAAACTGGTTGAAGAAGTGCTGGAAGCCTACCCCAAAAAAGCGAAGAAAGACCGTGAAAAGCATTTTCAGATCAATACGGAAGAAGCAAAAACCTGCGGCACATGTGCGCTGAAGTCCAATATTAAATCCCGTCCCGGCGTCATGACGCCGCGCGGATGCTCCTATGCAGGGTCTAAAGGTGTGGTATGGGGACCGATCAAGGATATGGTTCATATCAGCCATGGCCCTATCGGATGCGGCCAATACAGCTGGGGGACCCGCCGCAACTATGCCAACGGGACGCTTGGGATCGACAATTTTACCGCCATGCAGATTACAAGCGATTTCCAGGAGACAGACATCGTCTTCGGCGGAGATAAGAAGCTTGAAGTGATTATGCGTGAGATTACCGAGATGTTCCCGCTCGCCAAAGGGATTTCTGTTCAATCTGAGTGTCCGGTCGGTCTGATCGGCGATGATATTGAAGCAGTATCCAAAAAAATGGCCAAAGAGCTGGAGATGCCGATCGTTCCGGTGCGCTGCGAAGGGTTCCGGGGTGTGAGCCAGTCCCTGGGCCATCATATTGCCAACGATGCAATCCGTGACTTCGTGCTCGGCAAAGCTGAACTGGCTGAAACCGGCCCTTATGATGTCAATATTATCGGCGATTATAATATCGGCGGTGATGCCTGGGCTTCCCGTATCCTGCTGGAAGAAATGGGTCTTCGCGTCATTGCCCAGTGGTCCGGCGACGGTACCTTGAATGAGCTGGAAATTGCCCATAAGGCGAAGCTGAACCTGATTCACTGCCACCGCTCCATGAACTACATGGTTGAGCATATGGAGAAGGCCTACGGTATTCCTTGGATGGAATACAACTTCTTTGGCCCTTCCAAAACGTATGAGAGCCTGCGCGCCATCGCCGCTTTGTTTGACGAGACGATCCAGGAGAATTGCGAGAAGATGATCGCAAAGCATAAACCGGAAATGGATGCCATTATTCATAAATTCAGACCGCGGCTGGAAAATAAAAAAGTGCTCCTGATGATCGGCGGTTTGCGGTCCCGCCATACGATCGGCGCTTATGAGGATCTCGGCATGGACATCGTGGCTTCCGGCTATGAATTTGCCCATAAAGATGATTACGAGAAGACCTTTCCGATGATGAAGGAAGGCACGATCATCATGGATGATCCAACGGCGTATGAACTGGAAGAGCTCGCACAGAAAATGAATGTTGACCTTGTGGGCTCGGGGGTTAAGGAGAAATATGTATACCACAAGATGGGGGTTCCGTTCCGCCAAATGCACTCCTGGGATTACAGCGGTCCGTATCATGGCTTCGACGGCTTCAAGATTTTTGCCAAAGACATGGATATGACCGTGAACAGCCCGGTGTGGAATCTGATTAGCAAGAAGGAAAAAGTCCAGGCAGAGGGGGCGAGCATATGAGCAAAGACAGACTGGAGATTCCGGATTATAACTCGTTGTTCTCGGAAGACCGCTTCGTGCAGCAGCGGGAGAATAAAAGGCAGTTCGAAGCGCCCTGCAGCGAGCAGGAAACGGCTGAAGCACTCGCTTACTCTCAATCTGCGGAGTATTTGGAGAAGAACTTTAACCGTAAAGCGGTTGTCATCAATCCGCATAAAGCCTGCCAGCCGCTTGGCTCGATCATGGCCGCGCTCGGTTTCGAGAAGACCTTGCCCTTCGTGCACGGTTCGCAGGGTTGCAATTCTTATTTCCGCAGCCATCTAAGCCGTCATTTCAAAGAGCCTACCCCTGCTGTTTCTTCTTCCATGACCGAGGACGCGGCTGTATTTGGCGGCATGAGCAATCTGATTGACGGGCTGGAGAACAGTATTGCCCTCTACAAACCGGAGATGGTTGCGCTTTGTACGACCTGTATGGCCGAGGTTATCGGCGACGACCTGTCCTCCTTCATCGGCAACGCCCGTCAAAAGGGTGTGATTTCAGAAGACTTCCCGGTTGCTTTCTGCAACACGCCAAGCTTTGTCGGATCACACATCACCGGGTATGATTCGATGCTGAAAGGAATCCTCAGCTATCTGTATGACCGTTCAGGCATTCAGGCTGCTCCGGGAAGCGGCGAAGAAACGGGGGAGAAGCTGAATGTTATGCTTGGCTTTGAGCCATACACCGGAAACTTTGCGGAAATCCGTAAAATTCTGAATGCCTTTGATACCAAATATACTTTCCTTGGCGATCACAGCGGCAACTATGACTCTCCGGCTACGGGAGAATACGAATATTATTACGGTGGAACGAAGCTTGATGATGTGCCTCTGGCCGCTAACGCGCTCGCTACGCTGTCGCTGCAGAAATACACGCTCAAAAAGACACAGGATTATATCGGCGGAACCTGGAAGCAGCTGATCGCTGCGATGTCCACACCGCTCGGCATTACAGGAACCGACAAGCTGCTGGATACCATCAGTGAGCTGACGGGTCTTCCAGTTCCTGCATCGCTTACTGAAGAACGCGGCCGGGTAGTAGATGCCCTTATGGACAGCCACCCTTACATTCACGGCAAGCGGGTGGCACTGGTCGGTGATCCCGACCTGCTCATCGGACTCATCGGGTTCTGTCTGGAAACCGGTATGGAGCCTGTGCATATCGTCTGCTCGAATGGGGATGTGGACTTCAATGATGTGAAATTCAAGGAGGAAGCCGAGGCGCTGCTGGCCTCCAGTCCGTACGGCTCGGAAGCCGCCGTTTATATCGGCAAAGACCTGTGGCATATGCGTTCACTGCTGCTGAACGATCCGGTGGATCTGGCGATCGGCAGCTCGCATCTGAAGTTCGCAGCCAAGGATGCGAATGTGCCGCTGATCCGGGTGGGGTTCCCGATCTTTGACCGTCATCACATGCACCGTTATCCGGTTCTTGGATACCAAGGTGCACTGAATTTGCTCAGTCTGATCGTTAATACTGTTCTGGATGAGCTTGACCGCAACCATTCCGGGTTCAACTTTGATCTGGTACGGTAAGAGAAAACACATGAATTTCTATGAATTATAAAATAGTTAAGTTCCCGGCGTTCTCGTTTTCCCCGGATATTCGCTCTCCTGTTTCATAGATGCAGGATTGCCTGTAGTAAGCATCCACCTTTAACGAAGGAGATGAAGAGCCGATGGACCCTGTGCGAAAAGACGAATTTGATTCCGAGGCTTGCGGGAGCCTCTCCCCCAAATCCAAGCCTTGTCCGCGGCCCAAACCGGGTGAAGCGGCCGGAGGCTGCTCCTTCGACGGAGCCCAAATCACATTGCTGCCGATTATGGATGCCGCGCATCTTGTCCATGGTCCGATTGCCTGTGCCGGGAACAGCTGGGAGAGCAGAGGGGCGTTGTCCAGCGGGCCTTCTCTGTCCCAGTATGGCTTTGCTACGGATCTTAACGATTCCGATATTATTTTTGGCGGGGAAAAGAAACTGAAGGAAAGTATCGACTATATTGCCGGGCGCTTTGCGCCTCCGGCAATATTTGTATATTCAACCTGTGTGACGGCTCTGATTGGCGAAGATATGGATGCTGTGTGCAAGGAGGCAGGGGAACGTCTGCATATCCCTGTTATTCCCGTGAACAGCCCGGGCTTTGTCGGCAGCAAGAATCTGGGCAACCGGCTGGCGGGTGATGCTCTGCTGCAGTATGTGATCGGGACAGGTGAACCGGAGCCGGGAACTCCGCTCGGCGTCAATTTGATCGGTGAATATAATATTGCCGGTGAAATGTGGGATATCGAGAAGCTGATGAACAGTGCCGGAATCGCCGTAACCTCGCGTATTACAGGAGATGCCAGATATAAGGAGATTACCTGGGCGCACCGTGCCAAGGTGAATATGGTGGTCTGCAGCCGCGCGCTGCTCGGTCTTGCCAAAGAGATGGAGTCGAGATATGGCATCCCTTATTTTGAGGGCTCTTTCTACGGGGCCAAGGAAACGACGTATTCCCTGCGCCAAATGGCGTATCTGATGAATGACCGTGAAATGGAGCGCCGTGTTGACCGGTTGACCGAGCGTGAAGAAAGTCGGCTGGCCATGGATTTGCGTCCGTACCGCAAGCTGCTGAAAGGGAAAAAGGCGGTGCTGTACACCGGCGGCGTTAAAAGCTGGTCCGTGATTTCCGCACTTAAAGAACTGGGTGTTCAGGTGGTTGGAGTCGGCACGAACAAAAGCACAGAGGATGATGTGCGGCGTATTGCCGACAGGGTAGGGGATGACACCGAATATATTCCGGAAGGCGGTGCGAGCCGGATTCTCAAAACTGTACGGGAACGTAAAGCTGATATCATGATCGCCGGCGGGCGCAATATGTATGTGGCGATGAAAGAGCAAATTCCTTTTATTGATATCAACCAGGAGAGGCACAAGGCTTACGCCGGGTATGAGGGGCTGCTGCGGCTGGCCAAGGAGCTGACGTATTCCCTGGCGAATCCAATCTGGAAGCTGGCATCTAGTCCTGCTCCATGGGATAAGGAGGCTCCGCCCTATGACCGTTAACCGGAGAAAAAAGCCCGCCTCGGTCAATCCGATCAAGATTGGCCAATCGCTGGGGGCTGTTCTGGCCCTTCAAGGCTGCTACCGCGCCATGCCGCTAATCCACGGCTCCCAAGGCTGTTCCGCTTTTCCCAAAGCACTGCTTACCCGGCATTTCCGCGAGCCGATCGCCGTACAGACCTCGGCGCTGCAGGAAATGGATGTTATTTTCGATGCTAACCGCAATTTGGAGGAGGCGCTCAATCTTGTGCTGAGCAAGCACCGGCCCGATATTATCGGCATTGTGGGAACAGAATTGACCGATGTGGCCGGAGTGGACTATCAAAGCCTGCTCAAGACGTATAAGCGGGAACGCAATATGCGCGGCGGGCTGGCGTTCTCCGTTGTACTGCCCGACTTTCGGGGCTCATTGGAGTCAGGGTTCAGCACTACAGTGGAGGCAATGATCGACGAGATGATCCAGCAGGTTGGACACCGGGGTTCGAGGAATGTAAATACCCGCCAGATTACGCTGCTTCCGGGTTCCTTTCTGACACCTGCAGATGTGATGGAGCTGAAGGAAATGATCTCATCCTTCGGATTTGATGTTATTGCTGTACCGGATATATCCACCTCGCTGTCCGGCCATCTCCTAACCGGATTTTCCCCGCTGACCCGAGGCGGTGTACCGCTGGATTCCATGCTGCAGAGCCTGCAGTCCGGCCTGACGATTGCCGTCGGAGCCAGCATGGAACGTCCGGCCAGGAGGCTGCACAATGCACTGGGCACACCCTACAAGGTATTTAATGGAGCCATGGGGCTCAAGGCAACAGATGATCTGCTGCATTTCCTGCATCAGATCAGCGGCGAGCCGGTGCCGCTCCGTTATTGCTGGCAGCGGGAGAACCTGCTTGACAGCATGCTGGATGCACATTTCCAATTTGCCGGAATGTCGGTGGTGGCCGCGCTGGAGCCGGATCATCTGTATTCCGTCTCAAGCTGGCTTGAGGAACTGGGCATGGAACAAAAGGCGCTGATTGCATCCTATGAAACTCCGATTGTTGCAGGTATGGAGCGGGAGGTGTGGGTAGGTGATCTGGATGATGCCGAGGTGCTCGGAAAAGACGCGGATTTATGGATCAGTAATTCGCATGGGATCGCAGGAGCAGAACGTATTGAAGCTGCATTTCTGGCGGCGGGTTTTCCGGTCTGGAGTGAGCTTGGGGCGTATATGTCCGTTTCGGTCGGCTATAGGGGTGCTATGGAATGGAGTAATAAAGCTGGGAATTTGTTGATGCGAAGGGAGGCTGAGCGCCGTGAAGGTAGCGTTCGCCACAGATGACGGAAACCGTGTAAATGCCCATTTCGGGCAAAGTCCAATGTTCGCTGTTTACAATGTGGCCAAAAATGGCGGAGAGCTCTTGGAGCTGCGCAAGCTCCCAGCCCTGCTCAATGAAGATGAAGCGGGCAGGATCGACAGCCGCCTGGAGGCGATAGGTGATTGTACCCTGATCTTCATTATGCAGATCGGGGCCTCCGCAGCGGCGAGGGTCACCCGCCGCAAGATTATGCCGGTGAAGGTACCCTTTGGCAGTCCGATTGATGAGCAGGTGAAACGGCTGGTGGAAATGCTTCAGGGCAAACCGCCCATGTGGCTGGCTAAGGTGCTGCGGGCGGAAGAAGAAGGCGAAGGGGAGGGAGTAGATGGAACCCATGGCTAAGACGAACATTAGTCTGTCAGGAGAAGCGGCTCAAGAAGGCGCGGCAGTACAACGCCGCAGCCGCTCCAGCCACAAGCCGCCGGATCCGGATACGGCGGATGCTTTTGTCCGGCGTTTATGCTATCTGCTGGGTACGGAAGACTTCTTTGGAAAATACGCTTCGTTTACGCCGCAGGCAAAGATCGCCAAGCAGTTTCTGGCTTCCGCCGAGGACAAAAGCAAGTCGGAATTTAACTGTGCCGTATCTCCGGAAGTGCGGCATCAGGTGCCGCTTGTCTTTCAGGCCGTCGCCGGCGTGATGGAAGAAAAAAGCGGCGTTATCGTACAGAGCACCGCCGAGATTAATGGAGAAGGCTTCGGGCGCGGACTGCTGTACACCGGCCGGGTGATCCTCGTTCTCAAAAGCCTGCGGGCCGGTTTCCCCTTTCCGTTCACGGCGGAAGAGAAGCTGATCCGTTACGGGGTGGAGTGTGTGGAGGAAGGGCTGGATTTTTTGCATAAATATAAGGAAATTACCGCCCTGCACGGTTTGCTAAGCCTGGAGGGCTAGCCAGTAAATGAATATCAGTCACAGGGGGAGACAGGGATGGAGCAGCTTGCCGGAGGTTTGGAGCTGGAACGGTATGCCCGGCAGCTGAAGCTGCTTGGAGAAAGCGGACAGCAGGCGCTGAAGGAAGCTACGGTTATGGTGGCCGGAATCGGCGGACTTGGAGGAACGGCCGCACTGTATTTGGCAGCGGCTGGCGTCGGCAAGCTTATTTTAGCCCATGAGGGAATCATCCTTGCACCGGATCTCAACCGGCAGATTCTTATGGACAGCGATCACCTGGGCATGGAACGGATAAGCACGGCAGCAGCGCAGCTGAAGCGGCTGAATCCGCATGTGGAGATCGAAGGGCATAATTCCAAAATTGAATATGAGATTGCCAGACCCTGGGTAGAGAGCGCCGATATTGTAATTGACGCCCGCTATGATTTTCCGGAGAGATATGCGTTGAACCGCATTTGTGTGGATACCGGGACGCCTATGGTGGAAGCTGCGATGTACGGCTTTGAGATTTCGCTTACCACTGTCGTTCCCGGGGAAACGCCCTGCCTGGAATGCCTATATCCAGATCTGCAGCCGCAGTGGGAACCGTTCGGGTTTCCAGTTTTGGGAGCTACGTCCGGAATTGCGGGTTGTTTGGCAGCACTGGAAGCCGTAAAATGGATTACAAGGGTAGGGACAACTTATGCGGGCGTAATGCATCGCTTCAGCTCACTCGACTTCGCCTGTTACAGCGTTGGGCTTACCCGTAATCCGAATTGCGCCTGCTGCGGAGAAGGAGGTAAACCGTGAAAAGTCTCAAGCTATGTGACACGACACTTAGGGATGGTGAACAGGCGGCTGGAGTTTCATTCACGAGGGCGGAAAAGCTGGAAATCGCAAAGTTGCTGTCGGAGTGCGGAGTAGAGCAAGCAGAGGTGGGTATTCCTGCCATGGGCAAGCGGGAGCAGGAGGATATTGCGGCAATCGCCGAACTGGGGCTTCCCATGAAGCTTATGACCTGGAACCGCTCGGTCCTTGGCGATATCGACAAAGCGCGCAGTACCGGAGTGAACTGGAGCCATGTGTCCATTCCGGTCTCGGAGATTCAGCTTCAGGGCAAGCTTGGGCTGACGCCGGCAGAGGGGCTGAACAAGCTGCTTCGTGCGGCGGAGCATGGACTCAGGCTGGGAATGACGGTGTCGGTAGGGATGGAGGACTCCTCCAGAGCGAATATGGAATTCCTGGTTGAATTGGTGAACAGCCTGTATAAAGAAGGAATCCGCTGGTTCCGTTATGCGGATACCGTATCTGCCCATCATCCCGGGCAGATGGCGGAGCGGGTAAGCACGCTGCTGGGGGCGGTTCCCGCGGATGTGGAGCTGGAAGTGCACTGCCATAATGACTTCGGGCTGGCATGCGCCAACACACTTAGCGGCATTGCCGCAGGTGCGGTTTGGGCCAGCACCACCGTAGCCGGCATTGGCGAACGCACGGGCAACGCGGCCATGGAGGAAGTTGCCATGGCCTGGCGGCATTTGTACGGCGGGGAGAGCGGTGTGCGGATGGATCTGCTCAAGGGTTTGGCGGATAAGGTTATTGCCGCCTCCGGGCGCAGTGTCGGCGATGCGAAGCCGATTGTGGGGCAGCTGGCATTTACGCATGAGTCGGGAATCCATGTGGACGGGCTGATGAAGGAGAAAAGCACGTATCAGACCTTTGATCCTGCGGAGGTGGGGCGGACGCACCGTTTCGTGCTGGGCAAACATTCCGGGAGCAATGGGGTAATCCATGTGCTGGAACAGAGAGGACTTGAGGTGAATGCCGACACGGCGGGGCGTTTGCTGGAACGGGTCCGCGTATACGCGGAGGCCAGAAAAGGCACCGTTCCGGAGTATTTGCTGGTGCAGTGGCTGATGGAGGATCAGCAGCGGGCCCAGAATGCGGTTTGAGCACCTGGAGTAAGTGATGAAGCAAGCAGCGTTCCGCTTCCTTTGTGGAGGCGGAACGCTGCTTGCTTTTTTGGCGGGTAATCTTGTTCAGAAGGCTTCTGTGCCGTGAAAAAAGCTGCGATTATTGTTGAAAACTTGCATAGCTTACTGTAAGCAACTACAATCTGAGCAGGATAGATTCATAGAGAATGCAAGAAGAATGGAGAGCTATGACTACAAAAACGATTTTTTTTGATATTGACGGTACGATTTATGATGAGGATAAACAGGTGCCTGCCTCCACCAAGGAAGCTATCGCGGAGCTCCAGCGACTGGGCCATCATGTGGCCATCGCTACAGGGAGAGCCTCCTACATGTTTGAGGATCTGCGGGAAGAGCTGGGGATCGATTCGTATGTTTCGCTTAACGGGCAATATGTTGTTTTTGAGGGGGAAGTGATTTACCGCAATCCGCTGGATACGGCTGCCTTGAAGGAGCTTACACTGTTCGCCGATAAGCAGGATCAGCCGGTAGCCTATATTGATGCCATTGACATGAAGGTGAACGTTGCGGAGCATGAGTATATTCAGACAAGCTTAGGATCACTGAAGCTGGCCTTTCCGACGCATGATGCAGAGTATTTTCTGCTGAATGAAATTTATCAGGCGATGATCTTTTGCCCGAAGGAGAGTCAGGACATGTATGTGGAAGCCTACCCCGGCTTCAAATTTATCCGCTGGCATCCGCTCTGTATGGATGTTCTGCCCGGCAACGGCTCGAAGGCTAACGGCATTGCCCAAATGATGAAGCATCTCGGGGTGAAGAAGGAAGATATTTATGCTTTTGGCGATGGCCTCAATGATGTAGAGATGCTGCAATTTGTCGGTCATGGCATCGCGATGGGCAATGCGGAGGATGAGGTTAAGGCCGTGGCTCCATATGTCACCAAGCATGTCAGCGAGAACGGAATTTATGAAGGATTAAAGATGGTGGGTTTGCTGTAGGTTAGGGATTTTTACAGAATCAATATATAAAACCATTTGTTATCGTCTTCCTCCAGTGTGGTTAAGATATATTAATATGTCCGGGCGAAGCCGCGCCGGTTTCGCCGGAGATCAGGATCTTAAACTACAGGAATTGAAGGAAGCGGAGGGAACCGGAGTGAACCCTAAATGGTGGAAAGAAAGCGTCGTGTACCAGATTTATCCGATCAGCTTTATGGACAGCAACGGTGACGGCATAGGCGATCTGCGCGGGATTATTTCCAAGCTCGATTACCTGCAGAATCTGGGTGTCGATGTCATCTGGGTGTGTCCGATTTATAAATCGCCAAACCATGACAATGGCTATGATATTAGTGATTACTGCGACATTATGAAGGAATTCGGGACGATGGATGATTTTGACCGGCTGCTCAGTGAGATGCATTCGCGCGGCATGAAGCTGATGATGGATCTGGTGCTGAATCATACCTCCCATGAGCATCCGTGGTTTATTGAATCGCGAAGCTCGAAGGATAATCCTAAACGGGATTTTTATATATGGAAAAAAGCCAAAAACGGCGGTCCGCCAAACAACTGGGAATCGTATTTCAGCGGTACGGTCTGGGAGCTGGATCCGGTGACGGACGAGTATTATCTCCATCTGTACTCCAAATATCAGCCGGATCTGAACTGGGAAAATCCCGTGGTAATCGACAAGCTGCATGAAATGGTGCAGTGGTGGCTGAAAAAAGGGGTCGACGGGTTCCGGTTTGACGCGATCGCCCACATCGTGAAGGCGGAGGGTTACCCTGATGCGCATAACCCGGGCGGAACGCCGACGGTGCGCGCCTATGATATGTTCTCTAACCTGTCGCATGTGCACACACTGCTGCAGAATCTGCACGATCGGGTGCTGTACTTCTACGATATTATGACGGTTGGCGAAACCTCGGGCCTCGGGCCGGAGCAGGCGCTGGATTATGTCGGGGACGGACGCCGGGAGCTGAACATGACCTTTCAGTTTGAACATATGAATCTGGATGCCGCCTCACCGGGCGGAGGGAAGTGGGATGTGGTTCCCTGGCGCCTGACGGAGCTCAAAAAAATCATCAGCAACTGGCAGACCGTCCTGCATGACCGGGGCTGGAACGCCAATTATTTATGCAATCATGACCAGCCGCGTTCGGTATCGAGGTTTGGCGACGATCTCTTCTACCGTGTTCCTTCGGCCAAAATGCTGGCCACCTTTATTCATATGCTGGAGGGTACGCCTTACATTTATCAGGGCGAAGAAATCGGCATGACGAATGTGGCTTTTGAATCAATCGACGAATACAGGGATGTGGAAACGCTCAATTATTATGAGGAAAAGCGTTCAAACGGCGTACCCGAAGCCGACATTATGGCCGCCATACACAAAAAAAGCCGGGACAATGCCCGCACGCCGATGCAATGGGATGATGGAGAAGAAGGGGGCTTCACAACCGGTGTGCCTTGGATCAGAGTGAACTCCAATTTCAAGGAAATAAATGCGGCTAGTGCAGTCAAAGACCCCGATTCAATTTTTAACTACTATAAAAAGCTGATTGAGCTGCGTAAAAATCATCAGGTGATCGTCTATGGTGAATATGGATTGTTGCTGGAGGAGCATCCGGAGATTTATGCCTATACCCGTACGCTGGAGGAGCAGCGGCTGCTGGTGATTTTGAATTTTTATGGCCAGGAGCCAGTGTTCGAGCTTCCGGGTGAATTCCAGCCGGAGAAGCTGGAGCTGCTGATCTCCAATTATGCCCCTTCCAAAGAGGAAGATCTAAGAAAGCTGAAGCTTCGTCCTTATGAGGCAAGGGTATATCTGCAGCGTCAACGTTGAAAAAGCAGAGAGTTGCCATGGCGCGGGAAGTATGGCGAAATGGCGACTCTTTTTTGAGTTTGCCGGCAAAAGGGGTTACAATTGCGGTACATTAGCATACATAGAGAGGTTTTTGCAGGTGCTGAGGGAGGAGAGAAATCATGAGTGAGTGGTATGAAGAGAGCTTTGGAGAAGACTATTTAATTGTCTACAGACACAGGGACTTCGGAGGGGCACGCCGCGAAGTGGAAAAGATGATCGACTGGCTTGCGCTTCCCCATGGCGCCAAAGTGCTGGATCTCTGCTGCGGGATGGGGCGTCATTCGCTGGCACTCTCGGAGGCCGGGTACGAGGTTACCGGTGTAGATTTATCCGAGGCGTTGCTGAGGGAGGCGCGTTCCCAGAAGGGAGCCGGATCGGTGACCTGGATACGCTCCGATATGCGGAAGCTGCCGCTGGATGGCGGTTTTGACGCAGTGGTTAACCTGTTTACTTCCTTCGGTTATTTTGAGGAGGATGAGGAACAGGTGAAGGTGCTGCGGGAAATTCACCGGATGCTTAAGCCGGGCGGCAAGTTTATTATAGATTTCCTTAACCCTGCTTATGTGATCCGCCATCTTGTACCACATTCCATTCGTGAGGATGGAGACAATCTCATTGATGAGTCACGCCGGATCGAAAACGGTTATGTGATGAAAGATATCATTCTTACCTCCAAAACAAATCAGACGCCCCGCCGCTACCATGAACGGGTAAAGCTCTATTCGCTGGAACAGTTCAGCAAGATGATCGCAGCCGCAGAACTGCGCCTCGAAGCTGTGCATGGCTGCTACGATGAAAGCGACTATGATGCAGAAAGCTCAACCCGGATGATCTTCCGGGGGATCCGGACTTAGATGGTTTCGGGAAGAAGACTTAGAGGAGGCGGCGAAGATTCCATGCGAAAGCCGGAAATCAAGATAAGGGACAGCGGCATTATCCAGATTTCGGTGCCGATGGCCCCGCCGCTGCGCCAGGTGAACAGCTATCTATTGCCAGACCGGGACGGCAACTATACGGTGATCGACCCCGGCCCGCATACGCTTGAGGCGGAGCTGGCTTGGCAGGAGGTTATGCAGGAGCTGGACTTCTCTTGGGACAAGGTGCACGGTGTTGTTGTCACACACCATCATCCCGACCATTACGGACTGGCCGGCTGGATGCAAACCCGCAGCGGCAGCAAGGTGTGGATATCGGAACGGGCTCATGCGGAAGCCCGGATGACCTGGGGAGCGGAGGCCACTCTGAACGAGACGCTGCCGCTCCAGTTCCTCCGGCATGGAATGCCGGAGCATTTGATTCAGGGGATCAGGGAGCATCTGGAGGGCTTCCTTCCAGAGGTAACCCCGCAGCCGGAGGTTACCTATATAAATGCTGCCACCCCTTTTCCGATGGGGGACCGTGAGTGGCAGCCGCTGGTTACCGGCGGGCATGCGCCGGGACATGTGTCGTTTTATCACGGCGGCAGCGGGCTTATGCTCTGCGGCGATGCTGTGCTGCCGCAAATCTCGCCCAATGTCAGCCTGCAGCCCGGCAGTGATCCGCAGCCGCTGCTGACCTTCATGGAGGGGCTGCGTGCGCTGCGCAGCTACCCGGTGGTGATGGCGTTCCCGGGGCACCGGGAACCGTTCGCCGGCTTTGCGGAGCGGCTGGACAGCCTGCTCCGCCATCACGAGGAGCGGCTGGATGCCACAGCCGCCCTGCTGGGTGAAGGCCCGCTGAGCGGATTCGCCGTCTGCGAGGCTATGTTCCGCAGCCGCGTAACCAGCGCGCATCAGCTGCGCTTTGCCATGGGCGAGACGCTGGCGCATCTCGCCGAGCTGGTGCGCCGGGAGCGGGCGGCAGTAATAGAGCCTGCTCCCGGGACGGGTGGCAGCGTGCTGTTCGCTGCTCTGAGCCCGTAGAGCTGCTTCAAGCTCAAGCGGCGGCAGGACGTTGCCGCGCGCGGAGTGAAGAGGGCGGGGCTGGCGGGAATAAGCAAGCTATAGCGCAACAAAGCAAATAGAGAACAATACTTAAAGCCATGACACAGAGTGAGCGCGATATTTCCGCTGCACTGTGGCATGGCTTTTTATAGTTGCTGCTATTCTCAAGGGACTTGCATTAATCACTGATCCTCACTCCGGCAAGTCGCTGCCAGCCGCTGGTTTCTTGGCAGCTTCTTCAACATCTTCGGGTGCATGGGGCAGGCCAAGCTCCTGTTCGCGCTCTGCTTGTTTCCGGTGAGCGATACGGCTGCTGGCGGCAGCGGCTACAGCGCCTACGATGTCATCCAAGAACGTATGGATCTCTCCGGTCGTTTTGTCATTGAGCCGTTCGAGCACGCCGGGCTTCAGTTTATCTACATAACCATAATTGGTGAAGCCTATGCTTCCGTACACATTCACGATGGAAAAAGCGAGGATTTCATCGACGCCGTACAATCCTTCATCGTTCTCAATCATGTCCTGCAGCGGGGGAAGCAGCTTGCCTTCCTCTGCCAGCACATCCAGCTGGATACCGGTCAGCACCGCATTCTGCACTTCACGTTTGCTGAGTACCATCTCAACGTTATGGACACATTCCTCCATCGTCAGATTCGGATAATATTTCTTTTGCAGGAGCATGACCAGCTCGGCAATTTCTGTAACGGTCACTCCGCGTTTGTGCATCCAGACTTTAGTTGCTTCCGCAACGGCCTTGCTGTTGAGACTGTAAGGGATTTTTGCATCAGCCATCATCTGTCACCTCATAGTAAGTAGTAGTTTTATTGCCTCTTATCATTTCCTTTTCTTTTCCTTCGAAAAAATCTGAAGGTAGTGAGATTGTACAGATTCTGGCAGTCAATGTCCAGCAGGTGCACTATTTCTGTGAAGTGGAAGTGTAGTGACTTACCTGCCAATTATTTTACGGCCAATAATTTAGGATAAGCCGTTGTTATTTTTTGGACAGAGGGCTCGTATACATAGCAGTACAATCTGGTATTAACCTTGAAAGGGGTAATTATTGATGAAACATATGAAGCAAATCCGCAATCTCTCGGCGGTTTGTCTGCTGACGGTTCCACTTGCATTGTCCGGCTGCGGTCTGTTTGGCTCAGAGTCGGCAGCGGTTGATCCGCCGCCGGGAGAAGTTGAGGCGCAAATGCTGGAGGTTAGCGGAACTACCGAGCTGGATTCCGGGGTGTTCGCACCGCTTGCCCCGGAAGAAAAAGAAGCTGTAGCTGATAAGGATGCCAAAGCAGCCGCACCGGCAGAGGCCGGGGAGCGGACAACCGTCTTTCTCGAAGATGGGAACGGATTGCTTGCGCCTGTATCGCTTAGCCTGCCGAAAGGCGAGAGCTCTGCTATGCTAAAGGATTCGCTCACGGCACTGGTCAGCAAGGGTGCCTACGCCTCGTCTTTGCCGGAAGGTTTTCAGGGTGTGCTTCCTGCCGGAACGGAAGTGAAGAGTGTCTCCGTGGATAAAGATAAGCTGGCCGTTGTCGAGTTCAACTCTACCTTTAACGACTACGATCCGCTGGAGGAGCGCAAAATTCTCGAAGCAATTACCTGGACATTAACCGGCCAGGAGGGCATTAAGGGCGTGCAGCTCTGGGTTGAAGGCAAGAAATTGACAGAAATGCCGCTGCTCGGCATCCCGCTGGACCGTGCGCTGACACGCAGCATGGGCATTAATCTGCCGAAGCATGGAACACCGCTGATGAATTCCAGCGCAGTTACGGTTTATTTTTCCGCTGCAGCCCCTGATGGCGTTCATCAGTATTATGTGCCTGTAACCCGGTTTGTACCCGCGGGAGAAGAGCCGCTGAAAGCAGCCTTGAACGAACTGATTGCCGGACCGGAATCCGGAAACGGCCTGGAGATGGTAATGACCCAGGAAACCGTGCTCGACTCGGTGAAAGCGGGGCAGAATGGTGTAGTTACAGTCTCTTTGACCGACGATATGTTTGCGGACAGCAAAAATGTTCCTAATGAATTTCTGGAATCCGTAGTGCTGACAGTCGCGCAAAATGCCGAGGATGCTCCCGTCCAGATTCGCCTGAACGGCAAGGAGACAGTCACCGGAAGCAATAATGTTGATTACGGCAAGCCGGTTTCTGCTCCGGAATATGTGAACGAGCTGCCGTTATAAAATGCATCCGGCAGGCTGAAAAGATGCTTTTGTGCCTACTCTTTGGTAGAATAAAGTTTGCCAAGCAGAAACGGATAACGTCCTTAACCGGGGTGTTATCCGTTTCTGCGGAAATCTAAGAATGCAGTGATTTCTGGCAGGCAGCACACAAACTTTAGCTACACAAAGATGCAGGAGGCAGAAAACATGAGATCAAACGGACGTAACGACGACGGGCTCCGGCCGCTGACAATAACAACCCAAACGAATAAATATGCGGAGGGTTCCGTAATCATTGAGATGGGGGACACCAAAGTTATCTGTACGGCAACTGTGGATGAGAAGGTCCCGCCTTTTCTTAAAGGACAAGGCAAGGGATGGGTGACCGCCGAATATTCCATGCTTCCCCGGGCCACACAGACACGCAACCAGCGTGAAGCGGCGCGCGGCAAGCTTACCGGGCGGACGATGGAAATTCAGCGTCTGATTGGCCGGGCGCTACGTTCGGTTGTTAATTTGCAGGCGCTCGGCGAGCGCAGCATTACGCTGGACTGCGATGTGATTCAAGCGGACGGAGGCACACGGACGGCTTCGATTACGGGTGCTTTTGTAGCGATGGCCTTTGCGATCAACAAAATTGCGCTCCAGCACAAGCTGAGCGTATTCCCGATTACGGACTATCTGGCGGCAATCAGCGTCGGTGTGGTTGGCGACAAAACGCTGCTGGATTTGAACTATGAAGAGGATTCCAAAGCCAAGGTCGATATGAATGTGGTCATGACGGGCGGAGGCGCTTTTGTGGAGGTGCAGGGCACCGGCGAAGAGCGGCCGTTCACCCGCCAGGAGCTGGACCAGCTGCTGGGCTTGGGCGAGAAGGGGATTTACGAGCTGATCGCTGTGCAAAAAGAAGTGCTTGGTCCCATCGCCCTCAAAATACCGTCCGGCCAGCCAGGCCAAGAGGTGTAGTATGAAGACCGCCAGCGGAATTCTGATTGTTGCGACGAAAAATAAAGGCAAGGTGCGCGAATTCCAGCATGCTTTTGCACCGCTTGGGCTGGAGGTCAAAAGTATGTTCGATTATCCCGCTCTGCCGGATGTAGTGGAAGACGGGGTTACTTTTGCCGAAAATGCGCTGAAAAAGTCAAAAGCCGTAGGCGATGCCTTGGGACTGCCCGTTCTGGCGGATGATTCCGGTCTTTGTGTGGATGCCATTGACGGCAGGCCGGGGGTCTACTCGGCACGTTATGCGGGTGAAGGCGCAGAGGACGGTGAGAACAACCTTAAGCTGCTGAACGAGCTGGAAGAACTTAAGCAGGGCGAGGATACCGGCCAGCCGCTGCTCAGCACGGCCCGGTTCGTCTGCGCGTTATCGCTGTACGATCCTGCAAATGGACAAGAGCTTACCGCTGAAGGCAGGGTAGAGGGCTGGATTACCTCTGAGCCTGCCGGCGGCGGCGGGTTCGGCTATGACCCGCTCTTTTATCTGCCGGAATTTGAGAAGACAATGGCGGAGCTGACGCTGGAAGAGAAGCAGCAGATCAGCCACCGGGGGATGGCGCTGCGGCTGCTGACCGAGAAGCTTGCGGCTTCCCGCCAGTAAGAGCCAGCAGGACAAATTATATTGATTCGACAACATTGCGGCAGGTAAATTGACATGCGGTGAAAAATTTCGCAAGAATAAATTTCTCCTATACGTTAAGTAAAAACAACCTGTCCGCGAATTTTGCAGACAGGTTGTTTTATTATTACCCTGATATACCTAGATTTGAAACCGTTTACACTAAAAAGAAAGATTATTTCTTTTTTATTTATTTTTATGAAAAAATACTTCATTATTTTTCCTTCATCTGCTATACTCCTAAGAAAGAGAGGGCTGAGTGAGAAAAGGTAACATATTTGAGGCTCTCGTCTTATACCACTATCAAGGGGGATTTTGTGTGAGAACAAACAGATCAGGCTTTATTCTGTCACTGCTAGTCGTGATGGCGCTGTCTATGCTGCTGGCCGGCTGTGGAGGGAATGGGAATGCTCCTGCTCCAACCACTTCTGCGAATGGGGCAGAACCTTCTGCTGAAAAGACCGATACGCCCAAATCGGAGCCTGTCACATTGGAATTTTGGACAATTGCCCTTCAGCCCACCTTCAATGATTATTTCAATGATCTGATTGCGAAATACGAGGACAGCCACCCCGGTGTAACGATTGAATGGAAAGACTATCCTTACGATGCCATCTCACAACGGCTGCTGACGAGCACAGCCAGCGGCAAAAGCCCCGATGTAGTGAATCTGAATACAGAATTTGCGAGCCAGCTGGGAAGCAAAGGTGCTTTGCTGAATCTTGCGGATCATCTTACAGCGGAAGAAGCAGGTTCTTATTTTGAAGGGATCTACAACTCTACCGTGTTTGACGGCAAGGCCTATGCGCTTCCATGGTATACAGGTACAGAAGTTCTGTTCATGAATAAAAAGCTTGTTGAGAAAGCCGGTCTGGATCCGTCCAATCCGCCGCAAACCCGGGATGAGCTGATTGAATGGGCCCGTCAGGTTCATCAAAAGACCGGAGCCGCCGGGTATGCACAGCAACTCGTATCCAAGCTGTTTCCGATCGATGGAATCTCCATTCTGAATGAAGATAAGACGGCCGCAGCCTTCAATACGCCGGAAGCTGAAGCCATGATCTCCAAAATGCGCGATCTAATGAAAGAAGGCGTGGTCCTGAAGGAAGATGCGGATTTCACAAAGCAGATCCAGTATTTCTCCGGTGAACAGGTAGCCTTCCAGTTGTCGGGCCCGACCTTTATCAACTTTATCAAGACCTCGGCGCCGGAAGTATATGCGAACACGATTGCGGTTCAACTGCCTACAGGCAAAGCCAACCTCCGGCTCTCTAATTCCATGGATCTGGTTGTGCCGCAAAAGTCGAAGAATCCGGAGCAGGCTGTTGAATTTGCAGCTTTTGTGACCAATGCGGACAATCAGACCGCCTTCTCCAAGGTTGCCAATACGTTGCCATCATCCAAAGCTTCCATTACAGATCCATTCTTCACCAAATCTGACGGCACGCTTGAAGCGGAAGCCAAGGTTGTCTCATCGCAAAGTTTGGATAAGGCTACCGATTATATGGTCGGTGTTCCAAGCGCCTCCGATATCAACTCCGCGCTTGCCCGCGGACTGCAGGAAATATTGCTCAACGGGGCAGATATCAAAAAAACGCTGGATGCTGTGGAAAAAGAAGTGAACGGAATCATTAAACAGGGTTCGTAAACCGCTTAGAGATGCTGGGAGGCGCTGTCCTCCCCTTTATATGCTGCAGTACAGAGGGAGGGAGGAATATCGAATGAAGAGATGGGCACGTTCGGAATCTTTCAGCGCTTGGGCGTTTATGACGCCGGGCCTTGTGTTTCTCGCCATTTTTACATTTTGGCCGATCCTTTACGGAATTCCGCTTGCATTAACCGATTATTCTGTCATCGCCGAGACTCGTTATGTAGGCTTCGAGAATTTCACCAGAGCCTTTCAGGATCACAATTTTATCGTCTCGTTATGGAATTCGCTGGTGTATGTCCTTATTGTTCCGATTATTCAGGTCATCTCTATTCTGATGGCTATTCTCGTAAACAGCCGTCTTCCGGGTGTGAAGATGTTCAGGGCGGCTTATTATATTCCGGTTGTGACTTCGATGGTTGCAGTTGCGCTCATCTGGAGCTGGCTGCTGGGCAACAATGGTGTGGTTAACTATCTGCTGATCCAAGCCGGAATCATCGACGGGCAGGTCTCGTGGCTGTCGAGCAGCAGCACCGCATTATATGTCCTGATGTTTATCACCATGTGGAAAGGTCTCGGTTATTACATGATGCTGTATCTGGCGGGTCTTCAGGGTATTCCCTCAGATTTGTATGAAGCGGCCAGAGTGGATGGGGCGGGTCCCCTGAGGCTCGTTGTGCATGTGACGATTCCTCTGCTGAGACCTCATATCCTGTTCTGTACGCTGATCTCGATTATGGGGGCGGTCCGGGTATTCGATGAGGTATACATTCTGACCAAAGGCGGGCCGGGAACCTCGACGCTGACCTCCAGCGTGTATATTTTTCAAAAGGGACTGGAGCAGTTCAACTTCGGATATGCATCCGCGCTTGGTCTGATAGTCAGCGTTATTATAGGGGCGCTTAGCATTCTGGTGTTCCGCTTTAACCGGAAAGGCGGGGTGAATTCATATTGAACACAACGAGCAGATCATTCAAACAGCTGAAAAATGGAGTCCGTTATTCCGTCATTTACCTTCTGCTAATTTTGCTGGCCCTGTTCATGATGGGCCCTTTCCTCTGGCTGCTCAGTGTGTCACTGATGCCCGGCAGAAATGTGTTCTCCAGCCCGCCGGCCATTCTGCCGACGTTCATTGACTTTGATAACTACGTGCAGGTCTGGCAGTTCATGTCCTTTCCGCGCTATATTACGAATACGGTCATTATTGCTGGGCTTGGGGTGGTGTTTAATGTTCTGCTGGCCAGTACGACGGCGTATCCGCTGGCAGTCTTTCATTTCAAAGGCCGGAATTTCGTGTTCACGCTGTTGATCGCCACCATGATTATTCCCTCCTCCACGGCAATGATTGTGCATTATCTGACCATTCAGGCTTTTCACTTAGGCAATTCCTATCTGGGGGTTGTGCTTCCGGCCGCTGTGTCGGTATTCAATATTTTTCTGATGCGCCAGACCTTTCTGGGTATTCCGTCGGATATCAGGGATTCAGGGAAAATGGACGGCGCTTCAGAGCTCCGCATCTTCTGGCAGCTCGTTCTGCCGCTGGTCAAACCAGGGATTGCCGTCATTGTGCTGCTGGAAGTCATGGCGTTCTGGAATAACTTCCTGTGGCCGATTGTCATCCTGGATGATCCCGAGAAATATCCGCTGGCTGCCGCGCTTACGTACCTGAACGGCCAGTTTTCGTATAACTTCGGCTGGATTGCCGCAGGGACGATGATATCGGTCATTCCTATTATTGTAGTCTTTCTATTTACCCAGAAATATTATATGGAAGGTATCGCAGGTGCGATCAAAGGTTAAGAACGGATACCGGCTGACCCTGCAAGGGATTCAATGATCAGATAGAAAGGATGGCGGGTAAGAATGGCGAATTCATACACAATCGCATTTGTGCCGCTGGATGAGCGGCCCTGCAATTACGAGTTCCCCCCTCTGTTGGCTAGGGGAACAGATTTTGAGGTGCAGCGTCCCCCGATGCAGCTGATGGGACTGAAGAAACGTCCCGGAGATACGGACGGGTTATGGAGATGGTTTGAAGAGGCCTGCTCCCAGGCGGACGGTGCGGTGGTTGCTATAGATACATTGCTGTACGGAGGGATTATCCCCTCCAGACTGCATAGCTTGCAGCTGGAGGAGCTTGCCGCAAGGCTTGATAAGCTGCGGGATCTCAAACGGCTGCACCCGAAGCTGGTCATATATGCCTTTCAGCTTATTATGCGCTGCCCGCAGTATTCGCTGTCCGACGAAGAGCCAGATTATTATGCCGATTGGGGCCGGGAAATTTTCCGCAAAGGTTTTATTGGCCACCGCAAGGAGCTCGGCAACGCATCAGGAGAGGAACTGCAGGAGCTTGCGGAGATTGAAGCACGGCTTCCGCAGGAAATACTGGATGATTACCTCGCACGGCGCAGCATTAATATTGAAGCGAATAAACTGGTGCTGGAGCTGGTGAAGGAAGGCATTATCGAGTTCCTGATTTTCCCGCAGGATGACTCGGCACCCTTCGGGCATACAGCCAAAGATCAGCAGAAGGTCCGCACGCGGATTACGGAGCTTGATTTGGAGCTTAAAGCCTATATGTACCCCGGTGCAGACGAGGTGGGCTGCACGCTGCTGGCACGGATGATTAATAAAACTACAGGATCAGTGCCGCTCATTTATCCGAGGTTGTCCTCGGTGCAGGGAGCATTCGTCACCCCGTTGTTCGAAGACCGCTTTTTCTATGAGACGCTGAAGTACCAGATTACCGCCGCTGGAGGCCTGATTGCTTCCAGTGCCCAGGAGGCGGATCTTGTGCTGCTGCTGAATACGCCGGGAGAGACAATGATGGAAGCGGTATCGCAGCATCAGTCTTTTTTCAGCTATGATGTGTACCGGAACCTGATGGAGCTTGTGGAATACGGCGATTATATAATGAAACATAAAGGCAAGCCCGTTGCCGTTGCCGATGTCGGCTATGCCAATGGCGGTGACCAGAAGCTGGTCAAAATGCTGCGGGAAAAGGGAATGCTGTTTGAACTCGCAGGTTATGCCGCCTGGAATACAAGCTCCAACACGCTGGGGACGGTCATTGCGCAGGCTATGATCTATCTGCATTACGGGCGCACAAAAGAGCATTTGGACTTCCTTGGTCTCCGGTATGCTGAGGATGTATGCTATTGCTCAGTCGTCCGCGGGGAGCTTAGTGAGGGTCCAATCGAGGAGCTGGGCTGCGGCAAATATCTGCTCGACGGACAGCGGGGAAAGGTCTCGGCTCTGGTTGAACAGCGGCTGCGCCAGGAGTTGGCGTCAAGAATCGATGGTCCCGGGGGCACGGTAGAGATTACAGACTGCTACATGCCTTGGAACCGGATGTTTGAGGTAGGGCTCTCCGTTCGCTTTGTGCCAGCCGGGGAATCCAAGGAACAATAGACTACTAGAGAGAGGGTGGGGACCCTGAATACGATATTGCAAAAGCTGCGTCATGGACTAATTGTTTCCTGTCAGGCACTTCCGGGTGAACCGCTGCATGGTGCTGAAATCATGGCACGCATGGCAGCTGCCGCCGAGGAAGGAGGGGCTGTAGGCATCCGGGCAAATGGCTCCGCAGACATCCGGGCGATCAAAAGTGCCGTCTCGCTGCCGGTTATCGGCATTATCAAGAGGGATTATCCGGGTTCGGAAGTATATATCACACCAACACTAAGAGAAATTGACGAACTGCTGGAGGCCGGGGCCGATATGATCGCCTTTGATGCGACAAGGCAGAAGAGACCGGGAGACAGCACCTTGGAGCAAATCGTCGCTTTTCTGCACCGGAGCGGCACGGCTTCGATGGCCGACATTTCGATTCTGGAGGAGGCTGTCCATGCAGAAGCGCTGGGGGTCACCTGCGTCTCGACCACACTCTCGGGCTATACTCCGTATTCCCTGCAGCAGGAAGGGCCTAACTTTGAACTGCTGCAAAGCGCTGTTGATCGTTTGTCCATCCCGGTTATTGCGGAAGGCAGAATGAATGAACCCGCCCAGGTGCAGCAGGCTCTGGAGCTTGGAGCTTATGCGGTAGTTGTGGGTTCAGCCATTACAAGACCCCAGCTGATTACCGGGCGATTTATGGCAGCAATTAGAAAGGTGGCTGTTAACGATGGAAATGACGGATCGGATTAATACGTATTATCCTTCCATGACCAAATCGGAGCAGAAGGTGGCCCGTTGTGTGCTTGAGCATCCGGATAATATCATCTATTTTTCGGTTACGGAGCTTGCGGATTTTGCCGGCACCGGTGAAACCACGGTTATGCGCTTCTGCCGCAAAATCGGATTTAAGGGTTACCAGGACTTCAAGCTTATGCTTGCCCAAGGGCTGCCAAAGCAGCAAGCCTTGTCCGGCCGTGAAGGCAGAGACGGGGATTATCCGACGCATCTTTACGAATCTATGGTTGATGTCCTCCAATCCAGCCTGAGCATGCTGGACCGCGGACAGCTTGAAGAATCCGTTAATCAAATTGATGCGGCGCGCCATGTGCAGTTTTTTGGGGTAGGCTCATCGGCGATTACCGCACTGGATGCCAAAAATCGCTTTCTGCGTATCGGCAGACGGGTTGAGGCCATAGCGGACAGCCACATCCAGTCGATGATGGCAGTAACGATGGGCAAAGGGGATATCGCCTTCGGCATCAGCGTTTCCGGAAGCACTCTGGATACCAATGATATGTTAATGAAGGCGAAGCAGAACGGGGCGAAGATCATTGCCATGACCAACTACGCGAAGTCCCCCATCGCGTCTATTGCTGATATCGTTCTTCTCACTGCCGGTAAAGAGTCGCCTCTGGAAGGCGGGTCCATCGGTGCGAAGATCTCCCAGTTGTTTATTATCGACCTGATCTGTGAGGGACTGGAACGCAGGCATACAGATGAGACGAAGAACATGAAGGAACGGACGGCAAGAGCTGTCATTGACCGTATTTATTGAGGGTGCAGCCGCAGCCTCAATACATCTGCCTCTCCATCGAATGATACGAGAGCTAAAGGGAGGGACGCGAGGATGAGACGGGTCATCGGTGTGGATATCGGAGGGACAGCCGTTAAAGGGCTGGTGCTCGACGAGATCGGAAACGTATGGGCGGAAGCCAGTCGCGATACGGAAGCATGGCAGGGCCGGGAGGCAATACTCGGCAAGCTGAATGCTGTGGTCTGCGAACTGCTTAAAGCCTGTCCGGTTCAGGCCATCGGGATTGCTTCGGCGGGCAGAGTAAATACAGACACGGGTGAAGTGGTGTATGCCACCGATAATTTACCCGGATGGCAGGGGCTTCAGCTTGCCGGTTGGGCGGAGGATACCTTCAAATTGCCTGCAGCCGCCGATAATGATGCGAACGCCGCACTGCTGGGCGAGGCTTGGCAGGGAGCAGGCCGCGGACGGCACAATCTGGTCATGCTCACGCTGGGTACCGGAGTAGGCGGAGCGCTTATGATTCAAGGCTTGCTTAACCGGGGAAAGCACTGGAGCGGCGGAGAATTCGGGCACAGTGTCCTGTTTCCCGGCGGCCGGCTCTGTAATTGCGGCCGCCGGGGCTGTGTAGAGCAATACGTCTCGGGTTCCGCGTTGCTGCGGCTCGGAAATGAACTGACAGGCCGGGCGTATGAACATGGAGCGGAGCTTATGAGCGACGCGCGGCGGGGTGATCCAGATGCCCTGCAGGTTCTCGAACACTACACCTCTGATTTGGCAGTAGTCTTGGACAATATTGGAGCTACGCTTGATCCGGAGCTTATCGTGATTGGCGGCGGGGTTATTCATGACCGGGACGTCTGGTGGCCGCTGCTAAAAAACAGGCTGCAAGGCGAGGGACTTTCCAACATCCTTGCAGCGGCGGAGCTTGGGAACCGGGCAGGCTGCTTCGGCGCGGCCAAGCTTGCATTGGATTGCTTCCGGCAGCTGCCGGACGGATATGAGGAGGAGGATACCGCATGACATTCGGACAAGTGAAACAAAGTGATGTGATCATCATCGGCGGGGGCCTTGGAGGAACTGCCGCGGCTCTCGCCGCAGCCAAGGCAGGGTTGCGCGTAATCCTAACTGAGGAAACGGATTGGCTGGGGGGACAGCTGACCTCGCAGGCGGTTCCGCCGGATGAGCACCGCTGGATCGAGAACTCCGGCAGCACGGCTACCTACCGGGAGTTCCGCAACAGGGTGCGGGAGTATTACAGACGCAATTATCCGCTTACGGAGTCTGCCAGAAACAATCCGCTGCTCAATCCGGGGAACGGCTGGGTCAGCCGGCTTGCCCATGAGCCGAAGGTTGCACTTAGCGTTCTGCATGAAATGCTGGCTCCCTATGTACATTCGGGACGGATTGAAGTGCTTTATTATACGGTTCCCGTTCATGCTGAGACGGCAGGCGATGAGGTCACGGCGGTGACGGTCTTACATACCGTGAAAGGAACCGAGATCAAGCTTAAAGGGGCGTATTATCTGGATGCGACGGAATGCGGCGATCTGCTGCCGCTTGCGGGGGTGGAGTATCGAAGCGGCGCTGAATCACGCCATGAGACAGGGGAACCGCATGCGCTGGATGAAGCGGACCCGCTCGATATGCAGTCGATTACCCATGTCGCTGCCGTCGATTATGTACCAGGCGGCGATTTTACGATAGAACGGCCTGAGGACTATGACTACTGGCTTCAATATGTGCCTTCCTTTTCAATGTATCCCATTCTCAGCTGGTACGCCTCCGATGCCAGTGATACGACGAAGCTGAAGCAATTCACCATGTTTCCCAATGACGAGGGGATTGTCTCGCTGTGGGATTACCGGAGGATTGTCGATCCTGCGGTCTGGAGCCTGCCGCTCAATGACGGTGAAGTCACCCTGCTGAACTGGGCGCTGAACGATTATTATGCCGGTCCGCTGATCGGAGTGCCTCCCGGGGAACGGGAACGGCATTTGAAAGGAGCCAGACAGCTGACGTTGTCACTTGTCTATTGGCTTCAGACGGAAGCGCCCCGACTGGATGGCGGGAAGGGGTACCCGGGGGTGAGGCTGCGGGGAGATGTACTTGGGACAGAGGACGGGCTTGCGAAGTCTCCCTACATCCGTGAAGCAAGAAGGATCTGCGGACTCTACACGGTGACAGAGCTGGATGTAAGCAAGGAGCTGCGCGGTGAAGCGGGACCTATGCGCTATGAGGACAGTGTGGGCGTTGGAAGCTATCATCTGGATCTTCATCCCACGACCGTATCCCAGCGCACGTTCTACATCCCCAATCATCCGTATGAAATTCCGCTGGGCTCACTGATCCCTATTCGCGTCACGAACCTGCTTCCGGCCTGCAAAAATATCTCAATGACCCAGATCGCAAACGGCTGCTACCGCCTTCATCCAACCGAATGGAACATTGGTGAAGCTGCGGGACTTCTGGCCTCTTACGCCATTACAAATAAAGTTCTGCCGCGTGAGCTTCATGGATCGGATGACCATCGCAAGGCTTACCAGCAACTCTTACTAGAACATGGCGTCCAGCTTCACTGGAGTGATACAGAGCTGGAAATGCAGTAGGTGACAGGATAATCGCATCTGGTGGCAAAGGATACCATCACCTCTTGAACTGTCGGAGCGTGAGGGACCGCCTTTGTCACCGTAATTCTAACCCTTCCTCAAATAGGGGACAGAGGCACAGTTATTGCTGCCAAAAAAACTGGAAATTAGATGATATTCCCCCCTGACTATGGAAATTTCCCCCTAGCTTAATCTTGTGCTTTATATGACAATAAGATTGCCTTCATCCTTCTTATGTTATGAATCCTCCTATTCCATGTACACCATCCCTCCCAACTATTTTGTAGGCATAAGCATTGTCCCGGACAACATTACCGGGATTGCAACCCATGAACAGCAATACAAGATTAAGAGCACAGATTATTTTTTCTTGCGCTTTTTTTGTGTGCGTAATCTACCATCCTGATCTCATGAATCTGATAGAGACACTGGATGAAGGTGAATCCGAACCAGGAGGTGACTTTGGGGAGCTTTGCCTGTAAAGAGGACTGCTGGCTATGCATTGAACCGAGGAGGTAAATGAAAATGAGGTCGACAAACAGCAGATTTCGTAAAACCTTTGCGCTTGGTATGGCCGTTGCTCTTGTGATTGCACTCTTTTCAACGATAGGCACCAGTGTCAAAACTGCAAATGCGGCTGCGGGCTACAAGCTCGTCGGTTATTATGCTTCCTGGGCTGCCTATGGGCGAGCCTACAACGTAACGGATATCGATCCCAGTAAAATGAATGTAATCAACTATGCGTTTGCCGATATATGCTGGAACGGGGTTCACGGCAATCCTGACCCGAGCGGACCCAATCCGGTCACCTGGACCTGCCAAAATGAGCAAGGCCAAACGATCAGTGTTCCGAATGGAACGATTGTGCTGGGTGATCCCTGGATTGATGCCCAGAAAAGCTTTGGGGATGACAAGTGGGATGATCCGATTAAAGGCAACCTGAAGCAGCTATGGAAACTGAAAGAAAAGAACCCGAATCTTAAAACGGTGATATCCGTCGGCGGCTGGACCTGGTCGAACCGGTTCTCGGATGTTGCCGCTACGGCAGCGACCCGTGAAGTATTCGCAAATTCCGCAGTCGATTTCATCCGCAAATATCAAATGGATGGTGTCGATCTGGACTGGGAATACCCGGTCAGCGGAGGCCTTGCAGGCAATAGCTACCGTCCGGAGGATAAGCAGAATTATGTGCTGCTGCTGCAGAAAATCCGTGAAAAGCTGAATGCGGCCGGAACCGCTGACGGTAAAACCTACCTGCTGACCATTGCCTCTGGTGCAAGTCCTGCCTACGTTCAGAATAACAACCTTAGCGGCATTGCTGCTGTTGTCGACTGGATCAACATTATGACCTATGACTTCAACGGCAGCTGGAACACGACTACAGGACACAATGCTCCGCTCTACTATGACCCGGCAGCAGCCTCATCAGGTCTGACCGATCCGGCGAATTACAATATCGACAAGGCTGTCACAAGCTATCTCGCAAGCGGAGTCCCGGCGAATAAGCTTGTCCTGGGCATGCCGTTTTACGGACGCGGCTGGGGTGGTGCGCCGAGTACAGGAAACGGGCAATATCAGGTTTCGGCCGGTATTTCGTCCACAGGCACATGGGAAAAGGGAAACTATGATTTCTACGATCTGGAAGCTAACTATATTAACAAAAACGGCTATACCCGCTACTGGAATAACACCTCAAAAGTTCCTTATCTCTACAATCCGTCTACACAAACCTTCATCAGCTATGATGACGCCGAGTCGATCGGCTATAAAACCAGCTATATCAAAACCAAAGGCCTGGCAGGAGCGATGTTCTGGGAGACCAGCGGCGACCGCAACAAAACACTGCAAAACAAGCTGAACACCGATCTGGGCGGCGGAGTGGTGCCGACGCCAACACCGACTGCAACGCCAACAGCCACAGTGAAACCGACATCAACGCCAACGGCTACACCGACTCCGACACCAACAGCTACTGTGAAACCAACACCAACGCCTACTGCTACTGTTACCCCGACGCCAACTGCAACACCGGGGCAATGTACAGCGGCGGCCTGGAACGCGGCAACCATCTACACCAAGGGCCAGCAGGCTTCCAATGGAGGTGTGCTGTATGAAGCCCAGTGGTGGACACAGGGGGAACGCCCTGATCTGAGCGGTGCATTCGGGGCCTGGAAAGTGATTGGCACCTGCGGCAACACCACGCCAGCGCCAACGGCTACGGTGAGTCCGACAGCAACGCCAGTACCAACGGCAACACCCGTACCAACAGCTACAGTAAGCCCGACGGCAACGACCGGGGGATCTGCCTGGGCAGCAGGAGTGGCCTATACAGCAGGCGATAAGGTAAGCTACAGCGGCAAACCTTACATCTGCCTGCAGTCGCATACCTCGCTGCAAGGTTGGGAACCGGCGGTAACGCAGGCTCTATGGCAGCTGATTTAGCGCTAAATTCCATCTGAACAGCAAAAAAAGCTTGCAGAGAAGGCTGCGCCTCGATCTGTAAGCTTTTTTTATTATGTCATAATCACCAGCAGAATCACTTCACCGGATCGAATGTAGAAACAGCGGATGTACAAGCCCCGTCTTCCTGTATAATGTCAGAATTGTGTGGATTTTTATGAAGAAGGCTGATTGTGGTGCTCATAACCTTCCATAGGCTGAAATATAATGAAAAAGCATGGCTGTGTCCCAGCCCTGATAAAACTAATGCAACGCTATGCCGTTTTTTTCGTTATAGTAGTATATAGCGGAAGGTGGTGGATTCACCGATGGAGGCTTGGATAGTTTGGTTGATTGCAGCCGGCGTTCTGTTTGTGATTGAAATGTTTGCGCTTACTTTTTATCTTCTCTGGTTAAGCATAGGTGCTCTGGCGGCTGGTCTGATCTCACTTGTGTTTCCTGAGGCGATTTTGCTGCAGGTGGTCGTCGGTTCATTGGTTGCCCTCGTCCTGACCTTTTTCACCAAACCGCTGGTCGCGAGATTCCGCAACTCACGGGGGTTTAAGGATACAGGGACAGAGATTGTCGGAAGACAAGGTATTGTCGTCGAGCCGATTGTGCCGGGACAGTACGGGCAAGTCAAAGTGGGCGGTGACACCTGGAGCGCAACCTCGGTTCAAGCTCTGGGTAAAGATCAGGCAGTCCGTGTCATCCGAAGAGGCAACACGATTATCGAAGTAGAACGATGGGGGGATAAGTACTAATGGAATGGGCAATTATCGGTATTGTTATTGCTGTCGTCGTCGTTTTTATCGCGCTTACGATCAAAATCGTACCGCAGCAGCGGGTAGGGGTTGTGGAGCGTCTCGGTAAATTCCACCGGCTGCTTACACCGGGTCTGAATATTCTGATTCCGATTATTGATCAGGTGCGGACCTACCATGATTTGCGGATTCAACAGGCCAATGTGCCGCCGCAAACCGTAATCACCAAGGATAACGTGCAGGTGCAGATCGACACGATCATTTTCTATCAGGTGGTTGGTCCGGAAGAAGCGACTTATGGAATTTCCGATTATGTATATGGTGTGCGCAACATTTCCACAGCTACGATGCGGCAGATTATCGGTAAGCTGGAGCTGGATGAAACGTTGTCCGGCCGGGAAAAAATCTCCTCGGATATCCGCCTGGCTCTGGATGAAGCGACTGAAAAATGGGGCGTGCGGATCGAGCGGGTGGAAGTTATTGATATCAAGCCACCGCTGGACATTCAGGAAGCGATGGATAAGCAGATGAAGGCAGAACGCAGCAAGCGGGCGATTGTGCTGGAGGCGGAAGCCGCCAAACAGGATATGATCCTGCGTGCTGAAGGGGATAAGCAGAGCAAGATTCTGAAAGCGGAAGGCGATAAGGAAGCGCGTATCCGTCAAGCGGAAGGGTTCCGCCAGGCGCAGGAGCTGGAAGCACTGGGCCAGGCCAAAGCGATTCAGGCGGTCGCCGAAGCCGAGAAGACGCGGATCGCACTGATCGCCAGCGCAGGGCTGGATGAGCGTGTGCTGGCTTATCAATCTTTTGAAGCGTTAGGCGAAATCGCTAAGGGACCGGCCAACAAGGTGTTCCTGCCGACCAGCGCTGTTGAAACGCTGGGCAGTCTCGGGGCCATTGCCGAGGTGTTTAAGGCGAGCAAGGACAGCAAATAAGCGGAAGAGGATTAGACAATTGCGGCACATTCCGTTAAAGTAAAAGCAAAACTTAAGCGTAAGCTTACGAAGCCAGTTTTGCTTCGCAAAACTTTAAGGAGACGATACTGTGACGCAAAAAGAAATTTCTCCGCTGGTCGAAGCGCTGGGGCTGCAGCCTCACGTTGAAGGCGGATGGTACAAAAGACTTTGGAAATCATCCTTTGATATCCCGCAAGAAACACTGGGAAGCAGCTATTCGGGCTCCAGAGCCTCAGCTTCTTCGATTTATTTTCTGCTTCATCCGGGCGAAACCTCGGAATGGCACACGGTGCTGTCTTCCGAAATCTGGCTGTGGCATTCCGGCAGCCCGATTGTGTTAAGCCTTGGAGGCAGCGGTGACAAGCCGGAGGATGTTACCGAGGTTATCCTGGGTCTCGACATCGCCGCCGGCCAGCAGCCGCAGGTGGTTATTCCGGCAGGAGTATGGCAGGCGGCCCGGGTGCTAGGCGACGAGCCGGTGCTGGTCTCCTGCATCGTATCCCCGGAATTCCATTTTGATGATTTCAAGCTAATCGACAAATAAGCGAATTCTAAAATAAGTGCAGACTGTGAACACAGACTGCACTTATTTTTTATTCTGATTTACCTGTCCAGAGCGGCATTTTGGACCTGCGGGAGCAATCTGCTATACTGATTCTGGTCATCGGCTGATTATGCGGCCTCTTTTAAGGTTAAGAAAGTTAGATCAATATCATTAGGCTTGGAGGGTTAACGATGAGTGAATTGAACGGACCGTTTTCGGGTGGACCTACATTAAATGACGGAGTAACTATGCCGTGGCTGGGACTGGGCGTATGGCAGACCAAAGATGGTGAGGAAGTTATCAACGCGGTAAAAGCAGCAGTGGAAACAGGCTATCGCAGCATTGATACGGCAGCTGGATACAATAATGAAGAAGGCGTCGGACAAGCCATCCGTGAATGCGGAGTGCCCCGGGAGGAACTGTTCATTACGACCAAGCTGCGCAATCCTGATCAAGGTTATGAATCCGCATTACAAGCGTTTGAAGTCAGCCGCCGTAAGCTGGGGCTGGATGTAATTGATCTGTATCTGATTCACTGGCCGGTCGCCGGCAAGTACCGGGAGAGCTGGAAGGCGCTTATTCATCTGCAAAAGGAAGGTTTCGTGAAATCCATCGGGGTGAGCAACTTCCAGATCCATCATCTGCAGGATATTATCGACGATACAGGTGTGGTGCCTGTGGTCGATCAAGTGGAGTTCCATCCGCTCTTGACCCAGCGCGAGCTGCTAAAATATACACGCCAGCATGACATTCAGCTGGAGGCCTGGAGTCCGCTGATGCAGGGCAATCTGGATGTGCCGCTGCTTAAAGAGCTGGCCGGCAAATATGGCAGAACTGTCGCCCAAATTGTCCTGCGCTGGGATCTGCAGCAGGGTGTCATTACCATTCCCAAATCGGTTCATGCAGAGCGGATCACAGAGAACGCCGGATTTTTCGACTTCACGCTTAGCGACGATGACGTTAAGGCAATTGAGAACCTGAACCAGAACCACAGGTTCGGTCCGGACCCGGATAATTTTAATTTCTGAGCAAGCCTCTTACAATAGGAAACTGCAAACAGCAAGCCTCCGGTTGGGGGCTTGCTGTTTGCAGTTATTGGCTGTGTGCAGAGAGCAGAGAGCAGAGAGCAGAGAGCTTAGCGATTTACCCGATAGATACGTTATACTTGCGCAGCCACAGGTTAACCTGGGCGAGATAAGCGAACAGCTGCGGGCCGGACATCAGCTGGCCGAACCAGGGCAGATTGCTGGAGGATTCGGGAGAGGCAGCGATTTCACGGATCTTGGCTGCATCAATCAACGGCAGGATGGGCGAAGTGGAATCATCCAGAATGCCCAGCATCTGAGTCCGGACGGCATTTAAATAGGCCGGATTATGGGTTTTGGGGTAAGGGCTTTTTTTACGATAGAGCACATCATCCGGCAGGATGCCTTCGAGTGCTTTGCGCAGAATGCCTTTTTCCCGGTTGCCTACGGTTTTAATTTCCCAAGGGATGTTGAATACATACTGGACGAGCCGGTGGTCGCAATACGGCACGCGGACCTCCAGTCCTGCACCCATGCTCATCCGGTCCTTACGGTCCAGCAGTGTCGGCATGAAGCGGGTGATGTTGAGATAGGACATTACGCGCATCTGCGCCTGCTTGCCGGTCTCACCGTCAAGCTTCGGCACCTCCGCTACCGCATCGCTGTATCTGTCACCTAAATATTCCAGTGGACGTATCCATTCCCCCACTTCCGGCGACAATAGACCTGCACGCATTTTGGGGGCTACCGACCAGGGGAACGTGCCGGAGGAGAGCATCTCGTCCCGGTGGAACCAGGGATACCCGCCAAAAATCTCGTCCGCCGCCTCGCCGGAGATGGCCACGGTCGCGTTCTTTTTAATCTCACGGCAAAATAGATACAGCGAAGAATCCACATCCGTCATCCCCGGCAAATCGCGGGATTCCAGGGCATTGTCCAGCGCCGTTACCAGCTCCGGTGTATCAAAGGCTACATAATGGTGATTCGTGTTCAACTCATCAACCATCCGCTTAATCCACGGACCATCTGCGCCGGGCTGAAAGGTGTGGCTTTTGAAATGCTTGTCGTTGTCGACATAATCGACGGAATAGGTATCCACCCGGCCTTGGCCGGTGCGGTTGTAATAATCCACAGCGAGCGCGGTCAGTGCGCTGGAATCGAGCCCCCCGGACAGCAGGGAGCAGACCGGAACGTCAGAAACCAATTGCCGCTCCAGTGTATCCTGCAGCAATTCACGCACTCTGGAGGCTGTTTCTTCTTCATTTTCCGTGTGATGATTGCTTTCTAATTTCCAATAAGCATAGCTGCGCAGGCCTTCCCGGCTATAAATCATGGCATGACCTGGACGAAGCTCGAATATATCTTTGTATACCCCATGTCCCGGAGTGCGGGCCGGACCGATGATGAAGATTTCCGCCAGTCCTTCCGGTCCTACCTTCGGTTGTACCTTGGGGTGCTGGAGCAGCGCTTTAGGTTCGGAGCCGAAGACAAAAACATCGTCCACCCGGCTATAGAACAGGGGTTTCACACCCAGGCGGTCGCGTGCCAAAAATACCTGGTCCCGCAGACCGTCCCAGACGGCAAATGCAAAGATTCCGTTCAGCTTCCCGGTGCAATCCGGTCCCCACTCCATATAGGCGTGCAGCAGAACTTCGGTGTCGCACTCGGTGAGAAAATGGTGTCCCCGCTGTTTCAGTTCCTTTTTGAGCTCGGGGGCGTTATATAATTCGCCGTTGTACACAATAGCGTACACCTTATCGTCATGGCGGGCGATCATAGGCTGTGCGCCGTTCTCGGGATCGATAACGCTTAGTCTGCGGTGACCGAAGGCACAAGGCCCTGAAATCCAGGTTCCGGCCGCATCCGGCCCGCGGTTGGCCAAGGTTTCAGTCATTTTTACGAGCAGTTGCGAGTGCTGTGTGAGGTCGCCGCGCCACTGGATAAATCCGGTTATTCCGCACATGATGGTTCATCCTCTCTTTTGTGCGATTGTTGTCCAAATATAAGAATTTATATGCTCCACGCAATAAATTATCCTTATATTTCTCGCTGAAATGGATGCCGTCCTTTAAGGACGGCGCAGCCGATTTCACTTGTTTCTTTTTTGCCAAGTAATACAGATATATGCCGAAGGAAGGGATAAAATGTATGTCCTTATCCGAACACTAAGGGAGAGGGAAATTTGCCAGGAGGGATGGATGACAAGTGTATTATATTAAAGACGCCAAAATCCGCAGAATGACCGAATATGACGGCGCGCCTTGTGCAGAAGTGGGCGTATTGCCGGGAGCTGTAGGCGATTCCGCACTTTTGGTGTACATTGTTGAAGACCAGCGCGAGGAAGGTTATGAAATTGTGCGGATTCTGACGAATGACGCGAATACTGCAACCGATTGGTTTGATAACAATTTGCATGACGCTTTTCAGGATGTGACGGCCAGTGCTTTTACTGGCAGCATCATTATGAGCCCCGAGGATGAACGCTCCAAATTCCAGCGAGAACTGCTTATCTTCGGCGACTTGAAAAAGCAGCTGGAACAGCATTTCCACAAGTGACTCCTGAAATCCGGCGATTGGATGCGGCAAAACTGCCGCAGTCTGCCCCGGGGGTAGAACGGATTGGGGTGAGCGGCTGGCCGCCGCTGATTCTGCCCCGGGGACAGAAATGCTGTGGGAGGGTAACTGGTGAGGATAGGCTGATCTGCTGTGCTGCCGTTGCTGTTTCGCCGTATTTTAGTAAATTATATTGCTGCAGCCTTGAAAAAAAATCTGAATGCGGTATAATAGAGAACGTTGCGTGAATACATATGTTTTAGGAATCAATTACTTCACTTTTGTCCCGGTAGCTCAGTTGGATAGAGCATGCGCCTTCTAAGCGCACGGTCGGGGGTTCGAATCCCTTCCGGGACGTCACACAAAACAGCCTTCCTTCGGGAAGGCTGTTTGTGCGTCCGGGGGTGAGAAGCCCCTGGGGGCGTTGGAGCATCTGCATCGGGAGGATAAACATCGCAAGAGGGGCGGCTTTATTACCCTCTATCTTTGGAGCACCCTATTTGCTGGTCCGCCTGATAATACGCGTCTGCACTAGCGGGCAAACCGCCCGCTAATCCAGCATGCACCGAGGAATTGCAGCAACTAAAAGGAATAGCACCCGCTAATTTTCTACAGTGTGCTTAATCTAACGTCTGAGTGAAATTTATAGGGCGGGAAACGATAGTTGCAATAAGTGAACACTATTCGCGGGCAGGATAGTTATAGATGTCTCGGTGGTTCTGTGTGTTACCTGTAATGGTAGGAGTATAGATTTCGTTGCACCCTTAGCAGCAGTTTTAAAAGGACAAGGGGGACCCGCCCTGTCCTTTCTTAATAGATGAGGATAAACGCGTGATGAGTTACGGTTCGATCAAGGTTTACAGATCGACTCTCCAGTTGCCCATCATCTTGGCGATTTCCGGATCGCGGTACGATAAGAAAAGGCTTTCCCGCGTATCGAGAGTGGAAATTTGTTCGATATCGTCTGCGCTCAACTCAAAATCGAAAATGTTGAAGTTTTCGACGATCCGCTCTTTGCGCACCGATTTTGGAATAGCAACGACTCCACGCTGAACAAGCCAGCGAAGCACGACCTGGGCTACGGACTTGTTGTGTTTTTCTGCGATCGAGACTAGCATTTTGTTGCCGAACAAGTTGTTAAGTCCTTCAGCAAACGGGGCCCACGACTGGTGCTGAACTCCCTGCTCTTTCATAAAAGCGGCGATCTCGATTTGTTGGTAGAACGGGTGTGTTTCGACCTGGTTTACCGCCGGCACGATTTCGTTATGCACGATGAGGTCCATCAGACGGTCGGGCAGGAAGTTGCTGACACCGATCGCCTTGATCTTGCCTTCGCCGTACAGGTCTTCCATCGCACGCCAAGCGCCGTAGTAATCGCCGAACGGCTGGTGAATAAGGTATAGATCGAGATAATCGAGCTGTAGCTTCTTCAAGGATTTGGAAAACGCCAGCTTGGCACTCTCGTAACTGGCATCCTGAACCCAAAGTTTGGTCGTGATGAACAGCTCCTCACGCGGCACGCCGCTGCGCTTGATCGCGCGTCCGACCGCTTCCTCATTCAGATAACCGGCGGCGGTGTCGATCAGGCGGTAACCGGCCATCAGCGCTTCATATACCGCGTTCTCGCATTCTTCAGCATTCGGAACTTGATAGACACCAAAGCCGATGATCGGCATTTTTACACCATTATTTAATGTTACGGTTTGCATTGTAATTCCTCCTAATGATCAAATGTATAATAGCAAACGGCGCGTATCCCCTGAATCGGGCACTGAAGCGGGGATTCCACTTACGGCTCATTTGCATTACAATAAGCTTAGGACCTTCGTGTTACACGAAGTCAAGGCGTCTTCAAAAATTTATTTTCCATGGGGGATTTCACATGCATACGGTCAAAGAAGCCGCCCTAATAACGGGACTCACCGAGCATGCTGTACGCTTTTATACGGATAAAGGCCTGGTGCCAAGCGTACAGCGCAATCAAAATAATATTCGGATGTTCGACGAAGAATCGATCAACTGGCTGCATGGCATCAAATGCCTCAAGCAATCCGGGATGCCGATTGAAGTCATAAAAAGGTACATCGATCTCTGTCTCGAAGGAGATTCGACCATTCCGCAACGCTCCGCACTCATGATGGAGCATAAAGAAGCAGCGCTCGCTAAGCTCGAAGAAGCCAAACAGCACGTTGCCCATTTGGAAGAAAAAACCGCCCTTTATCAAGCCATTATGGAGCACCGCTCTCCAGACACGACCAATCCTAGCAACTGGGACAAAATTCAGCATATGCATAGTGATGTATTTTACTCGCCCCCTGTCGGAAGGCGTGAGAGAGCTACGTGAGACACAACCGTTCTGAAGAAAATACCCGGTTTTAAACTCCAGATTGGCTTGGCAATGAACAAGATTCACATCAGTCATGAACGGAGAACGTTAGCGCAGAAAACAGATCATGAGGCCGCCGCGGACCAATCGGGCGACCTCATTAAGCAAGGCTTGAAGCAGAATTAACAGGCATAATTCCCGCTGATCTTTTTCCCGCAGCGGGTAATCAGCTGCAGTGTTAAACATAGGAGAATACGTGTCTAGTCTATGGTTCACATTGGATCCATGCACAACAACTTCGTAATTCTCCGTTACATCCGCTCCGGCTTCGGCAGGCCAAGCACCTCAAGCACTTCGCCGAGCGTTTCCTGGAATGTTGAAGTAAGCCAGAGACGGAAGCGGATGGTGAGTTGCTCCCCTTTGAGAATCGGGCAGGCGGAATAAAAGTTATTGAACAGCGAGGCCAGAGTATGCGCGTAGTTACAGATTGCATTTGGCGTCAGCTCGATGCTCGCGCTGTATAAGGTGTCTTGCCAGATGCTGAGATGTCTCAGCAGGGCAAGCTCCGCTTTGTCCAGTGGGGCCGGGAAATCCGGCACCGCAGCTGGTTCTGATGCCGCATCCGCTGCCCCATCCGCCGCCGCATCGACTGCCCCATCCGCCGCCAGTACCGCTCTCGCCGCCGTATTTACCGCCATTGCATCCGTCTTCAACGTTGCCGCTGCCGCTGCTCCCAATACGGCTCCTGCCTCCATTCCAGCGGCTTTACTGAGTACACTGCCTGCACGTGCATAGGTATACATCAGGTATACGCCGGTATTGCCGGAAATCTCGGTCGCCTGCTTGAAATCAAACACAATCTCCGTCCCCAGATTGAAACGCAGCAGATAGTAACGGATTGCAGCTGTGGCGATCAGCCGGCTGGACAGGCCGTTTTTGTCGGAGCGGGTGGCTTCAATGGTGTTCTCCATGAGCTGGACCAGCTCGGTGACCTTGATGCCGATGCCCTGACGGCCGGACATGGCGTAAGAGGTTTTGCCGTCCGAGGTATCGATCCCCAGTTCAGCGGCGGAAGCCGGACTAAGAGAAACCACGCCATAGCTTACATGATGAAGCTTCCCGGCTTGCCCGGCATATCCCAATACCTCTAAAGCCTGCTTCACCATCGCCTGCGGATACTCCTGCCGGTAATCAATGACGTTAACTACCATATCTGCCTCTCCAAAAGGCATCTGCTGTCCACTTGGACCCGTCGTCCAAACGCCTGCATTAAACTCGCTGTAGGAGAAGTTTTTGTCCAGCAGTCCGAATTTCCAGAGATGATAGGCGATGTCCTTGGCGGTGTAGGTCAAAATCCCGTTCGAGCGCACCAGCACCTTATCTTTCTGATGTTCCTCTGAATCCGCCCCTGTGCCTTCTGTTGCCGATTGCTTCAGAATCCAGCATCCCGCCAGCTTGCCCTCGGTTTCCTGAACAAAAACGGCTGTCTGTTCCAGCAGCGCAAAAGCAGAGGACCAAAATCCCTCTTTTAAAATGCTGCTCTCCCACACCAGCAAATCGTAGGTGATGCTGAAGTTTTTCATTTCCTCAACATGTTCTCTCACAATCCGTTCAGCCACAAGGCTGCCGAGCCAAGCGGTATTGCCGTTTCCTTCTTCCAATGCGTGGAGAATCTCCGTCCGTTTATGGATCGTCTCAGGATGCAACGCATATTCCTTATTGATTCCGGCGTAGATATCCCAGCAATAATCACCGAAGCGGACATGATCACCCGCGAGCGGCACATTCATTAGCCCGACCACCGTATCTGCCAGCTGATTGCCAAGGTCATCCACATAGTTGTGAACTTCCACGTCGTAACCTGTTTTTTTCAAAATCCTAACCAGCGCATCTCCAATACAGGAGTTTCTCAGATGTCCAATATGCATGGATTTATTTGGGTTCACAGAAGTATGCTCAATGATCACCTTATTCCCGTTCCCTGGCGGCAGCTCAAAGCTGTGATTTGCCCACTCCTGCCAATTCACGTACATATTGATGAAGCCCGGAGCCGCAACCTCGATTCGCTGCAGCAAACCCTTGATCGCCTCCTGTTGCCCAAGCTCCGCTGTGATCAGCTCGGCAATAGCCATTGGGGCCTTGCGCAGGACTTTGGCCAGCTGCATGGCAATATTGCTGGAGTAGTCGCCGAAATCCGGATTAGCGGGCTGTTCAAGAGCGATGGTTAAATGTTCTGGTGCGGCAGCGCTCAGGCTGCTGAATACCTGCTGGACGCTTTGTTCCAGGCTTGTTCTGATAAGTTGGCTTAACACGGGATGAACCTCCTTTAAAATTCTTGAAGCAGATTTGCGTTACATGTACTTAGCGGGCTAAAAAACATCAAAAAAAGCCCACGTCTCTAAAAGAGACGAGGGCTTTAGCGCTCGCGGTACCACTCTCGTTGCTAAACAACTTGGTTTAGCCACCTTACAGGTTAACGGTCTTCAGCCGGGGCTTCCTACTATCAGTTCAGAAGTCCATCTCCCGGGTGCGCTTCATTAACTGGCCTGTACCGGCTCTCACTCTTCCGGCTCGCTGGGGACTAGGGTCCAAGGCAACTACTTTCCCGTTCATCGATTGTATATTGATTTTTATCAGTATAGCGAATTTATGGAATAAATCAATAGCCGGTTGGCTTATTTAGAAATATCAATAAATCCTTCACCAAACACGTCGCGTACATCGTGGATCGTGACAAAAGCATTTTTGTCCTCAGCCCGTACGATTTTTTTGAGCATGGAAACTTCCTGCTTACTAATTACGATGTAAAGGACTTCCTTTTCTTCGCCGGTGTAATAGCCGTATCCCCGGAGCACCGTTACTCCGCGGTCCATAATCTCCGTAACCCGTACGGCAATGCTGTCATAGTGTGCCGAGATGATGGTCACTGCTTTTTTAGGATTCAAGCCCTCGATAATGAACTCCATGGCTTTGGTTCCGATATAGAGGATAACGAACGTAAACATCATCTTTTCGATACCAATGACGAAGGCGGACAGTGTGGCAACGATAAGGTCAAAGAACAGCAAGGCATAGCTGATATTCCAATCCCAATATTTATTGGCAAGACGAGCCAGAATTGTCGTACCTGCAGTCGTGCCGCCGACCCGGATGATCAGTCCAATCCCGACCCCGGCAAACAGACCCGCGAAAATAGCGTTAATCACTGGCTCATCCGAAGCGATCTGCCAGTTCTTGGTCAAGTACAGGAACAGGGAGTTAAAGGCAACAGCGATGATGGTATATCCCGTCGTTTTTTTATCCAGCAGCTTATAGCCGATGATCAGCAAAATCCCGTTCAAGATGATGCCGACCAGCGCAGGTGACCATTTCAGCAAATAATACAGAATGATCGATATCCCTGTCACGCCACCCTCACCAAAGTCATTGGGAATCACAAATAAATTGACTGCCAGCGCAAAAATAAATGCCCCGAGAAGCAGCATAACCATATCATGTACTCTTTTGTTCATACGATATACCTCCATGATTTTAAAGCTCACACAAAAAAGCGATTAAAGGAAAAAATCATCCTTTAATCGCTTTGTAGCAAACATAAGTTGCGCAGCTCTTTTGATACTTTAATCATAACAAGCCTTATATGGGATGTAAATGATTTTAATTCAAGTAAGGGGTCCCGTTTCAATCGGAAGTGGGCGCAGCGGTAAGATCCTTAATATCCGTTGAACCAAAGATAAGCAGCGCAATTACAATGACCAGCAGGATCCCCCCGGCAAAATCTTCACCGTCAAAATTGTCCATACGTGCTAGGCCTCCCTTTATTCCTCCACTCAAGAGTTGTCTGATTTTTTCTTCAAAGCGGCCATGATCTCGTTCAAGGTCAGGCTGCTGTTGTCGTTGAGAAAGCTGACCAGTTTATCAACGTTGCTGTCGCTCAAATTGCCAAGTGATTTATATTTGCCAACCAGGCTGACAAGAAGCGAAGCGTCCGTGAACATCTGGACAGAGTCTACCTTTAACTTGCCTGATAAAAGAAGGGCAGCCACTGCAAACTCCAGCCCCTTTGGACTTTGCGTTTTAGGGTTTGCCGGTTGTTTTTTTATGCTCGTTTTCTTTCCTTTTCCAGGAGGGGGCATGGACTCCCTTCTTCCGTATACATTCTTTCAGAACAGCGGCCACTAGTGGGCGAACTCTCTTTTGTACACTTTATGCACTGCTGCAGGATTTGGTGAATGGAGCCTGTCTTCTGTCCACACCGTCAGGGTAGCACACGAATATTAATATATTGTGCGATCAATTAACACTACCGCTAGAATCAGAGTTTAATATTCACAAATGAGTGGATTGAAAGGAGGAATAAGACGGGATGACCACATTATCTACTGGACCTATAGAGAATAATCCTGTTCTTGGCGTAAGACCGGCGCAGCTTGTAACTGTAAAGATTGTGAATCGGGCTGCTGCAGAAGTACTGGTTATTAATATTCTAGGTTACTTCCTGGGTACTACAAGAACTTTATATGTGAGTGAAGTTGTCGAAATCGCACCAGGCGAGGTGGTGACCAGAGACTACTTTGCCGATCTGGATGCTTTCGAATTTCTCTTTACAGGCGATGACCTAGGAGAAAAAGCAGGGATTTCAGTATGGGGCAAACAAGCTGACGGTCAATTGGTGGATGCCCATCGTGTTGTAACGTATGAGAAATGGAGTGACGAGTTGTAATATCTGCGGAGTCCGAACCCGGTAGAGTAACAAATCCTTATGTCATTCTAAAAAAATACAGCAAACAGGGACATCCCCAGCCTTAGGCTGTGAAAGTCCCTGCTTGCTGTGCCAGGAGATAAGCGTGCATGGCCAATTTATGAAAGCATCAGGATTTCACGGATATCCTGCTCGCTTAAGGCAGAAATGGCCTCCTGGCCCGGTTGGATGACTTCGTCGATCAGGTTCTTTTTCTTCTGCTGAAGCTCGTACATCTTATCCTCGACAGTCCCCTGTGCTACGAGGCGGATCACCTGAACCACCTTCTTTTGCCCGATCCGGTGGGCCCGGTCGGCAGCTTGCTGCTCGACAGCGGGATTCCACCAGAGATCGTAGAGAATGACCGTGTCCGCTCCCGTCAGGTTCAGTCCGGTACCACCCGCTTTTAGTGAAATCAGGAAAAGATCCCGTTCACCCTCATTGAACCTGTTGCAGAGCTCCACCCGTTGGGCTGAAGGCGTCTGGCCATCGAGATAGAAATGCTGCACACCCAGCAGGCCCAGTTCACGGCCGATCAGGCCGAGCATTTCGGTGAACTGGGAGAATATCAGCATCCGTTTGCCGGAGCTGCGGCATTCTTCAATAATCTCCAGCAGCTGTTCGAATTTCGCCGAGCCGCCGGTATAGCCTGCAATGAACAGCGCGGGGTGGCAGCAGAGCTGGCGCAGCCGGGTCAGCCCGGCAAGCACCTTGATTCTGCCGTTGCCAAACCCGTCGTTGTCCAGATGCTTGAGCGCTTCCTTGCGCAGCCTGGCGAGATAAGCGACATACAGTTTTTTCTGCTCAGGCAGCAGCTCGGAGGCCTGCAGAGATTCGATTTTATCAGGCAGCTCTTTCAGTACATCGCTTTTTAGGCGGCGCAGCAGAAAAGGCCGAGCCCGCCTCGCAACCGTCTCCCGGGGCAGGTCATGAAAGGCCTTTTTGCCCGGAAACAGTCCGGGAAACACAACTCCGAAGATCGACCATAGATCCTCCAGAGCATTTTCTACCGGCGTTCCGGTAAGCGCGAAGCGGTAACGCGCCTGCAATATTTTTACCGCCTGAGCCGTCTGGGTCGCATGATTCTTGATGACCTGCGCCTCATCCAGAAACAGGGTGTGGAAGGAATGCTTGGCGTACTCTTCAATATCACGGCGCAGCAGCGGATAGGAGGTGATAATTACATCGTTTCCAGCGGTGTTCTTCAGTGTCCGTCGGCGTTCGGTTAAGTTCCCGTCGGCTATGGCCGCTTTGATCTCCGGGGCGAATTTCTTCAGCTCATTCTGCCAGTTGTAGAGCAGGGAGGCCGGAGCGATGATCAGCGCAGGGTGGCCTCCCTGCCGGATATCCTTAAGCTCTGAGAGCAGGAAGGCGATGCTCTGCAGCGTTTTGCCGAGACCCATATCATCGGCCAGGATGCCGCCGAACCGGTAGTGGGCCAGCGTCTTCAGCCACTGGAAACCATATTGCTGATAATCCCGGAGTACGGGAACAAGGCTGTCCGGCACAGGGAAATCAAGATTTTCGGGATTCTGCATGTTGGCCAGAAGCCGGCGCAGGGAGCGTCCCATGGTGACGGAGTCCCCCGCGCTGTCGCCATTCAAATGCAGGCCGCGGGCCAGGGGGAGAGAGAACTGCGGGCTTTTGAGCTCATCCTGACGGATTCCGATTTCGTTCATAAAGGTGATGATTTCTAAGAATTCCGCACTCTCCAGCGGCAGCAGCGCCCCATCCGGCAGCCGGTAATAGCGGCGTTTCTCCTGCAGCGATTTCAGCACCAGTACAATTTCCGTTTCGGGGATTCCTTCCATGGCGAACTTGAAGTCCAGCCAGTCGGTTTTTTCGTTCCAGCTTAAGGTTACCTTCGGCAGGGCTGTTCCGGTGAGCAGTCTTCCCTTGACAGCAGTAGTGGCATATACCTCAAGCAACGGCTCCAGCAGCGGCACGGTATGATACAGAAAATCAAATTCGCCGTCCTCATCGCTCATAATATAGCCGCTTTCCGTTTGGGTAAAAGAAGCATGATCCATCAGCGCAAGAATCCGCCCTTCGGTTTCCCCGTCCCGCATCAGAATTACCTCATTGCCCCGTTCGCGTGCTTTCTCATCGAGCGGATTAATCACAATATTGCCGTATTGAAACTCAAGGCCTGCCAGCAGCCGGTCTCTTATCCGGTCAAGATAAAGTCTGGCTTGAAGCTGTGCCTGGATGATGCGGCCTTGGATAGCCTCGGCAATATGCACATGGCCCAGCTTTTTCAGCCCGGGAATCACCTTGTCCATAAAAGGCTCCATTTGCTCCGGGGTAATGGCAATTTCATCTTTGCGGGAGGACGCCAGCATTTTCTTAAGCTCGGAGAGACGCTGGCATTCCTGAACCGGCAGCTTCAGCAGCCTGCCTTCAGACAAGATAAGCCCGTAATCCTCCATGACTGTAAGCTGCGCAAGCCCCTGGATATCCAGACGGTAGCTGTTATCCGGGGTTTGATCGAATTGAAAGCTCAGCGGAGGGGGAGCGTTTGTGATCTGAAGCCCTTCCGTGCTTATTCCCCCATGCTGCAATTGTACAGAGGATACTGCTGTTAGCGCAGGCTGAACTTGCTCCCAGAAAAAAGGCGGAACCGGCAGCAGCCGTTCCCCTCCCGGGCCACCCGAATAATGCGTATGTGGACTGACAGCTTCGCGGTACATCTTTTCATTTAAAAGGACTTCGATCAGCTTCAGAATCACCGCATTGTCTTCTTTATTGAAGCTGTGCAAGGAAGGGTCATAGATAAAATGCTTGGTGAACTCAAAGGATTCCCCACGGTGGATGCGCTCGAGAAAAGCTCTGATTTTCTGCACAATATAAAGCCGCTCTAATCCGATCTTCAGTTCAATTCCAAGCTTATGAGTGCCATCGGTGTACAGAACCGGCTTACAGATGAACTCAACCTGAAGCGGAGTTCTGATATCGCTATAGGTTCCGGTGCCGCTTGGACGCTTCCGGGAGCTGCCGAACATATCCAGCATGCTGGTCACCAGCTTCCGGTCACCCGTATGTTCCCCTGAGCCAAAGGCTGCAGGTTCCGGATTACGCGGAGTAAGTCTGCCGCTCTCTCCGGTGGAGCCTCCGTGAAGGTGGAGACTGGGGCCGGCCATACTTCTGGAGAGTTCCGTGTCCATTTCCTGACGGAGTATATTGACGAGAACAGCTGCGATATGCTTGCAAAAAGCTCCGCCGTGGTGGTATGCAGGGCAGGTGCATTCCCCATTTACATCACCGTCACTGTCTATAGCAAGCACCACTTCGTAGCTTTCGAGGCCTTGAACCTCAGCCCGGTATTTTGAATATTCCAGCTCAACATTGTTCTCCGCATAGGTCAGCGTGACCTTATCCGCTTCATAATAAACCGTTCCCTGCTCCAAAGCAGCACCGCCGCATAGCAGCCTGATTACCCGTTCCGGCACATAGAAACCCACAGCCCTAATCACTTCCTTTTGTCTTGTCCATAAGTCCGAATTTGCTATAGTACCCATAATAACAGAACAGGCGTACGCCTTCAAAACCATTTACCGGAATCCTGAGCAGATGCTGCGGTGCGGGATCACTCTAAGTGTTTGCAATGTAAAAAAAGGCCAACTCCAAACCGCATTTCTGCGGTTTGGAGTTGGCCCTTCTATTGAAAGTGTCAGTGTAAATTTCCGGCCTAAGTTCCCTTCGCTTCTGGGCGTACTGCCGGTCCGCTGATACCGTACAGCATGAAAGCCAAAGTCTGCTCAATCTCTTCTTCATCATTCCAATCGCTATCCGGCAGGAACAGCAGACGGGCCAGCAGATATCCGATTACAGAAGAGACCGTAAACCGGATAATTGCGGGTGTGGGCATGTCGATAATTTCGCCCTTTTCCTTGAAATGCTCGGTAATGGCGGTTACCCGCTCCAGTACCTGGCCGAGAACATTCTCGGCGAACTGTTCCCTTAATGCGGGCTGAAAGGGGATTTCCTGAATAAGAATTTTCAGAATCTTAAAGTTCTTGCGGGCGAATTCCAGCCGGTTGACCATAAAAGCCCGCAGAAATGCCTCATAGCTCTCGGGAGGACCATCCAGCACGCCGTCGAAATTGCGCATGACAAAGGGCGCGATCATGCGGCTCATCGTCGGCCCGACAATGGAGAGCAGCAGATCCTTTTTGGTCTTGTAATAGCGGAAGATCGTCCCTTCCGCCACCCCCGCCTTCTGGGCAATTTCACTGGTAGCCGCAGCCGAATATCCTTTATCTGAAAATATTTCAATCGCCGCCTCCAGAATGGCGATCTGCTTCGGCGTCATTTTTTCTTCCTGACTGATGGCCAGCAGCTCCTCAATCCACTGCTCCCCCTCATGCTGCTGCCCCGCAGCATTGTCCGTCTCCATTCTTTTGCCCTCCAAACCTCGTATTTTCCGTTTATATTATCATAGCTGCTTGCGAAATTACATTTTGCGGTGTTTGCGCAGGGCCAGCACATTCAGCAGCATGAACAGCAGAGAGAAACCGATCAGAACAAAGACATCCAGCGCGATGTCGCTCCAGCCTTTGCCGCGGATCATGATGTCCATCAGCGCTTCCGAGCCGTAATAGATCGGTGTCGCCAGCCCGATCCGCTGCAGCCACACTGGGAGCGTATCCATCGGGAACAGCCCGCTTAAGAAAATCTGCGGCACGATGATTAGCGGAATGAACTGCATCATCTGCAGCTCATTGGCAGCAAAAGCCGAGAGCAGTGTACCAAGCGTCAGCGCCGTCATCGACAGCAGCAGTGTCACAAGCAGGACATAACCGAAGCTGCCAGCCATCATAATTCCCAGCACCTGAATGGAAAACCAGGAGATCAGCAGCGCCTGGAATACGGTGAAAATCCCGAAACCGCACACGTAGCCAAGAACGACTTCCCAGCGCTTCAGCGGGGTAGAGAGCAGACGTTCCAGGGTTCCGGTAGTCCGTTCCCGCAGCAAGGAAACGCCGGCAATCAGAAAGACGAAGAAGAAGACAAAGACGCCGATCATTATCGGACCGAAGCGGTCGATTGTAGTCATATCTTCAGCGCCGTACAGATAGCTGATCTGCGGCTTCAGCTGACCTTGTCCCTGGCCGGGTATAACAGGCTGCAGGCTCTGGACCGCTTCCTGTAAGGCCATCAGTGCCGCACGATTTGCCGTGGGGTTGCTGCCTTCCAGCACAACTTCAGGAGCAGCGCCGCTTACTGTGACAAGCGCATCGATCTTGCCCTCCTTCAAAGCTTCGTTGCCCAGCTCTGCCGTGGCGTATTCGACCACAGCAGTGCTTTGCTTCTCAAACGCCGCAGAGATGGCTTGGGTATTTCCGTAAACACCAAACTTCGGTTCATAGTCGTCGCCGTTAAACACCAGACTCATTAAGCTGAGAACGAGCAGGGGGGCAATAAACATCAGTGCCATCGTCCTTTTGTCATGAATAAACTGCTGGAGAATTCGCAGGGTGATCGCCCGGATTCTCATCGGCGGACACCTCCATAATATAGAAAAGCTTCTTCAAGAGAAGCAGAACCGGTAGCGTTCAGCAGACCAGCAGGTGTATCCACCGCCAGCAGTTCACCATCACGGATCATGGCCAGACGGTCGCATTTCTCGGCTTCATCCATCACATGGGTAGTGAGTACAATGGTAGTCCCTTTGCGGTTCAGCGCCTTTAGTTCCTTCCAGATGGACTGGCGCAGTACGGGATCAATGCCAACCGTGGGCTCATCAAGAAGCAGAAGCGGAGGCTCATGCAATAAGGCGATCGCCAGTGACAGACGGCGTTTCATCCCCCCGGAATACTGATCAACTCTTTTGCGCAGATGATCCTGCAGATTGACCAGCTCCAAGACATCCCTGATCCGGCGGGTGCGGTTTCCGCCTTTCAGTCCATAGAGAGCGGCGAAGAATTCCAGATTCTCTTTTGCGCTCAGCTCCGTATACAAGGCGTCAGACTGAGCCATATACCCGATTTGCTGCAGCATGGCAAGCTTAGGCATGGGTATCCCCAATACACGCACTTCGCCCGAGGTCGCTTCATCAATGCCGGTCAAGAGCTTCACCAGCGTAGTTTTGCCGGAGCCGGAAGGGCCTAGAATGCCGAAGGTTTCCGCCTCTGCAACCTGCAGGGAAATATCCTTTAGCACTTCCTTGCTGCCAAACGTCCGGCAGACGTGGTTTACGGAAACAACAGAAGTCCCCTGATTCATAACTATCTCCTCAATTCTCATAATAATGAGTGAGTACTCACTCATTATATTAATGCAATCAGCTGCCGATGTAAATCTTTTTTCTGCGGATAGTTAAATATTTTAAATTTTAAAATATTGGTTTTCACAAGAACAAATCAGGGTAATCATGGGTATTAGCTAAAGCCCGATAACTCTATTTTCATACAGGAGGAGGTTTATTTGATGTTCAACAAGAAGTTCGTTTTTCCCATGCTGGCGCTGTTTACTGCAGCGGGTCTCAGCGGTTGCAGCAGCTCCGGTCCGGGAACAGGCAGTGAGCATTTTCGCACCTTAGCGCAAGAAAGTGTGGACCAGACGGAATATCTGCCCGGGGACTTTCCGATTCCTGTGGGTGCAGGCATTACGTTTACGGATGGGGAGCTGGTGGGCGGAAAAAAGTCATCCATGCTGATCTTTGAGACAGAAGAGAGTATGGATGCACTAGGAAGTACATATAAAAAGTATGTTAAGGCCAAGGAACTGGATCAGGGCACACAAATTGTGGATTCGAACAATTTGATTATTAACGGTAAAGTTCAAGGCGATTACTCTTATTCTATTATAGGGAGCAGCCTGGACAAGAAACCGGGCGGTGCCGAAGTGATTGTTACGTGGATCGAGAATTAAGCTATTCACACTGTTTTACATATATTGCCGATTTAACCCCAGTTTTACTAAAGCCGACCCGGAGGTTTCCGGGGCCGGCTTTATTTATTATTAAGGATTTGCCGCACTTAACATTTCCATAACATTCCTCTAGAACAGAATTGACATTCGTAGATGAAAATAACATTAGCAGTTACCTAAGGGAAAAGGGTGAATCTAATTGAAGAATAGTAAATGGTTGAGTGCGGCTTTGGCTTCTTCGCTTCTTGTAACAGGAGGAGTGGTAAGTGTTTTGGCAACAAGTAACAGTGCTGAGGCCGCCGCCGTCCAGTCAGCTGCAGTCAAGGAAGGTACGACTACGTGGACTGTGAACGGTACACCTGTTGCACTCAGCACAATAGACAAAAACGGCTATAGATTGTATTCGCTAAGTCAGGTTGCCGGAGAGCTTGGAGCCCATGTGAAAGTCAGCAGCAGCGGTTTTGAACTCAACGACAGCAAAGGATTACATACTATACAAATTCAAACGGGAGCTAAAAGCTATCTGGTAGATGGCACCAAGCAGGAGTTCACTGTAGCACCTGTTTTCTATAATGGTAAAACCTACGTAGAACTGACAAAACTGGTCACTGGTCTTGGCGGTGAGCTGCAGACGGATTCAGCTACTGTTCTCAGCTTTGCCCTTCCGGAAGGTGATTTTGATACACTGCACTGGAGTGCGGATGGAAGCCTGATCGCCAATAAAAGTGATGCGGAAACAACCCAGCTCTTGAAATTCGGCAACACGCCGGGGAATTACGAGCTGTTCTCCTCGAATGACGGAGCTGTCGATTTCGCCGTTTCCGCTGACCAGAAGTGGGGTGCGTTTAGTGACGAGACAGGCCAGCTCAAGCTGATCAACCTGTTCAATGGGGTGATCACACCGCTCGGCAAGGATACCAGTGTTAAGACTGATTTGGTTTGGTCGCAGGACGGCAAGAAGATTTACTTCATCCAGGGCGACAAGCAGGAGAAGATCGCCCAAATTTCGCTGGAGACCGGAACGGTTAAAACCTTGCTTGAAGATAAAGTAGAGAATAAATCCGAGCTCCGCGTATCTGCCGATGAGAAGAACGTGGTCTATATCGTCAATGTTACCGGCGTAGCCAAAAATGATGCGGACAGCACTGAGGATTCGTTGACGGTAGATTTCAGCAAGGCTGGAGAACAGCTGTACAAGCTGGATCTGACAACCAAAGATGCGAAGCCGGCAGCATTGACGACTGAACTGGATAATAAGCTCTACCCGGAAATTTTGAATAACGGCAGCATTGTGTATCTGAGTGCAGATCCCGAAGGCAACTCGGCGAACAGCCTGAAATCAATCGGAGCCGATGGCAAAAGCTCGAATATTGCCCTTGATGGCGAAGCGAACTGGGCAGCTGGTGTAAGTGGTGGTCTGGTTGTATCCGCTGTGACGGCGGACGGAAGTACCGTAATTTATGCTATCAGTGCTGACGGGGCCAAGAGTGAACTGTTCCGCACAGCCGAAGACGTGACTGAAGTTTCTGCATCCCATGACGGCAGCAAGCTCGCTCTCGTTAGCGGCGGCACGCTCTGGCTGGTTCAGAACGGCAAAGCCCTGCAGCTGTCGAAATAAGATTATATTCCCTGCTTCAGAACCAACAACATTTAACGGCGCAACCGCCGGGAGGAGATTTTACTCATGAAGATTTTTAAAAAATTTACAGTTACAGCATTGACCGCGGTTATCGCGGTAACCGCATCGTTTGCCGGAGTGGCAGCCGCCGCTGACACGCTTAAAGGCAAAATCACAGTGAACGGCTCGACAGCGCTGCTGCCGTTGACGCTGCAAGCAGCCAAGGAGTTCCAGAAGCTGCACCCTAAAGTGAAGATCGCTGCTTCAGGCAAAGGCTCCGTTACCGGACCACAGGCCGTGAAGAAAGGCATCGCCGACATCGGCGCTTGTGACTGGGATGCCAGCATTGACGTTCCGGGCTTTAAAGCTTTTGACGGACAAGTAGCAAACAAGGTAGCTGTCATTCCTTTCGCCACCATCGTGAACAAGAATGTGGGCGTAGACAACCTGACGACGGAACAGCTGCAAGGCATTTACTCCGGTAAAATCACCAACTGGAAGGAAGTCGGCGGATCGGATGCGAACATTGTCGTGATTACCCGCGCTTTCGGTTCCGGTACACGCGTAAACTATCAGGCTAAAGCTCTTGCGGGCGGAGATATCGTCAAGAAAGAGAAGAACTACAAGGAGACCGGTTCCAGCGGTGACATGAAGACAGCCGTTGCCACTACACCTAATGCCATCGGTTATATCGACCTTGTCTATGTAAGCGGCAGCGACATCAAAGCTGTGAAATTCAATGGCATTGAAGCATCTACTGACAATGTAATCAATGGCTCGTACAAAATTTGGGCCTATGGTTATTACATGACTAAAGGTCAGCCAACCGGTGTTACCAAAGAGTTCATCGATTATGTTCAGAGCAAAAAGTTCCAAACCGGCTCGCTCAAAAAGCTTAAATTCATTCCGATCGCAGCAATGAAATCCTAGTCATCATTCTTCACTATATTGAACGGTACATGCGGCCAGCCCCGGATTCCACACGGGGGTGGCCGCTTACAGGAGGGAACGTATGGGGGCACCAGTCCAGGGCCTGGCATCAAGGGCACAAAAGGGTCTATCCGAGGTTAAAGTCAGTGAGAAACGCCACAGCAGACATTTGATCAGCAATACCTTATCCCGTTATTACTTTATATTCAGCATTCTTGCGCTTTGCTTTGTGCTTGGACTTGTTATTATTTTCATCGGCAAAACGGCGCTGCTTCTGTTCGCTCATCTCTCACCGGCCGAATTTTTCTTCTCCTTTAACTGGACGCCGGAAGAGGATGCCTTCGGGGCTGCTGCCTTCATTGTAAATACATTGTCGCTTACAGCAATGACGCTGCTGATTGCCGTGCCGATCTCCGTAGGCATGGCCGTGCTGTGTGCCGAAATTGCTCCGAAATGGATGAAGAACTTTATCCGGCCAGTGCTCGACCTGCTCGTCGGAATTCCTTCTATAGTATATGGTTATCTGGGGCTTACGGTCCTCCTGCCTTTTCTGCGCAGAGTCAGCGGGGAAGGGCTGGGTGACGGACTACTCGCCGCTGCGCTCGTTCTGGCATTGATGGTGCTGCCGACGATCTGCCGGATCAGCGACGATGCTATTGTTGCCGTTCCGCGCAAATACCGGGATGCCGCTTATGCCCTTGGTTCAACCCGCCTTCAGGTCATTATGCGGGTGATCCTGCCTGCGGCCAGCAGAGGCATCATCTCGGCCATCATCCTCGGGATGACCCGGGCTGTCGGGGAGACCATGGCCGTTGTTATGGTCATCGGCAATACCCCGCAGCTGGCCAAGACGCTGTTCACGCCATCATCTGTGCTGACCAGTAATATCGTGATGCAAATCTCCAATGTGGAGTTTGACTCTACCTGGAACTATGCATTGCATATGATGGCTTTCCTGCTGCTGCTCATTTCCTTTGTGCTGATCCTGGTGATCCGCATCCTGGGACGGAAAAGGAGGGATGCGTAATGAACGGTTTCACACGTACCCGTTATACTGCCCGTGCCCAGCGGCGCAACAAAATTGCGACCTTTGGTTTTTATACCCTCGGTGCTCTCGTGATGCTGCTGATCTTCTGGCTGCTCTTTACGATCCTGAGCAAGGGACTGCCGGCGCTTAGACCCGATTTCCTGATCAAGCAGCCGGAGGAGATTGATCCCGGCGGAGGGATCGGACCGGTCCTGTTCAACTCCTTCTACATCCTGTTCATTTCGCTGTTGATTTCCATACCGATTGGGATCGGCGCCGGCATCTACATGGCGGAATATGCCCCGGACAATCGCTTTACCGGCGCGTTGCGCATCTGCGTGGAGTCGTTGTCCTCGGTACCCTCGATTGTGTTTGGGATGCTGGGTCTGGCGATTTTTGCCGAATACTTCGGTGTCGGCCTGACGATTCTTGGCGGCGGTGTCAGCCTGGCGCTGCTTAACCTGCCGATGCTGACCCGGGTGACGGAGGAAGCTGTGCAGGCGGTTCCCCGTGAAATCCGTGAAGCCGGATATGCGCTTGGCATGACCAAATTCCATGTCATCCGCAAAGTGGTGCTTCCGGTAGCCATGTCGTCGATTGTAACCGGTGTCTGTCTTGTGGCCGGCCGTGCCTTCGGCGAATCGGCGGTTATTATTCTGACCGCAGGACTCAGCACCTCCGGAGAAATGTGGGACTTTAATCTGTTCTCGCCTGGAGAGACGCTCGCTGTGCATCTTTGGTATGTGCAATCCGAAGCCATTGTCGAAGACGCGCGGCAGATCGCTGACAAATCGGCGGCGGTGCTGGTCTTCGTAGTCCTGCTGATCAACTTTGTCTTCCGCTTTCCTTTATGGCTCGGAAATCGCCGCAAGGGGCGCTGAACAATTAAATTTCATTGAATACAAAAAACAGACTGCCAGCAGCAGCTTCATGCCGCGAGTGCAGTCTGTTTTTATATGGCGGATAGGGAAGGGAAGAGAATCCGGAATGTTAATTGCTTAAAATTCTTAATAATACTAAAATGAAAGCAGTTACATAGTAGGTAGTCCCTAACCAGGAGGTGCGAGTGATGGCGGAGCACATGTCCGAGAAGGAACTCAATAAACTGATTAACATGCTGGAGCTTTCACGGATTGAGAGTGAGGTGAGCATCGAAGAATCTTTTATGGAAGACGATAATTCCGACAATGAAAGGGATGGACGGCTGCTGGTCCGGGCGGGAAAGATATTTGTTCAGGACCCGCTTCCAGGCGGATCACCAGCAGTGATATCGGCCCTGCTCCCGGTGCTGCTTCATGTAAACGGTCAAGTGCTTACAGAGCCGTCAGCTGTCACCTCGCAAGACATCATAGAATGGGAGATCGTCGAACCGCCGCTTTATACCATTACTGTTTCCGGGGACAGGTTGCTGGCCTTTTTCACCCTACTTGGATCTAAAAGATTTCCCTGGAAATTAAACGACCATTTCACAGCCAGCATAGTAGAGGTGAAAGCATCGCAGGATTCGGCGAATGTCATCGGCATGCTTGGCCTGAATCAGATCATTGTTGATTTTGAGCAAAAGAAGATCATCCAGAACCTGAACATCTCCGGCATTCATGCCGAACTTCAGAATCCGACCTATCAGCCGATTACTGCTGCCAAAGGGAGAGCGGCTGTGCCTGGGGAGAATGCGTATCTGGAATTGTTTTTCTCCGAGACGATTGAGAATGAATTTAGTGAAATTGAAGGACAGGTGGATTACCGCAGCCATCTCCGCATTCCTTCAGTGATCCGCGGTGAGGTCATTGCCCGCAAGATTCCGGTCGTCGAAGGGATTCCCGGCTATGATGTATATGGAGAAATTCTTTATCCGCCTGAGCCAGCTGATGTCACGGTGACTGCAAGGAATAACACAGTGCTGCTGATCAACAATGAGGTCCGCGCGCTGCGTGAAGGCAGGCCCAGAGTGACTGGCGACAAAGTAAAATGTTTTGACATCTGCACTTCATACCTCGTTCCCGGCAATGTGAGCATCCACACCGGCAATATCGTCTTCTCAGGTGATGTGATTATCCGCGGCAATGTAGAGGACAACATGATTATTGAATCCTTGGGCAATGTCTATATTTCCGGAAGTGTCTACAACTCCACAATTACTGCTACCGGGAGCATTCTAGTGAAAGGAAATGTGGTTAACAGCAAGCTGTATTCCGGTTATTTCGGCGTCATGTACAACCGGATCTACAACTTCTCCAAGCAGCTGATTGAGGAGTGCAAGGTCTTGCAAAATGCTACTCAGATGCTCGTACAGGCCGTACAAAGCCACAAAAAGAGTGTCAAGTACGGACAGGCCGTGCTGCTGCTGCTGGAAAGCAAGTTTCAGAAAATCCCCCAGCTCATTAAAGAGCTCCTCTTGGTGCTGGATACGGTGAAGGCTTCCTTTCATCAGGATCTGGAACAGACCCTGCATTTTCTCAACCTGTTCCTGAAGCCGGTGCAGCTGGTCGATTTCCTGACGGAGACTTCGCTCAGTGGTGTTATCGGTATATTGGAGGAGCTACATGTTGGTGTGGCACGGATGCAGGAATCCAAAGTGGAGGTTAATATCGGCAAATGCCAGAACAGCACACTGAAATCGAATGGGGATATTAACATCCACCGGGACGGCATTGTGCAGAGTGAACTGTTTTCTTCGGGGAATATTACGTTCCATAAGACGTTTTCGGTTTGCCGTGGCTCCAAGCTGGAGGCAGGAGGGAACATTTTAGCCTATTTTGTCGGCGGGGCGAGCGGGGCGCAGTCTTACCTGAAGGCCAAACAGAGCGTTACTGTCCGCAAAATGTACATGGGTAAAGTAACGATCGACCGTTTTACAGCCGATATTATGGAGCCGGTAGAGAATATCGTATTTGATATCGAAACTGTGCGGATGATTAAGCTCCGCATGGAAGCCAAGCCTTAGATATGGCGAACAAGCCTTTCCGGAAGAACCCGAAAAGGCTTGTTCGTATTGTCCTGAAGGAATTGAAGTTTAGACTACTGCAGTGCTCCGCGCACGAATCCGTCTGCAGCCAGCAGTCTGCTCCGCGCTTCTTCAGCATCCACATTGGCCAATATCATAATAATGGCAGTCTTTACATGGCCTTCTGCGCCATGATAAGCCGCTTCAATCTGTTCGTCGGAAGCATCGGTGGCCAGTCCAATAATCCGTTTGGCCCGGTGCACCAGTTTTTTATTGGATGGATTCAAATCAACCATGAGATTACGGTAGACCTTCCCGATCCTGATCATGGCGGTGGTGGTCAGCATGTTGAGAATCATTTTTTGCGTGGTGCCTGATTTCATCCGGGTAGAGCCCATGATGACTTCCGGGCCAACCACTGCTTCTATGGTTAATTGACCGAGGCCTGCCATCGGTGTTCCGGGGTTGTTGCATAAGCCGATGACAACCGCTCCAAGTTCTCCGGCACGTTTCATCGCCCCCAGAACATATGGTGTACGCCCGCTGGCGGCAATGCCGATAACCACATCCTTCGCCGTGATGCCGGAGGAGTCGATATCGGCTGCGCCCAATTCCTCGCTGTCTTCCGCACCCTCAACGGGATCTTTAATCGCCTGAAACCCTCCGGCAATTAATCCCTGCACCATAGCCGGGTCTGTGCCATAGGTGGGCGGACATTCGGAGGCATCAAGAATGCCGATTCTTCCGCTCGTTCCAGCACCTACATAGAACAATCTTCCGCCCTGCTGAAAGGCATGGACGATATAGTCCGCAGCAATGGCAATCTGCGGGATAAGCCCTTGAATACAATCGGCGACCAGCCGGTCTTCATTATTAATCAGCTCCATGATTTCAGTGGAATTGAGGTTATCGATATCGCTTGTTTTATCATTGAGCTGCTCTGTAATCAGGTTGTCCAAAATAGGATTCATGAGGTTTCTTCCTCCTGCCAGTCTATTCTTGTCTGTAGTCATTAAACAGCTTGCGTGCAGTCATGGCTGCTCCGGTGGATGGCGGAGCCCCAAGGCTCCCATCTACGAAATTCAACCCGCCAAAAGTTTTCTGCAGGCTGCTGCAGAAGATCCCGCGGAAGATCGGGGAATACCTGAACACCGAGCCGCTGAGCACTACGGGATAGTTTTGCAGAGTGGGGCTACGGCGAAGCAGGGCCGCAGCGGTATCGCTTAAGGCCGCAGCTTCTTCGGAAAGAATGGCGATAGCAGCAGCATCTCCGGCTTCAGCCGCCTGAATGCATACTTTTGAAAAGGCGGAAATTTCTGCTTTGGAATGGGAAGGGATATAAATATATCCCTTCAAATCCGTAATGAGCTTAAATCCGTATTCCTCCATAATCATATCGGTCATTATCGTGGGTTTACAAACACTGTCATAGCTGCGCATCACCGTTTTGAGTGTACGGAGCCCGATTTGATATCCGCTGCCTTCATCTCCAAGGTAATGCCCCCAGCCGCCGGTGCGGGTGCCGGATCCATCCGGAAGATAGCCGTAGCAAATCGATCCGGTACCCGAGATGACCAGCACCCCGTGATTGCTTCCCACTGCGGCCATCAAAGAAATCTGTCCTTCTGATTGTATGAACACCGGAATAGGTAGTCCTTGTTTCAATACATGCTGCTGAACGGCCCTCTTAAGGAGGGTTTCTTCATCGATGCTGGAGAAACCTGACACGGCGAGACATATTGCTGCAATTTCATCGACATTTATCGACAGTCTCTCTATCAATCCGTCAATAGCTGACATGATTTCTGTAAGCGCTGTCCCAAAGGAGACACTATGCGGATTGGACGGACCTCCAATATAGCGGGCGAGTAATGTTCCCCGCTCATCCAAAGCGGCTGCATCGGTCTTCGTGCCACCTCCATCTAGGCCTAAGAACACTTTCATCGATCAATCACCACTTTGATTTTTTACTAATTATATGAGATGAAGGCCATAAAGTAAAATAAAATTTCACGAGAAAAATAAATGTTGAAATTTTATTTTACAACTCATATAATGAATTCAATCCAAGGATTTGGGAGAATATCAAACCTTACGAGTTAACAAAGCTAACATTGTTTTGCGGGGTGTCGGTTCAAAGAGAGTTCTATTCTATAGGGAGGTGCATCGATTCCAATGAATGGCGGTTTGATTCGTTTGCGGGAATTGTATGAAACACTAAGTCCGTCGGAGCACAAGATTGCTGCGTATATCCTGCAGAATCCGGATGAAATGATCCAGCTCTCCATCGCTGATTTGGCTACGAAGAGCGGTTCCAGCCAGGCGGCAATCGTCAGGCTGTGCAAGTCCATCGGCTTTAAGGGATACCAGGATCTGAAGATTAAAGTGGCCGGTGATCTTCAGGGCAGAGATCCGGCAATCATTGGCTACCAGGAGATTCGCCCCAATGACACGATCTCAGCCATTATGCAGAATGTATCCAATAATAATATTCAGTCGATCCGGGATACTCTCACGATTTTGGATGAAGCCATGGTTGAGCGGGCGGTTGAAGCGATTGACCGGGCGAAGGTGATTTATTTCTTCGGAGTGGGAGCCTCCAACCTGATTGCGATGGATGCCCAGCAGAAGTTTTTGCGGATTAATAAGATGAGCTTCTCTTTTGCCGATCCGCATGTCCAGTTAACGAGCGCCATAACCGCAACTGCTGACGACGTGGCTGTATGCATTTCATACTCCGGCGAGACCAAAGAGGTTATCCGGGCAGCATCCATTGTGAAGGATAATGGGGGAACCGTGATTAGCATCGCGAAATATGGCAATTCCACCCTAAGCCGGAGCGCGGACATTCCGCTCTGCACCTCCGCCACCGAAAATGAAATCCGCAGCGGAGCGATGGCTTCGCGGATTACACAGCTTAATCTTATCGATATTTTATATCTCGCCGTTGCAAGCCGGAATTATGAACAGTCCGTTACTTATCTGGAAAAGAGCAGACAACATATCAAACGGCTGTAGCCGGAAAAATAAGGGGAGAAGAAATAATGAAGAAAAGTTTATTGCTTAGTATGGTACTGGTTATGATGCTGATCAGCGCATGTGGCAACTCCGGAGGCAAGGAGGCGGCAAGCAGCCCGGATGCCAAAGATACCGTTAACGTCTGGACTTATCCGGTGCACGGAGCCTATGAGGATGAACTAAAGGGTCTGGTAGCAGATTTTCAAAAAGAACATCCAAACATCACCGTGAAGACGGAAGTGCTGTCTTGGGCGGAGGGTCCGAAGAAATTCGACGTAGCCCTGAATGCCGGCAGCCCGCCTGATCTGTACTTCCACAGTGTGGATGGCACCTATGTCAACACCGGGCTTGCGCTTGATCTGGATCCGTACATGACGGACGACATCAAGAATGACTACCTTCCGGGAACACTGGAGCTCGCCCAGATTGGCGGCAAACAATACGGCCTGCCGCTCTACCAGTTCCAATGGGGCTGGGGCGGGAACAAGCGGATTCTGGAAGAAGCAGGCATTGACTGGGCTTCGATTCAGCAAAAAGGCTGGACTTGGTCTGAATTTGAAGCCGCTGCTGCTAAGCTGACCAAGACTTTGGGCGACGGTTCCACCCAATATCCGCTGGTGACAGACGGAACATCGCTGGATTTCATTGAAATGCTGTCCCGCAACAACAATATGCCTGATGTTCTGGATGAATCCGGTGCTTTCCAGTGGAACGATGAACGTATTCTTGACACGCTGAGCTTCATTAAAGGCCTGCTGGACAAAGGCTACATGCCCAAAGAGACCGCAGCCATTGCTCCGGCCAAACGTTCCGATATGTTCTATGCCGGACAAGCCGCCATTATTTCCAAAGCCATCCCTTATTATGACGTAATGATTCAGAACCGGAACAAGGATATTGATGCCGGTACGATCACAGGCGAGAAAATTAATTTCGTTCTGCTGCCGGTTCCGCACAATGATGCTGCTCCAGCCAAAACTACGATGGGCGCGGAAGGCTATATCGCCTTTAAACAGAAAAATGACAAAGGCGAGCAGCATGCCAAAAATACATTCATGGTGTTGGATTATCTGAGCAGTGCCAAAGCCGGTAATTCCTCCAATGAGCTGGTGCTTCCATTTGTACGTAAATCGCAAGCTGATCTGTTTGCAGGCAAAGCGCTTGGAACGGAAGAGACAATCAAAGCTTCCGCGATCATGGCTGAGAACATTGCAATGCCTGTAACACTGAAGCTCGACACCGCTATTGCAGCCCAAATGAAGCAGTTCAAGGAGCAGGTTGTAACACCGAATATCCAAGCCCTGTATTCCGGGGAGAAATCACCTGAGGCTATCGCAAAAGAGTTCAACAGTAAAGGAAGCCAAATGCTGAATAAGTAGTTTTCTAAGGGGGGCGCCCATCGCATTTGTTGAATTTGGCGCCCTCTCTTACAAGAGGAGGAGGAAAGGGATGACGACAATCGCGCCAAAGCGGACGCGCAGTTCCGCCGGCAGGTTATGGCGTGAATATGGATGGGCGTACCTGTTTATCCTGGCACCCGTTCTGCTGTTTCTGGTGTTTACACTATATCCGGTCGTATCTGCCTTGATCATGAGCTTCCAGCAGTACAACATTATGAACTCCACCTGGATCGGCTTCGACAATTATGAGCGGCTGTTTCAGGATTCAACCTTCTGGAAATCGATGTGGAATACCGTTATTTTTACGGTGTGCACGGTACCGGTTAATATTGTCATTACGTTTGTGCTGTCCTATTTAATCTACCAGATGAAGACCAAATGGCAGACTTTCTTCAAGGCTACATTATATCTTCCGGCAGTTGCGTCCGGCGTCACGATATCGATCGTCTGGCTGGCAATTTTTGATCCGACGAATGTCGGGCTTCTGAACCGGTTTCTGGAATGGTTTGGCCTTGATCCGGTGATCTGGCTTGGACAGTCCAAGACTGCACTCTTCTCGCTGATTCTGATGAACTGGCTCGGCTCGCACGGAGCGGGAATTATTCTGTATCTGGCATCGATGGGCGGAGTTCCGAAATCACTCTATGAAGCGGCTGATATTGATCATGCCAGCGGCTGGACCAAATTTACACGGATTACCTGGCCTTTGCTGAAACCGACCACTCTATATCTGCTTGTAACGGGAGTGATTACTTCCTTCCAGGTCTTTATCTCGGTGTACATGATGACCCAGGGCGGGCCGAACTTTGCGACAACGACGATTGCTTATCTGATCTACCAGACGGCGTTCCAGTTTTATGAATTTGGCCTGGCTTCGGCGCAGTCGTTCGTGCTGGCGTTTCTGATTATCCTGGTCTCTGTCATTCAGTTTAAATATTTCTCGAGTGATGTCGAGTATTAGGATGGAAGGGGCGAACCTGTAATGAAAACTAGATCAAAGACCATCTTTCTATGGGTGGCGGTGGCTTGTCTTGTAGTGTGGAGTATAGTAACGGTTATTCCGCTTTACTGGATGATTGTCGGTTCCGTGCAGGACTCTGCTGCATCCGCCAGTTTCCGGCCAAGCATGCTGCCGGAGGCTTTCTCGCTCGCTCCATATGACCGTTTTTTTGCCAAAACAGCGGCCTGGCGCTGGCTGTTCAACTCTTTGCTGATTTCATCGATCCTTACCATTACCAATGTGTTTTTCGCTTCCCTTGCGGGATATGCTTTTGCTAAATTGAAATTTCCCGGAAGCAACGCGATTTTCTGGGTGCTGCTCAGCACGATGATGATCCCGGCACAGGTAACGTTGATTCCGCTCTATATTCTAATCGTCAACGTGTTTAATCTCGGTGACAGCTATACCGCGATTATTCTGCCGACGGCGATCACGGTTGGCAATATCTTTTTGATGAAGCAGTACATGTCCTCTCTTCCGACCTCGCTGATTCATGCGGCGCGGATCGATGCCTGCAGCGAGTTCGGCATCTTTTGGAAGGTTATTCTTCCGCTGGCAAAGCCCGGGCTTGCCGTACTCGCAATTTTCACTTTCGTCGCTTCCTGGAACGAATTTTTCTGGCCTTTCCTGATTACGAATTCGACGGAAATGCGGACGATCCAGGTCGGACTGGCTTCCTTTGTATTTGCAGAGTCTACGGATTTCGGAGCGATTATGGCAGGGGCGACAGTTGGTGCGCTGCCGATGCTGATTCTGTTCTTCTCGCTGCAGCGCTATTTCCTGCAGGGCATTACCATTGGAGCTGTAAAAGGCTAGGTTAATTGTTGATATTCTCAAAATTCACAGGGTTAGATATGAGGGGGAAGAGCAATGGCACGAGTTGAATTCCGCAATGTGCGCAAACAATTTGACGATCAGAACAAGCAGACCTTTACTGCGGTGGCGGGTTCCGATTTTGTTATTAATGATAAAGAATTTGTTGTGTTCGTCGGACCTTCAGGCTGCGGCAAAACCACCTCGCTGCGGATGATCGCAGGCCTGGAGCAGCAGACAAGCGGGGATATTATCATCGGCGAGCGTATCGTAAACAACCTTCATCCTAAAGACCGCGATATTGCGATGGTGTTCCAGGATTACGCGCTGTATCCGCATATGAGCATCCGTGAGAATCTGTCCTTTGGACTGAAGAACCTGAAGAAACCGAAGGATTATATTGAGAAAAAAGTTCAGGAAGCCGCGACCATTCTCGGACTTGAAGAGATGCTGGAACGCAAGCCGCGCGAGCTGTCCGGAGGACAGCGCCAGCGTGTGGCCGTCGGCCGGGCGATTGTGCGTGATCCTCAGGTGTTCCTGTTCGACGAGCCGTTGTCCAATCTGGACGCGAAATTGCGGATTCAGATGCGTGTTGAGCTGGGCGAGCTTCATAAACGTCTCGGCGCTACAATTGTATATGTTACGCATGACCAGGTAGAAGCAATGACACTTGGTGAGCGGATTGTTGTTATGAATAAAGGTGTCATTCAACAAGTGGCTTCTCCGACCGAGCTGTATGCTAATCCCAAAAATATGTTCGTAGCCGGATTCATCGGCTCTCCGGCGATGAACTTTATTGATGCCCGGATTGAACAGGGACGTGTAGTTATTGATGGTGCGGAATTCCTGCTGTCAGAGGATGCGGCAGCCGGTCTGCAAGGCTATAACAACAGAGAGATTATTCTTGGCATCCGCCCGGAGCATATCTACGGCGATGACTTCGCACCGGGAGTTTCTACAGAACATCAAATGCAGGCGCATATTAAGGTAGTAGAGCATCTGGGTTCCGAGAATTTGGTCTATTTTAAAATCGGCAGCCGAACGGTAACCGCCAAGGTTCATCCGGAGACGAAAGCCTACAATAATCTCGATAAGCAGTTTATTTTCGATCTCAGCAAAGCACGTTATTTCGATCCGGCAACTGAAGAAAGAATTGTCTGGTAGAACAAGCTGGTTATAAGGGTTGCAAGGTAGAAAGGGGAGACAAGCAATGCAGAAACTGAATCAAGTCTTGGTGAGTACGGGAGTGGAGTCATTCCGGGAGATTGTGCCGATTGCGCTGCTCAGTCTGGCCAGTTCGGCTATGCTGGTGCCAGTGGTCATCTTTGCGCCTATAGCGTTGTCATTTATCCTGATTCCGCTTCTTTACATGCCGCTGTTTTTCGGTGTGTTCCATGCGTACCACCGGAGAACGGAAGGAAAGAAGCTGAGTGTCAGGGAGATGCTCAGCGGTGCGCGCAAGGGTTTTGGGCCGGCAGTGGCGTTCGGTCTGCTATGCTCCCTGCTGGTGCTGATTTTATGGTCAACCTGGTGGTTCTATGGAGGCCGTGACGGGGCGGTAAGCTGGACGATTGCCATTTTCCAGACGTATTTTGTCGCTATGGCGCTTGTCTCTCAATTCTACACGCTACAACTGGTGATTCAGCGCCGAATGGGCATCTTCAAGGCCATGGGGGAAAGCGTCAAGCTGTTCCTCCGTTATCCGGCTTATACCATCGGGGCCTTCTTCCAGGCGCTGGTTGTGGGGATCATGCTGACTGTGACTGTAGTAGGTTTCATGGCGCTGTTCAACGGCATGCTTGCCGTCTATCTGCATAAAGCTGCTTACAATGTACTTCATCCCGATGAGGATGATGAGCAGGAGGGTGTGCCTGAGACTAGTGAGCTATATGTCGGCGGGAGATTGCTATGAAACGGAGGGAAATGCACAGCGGTTGTCCACAGTACTCTGTTATGCCGGAAGGGGGATTGTCATGCGCCTACAGGTAAGCTGCGGGGCGGATAGCTCCGCTGGCGTCATTGCCGGAGGTGAATGGTTATGAGTCTACAGGTGAGCTGCGGGGTGGACCGGCTGGTCTCAGGTTTGTCTCATCCGCTGCTGGATGGGCGGCGGATTGGGCTGGTTACAAATCCTACCGGCATAACGGCGGACTTCCGCTCCAGTGTGGAGGTGTGCCGGAGTCTGGAATCTGCTAGACTTACGGCACTTTTTGCGTGTGAACACGGCATATACGGCCAGCACCAAGCCGGTGTGAAATTCACGGATGAGCTGGACGCGGGGCTGGGGATTCCGGTATACAGCTTGTACGGGATGCATAAGAAGCCGGCGCCTGAGATGCTGGATGAGGTGGATACGCTTATTTTTGACATTCAGGATCTGGGCGTGCGGTTTTATACGTATGTATCAACCTTGCTGTACGTAATGGAGGCCTGCGCGGAAAACGGTAAAAGTCTGCTCGTACTCGACCGTCCTGCCCCGCTTGGCGGAACCGGCAGCGAAGGCGGGTTTTTGGAGGCTGGCTACGAATCTATGGTTGGCGCCTGGTCCATGCCGATCCGCACGGGGATGACCATCGGGGAATTGGCGCTTATGGCGAACGACAAGAGAGGGATTGGCTGTGTTTTGGATGTCGTCCCGCTTAAAGGCTGGAATCGTCAGCTGGAATTTATGGACACGGGTCTCCCGTGGATGATGCCCTCCCCCAATGTGCCGACGATTGACACGGTGAGAGTTTATGCTGGAACCTGCTTTTTTGAAGGGACGAATCTCTCAGAAGGGCGGGGAACCACCCGTCCGTTTGAGTGGGTTGGCGCACCATGGCTGGAGGGGGCATTACTTGCCGAAGCGATGGAGAAGCATCAGCTTCCGGGTGTGCACTTCCATCCTGTGTATGCAACACCGACCTTCTCCAAGCATCAAGGAGAACTATGCGGTGGTGTGCGATTATTCGTGACTGAGCCGCAGGCTTATGAATCCGTACGTACCGGACTTGCCATGCTGCATGAGGTGTGTTCACTCTATCCGGAGCAGTTTCAGTGGCTTGCTCCGCCGAAAGAAGGCGGGAGATACTTCATTGATTTATTGACCGGGGGCGAAGCGGTGCGCAGGCGCATTGGCACAGCAGAGGGGCTGCGGGAAATCATTGGACAATGGCAGGAAGAAAGCGATAAATGGCTGATGTTGCGGAAGCCTTATCTTCTGTATGAATAGCTAAAATCTGATTTGGGGAAGGCAGGCGGTGGCAATGGATTGGCGTGAGGCAGCGGTACAAGAGAGCGGCCTTGATGTGGTGGTCGCCGAAATGAGTCTCAGTGACAAAATCGGGCAAATGCTGATGTGCGGTTTCGAAGGAACCGCTGTGCCGGACGACGGAATCCGCGAGCTTGTTGCAAAAGGCGGGATCGGCGGCGTCATTTACTTCGCCCGCAACGTAGAGACGCCGGAGCAGGTAGCCAGAATGACCGCTGAGTTGCAGCAGGCTGCAGCGGAAAGCGGCAAGGCTCCTCTCTGGATCTCCATCGACCAGGAAGGCGGTATGGTTGCCCGTATTACTGAAGGCGTGGCGCTTATGCCCGGCGGAATGGCTATCGCAGCGGCCGGTTCGGTAGAGGATGCCTATCAGGCGGCTTTGATCAGCGGGCGGGAACTGAGCGCCATGGGCATTAATTTGAATTATGCTCCTGTGCTGGACGTGAACAATAATGCCCGGAATCCGGTGATCGGCGTCCGTTCCTTCGGCGAATCGCCGGAGAAGGTAGCCGATTATGGCGCAGCGACGATCCGCGGATTTCAGGATGCAGGTGTTGCGGCTACGGCTAAACATTTTCCGGGCCACGGCGATACCGATGTGGATTCCCATCTGGATCTGCCAACCGTTAGACATGACCGGGCACGTATGGACAGCGTAGAGCTGGTTCCTTTCCGCAGAGCAATTGCCGAAGGTGTGGATGCCATGATGTCGGCTCATATCTACTTCCCGGCACTTGAACAGGAGAAGCTTCCGGTTACGCTCTCGAAGGCGGTTCTGACCGGTCTGCTACGAGAAGAACTGGGCTTCGGCGGGATTATCATGACCGATTGCATGGAGATGAACGCCATCGCCGAGCACTACGGCACCGTTGAAGCTTCGGTGCTGGCCATTGAAGCCGGGGCTGATATCGTTCTAATCAGCCACCGCGCTGACCGTCAGCTGGCTGCCATTGAGGCTATCCTTCATGCGGTCGCTGAAGGCAGAATCAGCGAAACCCGCATTGACGACTCGGTGCGGCGGCTGCTCGCGCTGAAGGTGAAGCGGGGTGTGATCGCAGCCGGATCTGTTGGCGGGGCCGGTGCGGCGGAAGCCGATGCTGCGGATTCTTCGGCTGCAAGTGCAGGCGGCGTTGGAGCTGTGGGTGCAGGGGGTGCTGGAGCAGTGAGTGCAGAAGGCACAAGTGCTGAGGGTGCAGGAGGAACGAGTGCTGGGAGTGCAGATGGCGCTGGAGCAGTGAGTGCAGGCGGTGCGAGTGCTGTAAGTGCAGAAGGTACAAGTGCTGGGGGTTCCAAACTGTTGGAGATGGAAGACGAGCATGCTGCAAATTCCGCTGCGATGGATGTTGAATACGGACACGCGGTCAGCTCTGCCGCAGCATATGCAGGTCTCAGCCTGCTGGAAGCTCCTCCGCATGTAGAAGTGGCGCGCCGTATCAGTGAAGCCAGCATCACCCTGGTCCGCAATCATTCCTCTGTGCTTCCCCTACAACGGAAGAAGACGCTAGCAGTTACGGCAGCGCCTGTAGTAGCCACTCTTGTGGATGAAGCTTTTGGCGAAACCGCGGGACTTGGTGCGATGCTTAGTAAATATGGACTGGATTGCATTGACCGTGTCGTTCCGGCAGGTGATATTGCCAGCTATGCTGCGGACCTGCTGGAGGTAGCGCAGGTTGAGGACATTGAGCAGATCGTTGTGGGCACCTACAATGCGCAGTTTAATCCCGAACAATGCAATTTGGTGGAATCCTTGCGGGCGCTTGGCAAGCCGCTTGCGGTTGTTGCCCTGCGCAATCCTTATGACCTGCTGGCAATGCCGGAGATAGAGACTTATGCCGCTGCATATGAAGGGCGTCCGCTTGCGCTGGAAAGTGCAGCCAAAGCATTGCTCGGGCAAATTCCATTTCAGGGACGACTGCCGGTATCGCTCGGGGATAAATATCCGGCAGGCTGGGGCCTTAGCTTATGATTGGCCCGCTCTGGACTAAACAAAAATCTGTCGTTGTTGGTTTAATGTCCGGCACTTCGCTGGATGGCATTGACGCAGCGATAGTCTCAATAGAAGGAAGCGGACTTGCTGCCAAGGCTGAACTGCTGCATTATTCCTCTGTGCCCTATGACGACGGGCTTCGGGAGCGGCTGAAGGAGCTATGCACGATAGAACATTCATCGGTGGACCTGGTATGTGGTATGAACGTATATCTGGCGGAACGGTTTGCCGAGGCGGCCATAGAAGCGGTACGCAGTGCCGGAATGGAGCTTGATGAGATTGATCTCATCAGCTCCCACGGCCAGACCGTGTGGCATATCCCGGAAGCGGCAACCGATGATCCGCTTCTGGTCCGTTCCACGCTCCAGCTTGGCGACTTGTCTGTGCTGGCCAAGGAAACAGGCCGGCTTGTGGTCGGGGATTTCCGCCCGGGTGACATGGCAGTTGGCGGGCAGGGGGCGCCGCTGGCACCTTATGGAGATCTGATTCTGTTCCGGCATCCGGAGAAAGGGCGGCTGCTACAGAATATTGGAGGAATCGGGAATTGTACAGCACTTCCTGCTGCAGCGGGTCCGGAGGATGTGTTTGCCTTCGATACAGGCCCCGGGAACATGGTCATTGATCAGACTGTATATCTGCTGAGCGGCGGAAAAATGTCTTATGATGACGGAGGATCGTGGGCTGCGCAGGGAACACCAGACGAAGTGCTGGTGGATCAAATGATGGAGCACCCTTATTTTGCACTGAAGCCTCCCAAGTCTACAGGCCGGGAAGTCTTCGGCAAAGCTTATGCCGAACAGTTTGTGACCCTGGCCCGGGCGCGCGGCTTGAACGATGCAGATATTGTAGCCACTGCCACCGCATTTACCGCGCGGACGATAGCGGAAGGTTATCTGAGGTACGTATTCCCTGTATGCGAAATTGACGAGGTCATCGTCAGCGGCGGCGGTGCGCACAATGCTGCACTGCTGGCTATGCTTCAGCAACTGCTGACGGAACAGGCTGTAATAACCTCAAGCGTGCTGGATTTCAGCGACGACGCGAAGGAGGCGATTATTTTCGCCTTGCTGGGCAATGATTTCATGCACGGAGTCGCCAATAATCTTCCTTCGGCCACAGGAGCGTCCCGCCCGACAGTGATGGGCAAGCTGGCGTTTCCATAGAGGGATTTGATTTTCACATGCGCAGCTAACATTCCTGCGTAAACGAAGGTAGTCGAGAAACTTAGGCGGCAGGTAAACGCAGACAGCGGGTGAAACGCACCAGTAGGATAACCGTTACTGATAGGTGAATTTAACCAGTAGATAACCGCAGTCGGTAGGTGAATTTAACCAGTGGATAAACGCAGTTGGTAGGTGAATCTAACCATTAGATAACCGCAGCTGGTAGGTGAATTTAACCAGCAGATAAACTCAGCCGGTAGGTGAATTCAACCAGTAGGATAAACGCAGTTAGTAAATAGGCAAATGCCCCGCTTGTTATCAGGCGGGGTTGTTTCTTTTTATGCATGGAGTTGACGTGTTAGAGGAAGGACAACGGAAAGAATTCAAGCAGAATCTGTATCTACTGACGAAAGGTGCTATTGCTCACCCGCTTCGGACCCAGGGGGCCTTATTATTAAAGATCAGGCTGTTTTTAGGCGCATCCGGACTGAGGAGGCGTTATTTGTGCTGAAATCCCCGATTTAGGTTAATTTCTTTTAAATAACGACTCTGGAGTCCGCGACTCCCCCGGATGTCTGGTAATTGACTAAATAGCGTCTCCTGAGTCCGCAGTAGCCGAGTTGCCGCTAAACTGAACCACTAGTATTTTCGTTTGTGGTCGCTCAGCCACCCGACGGACTTCATTCAGAGATATGGTAGTTCACCCAATGGACTTCCCTCGTCGTTCCAATCGTCTAACGAATTCCCAACAGACTTCACTCGTCATTCCAAACGTCTAACGAATCCCCAACGGGCTTCACTCGTCGTTCCAGACGTCAAACGAACCCCCGGGGGCTTCACGATTCTAGATGCCTAACGTCCAGTCAGGAGGCATTGCGTTGCCGGACACGCCAACGTCCAGCTGACTTCGTGTTCCCGACATTCTAATTCCGAACTGCATCGCGTTCTTGGACGCGCCAGCCCGCAGCGGGCTCCGCTCGCCTGAACGCAGAAACAGCCTCCCCGAAGGAAGGCTGTTTCTGAAAGGACGTCCCGGAAGGGATTCGAACCCCCGACCGTGCGCTTAGAAGGCGCATGCTCTATCCAACTGAGCTACCGGGACATAATAGCTTGAGCGAAAAGCAAGCAAAAATTATGTTATCATACATAGATAACTTTTTCAACTTGTTTTTTTGAAACCTAGCCGGGATATGCTATAATCTACAATTGATTAAGGTTCGGAGAAAAGGAGGTGCCCTCATTAATCATTCGAATTCCCCTGCCAAAGAGAATGTCGTGCTGTTTCCGAAGACGCTGGATTACTATCAGATTCAGCTCACGGTGATGCTGGAGAGTGAACGTTACGGGGAAGCGATGGAACTGCTGCGCTTTTTGCTGCAATGCCAAGGTCAGGAAGAGCGGCACTACGAGGAATGGCAGTCGCTGCTTAGTTGGCTGGAGGCGGCCTTTCCATACGCTGCCCAGGGCGGAGATGCGAAAGATGCCGCTCCCGGTGAAGAGCAGGATCTTAAGGAAGAGGACATGGCCCGCATACTGGCTAAATCGAAGCAGGAAGAGGATGCGGATTATCCTGATAAGTTATTGAAGCGTATCATGAACGAGCCGCTGTCCGAAGCGACGATCCTGGCACTGGAGCAGCTTTCTTATCTGGAGGGCGGACATGTCGACGAGACGCTGACAGACTGGCTGGAGAAGGCGACGGTTCATCCGCTGCTGCAATTCCGTACACTCCAGACCCTCCGGCGGCGCGGCGTACAGGGAACCATTAAACTGATGCGCGGACAGGAAGCGTCGATTGTGGAGATTGAGACGGTACCGCTGCAAAATGAGGATTTCCCGCTGCAGGTGAGCCAAGTGATGGAACGGGTGGCTGAGCAGGCGGAGGTTCATGAGCCTACACTTTATTATTTTGCCCAAGAGCTTTGGGGACAATTTATCATGTCGATTTACGGTTCGGCCGAATATCGGAAATTGTTGGACGGAGAGGATGCGCTGCTCGATATTTGGGCGGGTGCGCTGCATCAAATGGTGTCAGAAAGCCTGAACGGAACGCGGCAGGAGGAAGAAACACGCGGGATGTACGGGATAACAGGCGGCATGCGCTTTCAATTTGAAGGAGCCTATCGTTCTCTCAAAGGATTTGTAAAGAGTTCTCTACTTGATAAATAAAGCGATGTTGTATATAATATAATGGTTATTCTGTGCGTGAATTGCGTGATTATTTAAAGTAAACATGTAACCTATTTTTGGAGGGAAAAGTATATTATGAAGGCAACTTGGGAAAAAATAGAGAAGAACCTTGGAGTTCTTGAAGTCGAAGTAGAAGCAGAACGCGTAGCTGCAGCACTCGACAAAGCTTTTAATAAAGTGGTTAAGAAAGCAAACGTACCTGGTTTCCGTAAAGGTAAAGTGCCTCGGCCGATCTTTGAATCCCGTTTTGGTGTAGAAAGCCTGTACCAGGATGCCATCGACATTCTTCTTCCTGAAGTTTACGGCGAAGCTGTTGAGCAAACCGACATTTTCCCGGTAGACCGTCCTGAAGTAGACATCGAGCAATTCGCTAAAGGTCAAGCATTTATTTTCAAAGCGAAGATCACTGTTAAGCCTGAAGTGAAACTGGGCGAGTACAAAGGCCTGGAAGTTCCGGTTCAAAAAGCTGAAGTTACTGAAGAAGAGCTGGATGCCGAACTGAAACGTCTGCAAGAACGTCATGCTGAACTGGTTGTTGTTGAAGATGAAGCGGCAGCTAATGGCGATATCACTGTAATCGACTTTGACGGTTCCGTAGATGGCGTGCAGTTCGAAGGCGGCCAAGCAGAACGTCATTCTCTGGAACTTGGCAGCAACTCCTTCATCCCTGGTTTTGAAGAGCAGGTTGTAGGCATGTCCACTGGTGATTTCAAGGATGTAGAAGTTACTTTCCCTGAGGCTTACCATGCAGAGAACCTTGCAGGCAAAGCTGCTGTATTCAAAGTGAAGCTGCATGAAATCAAACGCAAACAGCTTCCTGCCCTGGACGACGAGTTCGCTAAAGATGTAAGTGAATTCGACACACTGGAAGAATACAAAGCAGATCTGAAAGCACAGCTTGAATCCCGCAAACAGGAAGAATTGAAAGGCGTTCGTGAAACTGCAGTAGTTGACAAAGCAGCAGCTAATGCTGAAGTGGAAATTCCTGAAGCAATGATCGCCAGTGAAGTTCAAAACATGGTTCGCGATTTCGACAACCGTCTTCGCCAACAAGGCATGAACATGGATATGTTCCTCAGCTTCTCCGGTCAAACCCGTGAAGATCTTGAGAGCCAAATGAAAGACGATGCCGAAAAACGCGTCCGCAACAACCTGGTGCTTGAAGTGATCGCGAAGGAAGAGAAGATCGAAGTTTCCGAAGAAGAAGTGAACCAAGAGCTCGCTTCCATGGCTGAATCCTTCAAACGTTCTCCTGAAGAAATCCGCAGTATCCTTGCAGCTAACGGTTCCCTGAGCAGCTTGAACGAAGAAATTTCGCTGCGCAAGACCATTGAACTGCTCGTATCCAGCAGCGTGGAAGTTGAAGCAACTGAAGAAGCTGCTGAAGAAACAAGCGCTGAGTAGTATTTAATTTTACCTAGAGCGGCCAAGCAGTAGTACGGCCTCCATAGACAGTTGATAAGGCACGTAAGTTTGTTACGTGCCTTATTTTTATCGGGTGCTGGTGTTTGGAGGTACATAACCGAACAGAGGATTGGCAATGTGTCTGAAATTGCGCTATAATGGCAGGCACATGACCAATGCGGATTTCCTCAGCAGTGAAAAAATGACATACCGCCTTGAACGTGTTAAAATATTTCTGAACGGAAAGACTAATCTGTATAGAGAAAAGAGGTTGGTGGCATGAGTCTGGTACCAATGGTTGTGGAATCCACAAGTCGGGGAGAACGGTCATACGATATCTATTCCAGATTGCTGAAGGATCGCATCATCTTCCTGAGCAATGCAATTGACGATGATGTCGCCAATCTGATTATTGCCCAGTTGTTGTTCCTGGCAGCAGATGACCCCGAAAAAGACATTCACCTGTACATCAACTCGCCTGGTGGTTCTGTGACAGCCGGCATGGGTATATATGATACGATGCAATACATCAAACCCGATGTTTCTACGATTTGTGTAGGAATGGCAGCCAGTATGGGATCGCTGTTGCTTACTGCTGGAGCTCCGGGCAAAAGATACGCGCTGACCAACAGTGAGGTCATGATTCATCAGCCGCTCGGCGGCGTTCAAGGGCAGGCATCCGATATCTGGATTCACACAGACTGGATCCTCAAGACTAGACATAAGCTGAATCAAATATATGTGGATCGCACAGGTCAGCCCCTTGAAAAAATCGAACGGGATACGGACCGCGATAACTTCATGAGCGCGGAAGAAGCGAAGGAATATGGGCTTATTGACCAGGTACTCTCTTCACCGATCATATCTTAAAGGGGTGGTAAGATGTTTAAATTTAATGATGAAAAAGGGCAATTGAAATGTTCTTTTTGCGGCAAATCACAAGAGCAGGTTCGTAAGCTTGTAGCAGGACCTGGTGTTTATATATGTGACGAATGCATCGAGCTGTGCACGGAAATCGTGGAGGAAGAGCTCGGCCATGAGGAAGAGCTGGACCTGAAGGATATCCCGAAACCAAAGGAAATTCGTGATATTCTTGATCAATACGTAATCGGCCAGGAGCAGGCGAAGAAATCGCTCTCCGTTGCTGTATATAATCACTACAAGCGTGTGAACAGCCAAAGCAAGATCGAAGACGTTGAACTGACGAAGAGCAATATTCTCCTGCTCGGTCCAACAGGTTCGGGTAAAACGCTGCTGGCGCAGACCATGGCGAAGATTATCAACGTTCCTTTTGCTATTGCAGATGCCACTTCCCTTACGGAAGCGGGCTATGTGGGTGAGGATGTTGAGAATATTCTACTGAAGCTGATCCAGGCTGCGGATTATGATGTGGAAAAAGCCGAACGCGGTATTATCTATATTGATGAAATCGATAAAGTAGCACGCAAATCCGAGAATCCGTCCATTACACGCGACGTTTCCGGTGAAGGTGTACAGCAGGCCCTGCTGAAGATTCTGGAAGGCACTGTAGCTTCCGTACCACCGCAAGGCGGACGCAAGCATCCTCACCAGGAGTTTATCCAAATCGACACGACGAACATCCTGTTCATCGTTGGCGGTGCTTTTGACGGTCTGGAGCAAATGATCAAACGCCGTATCGGCAAAAAAGTCATCGGCTTCAACGCTGCTGTTGAAGGTCAGAAGGACCTGAAGACAGGCGAATACCTGTCCATGGTATTGCCTGAAGATCTGCTCAAATTCGGTCTCATTCCTGAGTTTGTCGGCCGTCTGCCGGTAATCTCCACGCTAGAGCCGCTTGATGAGAATACGTTGGTACGCATTCTGTCCGAGCCGAAAAACGCGCTCACCAAGCAGTATATCAAGCTGCTGGAAATGGACAATGTCGCGCTGAAATTTGAACCGCTGGCGCTTGAAGCCATCGCTAAGGAAGCCATCAAACGTAACACGGGTGCCCGTGGTCTGCGTGCAATCATAGAGAGTATTATGCTTGATGTGATGTATGAGGTTCCTTCACGCGATGACATCAAGGACTGCGTGATTACGGAGCAGGTCGTTCAAGAGAAGGCGTTGCCTGAGCTGGGCATCAAGAAAGACAAGAAGAAGGAAGAAAGCGCCTAATTAAACAATACAATTCACAGACTCCACCTTTTTGCCGCTATCCCGCTTCACAAAGCGGGAGCGGTGGGGGTGGAGCTTTGATCGTTATGGGGGAGAAAACCATGTTCTTGAGACACCAGACCCGTCCTGTCAATGTTGGCGGAGTTATTATCGGGGGAAACAATGAGGTTGCTATTCAAAGCATGTGTACGACCAAAACCGCTGATGTGGAAGCTACGGTCGCTGAAATTCTGCGGCTGGAGGAAGCGGGCTGCCAACTCGTGCGCGTAACTGTCAACAATGAAGAAGCGGCTGCTGCGATCAAGGAAATCAAGAAGCAGATTCATATTCCGCTTGTAGCGGATATTCATTTTAACTATAAGCTAGCTTTGCTGGCTATTGAGAACGGCATCGACAAGGTCCGGATCAATCCCGGCAACATCGGCCGCCGCGACAAGGTGGAAGCTGTAGTCAAAGCCTGCAAAGAAAAAGGAATTCCGATCCGCATTGGCGTAAATGCCGGTTCACTGGAAAACCACTTGCTCGAGAAATACGGCTATCCGACTCCGGAAGCCATGGTCGAGAGCGCACTTTATCATATTGGAATTCTCGAGGAACTCGATTTCCATGACATTATCGTTTCCCTGAAGGCTTCGGATGTGCCTATGGCTATTGAGGCTTACCGCAAGGCGGCAGAAGTCATTCCTTATCCGCTGCATCTGGGCATTACAGAATCCGGCACGTTGTTCGCCGGAACCGTGAAGAGCTCGGCAGGTATCGGGGCACTGCTCTCTATGGGCATCGGCAGCACCGTGCGGATCTCGCTCAGTGCCGATCCAGTCGAGGAAGTGAAGGTAGCGCGTGAACTGCTCAAGACTTTTGGTCTGATCTCCAACGCTGCCACCTTGATCTCATGTCCGACCTGTGGACGTCTGGACATTGATCTCTTCTCCATCGCCAACGAAGTAGAAGAGTATATTTCTAAGCTGAAGGTACCGATCAAAGTATCGGTGCTGGGCTGCGCCGTTAACGGCCCCGGAGAAGCCCGTGAAGCCGATATCGGCATCGCCGGTGCCCGTGGTGAGGGACTGCTGTTCCGTTACGGCAAAATGATCCGCAAGGTTCCTGAGGCAGAGCTTGTCTCCGAACTGAAGAAGGAGATCGACATCATTGTCGCTCACTTTGAAGCAACGGGCGAAATCCCCGGCCGCAAGCATGCCGGACTGGCTCCTGCTATAGGCGTGGGTACTCCGGAAGAATAGTAGAACTTATTCTAACTAGTCGAACAAGCTGACTCCTTTTATCTAATCATCCTTCATTCAGTTGCTGATTGGAACTCGTTGCTCTGCAGTTTGGTTATACTATAATTGCACTAATTAAATTTACAAAGGGGAAATACTCCCGTTAATTTGTTATTATTCAAGGGAATGAAGAATATAGGGGGAATTCGTCCCTTTAATTCAATCATCTTAGGACGATTCGGAGATTTAGAAATAATTAAAGGGCAGTATTCCCTTTATTGCTCGAGAAACAAGCATTCTGGATATAATAGCGGGCGTATTTCCCTCTAAGTATAGATAGTTGTTCCTAATTTTTTTATAGCATCAAGCAAGGTGGCGAAAAACGTCCCATTGCACCACGGGTGATCCGGCGGTGAAATGGGGCGTTTTTTATTTTGTATAACCAAAGGGGGATTAGCGGATATGAATCACAAGCCGAATATTGAAGAGTTTATTCAGCATCATCTAGATTCTAGGAGCGGAGAGCGAAGGGGGAGGCTGGAGAGGGGGCATCGGCATGCCGAAGCATTATTTCTGCAAAATGTATGGTGGCCGCTGCGTGGTGACTTCTGCGATCTTCATCCGGAATATGAAGTCATGGACTGGCGCGGCCGTTCCTATTTTGCTGATTTTGCATTTTTGCCGGGAACGATCAGACTCCTGTTGGAGATTAAAGGTTATGCGGCACATGTAAAGGATATGGACAGACAGAAATATAGCAATGAGCTGAACCGCGAAACGTTTCTGTGTGCAATGGGTTACCAAGTCATCTCCTTTGCCTACGACGATGTGGAGCGGCGTCCTGAATTATGTGTTACATTGCTGCGCATGGTGTTGAGCAGATATATAGCACCAGTTGTTCCAGTGGAGAAGTTGCTGCTGGTTGAGAGAGAAATTATGCGTTTTGTAATCCGTCAGGCCGGAACCGTACGACCGCAGGATGTAGCTGAATATTTCTCACTCGATCCTAAAACGGCCCGGCACATGCTGTATAAGATAAGTGAAAAAGGTTGGCTGACGCCTGCAAAACGTGGCGATGGTGTCCGGAGGGTAAGGTATGAGCTGGCGCGCAATGTTCTCAGTTACTGGGAATAGTAGAGTGAGTGCAGCAACTAAGTGGTGGTCGAACATGGAGAAATAGGATGGAGGGTTTTAGTAAGCGAAGAACAGATAAATTCACGGGATAGCGGGAAATGTACCCTATAAATTTGCTGTGATGTGCCCGTACTTACAAGTTGCGGGGAATTTGCCCGCTAACTTTTAATGGAGAAGCTGATTTCACAATAATCTTTAAAAACATAGGGAGAATATCCCTCTATTTCAGCTATATAGAACAAATCACTTGAAATAGAGGGAGTATTTACCTTTGGTAAAAAGTCTGTTCAAAAGTTTGTGAGGCTGCTCCATGTATGGCCCGCAGCAGCAACATTTAGAAGTACATATCAACGCCTGGTGACCGCGGCTACTCGAGGAAGTTGCATCAACGTACTATCGCCCAGTTACAGCTACGTTTAGTGGTGCACATCAACGACTAGTGGCCGCAGCAACGCCAAGACGTCCTCATCAGCACTATCGCCCACAGCTACAGCTACAGCTACGTTTAGTGGTGCATCAACGACTAGTGGCTGCAGTTACGCCAAGACGTCACATCAACGAACTATCATATCACCCCGCAGCAGCAACGTAAGACATCATCCTTATCAACGGTCTAGCGCTCGCAGCTACACTTAGTTAGATGTCAGCAGCAACGCTCGATCACCCTCAACAACGCCAGTCATCCGGTCTCTCCTGCACCTAGGTGCAGCATTAGCACGAAGGCGAACCGCGTCTGACCCTCATTACGATTGCCCAACTCCTTACCGATCTTATCCGCCCATACCCTTTCCTACATCACCCACTTATTCATTCCTGTAACATTCAGCTATAAAATTCAGATAACCATCCCGTCAATCTGACCTTCGGTCATACCCCTGATTTTTTTATCCAAAATTTAGTTAATTATTCATAAATACTGCCCCACTGCGTTTACGAATGACCGAAACGGCTATACTACCTAGTAGTAGCCAACGGTATAGACCAGGTAGACTGAATGAAATGGGAGGATGACCTATGGAATTAAGCTCATTGAGCATATTGCTGATGATCGTGCAGCTCTTTTTCGCGCTGGTTATCGGCGTTTATTTTTGGAATTTGCTGCGGGGACAGAAGACCAATAAGACGGCGGTGGATCGTGAGTCGCGCAAGGAGTTGGATAAGCTGCGGAAGATGCGGATGATTTCTTTAACCAAACCGCTCTCGGAAAAGACGCGTCCGGCCTCCATTGGAGATATCGTCGGGCAAAAGGATGGGCTGCGTGCCCTGAAGGCGGCGCTGTGCAGCGCCAACCCGCAGCATGTTATCATTTACGGACCTCCGGGAGTCGGCAAGACTGCTGCTGCCCGTGTCGTCATGGAGGAAGCGAAAAAGAATGTGCTATCCCCCTTCAAAAGTGATGCCAAATTCACAGAAATTGATGCGACTACAGCCCGTTTTGATGAACGGGGAATCGCCGATCCGCTAATTGGCTCAGTGCATGATCCGATCTACCAAGGGGCCGGTGCAATGGGGGTTGCAGGCGTGCCCCAGCCGAAGCCGGGAGCTGTGACCAAGGCGCATGGCGGGATTCTTTTTCTGGATGAAATCGGTGAGCTTCACCCCATTCAGATGAACAAGCTGCTAAAAGTTCTTGAAGACCGCAAAGTGCTGCTGGAAAGTGCCTATTACAATTCCGAGGACAGCAATACACCTGCGTATATCCATGATATTTTTCAAAATGGTCTGCCAGCCGATTTCCGTCTTGTCGGAGCAACCACCCGTTCTCCTGATGAAATTTCACCGGCGCTGCGTTCACGCTGTATGGAAATTTATTTCCGTCCTTTGCTGCCTGATGAGATCGCCGTGATCGGTCGTGATGCGATTCAGAAAATTGGCTTGAAGCCCAGCCCGGAAGCTGTGACTGTGGTGCAGCAATATGCCACTAACGGCCGGGAAGCCGTCAATATGATTCAACTCGCCGCAGGGTTGGCCTTGACCGAACAACGTGACACTCTGACAGCGGCCGACGTGGAATGGGTGGCTGGCAGCAGTCAGCTGCCGCTGCGGACGGAACGCAAGATTCCTTCATCGCCTCAGATAGGGCTGGTCAACGGCCTGGCGGTGTATGGACCTGGTATGGGTACTTTGCTGGAGATTGAAGTTTCGGCTGCACCTGCTAGCGGTCAGGGACGGCTAAACGTTACCGGTGTGGTCGATGAAGAAGAGATTGGCGGGGGATCGCGTACGATCCGTCGCAAGAGTATGGCCAAAGGATCTGTAGAGAACGTGCTGACGGTCCTGCGCACGATGAATTTGGAGCCGGACCGTTACGATCTGCATGTAAACTTTCCCGGAGGTACGCCGATTGACGGTCCATCCGCTGGAGTGGCTATGGCTGTTGCCATCGTCTCCGCAATCCGCCGTCTGCCGGTTGACAACACTGTTGCCATCACCGGTGAGATCGGGATTCACGGACGTGTGAAGCCAGTCGGCGGCGTAATCGCCAAGGTAGAGGCAGCTTTTCAGGCTGGAGCAACTACTGTGCTGATTCCGAAAGAAAACTGGCAATCCTTATTCGCCGACCTCGCCCCCCTGCGGGTCATTCCGGTGGAGACGGTGGAAGAGGTATTCCGTCACCTGTTCGGCGCGGACACCGCAGATGTGAGGCTGCCGGCAGTCTCCGGCGAGACGTTCTCTGCGTCACCTTCGCTCTTTAAGGCTGACGCTGCAGGGGATATGCAAAATTAGATTTTTGATTACAAATCTGCGATACTATAAACACTGTAATTTGAAAGTGGGTTTTGTAATGAAAACTGTTGTGCTTATCGCATGGGCCATTCTGTTGCTTGTATTCACCTGTGCTTCTGACTCAAGCTTTTGGGCGAACGGCACCGTTCCATCTTTCCGTTGGCTGGGTTCAGCCGATTTCCACGAACTGACGACGCTGGATTTGAAGTATACCTCCGGGTATATCATCAGAAAGATAGGACATTTCTCAGGATTTGCTGTGCTGGCAGTCCTGTTCTATAGACGGAGTAAGAGCACCGTCATGAGTATTCTTGTATCCATTGCTTTTGCCCTGCTGACAGAGCTGCTCCAATTATACTTTGGACGTGACGGCAGACTGTATGACGTAGCCATTGACTCTGCCGGTGTTTTGTTAGGGGCGATGGTTGTGCAGATAATCTACAAAATTAAGTTTGATCGCAATTTAAGCAATGTGAATTAGATGTTACTGTACAGCGAAAGAGTGGCGGGAAACCCGCCGCTCTTTTTTATGGAATTCCACATTTCAGCACAATTTCTTGCTCCTTTTGTCCGCTTTATCCACAAACAGACATATTCCACATGGGAGCCGCAAATACTAATTGCTGCGTTGATATGCTGGAAAGACGTAGAACGGTTACACTCAAAGGCAGCCTGTTGGTGTTTTGATGCCGCTTTTGTTAGAATGAATGCATATGACACTACTTGAGAACCATGGGAGGTGCGAAAGCGATGATACCAAACAAAACAAAAGGTCGTCGTTTTCCTTTATTGCCCCTTAGAGGTCTTCTTGTGTACCCCAGTATGGTTCTTCATTTGGATGTGGGCCGCGAGAAGTCCGTTCGGGCGCTGGAAAAAGCTATGGTTGAAGATAACCTGATTCTCCTCTGTTCACAGTCGGAAGTGAATATTGAGGAGCCGGGACAAGAAGATATTTTTCGGGTCGGTACCGTCGCGAATGTGCGGCAAATGCTGAAGCTTCCCAACGGCACGATTCGTGTGCTGGTGGAAGGTGTGGAACGGGCCGAAATTATTCATTATATGGATAATGAGGAGTTTTACGAGGTGATGGCGCGCGAGCTGCCAGAGCAGGAGGATGTGGATCAGGAGAGTGACGCTCTAATGCGAACCGTACTGAGCCAATTCGAGCACTACATCACTTTGTCCAAAAAAGTCACCCCAGAAACGCTTGCTGCTGTCTCTGATATTGAAGAGCCAGGAAGACTCGCCGATGTCATCACGAGCCATTTGGCACTGAAGATTAAGGATAAGCAGGAGATTCTGGAGACCATTGATGTCAGCAAACGCCTTGAGAAGCTGCTCGATATCCTTAACAATGAGCGTGAAGTGCTTGAACTTGAGCGCAAAATCAACCAGCGTGTGAAGAAACAGATGGAGAAAACCCAGAAGGAATATTATCTGCGTGAACAGATGAAAGCGATCCAGAAGGAGCTCGGTGAAAAAGAAGGCCGGGCCGGTGAAGCGGATGAGCTGCGCAGCCTGATGGAAGAAAAGAATCTGCCGGAACGTGTGCAGGAGAAAATCGAGAAGGAAATTGACCGATTGGAAAAAATGCCAGCTAGCTCAGCGGAAGGCAGCGTCATCCGCAACTATGTGGATTGGCTGCTGAGTCTGCCTTGGAGCGAATCGACAGAGGATGATTTGGATATTCTGAAGGCGGAGCAGGTGCTGGATGCGGATCATTACGGTCTGGAGAAGCCGAAGGAACGGGTGCTGGAATATCTGGCCGTCCAAAAGCTGGTCAAGAAGCTGAAGGGCCCGATTCTCTGTCTGGTAGGGCCTCCGGGTGTCGGCAAAACTTCGTTAGCTCGTTCGATTGCCCGTTCACTGAACCGCAAGTTCGTGCGCATTTCTCTGGGCGGTGTGCGGGATGAAGCTGAGATTCGCGGCCACCGCCGCACCTATGTAGGGGCAATGCCGGGCCGGATCATTCAGGGGATGAAGACAGCGGGCAGTGTTAACCCGGTCTTTCTCCTCGACGAAATTGACAAGATGGCGGCGGACTTCCGCGGCGACCCGTCGGCGGCACTGCTGGAGGTGCTTGATCCGGAGCAAAATAATACGTTCAGCGATCACTTCGTCGAGTTGCCGTTCGACCTGTCGAATGTTATGTTCGTGACAACTGCGAATGCAGTGCATAATATTCCACGTCCACTGCTTGACCGGATGGAGATGCTCTTCATTCCCGGTTACACAGAACTGGAGAAACTGCAAATTGCCAGCCGGTATTTGCTGCCGAAGCAGCGTAAGAATCATGGCTTGGAGGATGAACAGCTGTCCATTGAAGACGACACCCTGCTGAAGATCGTCCGCGAATACACCCGGGAATCCGGGGTACGTAATTTGGAGCAGCAGATCGCGGCACTATGCCGCAAAGCAGCAAAGCAGATTGTATCCGATGAGAAGAAACAAGTCAGTATCCTGCCGGGTGAGGTCAAGGATTATCTCGGTGTATCGAAGTACCGTTACGGTATGGCCGAGTTGGAGGATCAGATCGGCACCGTAACCGGGCTGGCATGGACCGAGGTTGGCGGCGACACGCTGCTGATCGAAGTGACGGTTGTTCAGGGCACTGGCAAGCTCACGCTTACGGGACAGTTGGGTGATGTGATGAAGGAGTCAGCACAGGCTGCTTTCAGCTACACCCGTTCAAAGGCGGAGGAGCTGGGACTAGAGCCGGATTTTCATGAGAAGAACGATATTCACATTCACATCCCTGAAGGTGCAATACCGAAGGATGGCCCCTCTGCAGGGATCACCATTGCTACTGCGTTGATCTCAGCACTGACTAAACGTTATGTATCGAAAGACGTGGCAATGACGGGTGAGATTACGCTGCGTGGGCGGGTCCTGCCGATTGGCGGGCTCAAGGAGAAATCGCTGGCTGCTCACCGTGCCGGTTACAAAAAAATCCTTCTTCCGAAGGACAACGAGCGCGACCTCAAGGATATCCCGGAGAGCGTACGCAACGATGTGGAGTTTGTGCCTGTATCCCATATGGATCAGGTGCTGCAGCATGCGCTTGTTGAACATCATACAGAAATTAGCAGTGAAGCGCCGAGTAGTGTGCATTAGAAAGGAAGTCCTATGAAAGTTAACAATGCCGAATTTATTATCAGCGCCGTAGGCCCTGATCAATACCCAGTTGACGCCTTGCCGGAGATTGCTCTGGCAGGGCGCTCCAACGTAGGGAAGTCCTCCCTGATCAACCGGATGATTAACCGTAAAAATCTGGCCCGTACAAGCTCCACACCGGGCAAGACACAGCATATGAACTATTACCGTGTCAATGAAGATATGTATTTTGTTGACTTTCCGGGCTACGGGTATGCCAAAGTTTCCAAAACCCAACGTGCCTCATGGGGGAAAATGGTCGAAAAGTATATGGCAGAGCGGGATACGCTAAGGCTTATTCTGCTTATAGTGGATTTGCGCCACCCGCCAACCAGTAACGATAAAATGATGTTTGATTGGCTGAAGCATTATGATCTGCCGCTCTGCGTGGTGGCAACCAAAGCGGACAAGATTCCCAAGACCCGCTGGCCTAAACACATCAAAATTATGAAGCAGGAGCTCGGCGTATTGCCGGGGGATAATTTCATATCCTTTTCCTCGGAGCTGGGTCTCGGCAAAGATGAACTGTGGGAACTGATTGAGAGATACTGCCTACCTTCAGAAGAAGAGCTAGCGGATGAGCAGGAAAGCCAGGAACCCGGAGAAGCATCTCAGTCTCAGTCTGAGGATACTTCTGAAGAATAAGTTAGTCCTGATATATGGGGAATATGCGTAAATCAGAGCATCAATGCGAATTCCTCACCTATCCTCCCATTTCCAACCCATAAGGGGAATTAACGGTCTTTAGCCTGTTCTAGCATGAGAGAAACCCGCCGCTCTACGTTGTATAATCAATCTAATGATTGCTATAAAGAATAGAGGGATGGTTATGGCTCAGCGATTGGCGACGGAATATGTGAATACAACTCTGCAAATGACAGAATTTCAGATGAACCAGTTTCTGCTCACAGCCGATACCTGCTATATCAGCCACCGTGTTAAGGTCCTCGGAGGTGGAGAACAGGAGATTGTACTGGAGGAAAACGGGGGAGAAGCAATTCGTCTCAATGTGGAACGCAGGGGGCATCTCTATATCTGCACGTTTTCCTGCCGGGTGGTGAACCCTCACCTGAATAATGCAGTCCGCAAGCTTTTTGTCACTTATAAAGGGTCTGGTTCAGTGAATAGGGTTTATCAAGGATTCACAATGGAGTATTATTATGAGAGTGGATCGGTCCGCCGGATTTCAGAGCTTACTGCTAATGGCAGCAAGCTAATCTATCAGCATAAACAGTCCTTATCGGAGATGATGACTCTCTTTAAGTCTGACGTTATAGAACGGGAGATTGCGGCGCTGCGCCTCGAAATTGATAGTTTATTAGATTGCAGACTTACCGTCCAGAGCGATGAAATGATAGGTGAAATTGACGGTAAACTTGCAGCGATAAACCAGCGTTTGATAGAATTGGAATTGTAGGAATAAATTACACATTAATTCTAGCGATTATTCCCCAGTAAAATGGTTGTGTTTTTGCGAAAAATCTATAAAATAAAGCTAGAAAAGGATCGATAAAAAGTATATGATAGATATTCATAACCACATTTTACCTTTTATGGATGATGGAGCTGCGGACTGGGAAGCGGCTCTCGCCATGGCGCAGGACGCCCAGAAGGATGGTATTTCTACGGCAATAGCTACACCTCACCATGCCAATGGAGTATATATGAATCCCGCTCCAAATATTGGACAAGCTGTGCAGCTTCTGAATGAGAGACTTCAGCAAGCTGGTATTAACCTGCTAGTACTACCTGGTCAGGAGATCCGCATATACGGGGATCTCCTAATTGATTTGGAACAAGGGCAGTTGCTGACGCTTGCGGGATCAAAGTATATATTGCTAGAAATGCCTTCTTCTAGGGTACCACGCAGCATGGAGGAAACTTGCCATGAGCTTATGATTCAAGGTATTGTCCCAGTCATTGCCCATCCGGAGCGCAACGCTGAAATTGCTGATGATCCCGCCAAATTAGAAAGATTAATAGAGCTGGGAGCACTAGGGCAAGTCACAGCGCAGAGTATTGCCGGAGTCTTTGGAAACAAACTGCAGAAGCTCTCACTCGATCTATGTCGAAGAAACGCGGTTCATGTGATCGCTTCCGATGCGCATGACAGCCGTCATCGACCCTTTGGTCTCAGTGAAGCTTACAACGTTGTGGAGAAAGAACTGGGGGCTGCCGTTTCCGACTGTTTTCGCCACAATTCACAGAGAATTATCGCCAACGAGGAGCTAGTTCGAGTGCTTTATACGGGTTCCCGCAAAAAAAGTCAAAAAATCTTCGGAATATTTTCTCGTAAAGCGTGACCAATCTCTCGAATAGTGGTAGAATGGGTAATACTGGGTTATTGTTACATTTTATTTGAATAGAGTTGACTTAGTATGACCTATTCTAACAGCAACAGCAGTAACAGATTCAATACTACATACAAAGAGGTGGATGAAAAGTGACTTTGAAGAAAAAATTAGCAGTATCAACACTAGCAGTAAGTATGGCAGCAGCATCTGTAGCAGGCTTCCCTTTCAGCAGCCAAGGTTTGGCTAAACATTTGAGTGGCGTTGCATCTGCGGCATCTAGCAATGACGTAATTTTTACAGCTTTGAAAGATCGTGCTAATGTGTTGTATGCAACTTTGGCAGAACCGGACAAACAAATCCTGCGTGATTTCCGTGGAGAGCTTCAAGGCTTGACTCAAGCACAATTGGAAGCGGATTTTGCTCCCGTGACGGATAAGTTGACTTTCCTGACACAGGCTGACAAATCTCTGTTACACAAACTTTATGTGGAGATCGTTACATCTGTATATACTCCTGAGTATTCAGCAGTAACTGACATTCAGAAGTCTGAGAACTACCAAGCTTACAAAGACTTGGTGAAGAAGATTGCTGGAGAAATTGGCCTGCCTAACCTAACTGTTGATGAAGTATACACTTCCATCTTCGGTGCAAACGGTGTTGAACAAACACTGATTCCTCTCTTCAAGGGACAAAGTGAAGCTGTGATTCTTGCAGCATTGCAAGACGAGAACAGTGCTCTTTTCAAACAAGCCAAAGAAGCTACTCTTAAAGTTGCAGTGGGTTCCTCTACTGTTAATGGTGTGCTTAACGGACTCAATAAGTTCGGAGTGACCAGAGCGGATCTTGCAGCAGTGAAAAACAAGCTGCAAAATGAACCATCTGTTACTAAAGAAAAAGCTGCGCTATTGGTACTTGCAAGAGCATATTACAACACATACCTCCAAGCTGGCGGTAACAATGGCGGTAACAATGGCGGTAATAACGGTGGCGGTACTGGTGGTACAGTAGTCACTAATCCTACTGCTACTCCCGGTATCTATGATGTATCCAAGCTTGTAAGCATTGTGGGCGATGTGGCTACATTGAATCTGGTTGACGCCGATGTACTCAAAGCATTTGATGCCCTTCTGGCTGCAAACCCTGGAAAAACCGGTCTTACCCTCACTTTGAACCTCGGAACAGTGAATGCTAAGACTGTAAAAGTTCCATTGTCCAAAGTCATTATTGAAGCAGCTAAAGCTAAAGGTATCGCAAACATTGCTATTACTTTTAACGGATTGACTGTAACTATTCCTGTAGCACAATTCAGCGATGCTGTTACTTTGACTACTACAACAGGTGAAGATGCTACGGTAACTTCGATTTCCAAGTTGAAACTGGCTTCTAAAGTATACGACTTCGGTTTGACAGTTGGTGGCGTGGCTACAACAACATTTAAACAACCACTGACTATTAAACTACCACTTAAGGATACTACAGGTCTTGATAAAGAACTGTTGTCTGTAGCGAAAGTTGTATACAGTGATCTGCAATTCCAAGGCGGCGTGTTGGATGGCGAACATATCGTTGAACCACGTGATACATTCTCTTCCTATGCTGTACTTGAGAACAAAGTAAGCTTCAGTGATATTGCTAAAGTTCAAGCTTGGGCTGGAAGACAAATTCAAGTTGTAGCTGCTAAGGGTGCGATTGAAGGTATCGGAAATGGTAAGTTTGCTCCTAAGAACAATGTTACCCGTGCGGAATTCGCCAAGATGCTGGTTCGTGCGTTGAACTTGGAGAATAGCACAGCAACTGAAAACTTCAGTGATGTGAGCTCTACTGCTTGGTATGCACCATATGTAGCTGTTGCTGCAGAAAAGGGCATTATCCAAGGCCGCACTTCAACTACATTCGATCCAACCGCAACAATTACGCGCGCTGAGATGGCAACACTGATCTCCCGTGCATTGAAATTGACTCATCCAGATGCAAAGACAGATGCTTCGGCTCTGAATAAATTCACTGATGCTGCCAAGATCAACGCTACACTGAAAGACGGAGTAGCTTTCGCAGCTAGCAATAACTTGGTAATCGGTAATGCTGGTAAGTTCAACCCTACGAACACAGCTAGCCGTGCAGAAGCTGCAGTAATTATCTATCGTACAATTAACTTCAAGTAAGCAATAAGCAAGTGGAGAGCCTCCTCTCGTCTACGTGAGAGGGGGCACTTTTTTAGCGTGGATTGAAATATTACAGAAACAGCTTGGAGGGAAATTCACTTGTCAGCACAAGAATTGGATCTTCGCGATTATTTTCAGATCGTCAGGAAAAGAGTTTGGTTAATTGTTAGTGTTGTAGTAGTGGCATGTATTCTTGCCGGAATTTACAGTTTGTATATCAAGAATCCCGTATATGAGGCTTCCACGAAGATTATTGTGAATCAGACACCTACACAATCTACGGTAGGTCAGCTTGATCTTAACCAAATCAACACGAATATACAGCTGATTAATACGTACAAGGAAATTATTAGGACGCCGGCGATTCTAGAAGTCGTAGCCAAGAACTATCCGCAATTTAATATCACTGCGGAGGAGTTGTTGAAGAAAGTAAACGTGAGTTCCGTAAATAATACGCAGGTGATGACACTTGTCGTTCGAGATAATTCATACCAGAGAGCTGCAGAAATTGTGAATGCCATTTCACTTGTGTTCAAGCAAGAAATCCCTTCACTGTTTAATGTACAGAACGTATCCATTCTAAATGAAGCCAAGACCAACCCGCCTGTTGCGCCGGGGCCGGTTGAACCCAATGTTGTGCTGAACATTGCCATAGCTTTTATTGTTGCGTTGATGATAGGACTCGGGATAGCCTTCCTGCTGGATTATTTGGATGATACGCTGAAGACGGAAGAGGACATTGAGAAATATCTCGGTCTGCCAACAATTGCTATGATCACAAGAGTGGGTCAAGAAGAGGGCAAAGGAACCGAAACACAAGCACAGTTATTGTCCAGAAAGGCGGGGGAACTCGAACATGTCCCAGCAACCAAATAATCAACAACGCCATCTGATTACCGTGACGAACCCTCGTTCGCCTATTTCTGAAGCTTTTCGCGCGCTTCGTACCAATATTGATTTTTCTTCCGTAGATGAACAGATTCAAGTAATTATGGTTACCTCCTCAGGTCCGGAAGAAGGGAAATCTACTGTTTCAGCCAACTTAGCGGCTGCATATGCTCAGGCCGACAAGAAAGTTCTGTTGATTGACGGAGATTTACGCAAACCAACAGCCCATAAGACATTTTCCCTAAGTAATCGTTACGGGTTATCCTCGCTGTTATCTCAACAGGCTGTACTCAAAGAAGTGGTTCAGGAGTCTGGAGTCAATAATCTCTACTTGATGACTTCTGGTCCCATTCCTCCAAATCCTGCAGAGATGCTGGCTTCAAATCGGATGAGCACGGTAATTCAAGAACTAAGACAGAACTTTGATGTGATCCTGATTGATACACCTCCATTACTGGCTGTTACAGATGCGCAGATTGTCGCTTCTAAGAGTGACGGAGTCATTATGGTAGTGAGTTATGGCAAGGTCAAACGGGATATTGCTGCCAAAGCTAAAGGAAATCTGGATCGTGTAGGCGCTAAAATGCTGGGTGTAGTACTCAATAATGTCAAACGCAAAGCCAGCGAGGGCTACTATTATTACTACTATGGAAATTAATGTACTGTAGAGAAAATTGTTATTTTTGGAGGCACTAAAAATGACAGCGAAATCCAGAGTGTTCTTGTTATTCCTAATTGATCTGGTTATTATTTGGCTTAGTATTGTGACGTCTTATATGTTCCGGTTTTATGACGGAATCCCACATGAATACCTTTTGCAAATGGTGCAATTTGGAGTGATTTCAACTATTGCCATTGGTGGTAGCTTGATTTACTTTGGCTTGTATCGGCGCATGTGGCAGTATGCCAGTATTGGAGAAATCGTATCTATTTTTAAGGCGATAGTTGTTGGAGCTTTGATTTCTTATGGAGTTGCACTGTTACTTCTTCCGGCGCGTGTACCTTTTGGAGTTGAAGTTAGAGTTTTAGAAACTACTCTAGTGCTTGTTGGGGGAGTTCGTTTTTTATGGAGGGTTTTCCGCAATGAACGGATCAACTATAAAGAAACTGAGATTCATTCATTGATTGTAGGTGCTGGAGATTGCGGAATGCTGATAGCTAAAGAGATGATGGGCCCCTCTTTTGCTCAAACAAAATTAATTGGTTTCATAGATGATAACAGGAATAAATATCATATGTCGATTTTGGGATTTCCGGTTTTAGGTAATAGATATGATCTGCCTCGACTCGTTAAGGAGAAGGACATTCATGAGATTATTATTGCGATGCCTTCTGTATCCAGAACAGAAATCTCTGAAATTATTAATCTTGCCAAAACGACAGGTGCGAAATTAAAGATAATTCCAGCTTTGAATGATCTGATTGCTGGCAAAATATCTATTAAAAAATTGCGGGATGTCAGCGTTGAAGATTTGTTGGGGCGGGAGCCTATAGTTGCCGATCTGAATGGTATCCTGGGCTATGTTCACAATAAGACAGTTATGGTTACTGGAGCAGGAGGATCAATTGGATCTGAGCTATGCCGCCAGGTTGCTCCATTTGCTCCAGACAAGCTGTTGTTGCTTGGACATGGCGAAAACAGTATCTACACTATTGAAATGGAACTGCGTAAGAATTTCCCTGAACTGGAGATCGTTACAGTGATCGCTGATGTGCAGGACCGTAATCGAATGATGGATGTATTTCGTACGTTTAGACCGCATGTTGTCTTTCATGCGGCAGCGCATAAGCACGTTCCTCTAATGGAGCGGAATCCTTCGGAGGCCATCAAGAATAATGTGTTTGGTACCCGGAATGTAGCAGATGGTGCTGACCGGTTTGGTGCAGAACGTTTTGTAATGATCTCTTCAGACAAGGCCGTTAATCCTACTAGTGTGATGGGGGCGACTAAACGTATTGCTGAGATGTACGTACAGAGCTTGAATACAACAAGTCAGACTAAATTTTCGGCCGTGCGTTTTGGCAATGTATTAGGCAGTCGTGGCAGTGTGATTCCCGCCTTTAAGCAGCAGATCGCTGTAGGTGGTCCAGTAACTGTAACTCATCCCGAGATGGTTAGATACTTTATGACCATACCGGAAGCTGTACAATTGGTCATCCAGTCCGGTTCTTTTGCCAAAGGCGGGGAAGTGTTTGTATTGGATATGGGGGAACCAGTGAGGATTTTAACTTTGGCTGAAGATCTGATTACATTATCCGGATATGAACCTTACAAGGATATTGACATTACTTTCTCGGGGATTCGAGAAGGAGAGAAACTATACGAAGAATTGCTAACAGATGAAGAAAATCTAGGCTCTACACAGCATGATCGGATATTTATTGGCAGACCCAATGTGATTAGTCAAAATCAGCTGGAATTAGAATTTAAACGGCTGGAGCGTGTATTGGCTGAGGAACCGAGTGCGATTCGCGAGGTTATTAATCAGATTGTCCCTATGCAGCCGGTTGCTCAAGCGGCTATTAGCTAACTATTATTTGCGGGGGGATTACTATGTTCAACAAGAGATGGAAGAAAGTCTTGGCTTGGTCACTTTCAATAATTCTAGTACTGGCCATAGGAGGATTATTTGCTGCCAATTATGCTATCGACAGATTAATGACTTCGATGGCGGATGGACTTGATTTGGAGACAGAGGATACTCCAAACGCTTCAGTAGAGCCAACCATAGCGCCTACAGATGAGATTCCAGTTGAAGCTAATGAGCCTAATGAAAATGCAACGTTAGAATCTGCTGCTCCGGAGAAAACATCAGCTGCTGGTGAGTCTACAGATCAATCGACGGCATCGCCAGAGAGTACTCCCAATCCTTTGTCTTCAAGCGGTAGCGGTAAGGACACCGCAGCAACAAGTCAACGGACAAGCAGCCCAGCGACGACAGATGTGGGAAGTAATCCGACAAGCAGCCCAGCGACAGATGTGGAAAGTAACCTTAGTGAATACTCCGCTCAAGTGTCGACAGATAAAGCAAAGAAAATTCAAGAGAATGTTACGGTGAAAGATAAGGCGGATGTTACATCAATTGTTCTTGGAGAGCTAAGTCTTTCTGACATTAAAAGATTGCAAGAATTGGCTAGTGGGGGTTTAACGCCAGAAGAAAAGCGGGAAGCTCGGCAAATTATTTTGGACAAAGTATCAGCAGAACAATATAACGAACTGTCGGATATAGCAAAGAAATATGGAGCAAGCCGAGGTTTGAGCCATGATCAGGTAGTTGCTGAAGAACAGCAAATACAAGCACAAGAAATGCAAGAAGAAGGACGTGAATGATGATGAAGAAAATAAAAATTCCAGCAGCTACCCTGCTGCTCTGTTCTTTAATTGGGGTAGCACCATTAACAGCTTCTGCCCCGGTATTCGTGTCGGCTGCTTCGGTTACGACAGCAAAAGTAGAGAATACAGTCAAAGTTCAAACGATGGATGTAAAGATGATTTTTGACGGAGTAAGTTTAACCACTCCTTCGGGTCAACTTGTATTTATCCATAATAACAGTACTTATGTACCTTTAAGATTTGTTTCATATGCACTACAAAAAAATGTCGTTTGGGATGCTAAAAATCTAAAAGTCACCGTTTCTGAACCAACGGGTTCTGAACTGGTAGTGATCAAAGAATATTTAATGAATAATACGAATAACAATATCTCTACAGTCACAGGAAAGAGTTTCGTGCTGAATCAAGTCAATGCCAAATATGTGTTTAATGGATCTTCTAAGGCACTACCAAGCGGGCAATCCAGCTACATGTTCAATGGAACTTTGTATGTGCCTTTGCGGTTCCTGTCCGAGTCGGTAGGAAATGAAATTAAATGGGATCAAAAAACGAAGACAATTACAGCTGTATCTGACGGCTATCAAGGCAAATCCAACTCAGGTTCTACAGATTCGTCAAATGGTAATTCAACTAATTCAACTAACAACTTGCCATCCGGATCGTCAACAGGGGCGGGTTCTGCTGGCTCTGCTTCTTCCAGTAAAGTTTCATATGAATCAATTACTAGCGCTACAGAGTCTAAGCTCAGTGCGCTAAGATCGCAAAGCCAATCTACATTAGTGAGTACAGCATTTGAATACTTGGCGGCCACTGATGAAGCTAGTAAAGCGAGCATAAAAGCAAAGGGTCTCTCTCAACTTAATAATTTTACCGCAAGCTTTAACAGTATCGTGGCGGATGCAGAGAAACAGTTGAAGGATAATGGATATAACACGGATATTATCGCATCATATAGAAGTGCGTTTGATGCAGAGCTTGAGGCTGGGAGAAGATTAGCTGAAGGACTAGGAAACTGACTTTATACTCAATCATCGTCTTAAATCGGGAGGATATAGATGTACGAAAAATTCATTAAAAGGATCTTAGATATTGTATTTTCATTGATCCTATTCCCGTTTTTTTTAGTTATAACGCTTATTGTGGCTGTAGTGATAAAAGTGGAGGATGGAGGAAAGGTTTTTTATTATGCAAACCGTTTAGGTAAGAATGGTAATGATTTTAAAATGTATAAATTTCGATCTATGAAAATGAATGCTCCAGATATTAGGAACTCTGATGGATCAACATTTAATTCAAATGATGACCCGAGACTAACTAGAATTGGTAAGATATTAAGGAAAACCAGTGTAGATGAATTGCCTCAATTAATTAATGTGCTTCTTGGGGATATGAGCTTTATTGGACCAAGGCCTGACCTTTCAGAACAACTAAAGTACTATTCGGATGGGGATATAAAGAGATTAGAAGTTCTACCAGGTATAAGTGGATATAATCAAGCTTACTTTCGAAATAATATTTCTTGGAAAGAAAGAATTGCTAACGATATATATTATGTAGAAGAAATTTCATTCTTGTTTGATTTGAGAATATTGTTAAAAACCGTTAAAAGTATTTTTTTTCAAAAGGGTGTTTATTCACAAGAACTGAATGGAGGAGGCAGCAGTGCCGGACAATCTAAATAAAATTGAAGCTGCTCCTTCTTCTTATGTTTTAGAAGAATTAGGATGGGATACTAGTTATTTTGGATGTAAATCAGCGAGAGTGATTTTAAAAAACGAGCTTTCAGAAATAGAATGGATATTTTTGCTTAATAAACTTGTGGAATATGAGTTTGTTACTATTAACAATTTAAATAATAATAATAATAATAATAATTGGATAGGTAGAAATACTACAGCATTCCTTACAGATTTAAATTGCAAATTTAAAAAGAAAATTTCTATTTCTTTAGAAAAAAATATAAATTCTGTGAGTGTGGACGATAATTTTTTATGGAATGAAGATATAATTCAAATAGCTGACAATGCTTTTAGCTATTCAAGGTTTTTTAATGACAGTAATATAAATGATGATAAAAAGAAAGCTATTTATTCAGAATGGGTAAAAAATGCATTTGAACAAAAAGGGAAATACTTTGTTACATATACAAACGAAGATGAGATAGTTGGATTTCTATTGTTCTCAATAAATGAAAGTGACTTATCAGCTAGCATTGAATTGTTGGCTGTGAATAACAAGTACAAAAACAAAAAAATTGGGAAAAAGCTAATATATAAACTTGAGATATTCCTCGAAACAAAAAGTATTAAATATATTATTGTAGGAACTCAGATTGATAATATACCAGCAATGAATTTTTATTTTACTAATGGATTTCAATTCGAAAGTAAAAACTCTATTTTTCATTATTGGCCTAAATCTAAACTAATGTAGGGAGTATTGAAGGATGACCCATATCAAAAGAGAGAAATTTTTACCTTACTGTTTACCTGATATTACTGATGAAGAAATTAATGAGGTAATTGATACTTTGAAATCAGGATGGTTAGCTAAGGGTCCACGGACTATTGAATTTGAGAAGAAATTTGCTAGTTACGTTGGGGCAAAATACGCAGTTGGAATGAATTCAGCTACTGCTGCATTACATATTTCATTGTTGGCTGCAGGCATAGGACCAGGGGACGAAGTAATTACAACTTCAATGACATTTTCTGCGTCTGCCAACACCATTATTCACACAGGGGCTACTCCTATATTTGCAGATATCAATCCAAACACAGGATGTATTGACCCTGAAGAAATTGTGAAAAAAATAACACCAAAAACGAAAGCAATCGTTCCCGTTCATTATTCTGGTCAGTCTTGTGATTTGGATAGGATATATCAAATCGCAGATGAATATAATCTATTTGTTTCTGAAGACGCGGCACATGCATTATATACACAATATAAAGGAAATCCAATTGGTTACAAGCCCAAAGGAACTGTTTCATATAGTTTCTATGCTACCAAGAACCTAGCAACCGGGGAAGGCGGGATGCTTGTTACTGATAATTTAGAAATTGCAGATAGAGCTAGGATGCTTGTTACTCATGGAATGAGTAAAAATGCATGGAACAGATACGCCAAAGGAGGTTCTTGGATGTATGATATCGAAGAACCCGGTTATAAGTACAATATGTTTGATCTACAGGCAGCATTAGGCTTGGTACAATTAAAGCGCATGGAAGAAATGCAAAACAAACGTAGCGATATTGCCGATCTTTACAATAATGCATTGTCAAAGGTTCGTGGGATAGAGCTTCCATCAATCGAAGAAAATACAACAACGCATAGTTGGCATCTATACTTAATAAAAATCAATTCAGAAGTCGTGAATATAGATAGAAATCAGTTTATACAGGAGTTAACTGAACGGAATATTGGCACTAGTGTGCATTTTATTCCAGTACACTTAATGAGTGCGTATAGAAATAGATATGGATATAAAGATGGTGATTTGCCATTGACGGAAGATTGGTTTGAAAATATAATTTCCATTCCATTATATTCTTCAATGAGTATGGAAGATGCGAATAGTGTGATTGAGGCCATTAAAGATATAGTGGATACTTTTTCAAGATAGGTGGATATAGTGAAAAAAATTCTAGTTATAGCTCAATTTACTCAATTACCTGGAGAGGCAGGTAATAATAGAAGCAGATTTAAATATATTTGTGAAATGCTTGCCGAATCTGGATATGATGTGACTCAAGTTACAAGTCGTTTTCGTGACTTGGATAAGAAACAGAGGGATTCATCATTTGAAACTTTAAGTTTGTCTTACAAAATTAAATTATTGGATGATCCAGGTTATCAAAATACGGTAAGCTTTAAAAGAATTATTAGTCAAAGAATATTCGCGAAAAACTTAAAAAAATGGCTAAAAGAAACTAATGAATCATTTGACCTTATTTATTGTGCTGGACCTCCTGCAGAAGGAATGCTGGTTGCAGGGGAATTCGCCCGTAAACTGGACATTCCTTTTGTAATAGATATACAAGACCTTTGGCCTGAAGCGATGAAGACGGTTTTGAGTCTGCCTTACATATCAGATGCTATATTTTTCCCTTTAAAACTTCAAATTGATAGAGCATATAAAATGGCTGATGGTATTATAGCAGTCTCTAATACTTATGCAATGAGAGTTAAAGATGTGAATAAACGGTATAAAGAAGCTACAGCAGTTTATATTGGAACAGATCTAGAACATTTTGATATTGAAGCATTGAAAAAAAGTGGAAATGTACAAAAGGATGAAAATGAATTTTGGGTTACCTATGCTGGCTCACTAAATTTAAGTTATGATCTAGAAACTTTAGTTGAAGCCATAGGGATAGTGAACTCCAAGGGCATTAATAATGTGAGGTTAATTATTTTAGGTAGTGGTGAACAGAAAGAGAGACTTATTGAATTAGTATCAACATACAAAATTAAAGCTGATCTTACTGGTTGGGTGGATTATGGAACAATGGGGGCTTATTTAAAAAAGTCTGATCTCCTTGTAAATGCAATTAAAAAAAATGCAGCACAAAGTATAACAAACAAAATTGGCGATTATGTCTCGGCAAAAGTTCCTATTATAAACGGCAGCACCAATAAAGAGTTTATTGAAATAGTTCAAGATTGGAACATTGGGTATAATTATGAGGCGGAAGATAAATTTTCATTAGCTCTTGCTATAGAGAAGGTTTATAAAGATTCAACTGACAAGAAAGAAAAGATGGCGCAAAATTCTCGTAATTTAGCCGAAGAACTATTTAATAGAAAAAAAACATATCGTAATATTTTAGAATTAATAGATAGATTAATGTCTTAATTAATTATATAAAATGAATTTTTAATTTAATTTAATTTAATTTAATTTGGGTGAACGATAGAAAATCCATCCAAAGGTCGAAATTTACGACGATGGTGTAAAAAACTGTACAGCAACTTACGAAAGCTATGAAGTGGACGAAGAGCTCACGTCTGTTAACTATATCTAATTGTTCGGATTCATCAAGAAGATTGAACACTTTGTGTGTGTTTTTCTACTTTGAATAATCAGTAAAACTATTGTTGGAATTACGAATTATACCAAGTTAAGCGAACCGCAACTTTCTCTTGTATTTATGTTGAAGAGAAGTCCATAACTCTACCCAGTCGAAGTGCTATGAAATTGGCTCAAGCATGATGTGACAAACAATATCTCTCTCATTAATTTATACCACGTTCTTCCAGTAAAGCTTCTTTATGAAACATGTACGTTAAGACATAACCTCCTTAAGTTCATTTTAAGTAGATTAAATATTGTCGAAAATAGCAGAAAATGAATTGCTTGCAAGTATTATTTGTTTGGAAACGGGTGGGAATTATGAAAATGCTATTTTTAGGTGGAGTCTTCTCTCAAGAACAAGAACCAGAGATAATAGAGAAATCAAAAGGTGGAGTACAATACGCCGCTAATCAATTTCAGTGGACCTTGATAGATGGATTGTTAAAAATACCGAAATTGGATATAAAGATTTTGTCTGCACCGTTCATTGGTAGCTTTCCCAAGGAATACAACAGCTTGTTTATTAATGGTTATCACCATGTATATAAAGAAAAAATTACTGGTGATTATGTTCCATTTGTGAATTTGTGGGGTTATAGAAATATTTCAAGAAAAAGGAATCTAATAAAACAATTAACGCAATTTATATCTGACAAAGCAAATCAAAAGGTTATCTTAGTTTATTCTCCGCATTCACCTTTTCTTCAAGCTGCGGTTTATGCTAAACAAAAAGATCCATCGGTGCATATTTGTCTTATGGTACCTGATTTGCCGCAGTATATGAACCTGAGGGAGAAAAAATCCCTTGTTTATACTCAAACAAAAAAGTTGGATATTAAAATATTCGAAAGTAATCTTGAACATGTGGATTCTTTTATATTAATAACTAAATATATGAAAGTTCCTTTGCGGGTAAAAGAAAAACCATGCATTGTTGTGGAAGGTGCTGTGAATATTCAGAATAACAATATTGAATTACTTTCAAATATAAAAAGTAGTAACTCTGAAGAAAGAGTATTTGCATATACAGGAACCTTAAATAAAAAATTCGGAATATTAAATCTTTTAGAGGCATTTCATCAATTAGAACAATCTAGCGTTGTATTAAAGATTTGTGGAAGAGGCGATGCAGCAGAAATAGTAAGTGAATACGCAAAAAAAGACAAGAGAATAAAGTTTTTAGGACAAGTAACTAACGAAGAAGCGAAAAGCATACAAAAAAGTGCAACTGTATTAATTAATCCAAGACCCAATAATGAGGAATTCACTAAATACTCTTTTCCATTTAAAACTATGGAATATTTGCTGTCTGGTGTACCTTTAATTGCTTATAAGCTTGATGGCATTCCAGATGAATATGACGAATATATTTATTATGTACAAAATGATTCAATAGAGGCTTTAAAAGCAAAAATGAACGAGGTCATAAATTTATCAGATGAGCAAAGACTTGAATGGGGGCAGAGCGCCCGAGAATTTATTCTTCATAACAAGAATGCCGAGAAAATAGCTGGCGATATCTATAATATGCTGGATAATATCACAAAAAAATAAAAAGTATGAGTAGTGAGAGTTTTCATCATGGGTTTTATTGCAGCTTCAACCCGATTTTCTCTCATATATTTCTTGTTTACGGCGATCAATTTATGTAGATAGATAAACAAGTTTAATGAAAAGCAAATGCTATGCCATTCTATTCTAATTGTTAATCTATTAATTTGTATATTAAAATATTATTCGTTTTTCACAAGTGAAATTATGGATCTTACGGAACTATATTTAAAATAGATAATCTTAGTAATTAGGTTCCATAATAAAAAATATTTTGAATATGAAAAGTGGAGACTTATGAAAAAGAAAATATTATTAATACATCATTGGAGTACAATTGGTGGATCAGGAATTAGTTTATTTAATACATGGCAGTCATTAAAGGAAGAATTTGATGTTGTTACTTATATTCCCGATAATCCGCCTAGTTTAAATGATTTTCTTTTGGATAAGGGGCTAGTACCAAAAACATATTCATTCACTTGTGGCCAAATACCATACTACAGTGGTGGGAGCAACATATTTAGGCCTGGATTTTGGTATTTAATAATGTGTGCTATTACCCAGTCATCATATTGGAAAAAAGTTATAAATGAAGAAAAGCCGGATTTAGTCATTGTCAACTCAAAGGTACTTTGTTGGATGGGGAAGTATTTTAAAAAAACCAAAAGCCTTTGTTTTGTTCGTGAGACAATAGAAGGTAAAGAATCTAATGTTATCAACAAAATTATGAAAAGAATGTTGGAGAGATTTTCGTTGGTTTCTTTTTTATCGGAGTATGATCTAGAACAAACAAATTTAAAATGTACTTCAACAATTGTATCACCAGATTTTCTATTTCCAGAGGAGTATTCAGATAAAAAAGGTAGAAATCGGGCCTGCGAACAATTAAAGGTTGAACCAAAAAAATTCAATATTGCATTTGTTGGTGGAATAGACAAGTTGAAGGGGTTTGATATAGCTGTTAAGGCATTAACTTATTTAAAAGATAAAAATATAAAACTGCTTGTAGCAGGAAACGACTTTGATAGTATCAACAGAAGAAATAATGGAGTTTTATCAAAATTGTTTAAAAGACGTTCTTTAAAATTCTCTGAATCAATGAAAGAATATATTAATAAGCATGAACTAAATGATTTTATCCAATTTGTTGGAGTTCAAAATGATGTATCGACATTATACTCCGCTTCTGATGTACTTGTGTTTCCAATGAACAAACCTCATCAAGCTAGACCGGCTTTTGAAATAGGTGTACAAAAAAAACCTGTAATAATTACAGACTTTATTAATATACGTGAGTTTGTTGTTAACGGTATAAATGGTCTTACTTTTGAACCCAATAATCCACAAGCATTGGCTGAGTCAATTATAAAGGTTGAAAGTAACCAGGAACTCTTTAATACATTAGGTGCTGCAAATTTTGAGTACACTATGAAGTATCATACTGAAGAGTATGCAATGACGGAATTAAAGGCTAAGATACATGAATTATTGAGATAAATAGGGGGATATAAGTAATGTTCAAAGACAAGACTTTATTGATAACTGGAGGAACAGGTTCTTTTGGGAACGCAGTAATGAGAAAGTTTTTGCATTCTGAAGTTAAAGAAATACGGATTTTTTCAAGAGATGAAAAAAAGCAAGATGACATGAGAAGAATATATAAAAATGATAAACTTAAATTTTATATAGGAGATGTTCGTGATCTAGCAAGTGTTAAAAATGCTATGCATGACGTGGATTATATATTTCATGCAGCGGCCTTGAAGCAAGTTCCTTCTTGTGAGTTTTTCCCCATGGAGGCTGTGAAAACTAATGTACTCGGCACAGAAAATGTATTAACAGGAGCCATTGAAATGGGGGTTCGAAAAGTCATTTGCCTATCGACTGACAAAGCAGCCTATCCAATCAATGCCATGGGGATTTCTAAGGCAATGATGGAAAAGGTTTTTGTGGCAAAATCGAATGCTGTCAATCCAGACAAGACATTAATATGTGGAACTAGATATGGAAATGTTATGGCTTCTAGAGGTTCGGTTATACCACTCTTTATTGAACAGATTAAAAGTGGGCAACCACTAACAATTACTGATCCTAATATGACAAGATTTCTTATGAGCCTAGAAGAAGCAGTGGAACTTGTAGTTTTTGCATTCCAGAACGCTGAAGCAGGAGATATTATGGTTCAAAAAGCACCGGCTTCTACAATAGGAGATTTAGCGCAAGCTATAAAAGAATTGTTTAATGCCGATAATGAAATAAAAGTTATCGGTACTCGGCATGGGGAAAAACTATATGAAACACTATTAACTAAAGAAGAGCATCTGGTATCTCAGGATCTAGGAGGCTTTTACCGAGTACCTGCTGATAAACGCGATTTGAATTATGACAAGTATTTTATACAGGGTAATGATCAGATACAGAATTTTGAGGATTATAATTCTCACAATACAGTGAGATTAGACATCAATGGAATAAAAAAGAAACTACTCGAGTTAGATTATATTCAAGAAGAGCTTGGAAATTGGAGGGGGGATAATTGAAAATACTTGTTCTTGGTGGAACTGGCATGGCAGGACATACAATTTCACTATATCTAAAAGAGGTAGGTCATGATGTAACTGTATTCAGCAGAAGAAAGTTTGAATATAGTAAAAATATTGTCGGTGACATAACGAATTTCACTTTTTTGAAAAGTGTTGTTGAAGAAGGTGATTTTGACAGCATTATTAATGCGGTTGGAATTCTAAATTCAAATGCCGATGAGAATAAATCTTCAGCGGTGTTAATAAATAGCTATCTGCCACACTATTTAAGCTCTATAACTGCAAATACTAAAACGAAAATTATTCATATGAGTACAGATTGTGTTTTTTCAGGAAAAGATGGTGGCTATTCTGAAAATTCATTAAGAGACGGTGAAACTTTTTACGATAGATCTAAAGCGCTGGGGGAAATTGAGAATAATAAAAAAGATTTGACTTTTAGAAATTCAATAATTGGCCCTGATTTAAATGTAGAAGGTATAGGACTATTTAATTGGTTTATGAAGCAAGAGGGACAGATATATGGTTTTGTTAAAGCCATCTGGACAGGAGTAACTACAATAACTCTTGCAAAAGCAATTGATAAGGCTATAGAAGAGAATTTGTCGGGATTATATAACTTGGTGAATAATGAAAGAATTAATAAATTTGATTTGTTGAATTTGTTTAATAAACACATGAGAAGTGATAAGAAAATTATTTTACCAAGCGAAAATCTAATTATTGATAAATCGCTTATAAACAATAGAACTGATTTTTCATTTGAAGTACCTAGTTATGAAGAAATGATTGTTGAAATGCGAGAATGGATAGAATCTCATAAAGAACTCTATCCACACTATTTTATTAGAGAGAGGGCATAAAGTGCATAAATTAAAGTTAATGACAATTGTGGGCACTCGTCCCGAAATAATAAAGTTGTCTGAGATAATGAAAAAATGTGATAAATATTTTGAACATATACTCGTTCATACTGGACAGAATTATAATCATACCCTCAACCAAGTTTTTTTTGAGGAATTAGGAATTAGGGAACCTGATTATTATCTTAATGTTGTAGGAAATGATGTTGGTCAAACAATAGGAAATGTAATAGCCAACTCATATTCTTTAATGGTACAAGAAAAACCGGATGCTGTTTTAGTTTTGGGAGACACTAATTCTTGCTTATGTGCTATTTCTGCTAAAAGACTTAAAATCCCTGTGTTTCATATGGAAGCTGGAAATCGCTGTTTTGACGAAAACCTTCCTGAAGAGATCAACCGTAGGATTGTTGATCATACAAGTGATGTGAACTTATGCTATACGGAGCATGCTAGGAATTACCTTCATAATGAAGGCATTTCCAAGGAAAGAGTGTTCGTTGTTGGTTCTCCTATGTCAGAAGTGATAGCTACAAATTTTGATAAGATTCAAAAAAGTGAAATTCTTGAGACTTTGAAGTTGAAATCAGGTGGGTACATACTTTTATCAGCTCATCGGGAAGAAAACATTGATAATGAAGAGAACTTCTTTGAATTAATGAATTCAGTGAATGAAATGGCGAAAAAATACAATTTGCCTGTTATTTATAGTACTCATCCTAGAAGTAAAATGTTTATTGAGAAGCGCGACTTCAAATTTCATGAAAATGTCCGGAGTCTCGAACCGTTTGGTTTCTCTGACTATATTAATTTACAACTAAATGCCTTCTGTGTGGTATCTGATAGTGGCACTACAGCAGAAGAAGCTTCGTATTTTAAATTCCCTGCTGTGTCTATAAGAACTAGCACTGAGCGCCCAGAGGCATTGGATAAAGGGAATTTGATTATTGGCGGTATAACTGCTATTGAGGTTTTACAAGCAGTAGATATGGCTGTGAATATGAATAAAAATAATGAGTGTGGCGAAAATGTTCCTAATTACATTGATAGGAATGTGAGCACAAAAGTTGTGAAAATAATTCAAAGCTACACTGGGATAGTTAATAAATTTGTGTGGAGAAAACAAATATAGAATCGTTTAATTCCTTTGTGTCAAAATAGGTTTTTTGATCTTATGCTGACCTAAGGATCGGTATAATACAACATAAGTAACTGCTCGATGGAAACTAAATGTATATGCCCCAAATTCAATAACCACGGAGCGTTAGTGCATCAACATTACCGCCAGTTTATGCTCTGGCGCTTCGACTATCCGCTTGTATCCCTTAAAGTGTAAGAGAGCTTCTAAAGAGTGTTAGTACATTAGCTTTTCTGATCTTCTACTTTTACTAAAACTCTTGTTTTGTCACTTGTATGGAGCTTGAAATTATTTCTGTAGATCATTTAATGTGGAACACATTATTATGTCATGTACTAGTGCATAAAAATTCATAACAACAACTACAGTTTTTTTCTTAAGATTGTTTCTTATGGTGAATGGAGCATATTTATGAGGAAATTTATGGATAAATTCATATCAAATGAAAATGATAAAGCTGTGCTTCGAAATATTAGTGCAGCTTTTATTATCAAAGGTGGGGCCTTACTAATTTCCTTTTTTAGTCTCCCTGCCTATATAAGGTTTTTCGATAATAAGGATATTCTTGGGGTATGGTTTACTATTTTATCAGTTTTAACTTGGATTCTCTCTTTTGATTTTGGTATAGGGAATGGATTGCGAAATAAACTTGTAGGTGCTTTAGTTCGAAACGATAAACTTGAAGCTAGATTATATATATCTTCAGCTTACTTTGTTATAGGTAGCCTAGTGATTGTTTTTTCATTCCTAGCAACTATTGCATTTAAATATTTGGATTGGAATTCGATTTTTAATATTTCTACCGATTTGATATCTGCTCACACTATGAATTTTGTGGTTAGATGTGTTTTGTATACAATAATGCTTCAATTATTTTTTGGCTTAATTTCTTCTGTGTTGTATGCAATCCAAAAATCCGCTATCAATAATTTAATTAGTTTAATCACCAGTGTATCGCAATTGTTTTTTGTCTTAATTTACACTTCGTCTGATGTCGAAACTAATATTAAGATACTATCTGTAGTTTATTTATTGTGTGTAATTGTTCCACTCTTAGTTACCACTATCATTATATTTACAACCAGATTAAAAGGTTATGCTCCAAGCATTAAATTTCTTAATAAGAGGGCTTCAAAAGCTATAATGCAGTTGGGTGGTTTGTTTTTTCTAAATCAAATCATGTACATGTTAATAACAGGTACAAATTCAATATTAATAACAAATTTTATAAGTCCTACGAGTGTGGTGGATTATCAGATATATTATCGATTGTTTTCTTTACCAGGAATGCTTTTTACACTTGCTCTTACGCCATTATGGTCTGCAATTACCAAAGCCTGTGAAGAAAAAGATGGTTTATGGATTACTAAGTACTTTAAACTCTTGCATCGTTTAGTTTTACTTGTTATAATAATTCAATTTTTAATCATACCGTTTTTACAACCTATTGTTAACATTTGGTTAGGTGGAAATTCAATAAGTATTACTTACGACAAAAGTATACTATTCGCTATATTTGGAAGTGTTTTTGTTTATCAAAATGTTTTATCTACGTTTGCATGTGGCTTGGGGAAAATAAGATTGCAATTAATTTGTTACACTTTTGGTGTAGTGTTTAAGTTTATTTTTATTTATTTTGGAGTGAAAATTTATAGTGATTGGACGATTGTCGTACTCTCTGATATTTTTATTTTATTGCCTTATTGCATTTTTCAGTTTGCTTCACTAAAAAGACAACTGATTTTGTTATTAAAATAAGTAATTGGTGATTTTTGTGAATATCTACGTTTTGCGGTTACTTAATTCAAGAAATCGTTAAAATAAGGGGGACATTTGAATTGAGTAGCAGAGTTCATTACTTTTCTTTCTATTTAAGCGAAGAGATGGAAAAGGGGAGGCAAGCTATTCCAGCATCTTTTGCAAAGGTTGAGTACGTAAAAGAAGCTTTAATTAGATCCGGGGCACAATTAAATCTAGTGTCAACAGCATTGGTGAAAAGTGGAATGGGTTTTTTAGGTAAAACGGTTATTGAAAAAAATGAGAAAGAAAAACAGATTTATTTACCTACTTTTAGGTACCCAGGTAAATTTATTAACAAGTTAACAGTGTTGTTTATGTGGCTTCAAATTATAATATATGTACTTTTGAATGTGAAAAAAAATGAAACTGTTTTAGTTTATCATTCTTTACTATATATTGAACCATTTAAGTTGTTAAGAAAATTAAAGAAATTCAAACTAATTTTAGAGTTTAACGATCTTTATCATGCTGTGAACAAGAAGGCTTTAAGGTTTAAAGAAAAGGAAATTAGATTTATCAAGGAAGCAGACGAATACCTTTTTATGAATAGTATTGCGGAGGAAAAATTTAACAATGGAAAGCCTTATGTTCTATCATTCGGTAATTATAATCAACCCAAAAGGTTGAACCAACAGTTCTCTGATGAGAAAACTCATGTGGTGTATGCAGGAATAATAGAAAGTTCACGGAGAGCAGCTATTCTTGGGGCACAGTCGGCGCTTTATTTAGATGCTAACTATAAAATTCATATCCTTGGTTTTGGCGAAGATCATGAAATCGATGAATTCGAAGGAATTGTAAAAGACATAAATATAGAGAAAGGGTATGAAGCAGTTATTTTTCATGGAAGATTAAGAGGACAAGATTTTTCTGACTTTCTACATTCCTGCCATATAGGCTTAAGTAGTCATGCATATTCGGAAGAAGAAATGGATTCAGCTAATTACACTTTTCCTTCCAAAATACCAACGTACATATCACATGGTCTATATGTAGTATCACCAAACATTCCGTGTGTTGTTCAGTCGCCTTTTTCAGAATTTACAATATTTTATGAAAAACACAAACCTGAAGATATTGCTAAAGCGATCAAAGAAGCTTCACTTAAATTGAGTGAAAAGAACTCTTTGATTAGAGCGCCGGCTGATTTAATTCAAGAGTTGGACCGCAGGTTTTGTGAAGAAATCAAAAAAATACTTGCTATTTAGTACAAGAAAGACCATGCTTTGTAGCAATTGGAAACAAGAAAAAGAGCCGGCGGGATATCCTCAAAAGCTCTTTTTGTATAATCCCCTAGTTTGACTGGGGTTCTGAAAAGCTTGTAGCTATGAGTAGAAAATTCATTGAACTCGATGAACGAATAACTAGTGCTCTGCTAACCGCAGCATGAAATCAAAGGAGAAAAAGGATGGACAAGTGCAGTCCAGCACACATGAAATGGAACTGCATTTCCTCACGGCAGACACTTACGTAAACAATGTAATGTTTCATTTACACTGGTAGGGCCTTGTTGACCATTAAATGTCCGCATCTAAAAATATATTTTTAGATAGTTATCCAGTAATCCCCTATTCAATGTTATAATATATTCGGTTGTTTAAAAAACACTAGGTGGTTGTAAGGGATGCACATGTTACAGAATCAAATACAAAATGATCGTAGAAATAGATTTATTTCTTTAATTTTTATTGCATTACTAACTGTCGGCTTGATGTTCCCAACATCAAGTGGCAGCATTATATCAGAAAACATTTATAAAGTAACTCCTGTTCTGTTTGGACTATTCTTATGCGTGTTGATACCGATGGTCAACAAAATTAAATTTCACTTCGTGGCTAGCTTCATCATTATTAATGCCTTCCTATGGTTGGTTACGTTTTTTCGACATCCAGCGGTCGTTGATTATGGTACAAGCATATTGATTGCAATGTTTACTTTGATGTTCTGCATTAACTTCAAAAAAATTGATGCTAAGCGATCAGTTTTTATCTGTTTTAATATTGTAACGGTTACTGCTATTGCTATAGCTTGGGCCATGGTTTTTAAATTGCAACAAGTAGCAAATTTCTTTATAAATCACTATAACGACTTTTATCCTGAATTAGTTCCACTTATGCTTAAACTAGGAAAACCTGTACTCGTTTTTGGAACTCACTCAGTAGCAGCTTTTTATATGTTTATTTTTTTCTATTTAAATATTAAAACTTATGAGACATCCGGCAAAAAAAGATACTATGTGTTTGCTATTAACTTCTTAGTGTTTTGTTATTTAATGAACTCCAATACTGGAATAATTTTCTTAGTGCTCGGAGTTCTATATTTGATTTATAAATCTGAGAAGAAACTACTGTGGATGATCGCTTTTTCTTTGGGGTTAGCTTATATATTATATAGCGGAAGTTTTAATTTTAGAGAGTTCTTTATAATTTTTGATCCGTCAAAATCGGGAAACGGACTACTCGGAAGATATTCGGGACATGGTAACCTGCAAAGCAGCCTAAACTACATCTTTGATAACCCCTTATCGGCAATGGGGTACTCTGCGGATTTCTATGACAAACTTACATTTCATGATTCCGGATTAATTTCAATAATACTTCGTGGGACATTGGTTTTTGCTATATTGTTCTATTGTTCGCTCTTTTTGTTTTTTAGAATTAACATGAACAATAAGTTAGAGGGGCTTCTTATGTTTGTTGTCTTTTTCATGTTTGAAATTGGCTTCAACAACTTATTTTATTTTAGAACCTTGTTTATTTTACCTTTTATAATTTTGTATCTTAACTATCTTGAGAAGAAGAAAATAGAACCATTTTAACGTACAACGTTTGTATAGAAATTGATTCCGTATAAGTTCTATATAACTTTGGAGGTTTTGACGTGTGCTAAAAAAGATATGGATTTATACACAAAAATATGAGTTTATTGGAGTAATGATTTCTTTTATCTTCAACATCATTAGTTGGAACAGAAAAAAGATAAAAGGGAAAAATAATATCGTACACTACGAACGCACTTTTTTAAAGAAAACATCAATAATAATAATTGGTAATAACAATGTAGTGTCGATTAAAAAGAATGCAGTTTTGATTAATACCGGTATTCTAATAGTAGGAAACAATCACAAGATTGAGATTGGAGAACAATGTATTATTAAGAATAGTGGTTTTTGTTTCGAGGATAACGGCTGTAAAATATTAATCGATGATAAGACTACTGCTGAAGGTATACAAGTGGCGGCCCTTGAACTGGATACTTCTATAATAATTGGGAGTGACTGTATGTTCTCGGCTAATATAAGCATAAGAAATAGTGATTCTCATAGTATTATAGATGTAGTAACTCATGAGAGGATAAACTATGCTAAGGATATTGTTATTGGCAACCATGTATGGGTGGCCGAAGATGTTAAGATATTGAAAGGGGCTTCCATAGGCAATAATTCAATAATAGGTATGGGATCTATTGTAACCCAAAAAATATCGAACAATAGTATAGCGGTAGGAACGCCTGCTCGGGTCATTAAAGGAAACGTGGATTGGAAAAGAGAAAGAATGTATAAAACCAATCTATGAATACTTGATTTCAAGTAGGACCATACTACGCAGCATCCGAAAAATGAAAAAGAGCTGACGGGATTGAATCGTGACCCACAAGAAAGACACTTTAAAAAAAGTGACTTTCTTGTGGGTCTTTTGTGTTTTAATCAGAGTACTGGAAAAGGAGTGGGATATGGCATTGGGAAAGTTAAATCGAACTCTGTTTACTGAAGACATCATAAGAAGATTAGAGGGGAATCCTAACGTTCAGTGAGTATCAGAGACGATTTTTTCGTATACAGCTGAGCTTAAGTTGGCCGTAGTGAAGGCTACACCTAGTGAATATATTCGTCAGAAATATTCCTTAAAGCTGGTTTTGATCTAGATCTCATCGGTTCTAAAAAACAAACATAGTTTTAAATGCTGGAGGGATATCAATGCCAAGTATGGTGAAATGGGACTTCTGGAAGAATGGCGAGGTAAAGGAAATAATGGGCGCATGCCGGCAGCTAAGAGTAGTGTGTCTTGGTAAACGAACATAATTGCTCAATGGCGGAGCAGAGAATATCTCTGTTCCGCTGTTTTTTGTAATAAATATAGACCAGAAGTACTGGAGAATATACGTAACAGTTTTACGAAAAAAAGGTAACTATAATAAAATTGACATAGGCGATAGAGAGAGAAAATATGCCATTTTTAGATCTGGCACTTTAACGCCCCCCCCCCCCACAACCCAATCTTACACTTTAGAGTGATGGAAAGTTATGAATTCCGTCTTATACTCTAAAAGAAAGTACTCTATAAGAAAGCACTCTATAAGAAAGTCAAATAAAGGGGGAGGAGAGTGAGGGGAATGAAGGAATATGACTATTCATTGGATGCTATTAAGGGGATTAGCTGTATTTTGATGATTGTGGCCCATATTCCGCTTTATTTTNTACTCTATAAGAAAGCACTCTATAAGAAAGTCAAATAAAGGGGGAGGAGAGTGAGGGGAATGAAGGAATATGACTATTCATTGGATGCTATTAAGGGGATTAGCTGTATTTTGATGATTGTGGCCCATATTCCGCTTTATTTTAATGGCAATGAGCGGGTGTTTCAGATTATTGCCGGTTTGGCCCCTGTACTTTTCTTTGCTGTCTCGGGGGTGACGACCACCTTGCAGGTTCGAAGGAAAAGCTTCAGATCGCTGCTTAGCTTCTACGTGTTGTTCGCTGTCATCGGTTTCTCCTATAATCTCATGTGGAAACCGGAGGTTCAGGCGTTTTCGGTAATGGATGTTCCCCAGATCATTGCACTCGGAGTGCTGAGTGTATACCTCATAGAGAAATATTTGAAACCTTCACTCTATTTATATCTCCTATTGGCGTTGCTTGTTTTTCCGGTTCATTTTTTCATTGGCAGTCTATTGCCGGACTTCCCGTTCAAATCCATACTATTCACAGAAACTGTTGGGTTTACCTATTTCCCATGGATGTTTGCATTTGTGGCCGGGATCTTCGCTTATCGGTGCAGCAACAGGGTGAACCTTATTGGAGCACTTATAGCCGGGGCACTGCTCGTGATATCCAGTTACGGTGGAGTGCGTGAAGCGGATTTTATCAAATACAATATGTCTGTGAACTATCTTCTGCTGTCTTTGTTTGTATTGTTCGGGGTCTTTTATCTCTTCAGAAGGAAAAAAAGCTATGCTCCCAGTAATCTGATGCTCTATTTCGGTAAGCATTCATTTCTATTTCTATTTACCCATCTGATCTTGATCTTGGCCTTTGACCGGCTTGGGCTGGGCCGCCTGTATATTGTGTGGATATGGTGTCTGGCACTGGTCTGCACTTATGTGGCGATGAGAGTCCTGCTGTGGCTGGGCCGCTTCATCGAGCCGTATATGGGGTATCCGGCGGTTTGGGTTCTTATCGTCATTAGTGTGGTTGCGATTCCGCTGGTGATTTCTAATCGGGATTTAATCATTCTTGCGGAAGCTTCGCTTGGCATTCTCTTTTCGCTGAATTACAAGAAACTTTCCAGTCTAATGCCTGCGAGCCCCTCTTCCCGCCAGCTGCCGGCGCTTCAGGAGGTTATCCATGACAAAGCTTAATTATAAGCTGATCAGCACGTATCGTACCCAACTCATGGGACTGGCGATTCTGTGGGTGGTGCTGTATCATTCGACGATTAATGCATCCTCCGTGCCGGTTCTCGGCACCTTGCAAGCCTATGGGTACGGTGGAGTCGATATCTTCCTGCTGGTTTCGGGTTTGGGGTTATATTATGCCTATCGCGACAATGTCAGCATGGCTACCTTTTACAAAAGACGGCTGCAGCGGATTCTGCCAACGTATCTTCCGGTGGTGCTGTTATTTTGCCTTCTGTATTGGGGGATCGGTGAGATGTCCTTTACAGAGGTCCTTCTGAATCTGACGACGCTTAGCTTTTGGCTCGGGCTGGACAGCCGGTTTGACTGGTACGTCCCTGCACTATTGGTGTTGTATTTGCTTACGCCGCTGTTTATGTATTTTTTCAGGGAGCGGAATAAGGTGATTACCGTTGCTGTGGCCAGCCTTCTTGGAATACTGCTCAGCGTAGTTCTATCTGGAACTTCGTTCTCCTATTTGCTGATTTTTACGATAAGAATTCCGATATTCTGTGTAGGCGTGTTTGTTGGATACCTTATCGAACAAAAACGGGCAATCTCGCGGCTGAGTCTGATCATGCATCTTGCAGTGTTTGCCTCAGGTATATTGCTGCTGGTAGTTAGCCAGAAATATCTGCAGGACTATGTATGGAGTTATGGACTGTGGTGGTATCCTTTTATTCTGATTACACTGCCTTTATGCATCTTGGCGGCGGGAGTGCTGCACTGGATGGCAGAGCGTAAATGGACCCGTTATCCCTTCCTCTCATTCTGCGGCACGCATAGTCTGGAGATTTATCTGCTTCATGAAAGAATGCTCAAGATGTTGACGGATCTCCGGAGGAGCCTGGACCTGCAGGTGAACGACCTTGTTCTGAATGCGATTTGTATTCTCATTACGTTTGGACTGGCCTTACTATTGAAAAAAGCAGTTGCCGGGTTCAGCGCCAGAGTGAAGTCCGGTACAATACCAGTAACTACTTCGTGATTGCATTCAAAATCTAAGGCTGTCGAGAAAGTTTCGACAGCCTTCTTTATGTGGGGAATTCAGCTAACCTTAGGATTATCTTAAGAATTAAACAAGAAAAAAACAACATAAGCCCTTTCCGTTTTCTGGTACAATAAGTATATTTCATGCAGTGAAGGCAGGTGATCCCACAGTGACTGATAATATTCTGGTGGTGGATGATGAGCAGGCCATCACCGATCTGATCGAAATCTACTTAAGAAATGAAAATTTCAATGTTTATAAGTTTTATAATGGGCAGGATGCCCTCAAGTATATTGAGAATGAACATGTGGATTTAGCAATTCTGGATGTTATGCTTCCGGATATTAACGGTTTTACCATCTGCCAGCGCATTCGGGAAAATCATAATTTTCCTATTATAATGCTTACGGCTAAGGATGAAGAAACAGACCAGATTACTGGTCTTACGATGGGGGCAGACGATTATATTACCAAACCGTTTCGTCCGCTTGAGATGGTCGCGCGGGTAAAGGCGCAATTGCGCAGATATAAGAAATACAAGTCCATGCCAGTGCCTGATGAAACGGTCATAGCCTATTCCGGCCTGGTTCTGGATGTGAACACCCATGAGTGCTGGCTGAACGAAAAACAGTTATCTCTTACACCTACAGAATTTTCAATCTTACGGGTCCTTTGTGAGAATAAAGGCAAAGTCATCAGCTCGGAACAATTATTTCACGTGATTTGGGGCGATGAATATTACAATAAAAATAATAATACCATCACTGTTCATATCAGGCATTTGCGCGAAAAAATGAATGATTCGGTAGATAATCCGAAATGGATCCGAACGATATGGGGGGTGGGGTATAAAATTGAAAAGTAAAACCCATATTCAGATGAACTATGCAAAGTTAAGGATGAAAGTATTCATTCGAATGCTGATTTTGATAATTCTTGCTATCATCGCAGTGGATATTCTATATTTACTGGTTCGAGGACGACTGGGTGAGGGAGGCGTTCTGTTATTACAGCATGTTTTTGGTTACGAATATAGCGATGCCCTTTCGATTTACGAAAGTACTTTCCGTGATCATTGGGAAATCATAATGCTGATAGCGATATCGGCCTTTTTTCTTATTTTTTTCTATTTTTCTTTATCCTGGTTTACAAAATATTTTAATGAAGTCAATGCAGGAATGGATGCCCTAATTAAGGATGAAGCAGATATTACGCTATCACCGGAGATGTCCTCAATGGAGCAGAAACTGATTTTTGTGAAGCAAACCCTCAAAAAACGTGAACTGGAAGTACAGGTGGCAGAGCAGAACAAAAGAGATTTGGTCATGTATCTGGCTCATGATATAAAAACGCCGCTTACTTCCGTCATTGGATATTTGAGTTTACTTAACGAAGCTTCCGATATGCCGAAGGAGCAACAAGAGAAATATATGAAAATTACTTTGGATAAGGCGAATCATTTGGAGCGCCTTATCCATGATTTTTTTGAAGTCGAAAGGTATAACCAGCAAACGCTCCAGCTCAACAAACAGAACGTTGACATCTCTTATATGCTGATACAAATGCCGGATGAATTTTATCCCTCGCTCACGACTGCCGGAAAAAAGATGGTTATTGACGCCGAGGATACGATAACCGTTTATGGTGATGCAGATAAGCTGGCGCGGGTTTTTAATAACATTTTGAAAAATGCCGTTGCATACAGTGACGATAACAGCACGATTGAGGTGGCGGCAAAAGCCCATGAGGGTATGGCCAACATTACCTTTACGAACACCGGGCAAACCATACCGCCTGATAAGCAAAACAGTATCTTTGATAAGTTCTACCGATTGGATGATGCCCGTTCAACGAATACGGGAGGTGCAGGCTTGGGCCTGGCCATTGCCAAAGAAATAATAATGCGGCATGAGGGGCAGATCGGGATGCAGAGTGAAAATGGGAAAACCGTATTTAGCGTAAAGATACCGCTCACTTCACATGGAGGTCACTATGAATGATTTACTGGGTTACTTTATAATAGGGGGCATTATCATTGGGGCTCTCGCCATCTTATATTTGCCGGTATTCTTTTTGTTGAGGAGACGGGTAAATGTAATCCGGCAGTTGTGCTTTTTGTTATTTGCTGCGTGCAGTTTTATTGTGTTGTACGCCACCATAATTTCAGCATGGGGAGAAGAAGCATTTCATCCGGCGCAACATCACTTGAATCTGATCCCTTTACGCTGGTTAAATGAGTCAGGGGGAATGTCGCCGGATAAAGCGATTGTGCAGGTCTATGCTAATATCATCATGTTTATCCCCTGTGGATTTTTTGTGCCAAGTGTATTTTCATGGGCGCGAGCCTTTGGGAGAACTGTGTTGGTGATTTTTTTCTGGAGCTTTTGTATCGAATTTTCGCAATATTTTATCGGAGCCTCCGCAGACATTGATGATATAATTCTGAACCTCTTGGGAGGTATACTCGGATATGCCGTATTTGCTTTTTTATCCCTCTGCTTTCAACGTACAAGCGGGTGGGAGAAGTTGTTAGGCAATGAAAATAACAGACAAAAGAAAAACTCAATCCAAACAATGGATGCAAAACAGCGGTCGATCAAATGACGATTAAGATGAAACCAGGAGTGTATGGCCTGCTGGAAGCGAACCCGGCTTGACCGTAGATATTATCACTATGAGGATTGTTGTTTATGTTGTTATAAGCGCGGTATGCATCCCCTTTGTCGGGCGCGCCTTTAAGCGTCACCAGGTCCAAAAAAGCCTTATGAATCCATTACAGCAAAAAGAGCCGGCACTTAAAAAGTTCCGGCTCTTTTTGCTGCCCCCTATTCGCCCGTCTGCACAATCCAAACCTCCGGCAGGTTCCGGAATTGTTCGGCATAGTCCAATCCGTAACCGACGACGAATTCATCGGGGATTTCGATGCCGCAGTAGTCGATGGGGATGTCGGCAAGACGGCGGGAGGGCTTGCTGAGGATGGTGCAGATGCGGACACTAGCGGCCTCACGGAGAGCAAAGAGCTGCTTGAGATGCTGCAGGGTCAGGCCGGTGTCAATCATGTCCTCGACAAGGAGGACATGTTTTCCGCGGATGTCGGTGTCGATGTCTTTTTTGACGGTGATGACGCCGCTTGAGGTAGAGCTGGCGCCATAGCTGGATACGGACATGTAATCCATGCCGATGGGGAGGGTGATCTCGCGCATCAGGTCAGCCATAAATACGGCTGCTCCCTTGAGGATGCCGATGAGCACCAGCTCCTTGCCTTCGTAATCCCGTGATATGTCTGCTCCAAGCTCCTGGACTCTTTGCTGCAGCTCTGTTTTGGTGACCAGAACCTTTTGTAATGACGTCATTGTGTGGGCTCCTTATGAATCAGAATGATCCCGCCGCAGCAACCTTTCTGTGTTCACAGGCTGCCAATGATCAGGATGTTCTGTCTTTTTCCTTTAGCATAACATCATGTGCCCCCCCTTCGTAAATAGTTGTGGAGGAAACGAGGGTGATTTTGGCATGCTGCTGCAGCCCGGGAATGGTTAAAGCGCCGCAGTTGCACATGGTCGATTTGATTTTGCTGATGCTGAGATCCAGGTTGTCTTTGAGTCTGCCGGCATAAGGGATGAAGGAATCGACACCTTCCTCGAATTCAAGTTTGCTTTCTTTATCGGCGTTGCCGAAGTCGTATCTTTGCCAGTTGCGGGCCCGGCTGGAGCCCTCACCCCAATATTCTTTGACAAAGTTCCCGCCGACCAGCAGCTTGCGGCCAGGGCTTTCATCGAATCTGGCGAAATAGCGGCCCAGCATCACGAAGTCTGCACCCATGGCTAAGGCAAGGACGATATGGTAATCGTGGACGATGCCGCCGTCGGAGCAGATCGGGACATAAATTCCGGTCTGTTCGTAGTATTCCTGGCGGGCCGCGGCCACTTCAATGACGGAGGAGGCTTGCCCTCTGCCGATACCTTTTTGTTCCCGGGTGATGCAGATGGAGCCGCCGCCGATGCCGACTTTGACGAAGTCCGCCCCTGCTTCAACGAGGTAGAGGAATCCCTCTTTATCCACGACATTCCCGGCACCCACCTTTACCGATTCCCCAAAAGTATCCTTAATATAATGGATGGTCTCTGCCTGCCATTCCGAATAACCATCGGAGGAATCGATGCAGAGCACATCTGCTCCTGCTTCGACCAGCGCCGGAACCCGCTCCTTGTAATCCCGGGAGTTGATGCCGGCACCGACGATGAGCTGTTTATTGCTGTCATGCAGCTCCAGCGGATATTCCTGATGGCTGTCGTAGTCCTTGCGGAAGACCAGGTAGACGAGATGGCCGCTGCTGTTCACGATCGGAAGACAGTTCAGCTTATGGTCCCAGATCATATCATTGGCTTCGGTTAAAGTGATGCCTTCTGCGGCGTAGATCAAAGCGGAGAGAGGAGTCATGAATTCCGTAATCGGGCATTCCGGCGGCAGGCGGTTCTCGCGGTAATCACGGCTGGTGACAATGCCCATCAGCTTGCCGGTTGGCTCGCCGTTGTCCGTGATGGCGATGGTGGAGTGGCCACTGCGCGCTTTTAGGGCCAGCACATCCTGCAGGGTATCCTCCGGGCGCAGATTGGAGTCGCTGAGGACAAAGCCTGCCTTGAATTTCTTGACTCTGCGCACCATATCAACCTGCTGTTCCACAGACTGGGAGCCATAGATGAAGGAGATTCCTCCGCTTTTGGCCAGAGCGATAGCCATGTTGTGGTCGGAAACGGCCTGCATCACGGCGGAGGTTACCGGAAGGTTCATCGTAAGCGCTGGCGCTTCACCCTTGCGGAATTTCGTTACAGGGGTTCTAAGATCGACATTACCCGGGATACAATCCTTGGTGGTCAGGTTCGGAACAAGCAGAAATTCGCTGAACGTTCTTGAAGGCTGTTCATAATAAAAAGCCATACGATCTTCACTCCCTTAAATAAGTTATTTATATAAGTTGAAATCAGCTTCTATAACACTTTATACCTTAGACAGCACCCGTACCGGTATGCCATAGTCTGCTTCCAGCGCCTTGTAGTGTTCGCCTTTGGCCAGAATCGCCTGTACCCCGACTAAATGCACGCCCATATCAGCCATTTGGTCGGCGATGGAGCGGATAGTCGCCCCCGAGCTGATGACATCATCAAGTATAAGTACCCGATCCCCGGCCTTGAAACCGTCAAAATAAATATAGTTCTCGTTATAAGCGGTCTCCCGCTTGATGCATACCTCATAATTGTCGTACAGCTCGGTGCTGAGCCGCAGGATGTTCATCGGTTTCATCAGCTTGTAGGCTGCCAGCATCCCCCAAGTGTGTCCGCCGGGTTCAGGCGATACGATATAATCAAATGCAGGGAATTGCTGCGTAACACTGTCTGCCAGATTATCAGTGATTTCACTAATCAGCTCGGGATCAATATAGGTGCCCCGTTCTCCGAAAGGGTACAGCTTGAAATCATAGGCGGTATCCTTGTTTTTATAAATCCTCACATTCTTGGCCTTGCTGATGGACTCGCTTAACCGTGCATAGGATGCGCTCATCGCCTTCACTCCCTTTAATCTGAATAAGTCCTTAACATGAATATCAAAAAACCCCGGATGACAAGAGGCACATGCAAGACAAACGTCACCATAGGAGAGTGCATAATAATTATGCGGTTCTCAGCTTTGGTTCCCTTCGGTCTTGCGTTGCCTCTTGTAGCCTGGGGCAATTTACGGTTGCCTGTAGATACGCTCAATCCAAATTATCGAGCTTATACAAGAGAGATGTAATGTTAACATTGTGTGAGGAATTATAACTTGAATTATTTTGTTATATGCTAACATTGCCGTTAGGGTGTGTCAATCATTGATTTGGTGTTATGTAAATGAAAAAAGAACGAGACCGCCGCCAATCATGCGGAGAAGTCTCGTTCCAAGAGCGGGTGAACTGATTATTAGAGCCGGACAATTCCAGCTTGGAAGATTAATGTACCGTTACGTTATCCGGCTCATGAACGGGCTGTTCCAGTACGGTAGAGCCGTCTTCAAGACGGAGCCAAGTATCAAAATTCTTTTCGCCCAGGGTTAGTTTTATCACGCGGGCACCCCGCTTAAAGCCTTCTTTTCCATAAGTATTGTAGCCTGAGGCCCGCCCGTAACAGAGGCGTATGCCATGCAGGCTGCCAACAAAGTCGTTGATATGGTCATGTCCGCAAAAGGTGCCCAGCACATCGCCCATTTCCAGCAAAGTCGCAAATAATCCGGAATTAACAGGAGCAGAACAGACGCGCTCGAATCGGTGTCCATGGCAGATCCGGGTAGACCATACCTCCTGGTACTCGGGAACCGGGATATGAAAGAATGCGAGTGCAGGCAGCTTATCCTCATGTGCTTGCGGATTCAGCCGTGCCGATTCAGCGGTCAGCCAGTTAAGCTGATTCCGCTGGATCCAATTGTAGCCTGGTACCTGCTCAAGACCGGAATAGCTGCCGGAGTCCAGAAAATAAAGAACTGCAGCGGAGCGGCCATTAGGTCCCTCAATTTCAAGTGTATAATTGCCTGTACCGGCAAGCTCCGCAGGTCCGGCCTCAGCCAGCGTGTGAGGATGCTCCAAGGCTACCTGCATCAGTTCATCACGGGAAATGCGGGTTTCTGTATCATGGTTGCCAAATACAAAGGCCCAGGGAATGCCGGTTTGTTCAACAGCAGCGACAGCCTCCCGGAAAGCTTCCTGAGGATTCTCACATTCCTTTTCTTCCGCTGGAACGGGACCCGTGTAAATTAAATCCCCCGTAAAAACGATAAGATCAGGCCGCTCCGCTTCTATAATACGCTCCATGAGTTTACGGGTACGCTGATCCTCGGCTCTTCCATCCATCCAATGTAGATCGGTAAATTGCACAATTTTAAAGGTTCCATCATTCTGGAATGATAAATGGCGTTTCATTTGGAAATTCCCCTCTCTGGCCAAAATCAGTCGATATGGATACGCCGGGTGAAATGATCTCCTGAGTTTCGGCCGATCATAATATCAAATTCACCAGGCTCGAAGACAAGCTGATCGTCCTTGCCATAGAACATTAACATGTCTCTGGTGATTTCAAAGGAAACCACCTGCTTCTCATGCGCTGCCAATGAAAGCTGCCGGAAACCCTTAAGCTCTTTGACCGGACGCACAACGCTTGCGCTGACATCGTGAATATAGAGCTGAACGGTTTCTTTACCTTCGATGTCCGAGGTATTCTCTACCTCAATAGAGGCTACAAGCTTGTCAGCGGCTTCAACCTTGAAGCTGCTGTAAGCAAAATCAGAATAGCTCAGGCCATAGCCGAAGCAGAAGAGCGGGTCATTGGGGCAGTCTAAATACCGGGTTACATAACGTACTTGCGGATACATGGGATCATAGGGACGTCCTGTTGAATAAGCATTGTAATAAACCGGAATCTGGCCCACAGTGTAGGGGAAGCTCATGGATAAACGCCCGGATGGATTGTAGTCCCCGAACAGTACATCTGCCAGTGAGTTCCCTGACTCCGAGCCGAGGAACCAGGCTTGGAGCAAAGCATCGCTGGCATCCAGCACAGGCTTCAGCTCCAGTGGCCGGCCGCTGAATACAATGGTCACTATCTTTTTGCCGGTGTCCTTCAGGCGCCAGATCAGCTTCTCCTGATTAGGAGACAGGCGCAGGTTGGTTTTGCTGCCGCCTTCTCCGGTATCCTGCTGGTTCTCGCCCACTGCAGCAAGGATCACATCGCAATCCTTCAAGCGGTGAAACGCTTCTTCTATCCCGTCCTCTACATCAAATACACCCTCCAGCATACTCCCCAGCTCGCCGGTCATTGCCGTAAGGATATCCCCGGCTGAGGTTTTCCGGGAAAGTCCTGTGTAGAGCGAGACCGCCGGATCCTTTTCCGTTCCGGCCCAGCCGCCCAGCACATGTATGGAAGTGGCGAAAGGACCGGCCAGGCCGATTTTCATCCCCCGCTTGAGCGGCAAAGCTTCATTGTCATTTTTCAGCAGCACGACCGAGCTTGCGCCAAGCTCGCGTGCGGTCTGCAGATGCTCCGCATTAGGTTCGGCTGCCTCATCCACTTGCGGATCCGCATCCTTAAACGGATTTTCAAACAAACCCAGTGCATCCTTAAGCTCCAGTACCCGGATAACCGCTTCGTCGATCAAAGCGACATCAAGCCGGCCTTGTTCAATCAGGTCTGCGGCATGATGGAGATAGTGGGTGGACATCATCTCAATATCAAGACCGGCAGCCAGACTTTTCTCTGCGGCTTCGCGGCCATCCACTGCAGCCCCGTGGGGGATCAGCTCATTGACGGAATTGAAGTCAGCGATGGTAACACCGTTGAATCCCCATTCTTCCCGCAGAATCCCGCGCAGAAGCTGTTCATTTCCGGTTGCCGGAATACGGTCTACCGTATTGAATGCGGCCATTACCATAGCTACACCGGCATCGACCGCGGCCTTGTAGGCAGGCAGATAGAATTCACGCAATACACCGGAGGACATATCGACCGTATTGTATTCCCGGCCGCCTTCAGGCGCGCCATAGCCGGCGAAATGCTTGACACAGGCGGCAATGCGTCCTTTTTCCTTCAGGTCTTTGCCCTGATAGCCGCGCACCATGCTTTCGGTGACGCGGGCATTCAGATAAGGGTCCTCGCCGGAGGTTTCCATGACACGGCCCCAGCGCGGATCGCGGACGAGATCGGTCATCGGTGAGAAAGTGACATGAATCCCGGCCGCCGCGCTTTCTTTGGCAGCGAGCTCGGCAAAGCGTTCACAGGCTTCCAGATCGAAGCTGCAGCCCAGCGCCAGAGGAATGGGCAGAATGGTCCGGTAGCCGTGGATGACATCCGCCATAAAGAGCAGCGGAATCTTCTGGCGGCTTTTTTGCATATGGCGGGTCTGCATTTCGATGGCATTCCGGGCTCCAACACCGTTCAGAACGCTTCCGATATTCTCAATGGCATGTGGCTTAATTTTGAGCTCCTTGAACGGACCCGTCAAATCAACGGTATCGTCCAGGCCCCAATAGTAAGGACCAAGTTGGGTTAATTGGGCCAGTTTTTCGTCCAGTGTCATTTCATTCACAAGCTCTTGGATAAACGGTTTAGTCATGGCAGACTCCTTCTTCATCGAGCGCATTGAAAGTTATTGGGATAGATAGATATGCAGTTCTTCGTCAGGCAGCGCAAGCACAGTGCTTGCAGGAATGTTTAACGCACCCGGGCGATACGGATTGGGCAGGATTTGGCCGGCAACGGCATTGCCCTCCGAACGCAGTTCCGGTGTGCGGGTGGAACCCGATCCGATATGATAAACAAATTGTAAGGTGCGGCCGAAGCATTGATAAGTGAAGCGCAGACCGTCCAGGCTGGCCGGAAGAACCGGATCAATAATCAGGCTGTCTGCTGTGAAGCGGATTCCCAGAATGCCCGAGATGAGCTGATTCAGGTAAATGCCGGGTCCGCTGGAATATAGCCGCCAGCCGCCTTTCACTTGGACGCTGCCGGTGCGCAGCTGATCGAAATTCTTGTGATAGCTGTAGCGGTCCGGGAAATCTCCGTCAGAACTGCTGAAATACATGTTGCTCTGGCGGATTTTCGCATTAGGCACGCTTTCGCGGATATTGATCGGATTGATTTGGAATAGCCCTTCCCAGGCACGCTCGGCATCTCCGAGTTTAGCTGCCGCCTCAAGATAACGAATGTGGGCATGCACGTATTGCAGGCTGATTTCACGGCCGACATTGGCGGCCTGCTCGGCACGCCGGAAAATGGTGCTTACGCCGCCTTCATAGCGGGCAGGGCGGTCCATCAGGCGTACGCCATCCGGACATTTGAGATGCTCATCAATCAGGCGCAGATTCATATCCGCTTGTGCAGGGTCCACCAGTTCGGCAATGATGCTGCGTGTCATCGGCAGCAGGCGATACTGTATTCCGGTATTTTGGTCCAGCGGATGCAGCATGTATTCGATGGTTTCGGCGTCTTTGAAGTAAGCGAAGCCGGCAATAACCTCATCTTTAATGAGCAACGTCTGGAAAGAGACCTTCATCCGTTCTGCCATTTCAGCAAGCGACTTTGAGAACTCAGGGTCGAATCCAGTGACCTGCGACAGATTACGGATGACCTGGAATGCCAAGGCAACGGTCCAGGCGCTGACCAGCTTGGTCTTTAGCGCTTCATCGGCAGGCTGCAGGGTATCATCCCAGTCACCGCCGGCATAGGAGATGAGGGCTGTTCCAGGCAGGAAGCGCTTGCAGATTGTGTCCACAGCTGCCTTGACATGCTCCAGCACGGATTCCGACTCCCGGGTAGGCAGGGCATCTGCCAGATAGTGATAGACTACCTTTTCTTGGAAAATAGAGCTGTCCCCGGTAGCCATTACATAGTCGGCAATGCATTTAAGCGGCCAAAGCACGACATCGCCATGCCATTCAGGGGATTGGACAGGGTGCTGGTCGAACATAAACCATTGCGGCCACTCCCGGCTCTCCCACAGCTGGTGGGCAAAAATCTCCAAAAGAACATTTCTGGCCAATTCATAATGCTGGGTCATCAGGAAATATTCCATCGGCCCCTGACATACATCCCGCGTGCCCCATGCGGCTCCGCCTGGCTGTTCAAGTCCGTGCGGCACAATAAAATGGACCATTGCATTATGCGTATACCACCATGCGGTTTCGTTCAATTTATCAATCTGCACCTGTTCGGCACCCTCGATCTGTAAGCAGAAACGGGAACTGAACGCTTCGTAGAATTCTCTGTACAATGTTACTTCAGCTTCAAAGCTGTAAGGGGCCAGCGGCAAACTTTCCTTGTCCTCCAGCCTTCCTTGCATGACTAGCTGGAAGCTTGAGGACTGCTCTACGGAAAGGGTAAGCAGCGTACCGTTGCGCGGCTTGCCGTCTTCAAAGAATATCCGGTCGTCACTGAAATTGAAAGCGGTATCAGGTAATTGAATGTCATAATGCAGGCCGGGATAAGGATGGTTCCGCCAAGCGTCCTCATCTGGTTGAATGCGGATAATTCCGTCTGCAGCGCTGACTCTCACCGGATGCTGGAATTCATGCTCGCCTATAACCAGCTGGTTGGTAATCAGGTAATCGTAGGATTTTCCGAGCTTTGATTGTACCTGAAGCACAATATCCGGTTGATTGGCGGCAGTAAAGGTGGTGATCGTTAACGTATCATCCTCCAGCTTGTAATGCCATTTGGCAAAATTCACACCCATCTCATAAGCGGCCGGCAGCGTAAGAATCCGGTAGACGCCATCCTGGCGGATATAAATGCGCTGTCCTGTGTTCTTGAGAATATTGAGTAGGCCGCGCGGCGTGGAGAGAAGCTTATGGAAAGAAGTATTGCCCGCCACCGTCTGACCGTTGAAAATACCGTACATGTAATTGGTGGACGTAATCAGCTTGTTATTGACCTGTGTGTCATCCATCAGGGTGGTAATGATATGTCCGTGCGGGCGTTCAACGAGCAGTTCCTTAGGCTGCAGCACGACATGGACGTGGTCATTAGTAAAGAAGGACAACAGTTTACCATCCTCGTATTCCTCGAGCTTCCGCTCAGGGAACGCGGCATCAATCTCGGCTTGTGACCACTGCGGAGAGACATAAGGACCCCCGATTTCAGCACTGAGCGTGACCGTTTCTCCCTCTTGTACAGCGTCGCTCAGGTTCCAGTCTATGGAGGCATAAGCTTCCTGGAGCCGGGACCCAAACTCAAGAGACGTTACTGCGGCGGGATGAGTCTGGCAGAACAGGCCGTAGAAGGCAAAATCAACGGTTCCAGCCAGCTTCATTTGCTCTGTTTGCAGACCGGTATAAGCCAGCTCATATTGAACATTTTGATTCGGAAGGCCGCTTTCCAGTACTTGAGGAACATCCAGGGCTTTATAAGATAAGCCAAAAAACTGCGTGCCATCCGTTGAATAGCCGACGGCTTTGGTTTGAAGCACACCTTGCTGCAGATAGGGGAAAGCTATGCCCTGAGGCTGGTTTTGGCGCGAGCATACGGCGTAACCGTTAGGACCCTCCCAAATGCTGTGATCCAGGTACTGGCTCATATACAGCTCATTGGACAGCACGCCGCCTTTTTCAGCGACACCGAGATCCTGTCCATAAATGACATCAACCGTTTCCCCGTTTCCAGAGAGCTGGATATGCCAGAACCAGATGCCATCAGCGGCAGGAGAGAATGTAACACGGTAATCAATAGCCTCTATCCGGCCTTGGTAAATAAGTCTTTCGTGATTGTACAATAGTTTGGAGCGGGAGCGGATTCCCAGCAAGGGATAGCTTTCAATGCCTTGTGCTGTATGCACGCGAAGATAAATATTATTGGCCGAACCATCCATAGAATTGCCCTGGAACTGATTGATGAGGAATGGCCCATTGGAGAATTCGAAGATGTCGCCTGTTGGCAAGAACGTGTACTTGGATTCATCGAGTGTAAAGGTAATCATGTTGGATTGTGGTCTGAAAATCATAAGAACCCTCGCTTTCCACTACATGGATAGGACATGAAATTGAACGGATAGGGGAGTTCAAATCAAATGTCATCAAGGGCATGCATTTTCACCAAAAAAGATAATAGAAACGTTTCCATGTTAGGTATACCTCGATATTAGTCTCGTGGCTAAAAAATGTCAATCATCTTTGAAATAATTATTGTTTCGAAACATTTAGGACCGTATATATAATTAATGTACTTGAAATTCGAAAAAAAATTCAATTGACAGCGCATACATTTTAAGAGTATGCTCTTCGCAAGGGGAGTTCCAAAAAAATGATGGAAACGTTTCTATACCTTTCAGTATAGCTTTTATCGTGATTGAGAGGCGTCTGAATTTATTCCATTGGTGTGAATGCATCGTTCAAATTGGAGGTGGGCCTATTGGCAAGAATTATGCGAACTGGTGGAAATATCGGCCGGGAATTGATGAAGAACAAAGTTCTTTTCCTTATGCTGCTGCCCGTGCTTCTGTATTTCCTGATCTTCCACTATGCGGTAATGCCTGGAGCTTATGTCGCATTTGTGGATTACAAACTTAACAAGGGGATCTTCGGAAGCCATTTTATCGGCCTGAAGAACTTCGAATTCCTGGTTCAAAATGGTGATCTCTGGAATATCACCAAGAATACCCTGCTGTACAATGTGGCTTTCCTTGTCTTGGGGAATATCATTCAAATTGTGTTTGCCATTATGCTGTCGGAGATAACGGGCAAATGGTTCAAGAAGATCTCCCAGTCGGTGATTCTCCTGCCGAACTTTATTTCAATGGTTATCGTGGGGGTATTTGCTTACAACCTATTCAATTTTAACTCCGGTTTTATCAATACGATGTTGGCCGGCGCCGGGCTGGACCGCCACGAGTTCTACTCCGATGCAGGCATTTGGAAATACATTATTGTCGCCTTCAAAATCTGGGCCAGTACCGGATACGGCATGATTATCTATCTGGCAGCCATAACAGGGATCAACCATGATTTGTATGAAGCTGCTTATATGGACGGTGCTACTACCTGGCAGCGGATCCGCTACATGACCTTGCCGATTCTGAAGCCAACCTTTATTCTGCTTCTGCTGTTCGGAATGGGCGGGATTCTCAAAGGCTCCTTTGACCTATTCTATAATCTGATCGGGACGAATTCCGTGTTGTATCCGCAGACAGATATCATTGATACTTATGTCTTCCGCTCATTGGTGGGGCAATTCAACTTCTCCATGGGAGCCGCTGTTGGCTTCTACCAATCCTTGTTCGGGCTGATTCTGGTGCTTGTGGTGAACTTTATTGTGCGCAAGGTCGAGCCTGACAGCGCATTATTCTAAGATTCAGAAAGAAACAGGGGTGATGATAATGGAAAAGAAAGCAGTCAAACAAGATGTCGGCAGTATCTTCATTAAAGCCATCAGCTATTTGTGCATCACAATCTTTGCGCTGATTTGTTTATTTCCTTTTGCGCTGATGATCACTTCCTCATTTATGAACGAGCAGGAAATTGTCCGCGAAGGCTACAAGCTGCTGCCCAAAGAATTTTCCTTCAAGTCTTATGAGTTGCTGCTTAACAACTCTACAAATCTCATCAATGCTTATCAGGTAACTATTTTTATCACTGTAGTGGGTACGGTGCTGGGACTGTTTATGATGTCGATGGCCGGCTTTGTGCTCAACCGCAAGGATTTCAAGTACCGCAATTTCTTCTCCTTCCTGATTTACTTTACGACGCTCTTCAGCGGCGGCTTGATTCCAACGTATATCCTGATGGTCAAGCATCTTCATATGAAGGATAACTTGTTCGCCATGATCCTGCCGGCTGTGGTCGGCGCCTGGTCGATCTTCCTGATGCGCAATTTCATGAAGGCGATTCCGGATTCCTTATATGAATCCGCTACCATTGACGGTGCCGGCGATTTCCGCATCTACTGGCGGATTTTTATTCCCTTGGCGGTTCCATCCTTGGCCACCATTGGGCTGTTCTCGGCGCTGGGCTTTTGGAATGAGTGGTACAACGGGATGTTGTATATGGATAGCCCGACTAAATATCCGTTGCAATACTTTTTGCAGCGAATGGTTAATCAGACCAACCTTGGGACTATGATCAACTCGGGGGCAGTGATTAATTCAGCCGATCTTCCTACGCAATCTATCAAGATGGCTACAGCTGTACTGGCCACAGGGCCAATTATTCTCCTCTACCCGTTTGTGCAGCGTTATTTTGTAACAGGGCTTACCGTCGGGGCAGTAAAGGGTTAATGGACGTGTTCTCTTAAGAGAGGCGTTTATTATAAATGAAGAATTCATAAACAGACAAGAAAAGGGAGGCTTACCTGATGAAAGGTAAAAAAATCGCGTCTTCTTTAATGGCAGTCCTCATGCTTGCCGGGGTATTGACAGCCTGTACGTCCAAGAACAACAACAATGAGTCAAGCACTTCTCCAACGGATTCCGGAAAGTCGGAAACTACTGCAAATACGGGTGGAGTGGACACTTCCAAGGAAGCCAAGCTGACGTACTACCTGTGGGGCAGTGAAGGGGTTAACAACAAGGCGATCCTTGGCGAGATCAACAAGAAGCTCAAGGCAGATCTGAATGCAAGCATTGAAGTGAAGTACATTGACTGGCCGGATACGGCTACCAAGTACCCGTTATTATTTGCTTCCGGTGAAAATTTTGATATGTCCCACGCCTCTCCTGGAGCACCAGTTTCCTATTTTACATTAGCCAGTGAAGGCGCACTCGTGGACATCACGGAGATGCTGGACAAGGTTGCTCCTAAGCTGAAGGCGGAAATTCCTGCAACTGTCTGGGAGAACACGAAATACAAAGGCAAAATTTATGGAGTTCCGAGTCTTTACAGTGAATACACACCTACCGGTTTTGCTTATCGTTCTGATCTGCTGAAGAAATACGGAATGGAAAAAATCAGCTCAATAGATGATATGGTGAAGTATATGGATAATGTTGTTGCTAACGAATCCTTCACGCCGATCAACGGCAAGGCTGAAGATGCGCAGAATATGTTCAGAATGCTGGTCGATACCACGGATATGTGGCTTAACGCCCCTGGTATTTCTCTAAATGAACTGAATCTGGTAACCAAGAGTCCGGAGGACTTCAAAACCGTCTTCCATCCGGCCTACACCCAGGAATTTGAAGACTGGGCTGTGAAAATGCGTGAATGGGCGGATAAAGGATATTGGGGTAAAGATGTGCTGTCCGCAACCATGGGCGGGAAAGAGAACTTTAGAGCGGGAAACTCTGCAGGTTATTTGACTCATGCCCAAGACTGGATCGGCCAGTATGGAGCGGATATCAAGGCACAACCTGAATCAGATCCTTACTTCTTCACTTTCGCTGAAGCCAACAAGAAAATCAAACGTAAGATGGGCGTGGACAACTCGACCGTAATCAGCACAAATTCGGCTAATCCGGAACGCGCACTGATGGTGATTGAGAAGTTTATGACCGATGAGAGCTATTACAACCTTATTCAATACGGGATTGAAGGCAAGCAATATGTCATTGAAGACGGCATCAAGAAATTCCCTCCAGGCTACAATGAAAAAACGGATGCTGGCGGCTTCTCGGCCTGGTCACTCAGAAATGACAAGTTCGTTGTTCCGAGTGATACCGAAAACCCTATCCGCAACTCCTTGTTCGCTGAATGGGATAAAGTGGCGATCGATGATCCGTACAACGGATTCAGCTTCGATCCATCGAATGTGACTACAGAAATCGCTTCAATCTCCAACGTGAATTCACAGCTTGGTATCCAGCTGATGCTTGGCAAAACTAGCCAGGAGCCTAAAAAAGCAGTTGCAGAATACCGCGAACAGTTGAAAAAAGCAGGAATTGACAAGGTCATTGCCGAAGTACAGAAACAATTAGCAGAATTTGTTCCTGTCAACTAAAGGAATGCTATAAGGCGTAAGGGAGCTATAATTACTTATAGCTCCTTTACCCATAGATGGGGGAGTACAGTGGACGTAAATATTAAGGATATCGCGCGGATTTCCGGTGTCGGCATCTCAACAGTCTCGCGGGTAATCAACAACAAAGGGCTGGTGAGCAAGGCGACAAGAGAGAAGGTTCTAAGTGTGGTCAGGGAATATAATTATGTTCCCAATTCCAACGCGCGGAATTTGAAAACCACGGAATCCAAGAACATTGCACTTATGGTCAAGGGGATTACCAATCCTTTCTTTTCCAATATGATCAAAGAAATTGAACGGCAGGTTAATTTGCGGGGTTACCCGTTTCTCATTCAACAGGTGGAGGATGGAACGGATGAAATCAAAGCGGCCATTCAACTGGTGAAGGAAAAGAATCTCTGCGGGATTATCTTTATGGGCGGAACGTATAATCATTCCGAAGAAAAGTTCAAACAGCTGACGATTCCTTTTGTGCTGACGACGATTACCTCAACCCAGAAGGTGGACCCCTCCGTATTTTCCAGTGTGATCATTGATGAATTGAAGGAAGCCTATAAGGCGACCAATTACTTAATCTCACTCGGGCATACGAATATCGGGTTTCTGGCTAAGTCCCCTTTATTGGACGAAACCACAGGCAACCGCCGGCACTTGGGCTACAAAAAAGCACTGGAAGAGCATAATCTGCCTTACGATGCTCAAATGGTCGAGGATTGTGAATACAGTCCCAGCTCCGGATTTAATGCCGCGCGTAGACTGTTCAACAAGAATAAGGGAGTTACGGCTATTTTTGCAGCCTCCGACACCATTGCGATTGGTGCGGCCAAAGCTGTGCTTACCGCCGGGTTGTCTATTCCGGGCGACATCTCGATCCTTGGCTTTGATGGTATTGAGATGGCTGAGTATTTTCACCCCTCTCTGGATACAATCAGCCAACCGGGCACGGAAATGGCATTATCAAGTGTGGGCGTTCTCTTTGACCTCATCTCGGGGCAGTCAAACAACCAGCATATTGTCTACGATGCGGTATTGCTCAAACGTGGCTCTTGCCGGATGATCAAGGATTATTAGGGTGAGTTCGCGGCGGAGAAGCTATCACAGTCATTCCGCAAGTCTGATGCGGAATATGGAATACCTCAGAGATTGTTGTTAAAGGAGCAGGTAAAGCGCTGCTCCTTTTTGCTATAAAAAAACATTATAATTATTCTGAAAAAAACCCATCATAAACGATAGCACTTCTCCGGGGTTTTATTTATAATAATTATTATCTGGATGTCATAAATAGTTCAAAGGTTTTGTAAAAAGCCCTATTTCCTTGTGATATACTTAACACAGCGATTTCGGATGTTGTGTATGACATACCTTTAAATATGGATAAACAGTGATAGTGCCTACACCACTGATTAGAGACTAGGATGGTGAACAAGCGATGCATATTGTCGTCGTTGGCCTGAATTACCGTACGGCTCCCGTAGAGGTGAGAGAGCAGTTCGCTTTTGCGGAGAAGGATCTGCCTGCGGCGCTCCATGAACTGATGCAGACCAAGAGCGTTCTGGAGGGGGTTGTCGTCGCCACCTGTAACCGGACGGAAATTTATGTGGTCGTGGACCGCCTTCATATGTGCGGATACTTCATCCGCAGCTTTATGGAGCAGTGGTTCAATGTAAAGAGTGAACAATTTGCACAGCATATGTATATATATGAAGATGAGCAGGCTATTGCCCATTTGTTCCGTGTGACCTGCGGTTTAGATTCCATGGTGATTGGTGAGACGCAGATCCTGGGACAGGTGCGCAATTCTTTTTTGACTGCCCAAGCAGAAGGCGTGACCGGTACATGGTTCAACCAGCTGTTCAAGCAGGCTGTGACGCTTGGCAAACGTGCGCATAGTGAAACTTCGATCGGCGAAAGCGCGGTTTCGGTCAGCTATGCGGCGGTGGAGCTGGGCAAGCGTATTTTCGGCATGTTCACCGGCAAAAGAGTGCTGATTCTCGGCGCCGGCAAAATGAGCGAGCTTACGGTGAAGCATCTGTACAGCAGCGGTGCGGCAGAGGTTATTGTTGCCAACCGCACGTTGTCGCGGGCGATAGAGCTGGCTGAGAAGTTCTCGGGCAAGCCGAGCACGATTGACGAGGCTTTGAAGCATCTCGATGAAGTCGATATTGTCATCAGCTCTACTGGCGCTGACGGTTTTGTGCTGACAGCGGATCAGGTGGCTGCCGGCATGAAGCGCCGTCCTTCACGGCCGCTGTTCATGATTGATATTGCCGTTCCGCGTGATATTGATCCGGCGGCGGCAAGTGTACCGGATGTGTTCCTGTATGACATTGATGATCTGGAAGGCATCGTCGAGAGCAATCTGGAGATGCGCCGCAGTGAAGCGGCCAAGATCGAGGTCATGATCGCAGAAGAGATGGAGGAATTCCAGGTATGGCTGAAGACGCTTGGCGTCAGACCGGTCATCCGCGCGCTTCAGGACAAATCGAACGGAATTTATGAAGAAACTATGGATAGTCTGTTCAACAAGCTGCCCGAGCTTGACGAACACCAGCGCAAGGTGATCCGCCGCCTGACGAAAAGTATTGTGAACCAGATGATGCATGATCCGATCAATGTGATTAAGGAACTGTCCGGCGGCAAGCAGGGTAGTGAGGCACTTGATTATTTCACGCAAATCTTTGCCCTTCAGGAGCAGCTGGGAACCGATCCGGACGGCGGCAGCCCTGCACCGGTTGAGCGGACTGACAATGAACGTTCTTCAAGCATCGACTTCAACGTGCCTAAGACGGTGTTTGCTCCGGCAGGCCTGCTGGGCGGGTGAAGAACATGCAACTGCTGAACGGAATATATGATACCGCTCTGCTGCTATATGCCCTGAGCCTGCTGTTTATTTTCTCGGATTGCCTTCGGCGTAATCCGGGCGGGAAGCGGCTAGGCACGGGGCTTCTTGTCGTTGTGGGACTGTTGCAGTCTGCCGGGCTTGCGATCCGGTTCTCCCAGGAGGGAGGACTGCCTATCTTCACCCCTTATGATTTCCTGTTCTGGTTCTCATTCAGTATCGTGCTGACTTCACTTGCGGTGGCGTACACGCGCGGAGGTGAATTCACCATCCTGCTGCTCAGCGGAGCGGGCTTCAGTGTGTTCCTGCTGAACCGGGTATGGCTGACGGCTGCGGATCATGGCCTGGAGAGCTGGAGTGCGGTGCACGGATGGCTGGCAATGCACATTATTTTAGCTAATTTGAGCTTTGGCGCACTGACACTGGGTGCGGTATTTGCGATAATGTATCTGTTCCTGCACAGTAAGCTGAAGAGCAAGAAATGGGATGACCGCGTCCGGCGTCTGCCTAGTCTGGAAACGATGGACAAATATTCGTATACATCAATACTCGCCGGGGTTCCCCTGCTGAGCGTATCGCTTGTGCTGGCGGGCATGTCCATTATCGCAGAGGGGCGGACTCCGCTGTTCCAGGATCCCAAGGTGCTGACTACACTTGTCGGGCTTGGGATTTACATAACCTATATCTTGCTGAAGCGGTCCGGCCGAAGAAGCGGGACGGTTATGGCCCGCTGGGCGATTTCGGGATACGGCTTCATTATCCTGAATTTTCTGCTGAATTCATGGTCTGATTTCCACGGCTGGGGCGGGAAGTGATGAACATGATGAATTATTTTCCGGTCATGCTGGATTTGCAGGATCAACGGGTAGTGGTGATCGGCGGCGGGGCCGTTGCCGAGCGTAAAGTAGGTCCGCTGCTGGAAGCGGGAGCGGCGGTGACCGTTGTCAGCCCCTCGTTAACGGAGAGGCTTAGCGAATTTGCAGAGAAGGGCATGCTAATCTGGGTTAGCCGCCCTTATGCTCCCGGGGATCTTGAGGGGGCCTTCCTGGTCTATGCCGCCAGCAGTGATGCGGCGGTTAATGAAGCAGTTGCACGCGAGGCCAAGGCTTTGGGCCTTCCGGTGAATGTGGCCAGCCATGCCGAGGCGGGGAACTTCATTACTCCCGGCGTGCTTCGCCGGGGGCGTCTGACGGTGGCCGTATCGACTTCGGGCGCTGGTCCTGGTGTGGCTGCGAAGATTACGGAGCAGATTGCGGAGATGCTGGGCGAGGAATACGAGCCGTACCTGGATTTTTTGCATGCGCTGCGGGTAGAGATCAAGCGGCAGGAGCCTTCAGCCGCGGTCCGTGCCCGGCTTCTGCGCAAGCTGGCCCATCTGGACGTGTTGGATGAGATCAGACAGGGTACTTTTAAAGAGTGGAGCCCGGAGACGGTTCAGGTCTGGATTGCCGCTAACCGTGAGGCATAGGTATATTGAAGATCCGCGAACGTTGGGCTGACTGCTGAAGAAGGCATAAGTTGCTGGTAGAAGTGAAAAACTTGCCAGAATGTTGCGGGAGTATCCATTGGTGGCCGAATCCGGGGAAACGCCGGGTAAATGACCGGAATGTGGCAGAACCAAGCCTTGCAGATGCCTTTGTAAAGAGCGGCTCACGGGTAAGTTCCGCTGATCTTCGGGCAAATGCGAGAAATTTGAAGGACCGGCAGGCATGCCGCTGATTGTATAAGAGTAGTATGATTGTGAGAGCAGCAAGGCACATGCAGGTTACCGGGAGGAATGTAAATATGCGCAAGATTATTGTAGGCAGCAGACAAAGCGCGCTCGCGCTGACACAGACGGGGCATGTCATTGCCGATCTGGAGCGTCTGAGTGAGGAGCACGGCTTCGGCTTCACCTTTGAAGTGCACCGGATTGTCACCAAAGGCGACCGGATTCTGGACGTCACCTTGTCCAAAGTGGGCGGCAAAGGGTTGTTCGTAAAGGAAATTGAGCAGGCCATGCTGGCCGAAGAGATCGATATGGCTGTACATAGTATGAAGGATATGCCCTCTGAACTCCCGGAAGGGCTGATTAACGGTGCTGTGCCGCGACGGGTCGATCCGCGCGACTGCCTAATCGCCACCGGAGCGACTAGTCTGGATGAGCTGCCGCAGGGTGCGCGCGTCGGCACCAGCAGCCTGCGCCGTTCCAGCCAGCTTGCCGCACTGCGGCCTGATCTGGACATTCAGCCGGTTCGCGGCAATATTGACTCAAGGCTGAAGAAGCTGGAGAGCGGTGAATTCGACGCGATCCTGCTGGCGGCTGCGGGCCTCTCACGTATGGGCTGGGAGGACCGGGTAACGGCTTATCTGCCGCCGGAGGTCTGCCTGCCTGCTGTAGGGCAGGGAGCACTCGGCATCGAATGCCGGGAGGATGACGCCGAGCTGCGGAAGCTGCTGGCACTTTATAATGATGAGCATACGGCCCTTACAGTGGCGGCGGAACGGACGTTTCTTGGCGCACTGAACGGCGGCTGCCAGGTGCCGATTGGCGCTTTTGCGGTACTGGGAGCAGAAGACAGTGGAACTGAATCCAATGAATTAGCAGGTGCTGCTGCACCGGATTCTACCCGCCGGGTCATCACATTGACCGGCATGGTGGGAACGCCGGATGGCTCAGTGATCCTGAAGGAAACCTGCACCGGGGATGATCCGGTTCAGCTTGGCGAAGAGGTCGCCAGGAAGCTTATTGCCCGGGGAGCGGAGAAGATTTTGGCGGATGTAAGGGGATGATGGAGATGAAGGGGAAAGTCTATCTTGTAGGTGCAGGTCCAGGGGACGCCAAGCTGATTACGGTGAAAGGCCTGGAGTGCATCCAGAAGGCGGATGTGCTGGTATACGACCGGCTGGCCAGCCCGAGGTTGCTGAAACATATGAAGTCCGGCGGAGAAAAAATATACGTAGGCAAGCTGCCTGACCGCCATACGATGAAGCAGGAGGAAATCAATCAGCTGCTCGTCGATTTGGCGCTTGAGGGAAAGACGGTCGTGCGGCTGAAGGGCGGGGACCCGACGATTTTTGGCCGTGTGGGTGAAGAAGCGGAGCTGCTGCGCAGACATGGCATTTATTATGAGATCGTGCCGGGCATTACCTCGGCGATCAGCGTGCCGGCATATGCCGGCATTCCGGTGACTCACCGGGATTATGCTTCCTCGCTCTCGATTATTACCGGACATGAAAGTCCGGATAAGCTGGATCATTCCATTCATTGGGATAAGGTGACGAATGCTACTGGAACACTGGTGTTTCTGATGGGCGTTGCCAAAATCGGTTATATCAGCGCCCAGCTGATCAAACACGGGCGGTCGCCGGAAACGCCGGTCGCGCTTGTCCGCTGGGGCACGCGTGCGGATCAGGAGACACTGATCGGGACACTCGCCGACATTGAGGCGAAGGTAAAGGCGGCGGATTTCCAGCCGCCTGCCGTCATCGTCGTCGGCGACGTGGTGCTGCAGCGCCAGCAGCTGATGTGGGTAGAAGCGCTGCCGCTGTTCGGCAAGCGCATTGTGGTTACACGGGCCCGCAGCCAGGCCAGCGAGCTGGTGGACCGGATCGAGGAACTGGGCGGCGAGCCGTACGAGTTCCCGGTCATTGAGACGGTCATGCCGGAAGGCGCAGAGAAGAAGGCCAAGATTGCAGAAGCGCTCGGCGCGTTATCCGCATACGACTGGGTCTTCTTCACGAGCGCGAACGGCGTGGAGTTTTTTTGGCGTCACCTGGCGGAGCTCAAGGTGGACATCCGCGGCCTGCACCGCGCGCGCATCGGCGCGGTGGGACCGGCCACAGCCGCGGCGCTGGCCCAGCGCGGGCTGGTGGCCGAGGAGCTGCCGGGAGTCTTCCAGGCAGAGGGGCTGATCGAAGCCTTCGGCTCCAGGCTGCTGCCTGGGCAGAAGGTGCTGCTGCCACGCGGCGACCTCGCGCGCGAGTGGCTGCCGGACAAGCTGAGGGAGCTGGGGCTGGAAGTGACCGAAGTGGACACCTACGAGACGGTGGTCACCGGCGAGGATGACATCGAGCTGCTTAAGCTGCTGGAGGAGAAGCGGATTCACGCGGTTACCTTCACCAGCTCTTCGACAGTGCGTAACTTCATCAGCATCCTGAAGCGGATGGGGCTTGAAGATCCGCTTCCGCTGCTGGCGGGCGTGAAGATTGCCTGCATCGGCCCCGTGACCGAAAAGACCGCCGTAGAAGCCGGTCTGACCCCGGGATTGCTCCCCGACGAGGCGACGATCGAGGGATTGGTACAGGAGCTGTGCCGCTGGAATGAAGGAACGCGGCTGCGATAATCATTTAATGGCTGACGGACGGATAGGGAAATCTAACTTAGCTGTACTTTGTACAGCTAAAATAGACTTAAATCCCTCATAAGGATGGTTAGTTGTATTCTGTACAGCTAAATTTGCCCATTTAAGCGGAAATTCGCTATTTCGGTGATTTTAGCTGTATGAAGTACAGTTAGGCGGCAAATCAGCGGGCATATTGTGAAATTAGTTGCAGAGAATGCAGTTAGCGCAATCTGCCTGTGTTTGTCTGGGTTTGCTGTGTTTGCTGGGTTAGCTGAGTTAGCTGGGTTAGCTTGGTTAGCTTGGTTGCTTGGTTTACTTGGTTTACTTGGTTTACTTGGTTTACTTGGTTAGCTGGGTTAGCTGGGTTAGCTGGGTTTGCTGGGTTAGCTGGGTTTGCTGGGTTTGTTGGGTTAGCTGGGTTAGCTGGGTTAGCTGGGTTAGCTGGGTTAGCTGAGTTAGCTGAGTTAGCTTGGTTAGCTTGGTTGCTTGGTTTACTTGGTTTACTTGGTTTACTTGGTTTACTTGGTTAGCTGGGTTAGCTGGATTAGCTGGATTAGCTGGTTTTGCTGGGTTAGCTTAGTTTGCTTAGTTTGCTTAGTTTACCCTTTGTTTGCCTGTATTTATCTGAGTTACTCTGAGTTCACCTCAGTCCGACCGGGTTCGTCTGTGACCGTATGAATGCCCCTTCCCGGGTCTCATTCAGTTCACAGCAGGGCTATTGTTCAATAGATCACTTAACGTATGTGTTTATATATCTACTATACAGGAGGATGTCCAATGAGTTTTCCAATTACACGGCACCGCCGTCTGCGCGGGACAGCCGGAATTCGCGGAATGGTGCGTGAGACGATATTAAATACGCTGGATTTCATCCAGCCGATTTTTGTTACCTATGGAACAGGTGTGAAGAATGAGATCGGCTCCATGCCGGGTGTGTATCATTTCTCGCTCGACATGCTGAAGGCCGAAGTGGATGAGATTGCTGCACTGGGCATTCCTGCTGTGCTGCTGTTTGGCATTCCTGAGACCAAGGATGCGGTCGGTTCTTCTGGTTTTGCCGATGACGGCATCGTGCAGGAAGCTACGCGGCTGATCAAGCAGTGGTATCCTGAGCTGCTGGTCGTTGCCGATACCTGCCTTTGTGAATTCACCGATCACGGCCACTGCGGTATGGTTCATACCCATACAGTAGATGGTGTCGTACACGGCGATGTCATCAACGATGCTTCGCTTGAGCTACTGACCCGTACAGCGGTATCGCAGGCCAAGGCCGGGGCGGACATTATCGCACCTTCCAACATGATGGATGGTTTCGTGCAGGCGATCCGCACCGGACTGGATGAGAATGGCTTCGAGCATGTGCCGATTATGTCCTATTCGGTAAAATATGCTTCGGCCTTCTACGGCCCGTTCCGTGAAGCCGCTGACTCTGCTCCGCAGTTCGGCAACCGCAAAACCTACCAGATGGACCCGGCCAATCTGCGGGAAGCGATCCGCGAAGCGGATTCGGATGTGCTGGAAGGTGCGGATATGCTGATGGTGAAACCGGCGCTGGCTTACCTGGATGTCATCCGGACCATCCGCGACCAGTTCGATCTGCCGCTGGTTGCCTACAATGTGAGCGGAGAATACTCCATGGTCAAAGCGGCGGCGCTGCAGGGCTGGATCGACGAGCAGGCGGTAGTACTGGAAATGTTGACCGGCATGAAGCGTGCAGGAGCGGATATTATCATTACCTATTTTGCCAAGGATGCGGCACGCTGGCTGCAGGGTTAAACTAATCAAGAATTGAACAGGAGTGAGGGACCATGGGTAATGTGCCATTGGCGCGCCGGGAAGAAGCTTCCCGTGCAGCTTTTGAAGAAGCGAAGCAGTATATTCCCGGCGGGGTGAACAGCCCGGTGCGGGCGTTCAAATCCGTAGGATTGACACCGGTTTATGTGGATCATGGCGCGGGTTCGCGCATTTACGATATCGACGGCAACAGCTTTATTGACTACGTCTGCTCGTGGGGACCGCTCATTATGGGGCATGCTCACCCAGAGGTCGTAAAGGCATTGCAGGAGACGGCGGTAAAAGGGACAAGCTTTGGCGCGCCTACGCTGCTGGAGACGGAAATGGCCAAAACAGTGGTGGAACGTGTCCCTTCGGTGGATATCGTGCGGATGGTCAACTCCGGTACGGAAGCTACTATGAGTGCGATCCGATTGGCCCGGGGAACTACCGGACGCAGCAAAATCCTCAAGTTTGAGGGCTCGTACCACGGTCATGCGGACAGCCTGCTGATCAAAGCCGGCTCCGGCGTAGCCACACTTGGTTTGCCGGATAGCCCTGGCGTGCCTGAAGGCGTAGCGGTCAACACGATCACTGTGCCGTACAATGATCTGGAAGGGGTCAAAATCGCTTTTGAACGCTATGGCAGTGAGATTGCCGCGATTATTGTTGAACCGATTGCCGGGAATATGGGCGTTGTGCCGCCGCTTCCGGGCTTCCTCGAAGGCTTGCGCAAGGTGACGACGGGTTACGGAGCACTGCTGATTTTTGATGAGGTCATGACAGGCTTCCGCGTGAACCGCAGCTGCGCTCAGGGACTGTTCGGCATTGAACCGGATCTGACCTGCTTCGGCAAAGTAATCGGCGGCGGTCTCCCCGTAGGCGCTTATGGCGGCAAAAGAGAGATTATGGAACAGATCGCCCCATCCGGCCCGATCTACCAGGCGGGTACGCTCAGCGGCAATCCGCTGGCGATGGCTTCCGGTCTCAGCACGCTGAAGCTGCTGACGCCAGAGGTGTACGACCGACTGGAGACACTCGGCGCACGTCTGGAAGCAGGTCTTAAGCGGAACAGCGCCGAGACCGGCATTCCGCTGACAATTAACCGTGTGGGCTCCATGGTCTGCCCGTTTTTTACCGAAGGTCCGGTAATCAACTTCGAAACGGCCAAAACCAGTAACCTGGATATGTTCCGCAGCTACTTCGCCAAGATGCTGGATCAGGGCATCAGTGTTCCGCCATCGCAGTTCGAAGGAATGTTCGTATCCGCTGTACACAGCGAGCAGGATATCGATGATACTATCGAAGCTCACTTGAACGCCCTGAAGTCACTGTGATGTCCGGAGCAGATAATGTATCGGTCCAGGGCGGCGGCGCCTGGACCCGGCGCGGCGAATGGCTGGAAGCCATGCCCGGCCGGGTCGTTACCGGAGCAGCTGATCCGCAGGCTGCAGTAGACCGCTGGCTGCTGGAGACGGCCGGGATGCCGGTGAAACTCCATGCCCGGCTGCGCCGCGAAGGCGGCATCCAGTGGAAGGGCGACCGGCTGCGGCTGGCGCTTTTTCCTTATCGGGAAGCGGGCATTGAGCCGGTGTGGCAGGAGCTTGAAGTGCTGTATGAGGACGACTTTTGCCTTGTTGTCCATAAGCCTGCGGGTATGGCGGTTCACCCGGACGGCAGCGGGTCAGATACAACGCTGGATCATGTTGTTGCAGCGTATTATGCCGCTTCCGGCGGTGGCGTCGCCGTGCGGCATATACACCGGTTGGACAAGGATACCACGGGTCCTGTGCTCTATGCGAAGAATGAATATGCGCAGCTTGTACTCGATGAAGACATGCGCGAGAAGGTGATATCGCGGCGGTACGCCGCGATTGTGGAGGGCGTCGTCCCGCCTGCGCTCAAGGTGATCGACGCCCCGATTGGCCGCGACCGTCATCATGCGGCGCGCAGGCGTGTGTCGCCCGGCGGACAATCCGCGGTAACGTTAATTCTTGGACGCGAGGTGCTGCAAGGCGGCACTTCGCTTAAGGTGCAGCTGGAAACCGGACGCACGCATCAGATCCGCGTACACCTCAGCCATATGGGTCATCCGCTGTACGGGGATGAGCTGTATGGCGGGCCGCGCTGGGGTTTGACAGGCAGCAGCCGTCAGGCTCTGCACGGTGAGGTGTTGGCTTTCAGCCATCCCTGGAGCAAGGAAAGGCTGGAAATAGCCGATCCATGGCCGGAGGATATGCTGCGGCTGCGGGAAGAACTGGGCGGCGGGACAACGGGCTGAGATCAGTCTGTTGGAGTTGCCTAGCGACTAAATGATCTAAAGACAATCACATTTTATAATGCAACTATAAAGAGACCCGAGGCTGAAGGAGCTGCACCCTATTTGTGAGACGAGGTGCAGTTCCGACTCCCACCTTGGCGTCTTTTTTTGTTGTATGGAAAATTAACAATTACAAATGTGAATAAGTCGCAAACTTGAAGATGTGAATCCGCGAATGAGAGGTACAAGTACCTCCGAATTGGTGGAAGGTGAGCGATTTGGCGAAATGAGAGGTACAAGTACCTCCGATCCGCGGAAAGCCCGGTGTCGCCCCCTTCAAGCTCCAGCCGTGCTAAATATTTAACGGATGATACATTTATGCGTCTCGGTTCGTCTTTCTAATAAAGGAGATGGACGTCAGATGAAATGGAACAGAATCTCTGTAACGATAGCCGTCTTCGATGCGGTTTTAATAATTGCCGGGAGTATTACTGCAGCTACTGTCGGTTCGGATGTTGTGAAACTGATTCAGCAATTTGGCAGTTTTACTGTGACCGTAGACAATCAATCCGATTACGATCTGTTTTCTGTCGAGACAGGGGTCCTTACGAGCGATTCCGCTGGCCAAGTTATTGAGAGCAGTTCCAAGGAAAGCTTCGAGCAAGGGATATCCAGTGGAAGAAAGGTGAAAATCAGCCCTGAGCTAAGCCTTTCCGGCGAAGGCGGAATTTATCTTAAGTATACCGATCCAAGAGATGAGGACTCGCCGAAAACGGTCGGGATATGTTCGTATACCGAAAGCTTATCCGGCCATTCCAAGGTCATCATTACAAATGATGATGTAAGTGTTGAAGAAAATTGCAGCTAAATTAGTGTTGCCGCCGTGTTTCTACTTTCTTGTCCCCCTTATTTCCCGCCCGCCCAGCAAGTGGAAGTGCCAATCTGCCGTTTTTGGGTATAACACTAATAAGATAGATACCCTTACGAAATGCAGCTTGGCACATTAACGATCCTACGACTGGGGGCATAGCCATGAAATGGCAGGGAAGAAGAGGCAGTTCGAATGTGGAGGACCGCAGAGGCAGAGGCGGGGGCGGCGGGAAGGTCATCGGCGGCGGGATCGGCGGAATTATTCTTGTAGTGATTGTAACACTGCTCAGCGGGGGCAATGCCGGGGATATATTAGGGAACCTGACATCCAGCGTTACCAATTCTTCAGCTCCTTATGAGCAGACAGCTGAGGAGCAGGAGCTTTCCGAATTTGTATCCGTGGTTCTTGCCGACACCGAGGAGGTGTGGGGTGAGATTTTTAAGCAGCAGGGAATGACCTATGAGGATCCGACGCTTGTAATGTACAGCGGCAGTGTGGATTCTGCCTGCGGAACGGCCACTTCGGCAGTTGGACCGTTTTATTGTCCCGGGGACGCCAAGCTGTATATTGATCTGAGCTTCTATGATGAGCTGCAGCAGCGCTTCCAGGCGCCGGGCGACTTCGCGATGGCTTATGTCATTGCCCACGAGGTGGGCCATCATGTACAGACCCTGCTGGGCACGTCGAAGCAGCTGAATTCGCTTCGCCAGAGCCTGAGCGAGAAGGAATTCAATAAATATCAGGTCCGGTTCGAGCTGCAGGCCGATTATCTGGCCGGAGTCTGGGCCAATCACGCCCAGGGCATGAACCTGCTGGAAGAAGGCGATCTGGAGGAGGCTCTGACGGCGGCGAGTGCGGTCGGCGATGACACGATCCAGAAGCAGGCACAAGGATATGCGGTGCCGGACAGCTTCACCCACGGGTCTTCGGAGCAGCGGAAACGCTGGTTCTACAAAGGTTTTAACTCCGGTACCATTGAAGGCGGAGATACTTTTAACGCTGCCCAGCTATAGAATATGAGAGGGCAAAGTGTCAGCCGCTCAACCCGGAGAACCATCCATCCCCCTGTGCGGGAGCGAGCTAAGCCAAGTATAAATAAGCCTGCAGACAGAGCCGTTACGGCCTCGTCTACAGGCTTTTATTCTTTGGAGGAAAGCCGTTTCCTTCCGGGCTTTTTGGATTTCAGCAGCTGGTCGGCAGACCTACTTCTATTAACGGGCAGGTGCTTTTTTTCATAGAAAGAGACTGTTGCCCATGCCTTATAGCCAGCGCTGGTCATATAATACTTTGTTAACGCGGAGCAGGCTGCTCCTCATGAAATGAATTCTACAAGCCGGGGAGAGGGGTTCATGAAAATACTGCTGGTCACCTACTGGGGACTCACTAATATGGGCGGAATCTGGACGTATATGAAACAGCTCTCAGACAAGCTGAGCGAGCAGGGGCATTCTGTTACGCTGATGGGAAGCCATGTAGAGAGCAATACGTTATATTTGCTGAACAAGGAGAGCTATTTTGATAAAAATGCATACTATAACACGCTGCTGCCTTATCTCGATCCTCAGCGGTTTCCGCATCTGTACCTGGAGCATGGCATCTTCAGTTTTGAAATTGGCCGTTATGTGTTTGAGGCGGGAGCGTCTGTGCTCGGTCTGGAGGACTATGATCTCATCCACACCCAGGATCCCATCTCCACTTACGCGCTGCGGCGGGTGATGAAAAATCGGGTGCCGCTGGTGTCCAGCATTCACGGGGCATTGGCCCGGGAGTCGTATTACGAGTATAAGGGGATTGAACCGGAGCTTACGAAGGAGAAATATGAGAGCCGGCCGATTTGGAGCTATTTCCGCCGGATTGAGCAGCTTGGCGCACATGCCGCCGATCTGATCCTGGTCTCTTCAAAATGGATCGGTCAACTGGTGAATGAGCTCGGCGTCACTCCGGAGCGGATTCATACGCTGCCTTACGGGATCAACCTGGAGCAGTACAATGACAAGGCGGCATTGCCTTCCCCGGTACAGCTTGGCGGGGGACATAAAGTTATTATGTACGCCGGCCGTTTCGAGTACATCAAGGGCGTGCATGTGTTGATCGGCGCACTGGGTCTGGTGCATCGCAGCCGTCAGGACTGGGTCTGCGTCTTAGCCGGGAGCGGTAGTCTCCTGGAAGAGCTGAGATCACAGGCGGCAGCGCTGGGGATTCAGGGACATCTGTTGTTTGTGGGTAATTTGGACAATATCCCGGCCACGTTGCAGCAGGCCGATATCTATGTGCAGCCCAGCCTGCAGGATACGCAGCCCTACTCGGTCACAGAAGCCCAGCTTGCCGGTATTGCACCGATTGTGGCTGGGACGACGGGGATGCCGGAAATGGTTAAGCACGGGGAAACAGGCTGGATCTTTCCTGCGGAAGATTCAGGGGGGCTGGCGGAGCTGCTGCTTCTGCTGCTAGGTGATGATGAACTGCGCGGGCGGACAGGAAACCAGGCGAGAAAATGGGCGGTCCGTTGCCGCTCGCTGGATGTCATGGCGGAAGGAACGCTTAAGGTGTACCGCAAAGCGGTGGGAAAGCAAGCCTTGTGTAGAGGGGGGACCGGAGGCGAAATGCTGGCGGTGGAAAAGGAAGCCGGAGCGATTCAGGGAGCTTTTCATCCGGCTGATTTGCTGGGCAGCGTTACCCCCGGCAATCCACTGGTACCGGTTCTGCGGAGCAGGCTGCCGCTGGATTATTCCGTTCCCGATGCCCGTATTTTTGGTTTTGACAAGCAATAAGAGACGGCCGCTCTGATGAAGTGTCCAAAGTTGTCATGCCTTTCTGATTGAAGCATATACATGAGAGGAGTAACATTTTGGGCTTATGCTCTGGGCTTGTCTCGGGGTTAGATTATGCCAAGAAGGAGGACATTTCCCGTGTTTGACCAGTCCCACGGTTTGCGGTTTGATATTTATGAACGCATCCACCTTTCGGAAGAACTTCCGGGAATCGCTGAACTGGAAGAGGTGGAGCTGATTCCGGAAATCCAGGTGATTCAGCGGGAGGACCGGGCCGAGCTGTACGGACAGCTTCTGCTCACCGGACTCTACCGGGGTGAGAATGACCGGACGGAACGTCTGGAGCATGCCATTCCTGTTGAAATCACAGTACCGCTGACCCGGGTCAGCTCACTTGAAGACATAGGGGTGGAGATCGAGAATTTCGATATCGACCTGCTTACGATGCGTACGGTCAATATAACTGGTGTACTCTCGCTGCGGGGAATCGGGGGAGCGGAGACGCAGCCCGCCTGGCAGCAGGAGGAGTACACGGCAGCTTATTCACCTGACGAGGAAAAACAGGCCACGGGGGTTAGGGTAGAGGCCAAGGAGCATGAGAACGATGCCTTGTATGAAAACTCAGTGTGGACTTATGGCGAAGGCACCGCAGAGAATTTCGCTGAGGAGCATGAGTTTGCCCACAGTGGCCCTGAAGCTGCTGTGAATCCGCTGTTTTTGGAAGGCACTGTGTTCACCCACCAGCCTGCTGCATCCCCACCGGCCCAACAGAAGGACAAGGAAGTGAAGGTACGGACACACAGCTTTGATAGCCCGCAGGGGATATCAGCAGCCGGAACCGCGAACAACGAACCTGTTTCGGGTCACTTCTTCGGGGCACAAGGGAGAGCGGAGCAGGCCGTCCCGGCCGATGGAAATCAGGCTGGCTATACAAATCCCTTTAACAGTTCTGACATTGCCAAAGTATCAGGCACCGAAAGTTCAGGCAGCACAAAGGACATTTCGGATGCTGCCGCTGAGAATACAGCCGCGGAGGTGCATGCGTCCCATCAGGAAGAAGAGGATTTCTCTGCTGAAAATGGGGACTATGCGGCACTTTTTGCTCAGGATAGCTCCGTATCTCACGCTGATCAGGAGAACGCGGGCGAAGGCGTGATCTCTAAGGAAGCAGCACCTCCGCAGGAGGAGAAGCCGGATCTCAAGGTTGCCCTGGGAAGCAAGAGAGAAGAAGATATTCCCGCGAAGGAGCATCTTACCTTCTCTTCCCTGCTCAGCTCCAGCCGCTCCCGCAAGGAACAGGAGGAGCTTATCGCCGAGGATACAGCTGCGGCGGCGCCTGTTCCGGACTCCGGCCGTGACGGGGAATGGAAAAGCCGCTTTATCGGTGGCTTAAACGGCAAGGATCTGTTCCGTAAAGTGCGTCTCTGCATTGTCCAGCGTGAAGAAACAATCGATACTATAGCGGAGAAATATCAGCTCAGTGCAAGAGAGCTTGTCATGTACAACCGTCTTTCCGGTCAGAATGTGGAGGAAGGCCAAGTTTTGTATATCCCTTAAGAGATGCCGGCAGGCGCATCGGTGTCAGAATCCCGATCGGATGAGATCGGGATTTTTTGTATTTCTGTCCTCTGAGCTGAGATTAAGGATGAACATCAGGGGTTCGAATCAGGCGAAGGGGGCTGATTTTAGAAATGGGCGGTATAAGTCCCGCAGTTTGTGTGTATGCTGGTTGACTAGGAATAGTACTAAATGTATTATTGGATTAAGTAAATTCTTAATAAAGACTGGGAACGGGAAGAGTAGGCGGTCAGCCCTTCAGAGAGCGGAACTATAAATTGCTGTGAGTTTCCGCAGGATGCAGCCACCGAAGTCGCCCCGGAGTTGCCCCTCTGAGCTTGTCTTCAGATTCATGAAGCACAGGTTAGGAAGTGGCCGGTTGCAGCCGTTATCTGCGTGAGTGTCGCGCTAAGTTTCCGGAACCTATGGGACCGGAACGGTGGTTTATTTTTTATTGGCGCGAAACAAAGGTGGTACCGCGAAAGAATGGCCTTTCGTCCTTTGAGACGAAGGGCCTTTTTGTATTTTTTTTCAGAGGTCCAGCTTCAGAGATACATCTACCAATGCTACTTAAATGGAGGGTTTAGAATGGCTGATCACAACAAAGCGGCGGCAGAGCTGCTGAAGCCGCAAGATCCGGCACAGGATGCTGCTGCCGACAATAGCGCAAAGAGCGATATGCCGACTACATATGATCCGAAGGCGGCTGAACAGAAATGGTATGCCTACTGGATGGAGAAGGAGTTCTTCAAGGCTGGAATGCGGCCTGAAGCAGAGCCTTACAGCATTGTAATTCCACCGCCAAATGTAACCGGGATGCTGCACATCGGGCATGCGCTCGATTTCACGCTGCAGGATATCCTGATCCGTACCAAGCGGATGCAGGGCTTCGATACCCTTTGGCTCCCGGGAACGGACCATGCTGGTATTGCTACCCAGACCAAGGTGGAGCAGAAGCTGCGCCAGCAGGGCCTGTCCCGGCATGATCTGGGCCGCGAGAAATTCCTGGAGCAGGTATGGGAGTGGAAGGACCAGTATGCCAACACCATTCATGAGCAGTGGGCCAAGATGGGCCTGTCCCTCGACTATTCGCGCGAGCGGTTCACTCTGGATAAAGGGATGTCCAGCGGTGTACGCCAGGTATTTGTGGAGTTATACCGTAAAGGACTGATCTATCGCGGCAAGCGCATTATCAACTGGGATCCGGCAGCCCGTACCGCTTTATCCGATATTGAAGTTGAGTACAAAGAAGTTAACGGTCACCTGTACCACCTGCGCTACCCTCTTAAAGACGGCAGCGGATTCATCACCGTAGCAACGACACGTCCGGAGACGATGCTGGGCGATACGGCGGTAGCGGTGCATCCGAAGGATGAACGCTATCAGGATCTAATCGGCAAAACGTTGATCCTTCCGGTCATCGGCCGGGAAATTCCGATTATCGCCGATGATTACGTAGAGAAAGAATTCGGCAGCGGCGCGGTTAAGATCACTCCGGCCCATGATCCGAATGACTTTGAAGTTGGCCTACGCCATAACCTTCCGCAGATCAATGTGATGGACGAAGGCGGCATGATGAACGAGGAGGCAGGTCCTTATCAGGGACTGGACCGCAGCGAATGCCGCAAAGCGATTGTTGCTGATCTCAAAGAGCAGGGCGTTCTGATTTCGATTGAGGACCATCTGCATCAGGTAGGACACAGCGAGCGTTCCGGCGCAGTGGTTGAGCCTTATCTGTCCACCCAGTGGTTCGTGAAGATGCAGCCGCTGGCCGAAGCTGCCATCACTGCACAGAAGAACGGCGAAGGTGTTAATTTCGTACCGGACCGTTTTGAGAAAACATATTTGAACTGGATCGAAAATGTGCGTGACTGGTGTATTTCCCGCCAATTGTGGTGGGGCCACCGCATCCCGGCCTGGTACTCTGAATCTACAGGTGAAGTGTTTGTAGCATATACGGAAGAGGAAGCCCGCGAAATCAGCGGACTTGATGATCTGAAGCAGGATGAGGACGTTCTCGATACGTGGTTCAGCTCCAATCTGTGGCCGTTCGCTACACTGGGCTGGCCGGATGAAAGCAGCAGCGAATATCAGCGGTTTTATCCGAACAATGTCCTGGTTACCGGCTATGACATCATTTACTTCTGGGTAGCGCGCATGATCTTCTCCGCGCTGGAGTTCACCGGTAAGAAGCCGTTCTCCGATGTATTCATGCACGGCTTGGTGCGCGATGCCGAAGGACGTAAGATGTCCAAGTCGCTCGGCAACGGGATCGATCCGCTGGATGTTATCGAGCAATATGGTGCAGATGCTATGCGTTATATGATTTCGACAAGCAGCACAGCCGGACAGGATCTGCGTTTCCGCATGGAGAGGGTAGAGCAGGCGCGTAATTTTGCCAATAAGATCTGGAATGCCTCGCGCTTTGCACTGATGAATCTGGAAGGCGTGAATTTTGCAGATATTGACATTACAGGTGAGCTTAGTACGGCGGACCGCTGGATTCTGCATCGCTTGAACGAAACTTCTCGTGATATTACGCGTCTAATTGACTCGTACGAGTACGGCGAGACCGGCCGCCTCTTGTATAACTTCATTTGGGATGATCTGTGTGACTGGTACATCGAGTTCGCGAAGCTGTCGCTTTATGGGGCTGACGCTGCTGCCAAAGCGAAGACGCAATCGGTGCTGGCCTATGTGCTGGACCGTACGCTGCGCCTGATTCACCCGTTCATGCCGTTCATTACCGAAGAAATTTGGCAGCATCTGCCGCATGAAGGCGAAACGATCACCCTGGCGGAATGGCCTAAATATGATGCAGCGCTTGAGAATCCGCAGGCAGTGGCAGAAATGACCCTGCTGATGGACATCATTCGTGCGGTTCGTAATATCCGCGCCGAGGTGAATGTGCCGATGAGCAAGAAGGTTGAGCTGATCATCAAAGCCGGAAATGAAGACACCTTGAGCATCATTACCCGCAACGACAATTACATCGGACGCTTCTGCAACACATCTTCGTTCGAAGCAAGCCTTGATCCGCAGACACCGGATAAAGTCATGTCCGCAGTAGTTACGGGCGCAGAGCTTCTTCTGCCGCTGTCGGGGCTGATCGATATTGAGCAGGAAATTATCCGTCTGGAAAAAGAAGTTCAGAGTCTGAACAGCGAAGTAGAGCGCGTGGAGAAGAAGCTCGGCAATCAGGGCTTCGTGGCCAAGGCGCCGGCAAAAGTCATCGAAGAGGAACGTGCAAAGCAGGCGGACTATTCCGCAAAACGCGAGAAAGTGCTCGCCCGCATCGCAGAGCTGAGAGGATAAGGGATATGGAAGAGATCATCGGGGGCGGCGGTACCGCTCCCTTAAGTTCCTATACAGAAGCGGTAGAGTGGATCAACAGTCTAATTCCTTTCGGCATTCGTCCGGGTCTGGAGCGGATTGAGCTGCTGATGGAGAAGCTGGACCATCCGCATCGCAAGCTGAAATTCATTCACGTGGCGGGGACGAACGGAAAGGGCTCGACCTGCGCTTTTTTGACCAGTGTGCTGATCCAGAGCGGTTACAGCGTAGGGACCTTTACTTCGCCCTATATCACCAAGTTCACTAACCGTTTCCAGTACAATGGGACGGATATTCCCGAAGATACTTTGCTGGAGCTGTCGAATAAGCTTCGTCCGCTGGTACAGGAAATTGCAGACAGCGAGCTTGGTTCACCGACGATGTTCGAGGTGGCCACAGCGCTGGCGATTCTCTACTTCGGGGAGGTCTGTTATCCGGATGTAGTCGTATGGGAGACGGGGCTTGGGGGAAGGCTGGATGTAACAAACATCGTGACACCTATTGTGTCCGTGATTACGAATGTCGGACATGATCATACCGATGTGCTGGGAGATACGCTGGAGGAAATTGCCGGTGAGAAGGCCGGAATTATCAAACCGGGTGTTCCTGCAGTCAGCTGTGTGAGCCAGCCGGAAGCGATAGCGGTGCTTAAGGCCAAAGCGGCAGACAGCCGCTCTACCCTCTATCTGGCCGGAGAAGATTTCAGCTATGAGCTAGCCGGAATCAAAGACGGCGTGCAGAGCTTTAACTTTAAGGGTCCCTTCCGCTCCCTTGAGATCGGCATTGCCATGAAAGGCGAGCATCAGCTCAGCAATGCGGCCGGGGCCATGATGGCGCTGGAGGTTCTGCGGCAATATATGGCCTTTATGCTGGAGGATGAGGATGTGCTGGAGGGTTTCCGAAGCACATTCTGGGCTGGAAGGCTGGAAGAGGTAAGTGCTTCTCCGCGCATTGTACTGGATGGGGCGCACAACCCCGAAGGTGCGGAGAGCCTGGCCAAGAGCCTTCCGCAGTTTTATAAATACGGTAAATTAAATTTGCTCATGGGGATGCTGGCAAATAAGCATCATGAGTCATACTTCAAGCATATACTGCCTATAGTGGATACGCTCATCCTGACCGAACCGGATTTCCGGAAGAAAATGGACGCGGAAGATCTGCAGGCCATCGCAGAACGTCTGCGTGAGAAATATGCTAAAGAAAACTTAAAAATCATAGTAGAACGTAATTGGGGTAAGGCGCTGCAACTGCTGCAATCGATCACAGCGGAAGACGACCTTGCTGTCGTGTCCGGAACGCTGTATTTGATTTCTGATGTACGAAGTACGCTTTTGCAGCAACCCGATTCTGAAAAAGGCTGGTGACGAACTGTTGGATACTACTGAACGTGTGCATTTTATAGGGATCGGCGGCTACGGAATGAGCGCGATTGCCCGGGTGATGCTGGAAATGGGATATACGGTTACGGGCTCCGATGTGGCAGCTCAGGAATTAACCGAGAAATTGATTGCCAAAGGTGCCAAAGTCTATATTGGACATACTGCGGAACAGGTTAAGGGTGCAGATCTGGTTGTTTATTCTACGGCACTCGCAAGTGATAATGTGGAATGGGTAGAGGCGGAACGTCTCAAAATCCCGGTTCTGCACCGCTCGCAGATGCTGGCCCGGCTGCTGAATGAACGCAAAGGGGTAGCTGTCGCCGGCGCGCACGGCAAAACTACCACCTCTTCGATGATCGCGCTGATCATGGAAGATTGCGGAGTGGACCCGACCTATATTATCGGCGGAGAGATTATGAATGTCGGTACGAATGCGAAGGCAGGACAAGGGGAGTTTGTTGTGGCCGAAGCGGATGAAAGCGACGGCTCGTTCCTGCAGTATCATCCTTGGCTGGGGATCGTAACGAATATTGAAGCGGACCATCTGGAGAATTACGGTGGGGACTTCGGCCGCCTGAAGGCCGCTTACGTGCAGTTTATGAACCAGCTGCGCGAAGACGGCACCGCGATTGTGTGTGCGGATGATGAGAATGTCAGCGCCCTTTTACCTGAAGTTAAGGGCTCGGTGATTACCTACGGTATTCATCAGAACGCTGATTATATAGCCACTGACATCGTGCTCGGCGACCGGCAGGTGGCGTATACAATGAACAGCGGCGGTCAAGTGCTGGGGCGCATTGAGCTCTCCATTCCCGGACAGTACAATCTGTACAATTCAATGGCTGCGGTCATTGCTTGTCTGAAGTCAGGGATTGCATTTGAAGAAATCGCTGCAGCTATCGTGAAATTCCATGGAGCGAAGCGCCGGTTTCAGGTGCTTGGCGAAATCAATGATATTCTTGTAATAGACGATTACGCCCATCATCCAACGGAGATCCAGGCAACGATCAGCGCAGCTAAAGCAACCGGCAAACGGATTATTGCCGTGTTCCAGCCGCAGCGCTACACCCGTACCTTCTTTCTGCTGGATGCGTTCAGCCGTGCCTTCAGCGAAGCTGATGAAGTGATCATTACGGATATCTATTCGCCGGCCGGAGAGAAGCAGATTGAAGGTGTCACTTCCGCAAAGCTGGTGGAGCTGATTATACAGAACAGCAACGCCGGTGCAAGGCATCTGCCTACCAAAGAAGCCGTGCTGGCTGACCTGCGGGGCCGTATCGCTCCCGGTGATCTGGTGATCACGATGGGCGCAGGAGATATCTGGAAGGTTGGGTATGCACTGGCTGATGACTTGCGGGAACTTGAAAAATAAGAATAGAATGACTTCTGTGAGCCGTTAATGCAGAACTGATTCTCATGAAGCCAAAGCGTATTTTGTCCGTTATGCCGGATAAAATACGCTTTTTGCTATAGAGACCTAAACCTGCAAATGATGTTGCGGGCAGAGTCTTGGAATGCTATAGTTTTGTGACAACAGAGTACTGATTTCCGTGTATATGGTGGTGTATTCATGAACTTCCAGCTTGATATTACAACGCTGTTATACTTGTTTATCTTTGGGAATTTATTTATTGCCTTGCTCGTCACCTTTTACCGCTTCTACTTCCCGAAGGACATTGCTTCATGCGTATTTATTGCTGCGAAGTGGGTGCAGGTCCTGTATTGGAGTTCCATCCTGCTGTGGGATGCTATCCCGCGCTTTATTGGAATTCCACTGAGCAATGGGCTCATTCTTGCCGGAGGCTTCATGGAGATTGCAGCGCTGCTGATGATGATGGGCATGTTCGGGCGGAGGGTGAAGCTGTACTATTTAGTGCTGATCGTGGGCAGTATAATCAGCTTTTGCATGATCGCGCTGTTTTTTAACCATCCGAATTTGCGGGTCGCGTCTACATCGCTGTGGTCGATGTTTTTTGTGATTTTGCCGGCGTATCTTCTGACCTCTAACAAGGAGAGAACACCGCTTCAGAGTATGCTGGGATTCGTATTTTATGCGTTTGGCCTGTCAATGCTGGGTCGGGCGTTCGCGGCCCTGTTTCTGGAACCCGGCATGGGCGCTTTGTCCGCGAATACCGCGCAATATCTATATTATCTGGGAATGTTCTTTTTGCTGATTGTAGGTACCGCAGCCTTTATTCTCCTCTCCAATGAGCATTCTTATAAAAAGCTGAAGAAAATGGCCACCTACGACACGTTGACAGGGATTTTGAGCCGCCGGGCTTTTCTTCTGGAGGCGGAAGTGAAGCTGACTCTTGCGGTCAGAAAACAGGAGTATTACTCCCTTCTGCTGCTGGATCTGGATCACTTCAAGGAAGTCAATGACACCTATGGTCATGATAAAGGGGATAAGGTCTTGCAGGCTTTTGCATTTACGATTGAGAGCAGCCTTGGAAACGACGATCTGTTCGGCAGAGTGGGCGGGGAAGAGTTTGCCGTTCTGCTCTATGGGCTGAACGAAGAGGACAGCGGCCGCAAAGCGGAACAGCTGCGTACGGCTGTGATGGATGCCCCGAAGTTAAATCTGCCTTGCGGGTATACAGTCAGCATCGGTGTGATTACCGTTCTGCCCACTCCCCGGACATTCTTTAATATGCTGTATAAGCTCTCGGACCGGGCATTATACCAGGCGAAGCAGCAAGGCCGAAATTGTGTAGTGATCTCCCGGTAAGCGCAGATGCTAAGGTAGGATTGGAGAATACATATGCCTATGGTTATAGATGCAGGAAGGTGAAATTTATAGCTGTCCATTTTGATCTTAAGACCTTGCTCGTTTGCCTTTTTTTCGCCAATCTTTTTACGGTGCTGCTGGTATTGGCCTACCATTCCCGTTACCCGAGGGATGGAACCTCCAGATTATTTATAGTTGCAAAGCTGCTTCAGCTGGTGATCCTGATTTTGCTGCTGGTGGAGGGTTCTACTCCCTTTAAGTTTCTTCGGCTGATCCTTGCGCTGGGCTGCCTGGCGGGAGCAACCGCAGAGATGTTAGCCCTGCTGAAGCTGCTCGGAGCAAGCACAGACCGGGTAAAGAGAAGTTACTATACGCTTGCAGGCTGCTCCGGGGCTGGACTGCTGGTGATAGAAATGCTGTTTCCCTTAAGGGTTCAGCCTATCGTCATCGTCTGGACATCCCTGTCCGTTGCGGGTCTTATGGCTTATCCGGTGTATATCCTCTGCGTGAAGCTGAAAGAGACTCCGCTGCAAAAAATTATGGGCCTGCTCTACAGCTTCGTGATGTTGTCGCTGCTGGGACGGGCGGTTGAGCCGTTCTTGGGAACCGGGGCAACAGACACTGCAGCTTCGGGGTTGTTGCAAGCGTTTTTTTATATTGCCGTCTATCTGTTGATGTTCCTGTGGACAGCAGGTTTTATGCTGCTTTCCCGGGAGCGGATCTATGCAGAGCTGGAGCGGGTATCAACATATGACGAACTGACCGGCATTCTTAACCGCAGAGCGTTTGTGCAACGTGCCGGCCCCCTGCTTGACACCGCTGCCAAGGAAGCTACCCCTTTCTCGTTCCTGCTGCTGGACGTGGATCATTTCAAGAGTATAAATGATACCTATGGCCATGATACCGGGGACAAGGTGCTGCGGGATTTTGCAAGTAAAATTGAAGGGCAGCTCGCTAACGGTGATCTGTTCGGCAGGTTCGGGGGCGAGGAATTCGCCGTATTTCTGCACCGTGCGGACGAGGCGGCAAGTGATGAAATCGCCGAACGGCTGCGCCTTTCCGTACTTGATACGGTTGTCGAAGGGCTGCCGATGCCCTATACCATAAGCATCGGGGTAATTACTGTCACCTCGGCAGAAATGGTTCCGCTGAATACACTGTATAAGCTGAGTGATAACGCCTTGTACGAAGCGAAGCAGCAGGGCCGGAATTGTGTCTCCAGAAGCCGGCTAACGAGAACCTTGCCTCTGCCCTGACGGGAGGGGCGGGGTTCTTGTCATTCCAGAAATCCGGGCTTTTTTGAAATTTTTTTCTCAAAAATCCATAAAACGACAAAAAGAAGATACACTTTGGGGTAATATATGCTAGACACATAACATCGCAATAGAACATACAGAAAAAAATGGAGATTAGGAGACAAAGACATGAGGGAGAAATTACTGTTCATATCCGCAGAGAATCCGTTTCCGCAAGATAGTGGAGGCAAACTCAGAACCGGAAATATTCTAAATATTCTGCTAACCAAATATGATGTAGATCTCCTGACCTTCAGGAATCAGAGGCAGGTTGATAAAGAAGAGGCCCTACCCGCACTTACTGTGCATGAAGTGGAACGAACCATGAATTACCGCAAGGCGATGCTGCGTTCACTTTATACATGGCGCAACTGTTCTTATATGAGCCATGTCGATGTGGACATGAAGGATGCAATTAAGAGACTGTGTAATCAGAACCGCTACAGCCATGTGTTTATTTCACACAGCTTGCTTGGCTGCTGTATTGATATTGTACGGGGCGAATTGCCGGACGCTGTCATTGTCACCGATGCCCATAATTTCGAGAGCAACCTGTCAGCCCAGCTGGCGCAAAAGAAAAGCGGATTCGCTAAGCTTTTCTATTCACTGAATGCGCATTGGACGAAACGGGATGAGCTGAAGCTGATGGACAAAACCAACCTGCTGCTGACTACTTCGGAACAGGATGGTCTAGCGTTCAAGTCGATCTCTGTCAAGAATGCAAATAAAGTGCATGTTATCCCTAATTTCATCCGTATCAGCGATTACCGCACAACTGTTAATACCCCTAAGGAAAAATGGATTATTCTTCCGGGTAATATGAACTATTTCCCAAATGTGAATGCAGCGACCTACTTTTTCCGTGATATTTATCCGCTTGTGAAAGCCCGGGTACCCGAAATCAAATGGTATATCGTAGGACGGGATGTACATCCTGATGTGGCTGCTTTGGGTGAAAAAGATCCTTCCATTGTGATTACCGGCTATGTGGACAGCGTGGCGGATTATGTCCGGAAGGCCCAGGTAGTCATCGCCCCCTTGCAGGAAGGCAGCGGAACACGCCTGAAGATCCTTGAGGCATGGGCGCTGAAGACACCTGTTGTGTCTAGCACAAAGGGAGCTGAAGGTCTGTTGTACGAGCATTCCCGGAATATTTTGATTGCTGATGATCCCGTAACTTTTGCAGACAGTGTGGTGAAACTTCTTCTGGATCATGAACAGGGCCTGGTACTCGCAGACCGGGCGCATGAGACACTGATGGCAAATTATGAGGCTGAAAGTGTCAGGGAAAAGCTGCTCAGTTTGGTCTAGATTAAATAAAAAATCTTTTCTCCCATAAATCGACAATCTTTTGAATGAAAATGCGGTACTATTGATCTACAACTAAAGTTTCATAAAAAGTGGCAGGACGGTTACCTCTGCTGCTTTTTTTTCTGAATCTTATTAGAAGAACAATCATTTTCATAGAACCAAGGAGCTATAGTCATGAGAGAGAGAATGCTGTTCCTATCCGCACATCATCATTATCCGGAAGATTTTGAGAGAGAAATAAGAACGGAGAATTATCTAGGCATATTGCTGGAGAGATTCGATATTGATCTGTTGGAGTATTGTCACTGCGACCGGGAGACCCCCTATACGGCTGGACCGGCGCTTAAAGTCCACAGGGTAACACGGGTGCCCGGGCAACGAAGCTCATTGCTCGGTTCCTTGAACAAGCTGCGCAGCAGCACTATTTTGGCCGATGCCAACAAAGACTTGCGTGCGGAGATCACTGCGCTCAGCCGTTTGCATACATACAGCCATGTATTTATAACGCATCCCTTGCTTGGAAACTGCATTGATATGATCTCTTCACTGTTACCCGACGCAATGATTATTACGGATGCCCATCGTTTGGAGAGCAGACACTCGGAAGGAAAAGCTGCCGGCAAAAGGGGCTTAAGCAGACGTTACCATCAATTGAATGCAGCATTGTACCGCCGGGAAGAACGCAAATTAATGAATAAAACCGCTCTGCTGCTGACAGCCTCCGAGTGGGATGCCCTGTCCTTTAAGGCTTTATCCTTTGCAGATGCCGGCAAGGTACATGTAGTTCCTCCATTTATCGATTTGAACGACTATTGTGATGCTGAACCGCCCGTTAAAGACAACTCCATTGTCCTTCACTGGAATATGCATACGAACCAGGGCAGAAATGCTGCATTGGTATTCTATCGCAAGGTTTACCCTTTCATTAAGGCGAAAGTACCGGACTGCAGATGTTATATTTTCAGTGGTCAGACACATCCCGAAATCCTGGCTTTGGCCAAAAGTGATCCCTCTGTTGTGATTGTTGAAGAGCCCGAGCAGGAGGGGGAATACATACGCCGGGCGAGGGCCGTTATTGCAACACTGCGTGAAGGCTGCGGCGGGCATTCGAAGATTCTGGAGGCATGGGCGCTCAAAACTCCGGTAGTTACTAGCCTGAAGGGCTCGGAAGAATTGATCTGTGAGCCGGGGCGGAATATTTTGCTGGCGGGCACAACCGGCGGGATAGCCGACCATGTGGTGAAGCTGCTCCAGACACCGGAGCTGGGTGCAATTATTGCGGACCATGCCTACCGGACGCTGCAGAAACATTACGAAGCGGACAATGTTAGGGCTAAAGTGCTCAGCTTGGTCTAATCATATCAAAATAGCATAATCCTCTCTTCTCTATCATATATTCTCATATAGATTAGACGATAGCGAGGTGTGACGCTTGATGAACGGAAGAATGACTTTCCGGTTTGATATCGATCAGGACAAGGGCAAGCTTGAACCGGTGGAACGGCGTTCCAGTGCGGGACTGGGGACGGCAAGAGACTATGAGAACAAGGAGCTTCACCGCACTCCGGTTCCCCTGCATCATACAGAGCCCTACGATACCGGCTTTACTGTTGGCGGGGAAGAACCGCCGGATGATATCGGGAATGACGATCTGGAACCTTACAATTCTCACGGTCAGGAGTGGGAGGGAGCCAGATGGGAAGCTGAGCCGTCCAAGCAACCGTTGTTATCCCCGTATCCTGACCCCGATGTGTGGGAGAGAGCTCCGCAATATCCTGTTGAGGAGTGGAATGATAGTGCTGAGCGGTTCGGTGACATTTCATTGTCAAGTGCCGGATATGGCGGCTCTTATCATACCCGCCGTCCCTCCTACTGGTGGAAGTTTGCACTTTCCATAGCTGGAGCCGTTGGTACGGGACTGCTGCTCGGATACGCTGCATTGTCTTTCATCAGCGGAGGGAATCCGCAGGTTGGAGAGAACGCCAAGCCAGGCGCTGCAGTCATGCAAAATCAGAACGCCGGGACAGCTAACCAGCCGGTAGCCGGAGACACCGGCTTGCCGAATGCTGGTCCAGCGGGCGGCGAAATAGGCCGCATTCAGGTGGCGGTAGCGGCGCAAAGCTATTATCTGCTGCAATATGGCGTGTTCAGCACACCTGATGGAGCTGCGCAGGCTCAGCAGGAACTGCTTACCGCCGGACTTGCCGCAGGGCTGGATCCTTCAGACGGCAACCGGGTGTACGCCGGGATATCGCCTGACCGCGAACAGGCCAAGCTGCTGAGCAGCGGCCTGAAGAATCAGGGGATTGAGCTTTATGTAAGAGGAGTGGAGCTGCCGGCTGCAGAGCAGGTTGCTTATGCCGGAATGCCGCAAGCTGTGGAGGGTTATTTCGCGGCCAGCGGACAACTGCTCAATGAGCTGAGCAGCCTGTCCGCATCCTTGTTAAGCGGGGAAGTCCAGACGTTGGACAAATCGGCAGTCAGCAATTTTCATATGGAGTGGACCGAGGCGCTCAAAGCGCTGAAGCCGGGTCTGACCCCTGAGGGGCAGAGCATATGCGCCGGGCTTGAGAAAGCAATGAGCCGGGGAATGGCTGCCCTGAATGAATACGAGAAGAACAAAGCACCGGGTCTGCTTTGGGAAGTGCAGGAATCCATGTTGAGCTTCCTGACCAGTCAGAAGGGCCTGATGTCAACTTTGGTGTAAGCGTAAATACAAAATCCCCCATCCGGCTGCGTCTGCTGAATGGGGGATTTTATGTGTTGCTTGCAGGGTTATACTCAGGTAAGGTTAAATAAGCCGCAACCCCAGTTAGCTCCACTACACAGTTGCCTCGTGACTGCGTGTATGGTAATCATTTCCGCACCTGATTTTGCGTTTGTATTGAACTCAGTTTCACCGTATAATAATTAAGGTGTCAAAAAATGGCGAGGGAAGACTTAGATGAAGAAGAAAAATGTAGGAACACTGCTGTTATTTCTCATTCTGGGCTGGCTGGCCGGAGCGTGGATCGCGAAGCTGCTGGAGCCTGTAAAAACTTTGTCTTTTCTTACAACCTCGACGGTACTCAAGTGGTCCCCGCAAGCCGATTTGGACATCATAACCTATGACATCACTATTCATTTGAAATTGTGCTTACTCAGTCTTGCCGGAATGATTACTGCCGTATGGCTGTACCGGAGGCTGTAATGGTCACTGCTGACTGGGAAGGGGCGTTTATACGTGGAATCTGACAATTCACGCCTCATTATTCTTGCTTCGGGTTCGCCGCGCCGCCGGGAATTGTTGTCTTTGCTGGGTTTGCCTTTCGAGGTGATTTCCAGTGATACGGACGAGAGTACACCGCCGGAATTCACACCGGAGATGATTGTGCGCAGTCTGGCTTTACGTAAAGCGGAGGCTGTGGTCCCTGCTGCCGGCAAGCGTAATGCCGTTATCGTCGGCAGCGACACGATTGTTGTGCTGGATGATAAGGTGCTTGGTAAACCTGTGGACGAGCAGGACAGCAGGGTTATGCTGGGACTGCTTCAAGGCAAGACCCACCAGGTATACACCGGAGTGGCCTGCATCGGGCTGCCAGAGGGCAAGATTCTGGTAGAGCACCGGGTAACCTCAGTAACTATGAGAGCATTAAGCGAAGAGGAAATCTCCGCCTACATAGCGACTGGAGAACCTGCCGACAAGGCCGGTTCCTATGCGATACAAGGACTTGGTGCCACCCTGGTGGAGAAGATTGAAGGCTGTTACTTTAATGTGGTTGGACTGCCGTTGTCGCTGCTTGAGCGTATGCTGTCCCGGGTTGGCATTTCGGTGCTGGGCCGGCAAGGATAGCGGAGGAAAGAGGGATCGGGATGGAGTCGCAAACATTTATGCTGCGGGACCTCCCCCATGAAGAACGACCACGAGAGCGCATGATGCATTATGGGGCGGAATCATTAAGTCAAGCGGAGCTTCTGGCTATACTGCTGCGTACAGGCACACGCCGGGAATCAGCTATTCATATTGCCCAGCAATTGCTGGGATGGGCTGGTGGTCTCCGCGGACTGGCGGACCTGAGCATTGACGAACTGACGAATATTAAAGGCATCGGCCCTGCCAAGGCCGTGCAACTGAAAGCTGGCATAGAGCTGGGAAGACGGATGGCAAACTCCAGGCTTACCGAGCCGGTTACCATCCGCAGTCCGCAGGACGCGGCGGAGATTCTGACCGAGCAGCTGCGTTATTTGCAGAAGGAGCATTTTGTCTGTCTCTTTTTGAATACGAAGAATCACGTTATAGCGCAGGAGACATTGTCCATGGGCAGTCTCAACGCCTCTATTGTGCATCCCCGTGAGGTGTTTCGGGCAGCCATGAAATGCAGCAGCGCAGCCATTATATGCGCACATAATCATCCGAGCGGCGATCCTACGCCAAGTCCGGAGGATATCTCCCTGACATCCAGACTTCTTCAGGCAGGCGAGATTGTCGGAATTGACGTACTGGATCACCTGATTATCGGAGACAGCAGATTTGTAAGTTTGAAAGAAAAAGGGTACATGTAATATAATTGTCCAGATTCACTGGGAAAAGGAGAATACAAGCATGTTAGGTGGTTTTACGAAAGATTTAGGGATTGACCTGGGGACAGCAAATACGCTCGTCTACGTACGCGGCAAGGGGATTGTTGTAAGAGAACCTTCCGTGGTGGCCATTAATACCGATACCAAGACAATTGAAGCTGTAGGCGAATCCGCCAAAAAAATGATCGGCCGTACACCGGGCAATATTCGTGCCATTCGTCCGATGAAGGACGGAGTTATTGCTGATTTCGAAACGACGGCAACCATGATCAAATATTTTATCCGTCAGGCCCAGAAGCAGCGTTCGATGTTCCAGCGCCACCCGAATGTAATGGTCTGCGTTCCGTCCGGCATCACTGCAGTTGAGCAGCGTGCCGTTGAGGATGCTACCAAGCAGGCGGGAGCCCGCGAAGCTTATATTATCGAAGAGCCCTTTGCCGCTGCTATTGGTGCGGATCTTCCGGTATGGGAGCCGACAGGCAGTATGGTCGTTGATATCGGCGGCGGTACTACCGAAGTGGCTGTCATCTCTCTTGGCGGTATCGTGACCAGCCGTTCAGTTCGTGTAGCCGGTGATGAGGCCGATGAGTCAATCATCCAGTACATCAAACGCCAGTACAACCTGATGATCGGTGAGCGCACCTCGGAGCAGCTCAAGATGGACGTGGGTTCTGCCCTGCCGCTGGAGAAAGCCGAAACGATGGAAATCCGTGGCCGCGATCTGGTGACCGGACTGCCGAAGACCCTGACGATTACTTCCGATGAAATTTGCGAAGCTTTGTCGGATACGGTCAATGCCATTGTCGAAGCTGTTAAAGTGACCTTGGAGAAATGTCCGCCAGAGCTTGCTGCTGATATTATGGATCGCGGTATTGTTCTTACAGGCGGAGGTGCGCTGCTGCGCAATTTGGACAAGCTGCTGGCACGTGAGACCGGAATGCCGGTGATTGTCGCCGATAACCCGCTGGACTGCGTAGCTATCGGCACAGGCAAAGCGCTTGAGAATATCCATCTCTTCAAGAGCCGCAGCGGATCGAGCCTGCGCTCCAAGCGTTAGAATTTGCCTTGGTTTGTTGCATGTCAACCCCTGTTGTGGGAGAAATACGGTTGTTAGAGGGTGTTGAAAATGTTTAAGCTGTTTAACAATAAACGTCTATTCATATTGCTGATAACACTAGTCATGTTTATCGTGGTGATGGGGTTCAGCCTGGGGACAAGGAAATCCTTGTCCTGGCCTGAGAATTTCCTCCGTGATACGACCGGTTTCGTGCAGAATCTGTTCTACAAGCCCGCTGGATATGTAGCGGGCTTGTTCCAAGATATCGGGGATCTGCGTGATCTGGCCGAGGAAAATAAACGCCTGAAGATTCTAGCTGCCCAATATACGATAGATAAAGCGAATTACAATTTTGTTAAGGCGCGTAATGAGCAGTTGCAGAAGGACCTTGATTTCACTAAAGCGCAGAAGGAATTATATAAATATAACTATACTACTGCCCAGGTTCTCAGCCTGACCACGGAACCCAGCAACAGCACGCTTGTGATCGACCTTGGCTCCAGTGATGGCATGAAGCCGAATATGTCTGTAATTTCCGTAGATGGGCTCGTAGGTGTTATCAGTAAGGTGAGCAATTTCACTTCTACCGTGAAGCTGATGACTATGATGGATGTGAATGATCCGAATTCCCAGCCGCCTATAGCGGCCACAGCCATCGGTAAAGAGGGTAAGACCTTCGGCATGATTGAAAGCTATGATCAGGAAACCGGAATGCTCAAGATGAACAAGATTCCGCAGGGCGACCCTATCGCTGTGAAGGATACCATCGTTACCTCCGGCATCGGGAGATTATATCCACAAGGGTTGACGATAGGAACCGTAATGAGTGTTGAGGAAGGACAATTCGGATTAACTTCGACTGCAATCATCAAGCCCAGTGCCGAATTTCAGGACTGGAAACAGCTGATTGTTGTATCTCAGGAGGAGCGTGCCGAATAGTGAAGATGCGCAGGTCGGTTCTTATTCTGTTATTGTTTCTCCTGTTTATCCTGGAAGGCGCCATTCTGCCCTGGCTGCTTCCGGACGCCTGGCAGTTGCGGATTATTCCGAATCTTGTATTTATCGTGATCCTGTTCGTCACGGTATACCATCACCGTCATACTGCACTTATACTAGGATTATCTTTTGGCATGCTGCATGATGTCATTTATTACGGCAGAATTCTCGGTGCTCATTCCTTTGCCATGGGGTTGTCCGCCTATTTAATTGGTCTCATTTTTCAGATCCCGCGCGCACCGCTGCCGATGATGATGACTGTTGTCCTGCTTGGCAGTCTGCTTCAGGACAGCGTATTGTTCGCTATTTACAGCGTGTTTAATTTGAACCAGGAGCCTTATAATTGGGCGCTCCTGCATCATATGCTGCCTACCATGCTGTTTCATTTTGCTATGGCCCTGCTCCTCTACATTCCGCTGCGGCGTCAACTCGAGCTGCTGAAGAAGGAGACCCGTAAGGAGGAAACGGCGTGAAGCGGCCTGCATTTCTTTCGGCTGAAAGAAGGAATTTGCCCGACCCGGCACGAATGATTCAGGATAGGGGGACAGGCATATGACAGTAAAATCCAAGCATGTGAGGATTAAGGGCATCAAGGACGGCCTGGTATTCCTGCTAGACGACAAGTGTCCCTTTGAAGATCTCTTAAGCGAGCTTCGCTATAAGCTGGAGCACAGCCATCAAAATATTCTGACTGGACCGATTGTGCATGTAGATATTAAGCTGGGCAGCCGAATTGTGACGGAGGATGACAAGGCAGCTGTGCTGGAAATTCTCAAAAGTCAGGGCAATTTGCTGATTCGTTCCATTGAAGCGTTTGAAGCGCCGGGCATTGAGGATACAGACGCATTGTTTCTGATGAGCGGCATGGTTCGTTCCGGCCAGGTGCTGCATCATCAAGGTAATCTGCTGTTGTTGGGCGATGTAAACCCGGGAGGAACAATTACATGCTCGGGTGATATTTATATCCTCGGTGCGCTTAGAGGCATGGCTCATGCTGGAGTAGACGGCAATCAGGAAGCGATTATTGCTGCTTCTCTGCTGTCTCCGACACAGCTGAGGATCGCCGACGTTATCAGCCGGCCTCCGGATGAATGGGGGACCCGGGAGAGCACCATGGAATTTGCTTATTTATCAAGCGGAGCAATGCAAATCGACAAAATTCATAATATAGTCAGATTACGTCAGGGTTTAAATGTGTTTAAAGGGGTGTAGCCTCCATGGGAGAAGCGATTGTCGTAACCTCGGGCAAAGGCGGAGTTGGCAAAACGACCACAACAGCCAATATTGGAACCGCACTTGCATTGCAGGGCAAAAAAGTATGTCTGGTTGATACCGATATCGGGCTGCGCAATTTAGATGTAGTCATGGGGCTGGAGAACCGGATCATTTATGATCTGGTGGATGTGGCAGAAGGGCGCTGCCGGTTGAATCAGGCGCTGGTCAAGGATAAGCGTTTCGATGAGCTATACATGCTGCCTGCAGCCCAGACCAAAGACAAGACCTCCGTGACCCCGGAGCAGGTGAAGGATATTATTCTTGAACTCAAGAAGGAATATGAATATATTCTGATCGATTGTCCTGCCGGGATCGAGCATGGCTTCCGCAACGCCATCGCGGGTGCCGACAAGGCGATTGTTGTCACTACGCCGGAGCATGCGGCAGTGCGGGATGCAGACCGGATTATCGGTCTTCTGGAGCAGTCCCATGTGGAATCGCCAAAGCTTGTCGTTAACCGTATTCGGCCTGGCTTGGTGAAGTCGGGGGATATGCTGGACATTGAGGATATCCTTCAGGTACTGAACATCGATCTGATCGGAATTGTTCCGGATGATGAGCTGGTCATTAAAGCGGCGAACAGCGGGGAGCCAACGGTGATGAATCCCGACTCTTCTGCAGCGATAGCCTACCGTAATATTGCCCGGCGGATTCTGGGGGACGCAGTGCCTCTGATGCAGCTGGACCGCAAGCCGGGGGCTTTCAAGAAATTAAAGAAATTTTTCGGCATGGCTTGAACCTGCTGCAAGCAATGCTATAAAGTTATCCCTTAGATAAAAAATCCCGCCGGCAGAGAAATCTGCGGCGGGATTTTTTGTGATAAATAGGTTGCCGGAGGGTTATGGGCTGTAGCCGCAGATACCAATAAGTTTTGGCGCCAAAAGAAAGCTCGCCGCATTTCCATGTTCCGCTTGGTTAAGGCTTGTTCTAAAGCACCTTCCATACTTCATAAAATGGATATAAAACAAGCCCCCGGAGGGATCGAGATGGAACAGAAATCAGGCGTTAAAGGCCGCCGTAAAGAACGTATCCGCAACCTGCTCGAGGACAAGCAGGATACTGTGGCAGTGCCGCCGCTCTTTGCTTTGCCCGAGAAGACAGCAAGCTTTAAGGAATGGGGAGCGGGTCCTAAAAATGATCTGGCTCCATCAGCGGAGCCGGATCCCGAGGTCATGTGGAAGGAACGCCGCGGGGGCTGGGAGGATGAGGGAGGCGGCGGCAGATCACATTTTTCTGCCGGATTTATCCGGCGGACTGTCGCAAGCCTCCTTGTATTCGGAGCAGTATGGGGCATATTTTTTCTGCACCAGCCCTGGGCGCTAAAGGCGCAGGATTTTGTTTCGGATGCCCTTAACAAGGATATGGACTTCGCCGCGGCCCAGGTATGGTATGAGGAGCACTTTGACGGTGCGCCTTCGTTCATCCCGATCTTCGGGGACGAGGAACAGCCGGCTCAAAAAGTTACGGCTGCCCACGCCTTGAGCGCTCCACTCGAGGGTAGTATTGTCCGTCCATTTGCGGCTACGCTGAAAGGTGTGGAAATTATGCCTGCGGAGGATTCAAAGGGTAGTATCACGGTGAAAAGTGTAGACACGGGACGGGTGTTATCCGTGAACAATGAGGCACAGGGCGGCATTCGGGTTACCGTACGCCATACGGGCAGCGTAACGGCAGAATACGGTCATTTGAGCGGAACAAAGCTTGCGGTGGATGACTGGATACAGAGCGGTGACACCGTTGGCTGGATGCAGGAGACGAAGGACGCTGAAACAGGGCTGCTTTTTTTTGCAATTATGAAAGACAAGACTTATATTGATCCTGCCGAAGTGGTATCGTTTGATTAGGATATTTGGCATTGAACTGTCGCTGCATCCGCTCTTTGTGCTGATTCTGCTCTTTTCCGTGTTAACTGGACAGTTTCTGGAGCTGCTTACGCTCTTTACTATAGTGCTTATCCACGAATTGGGACATGTCTGCGCAGCTTTACTGGCCGGTGTTACGGTCAGATCCGTTCAGTTGCTCCCCTTCGGCGGAGTGGCCGTGATTGAGGATCACGGGCGGCTTACGGCGGGCCGGGAGATTGGTATCGCGCTGGCTGGACCGCTGCAGAACGGAATCATGATCCTGCTGGCTGTTATGCTCCAGCAGGCAGGTGCAGGCAGTACGGCTTTTCTTGCTTATTTTATTCAGGCGAATGCGATTATCGCTCTCTTCAATCTACTGCCGGTTCTTCCCCTGGACGGGGGCAAGGTTCTTCAAGCTGCGCTAAGTATGTTTCTGCCGTATTATTATACTTTGCTGTGGGGCGGCAGAATAAGCATCGGAGCTAGTGTGCTTGTCATTGGCTACGCGCTGCTGCCGCTTGGGACAGGCGGCGGCCTCCGGCTGAATCTGCTGATGATCGGGGCGTTTCTGCTCTATTCCAATAGGACGGATCATCGGAATCTGCCCTACCGCTTCATGGCATTTCTGATGAACAGAGAGGCAATGTACGCTCGCCATTTGCGTTCCAATAGCGAAGCACGACCGATTGTTGCGGATTCCGCGAAACCTTTAGATGATATATTGCGTCTATTTAAACGTAATCAATATCATTTTATTTATGTGATGAACGATGATAGAAATATAGTAGCGGTTGTTCCGGAGCAGCGCCTGATCTCTACTTATTTTGGAAAGTAGAACAGGGCTTCCGTGCGTCCGGTGGCGATGAATGATTGATTGAAACCCAGAGGTGAAGCCATGAAACAAATGATCGTTCACTGCACACAGCATGTTACCCGGATGGCTCTTCTGGAGAACGGGAGGCTGGTGGAATACGCGGCCGAACGCGACCAGCAGCAAGGTCTGGTCGGCAGTTATTACAAGGGCCGGGTTATGAATGTTTTGCCAGGCATGCAGGCTGCTTTTGTCGATATTGGACAGAAGAAGAATGCTTTTTTATATGTAGACGATGTGCTGCATCCCCATTTGGATAAGCAACCGGCGGTGAAGCCCTCCATTGAGACATTGCTGCAGCCCGGCCAGGAGCTTGTCGTTCAGGTCCGCAAAGAGCCGCGTGGCGGCAAAGGAGCACGTGTGACCACCCACTATACACTGCCGGGACGCTGGATGGTATACATGCCTTTTGCAGAATACGTAGGAGTTTCCAAAAAAATCAGCCGGGAATCGGAACGGAGCCGGCTTAAAGCGATCGGTGAGCGGCTGCGGCGCAGTGAAGAGGGGCTGATCATGCGGACAGTCTCCGAGGATGAGCCGGCGGATGCAGTCGAAGGCGACCTGTCCTTTCTGCGTGCGCAGTGGGAGATGATTGTCCGCCGCGCCGAGGAGGCCGTAGCTCCGGCCCTGCTGCACTGCGATCTGAGCATCGTTCAGCGATTTATCAGGGATGCCTTCAATCCGCAGCTTGATGAGCTGATGATTGATTCGGCTCATGCGGTGAGGGAAGCGGAGGCATTCCTGGATGATATGGCTCCCGAAGGGTACAAGCCTGTTGGATTGTACCGGGGACAAGAGTCCATCTTTACCGCATATGGTGTGCAGGAGCAGCTGCATAAAAGCTTCAACCGGAAGATTATTCTGGAGGGCGGGGCAACGCTAATTTGGGACGAGACAGAAGCGCTGACCGTCATTGATGTCAATACGGCACAATACACCGGGAGTACCACGCTTGAGGAGACCGTAACGCGAACAAATCTGCTGGCCGCAGAGGAAATTGGCAGGCTTATCCGTCTACGCGATACCGGAGGCATCATCATTGTTGATTTTATTGATATGGAGCGCGAGGAGCACCGCAGGCTAGTAACGGAACGGCTGGAGAGTGTGACGAGCCGGGACCGCACCAAGACGCATATTCTGGGCTGGACACATCTTGGTCTGCTGGAAATGACCCGTAAGAAGGCACGGCATGACTCGGCTAGCTTTGCCCCTGTGATCTGCCAATGCTGTGGAGGGACGGGGAAAGTTGGAGCATGGCTGGAATAAGAATAATCAGCAAATCCAAACAGCTGCATTTATCTGCTTCTCTATACCATTGACTATCTGGATTAAGTATGATAATATCTTCAAGTATGTGTTTGATTGTTCTAATCCTGCACATGCTGTAACCGCTCCGATCGGGTACATAAGCGCAGATTTCTACGGGGATTTGCCACCTAGACTAGGCGAGTCTGAGACATGAGGAGGTGCAAGTACAATGTATGCAATTATCGAAACTGGCGGTAAGCAGTACAAAGTCCAAGAGGGCGATGTATTGTTCATTGAGAAGCTGGAAGCTGAAGACGGCGCAAGCGTAACGTTTGACCGTGTATTGGCTGTTTCTAACGAAGGTGGTCTGACTGCAGGAACTCCGCTGGTAAGCGGCGCGTCTGTAACAGCTAAAGTCGAGAAACATGGTAAGGGTCATAAGGTTGTAGTTTACAAATACAAACCTAAGAAGAACTACCACAAGAAACAAGGCCATCGTCAACCGTACACTAAAGTAACTATCGAGAAGATTCAAGCGTAAGAAGGTGCGTTAATGATTAACGTGCGGATTACACGGGCTTCAGCTCAAGGTACGATTGTCGGTTTTGCCGTTAAAGGGCATGCGGAATACGCGAAGAAAGGCTGGGATATCGTCTGCGCCGGTGTTTCCACAGTTACATTTGGAACGGTGAATTCGATTGAGAAGCTGACTGGTGTTGTTCTGGATACTTCAATGGATGATGGATTTTTAAGCGGAACCCTGGTTCCGGTGAGTGATCCTGAAGTCTCCGCCAAGATCCAGCTTTTGCTGGAATCCATGGTTGTCATGCTCAGTGATATCGCAGAATCATACGGGAAGTATATTAAGATACAGCAAGTTATTATTTAAAGAAGGAGGTTGACCAACATGTTGAAATTGGATCTTCAGTTTTTCGCATCGAAAAAAGGTGTAGGTTCCACAAAAAACGGACGTGATTCCCACTCGAAACGTCTTGGCGTGAAACGTGCTGACGGTCAAGCAGTAACCGGCGGCAACATCCTGGTTCGTCAACGCGGAACTAAAATTCACCCAGGCACTAACGTAGGCATCGGTAAAGATGATACGCTCTTCGCATTGGTGGATGGCGTAGTGAAGTTCGAACGTTGGGGCCGCGATCGCAAAAAAGTGAGTGTGTACCCGGTTGATGTCGCTCCGGTAGCAGCGGCACTGGAAGCGTAAGCTTTCCGAACATTATTTGCATGTAGAAGCCTCCGGCATGAGTGCCGGGGGCTTTTTTGAAATATTAGAATTTATAAGCTTCACGCTATAAATTATCCTTCTATTTCTCGCTGAAACGGATACCGTCCTTTTGAGGACGGCGAAGCCGGTTCCACTTGACAAAATGGGATTCAACTTTTTAGGGTCGCCACAAAGTATCTGCGTAAGCATCGAACCCAAGACCCCACTTTGTGGGGTTATTTTGCAGGGGGAACTGATATTTCATTCACTTGCTCTCTGAATGCTAATGATTGCCGTGAAAGCCTGTGTTATACTGGAAAATGGCATATGCTTCATCAATGTGAATATTGAATTAGACATGAATTTTGCGAACTGAGGGACGGGGAGAAAGAATGAAATCCTGGAAAAGTTTCGTCTGGGCAGTCATGTTATCCGTATTGCTTCCTTTAGGTCTCGTGTATTGGCATACCTCCCTTTTCACATGCCTGCTGCTTGGAATATGGGTAGCTGGGGTGCTTGCTTTCAGCTTTATTTACAACCGGCGTCATTTTGAAGAGGAACTGCGCATACAGGAGAAGACTCTGCAACAGGCGGCGAACCGGACACTGAATCATCATCGTCATGATTGGATGAATGATCTGCAGGTGCTTTACGGATATATCCAGCTGGGCAAGCCTGATAAATCCGTGCAATGTGTGGAAAGAATAAAGGAACGTATAGCGCTTGATAGCCGTATCGCCAAATTGGGAATCCCTTCGCTGGTGTTTTATTTGCAGTCTTTCCGCACTTTCCGCAGTAATCTGGAGCTGGAAGTGCAGGTGGAGGAAGGCTTGCAGCTGGAGGACAAGCTAAGTCAGGAGGAAGGCGACGAGCTTACTTCGGTGATTATGCAGACGGTAAGGGCATACCAATACAGTGGACTTGTTCCGCAGGGCGATACCCAAAGACTCCGCCTAAGCTTTATACAGGATGGAGGAGACATTCTGATCTCTTTCGAAGGCGAGGGTGAGCATAGCAATCCCGAGCTGCTGCAGGGGCAAATTTATAATATAGTCCAAGGAAAAATTATGAAGGCGGAGCAGTTGGAGCAGGACAGAGCTCATGTGAAACTGCGTTTACCGCTGGAGATGTAAGGAAGGTGAACATGAATGTTCGTAGATAAGGCTAAGATTTATGTTAAAGGCGGCGACGGAGGCGATGGACTGGTAGCGTTCCGGCGTGAAAAGTATGTGCCGGAAGGCGGGCCTGCCGGCGGTGACGGCGGACGCGGCGGCGACGTTATTTTCCGGGTGGATGAAGGTTTGCGTACACTGATGGATTTTCGTTATCAGCGCCACTTTAAAGCAGAACGTGGTGTAAAGGGACGCAACAAGAGTCAGCATGGTGCTAATGCCGAGCATATGATCGTGCGGATTCCTCCGGGAACTGTATTGATCGACGACGACACCCAGGAAGTGATCGCCGATATGACCCGTCACGGACAGCAGGTTGTTGTAGCGCGCGGCGGACGGGGCGGACGGGGGAATACCCGGTTTGCCACTGCTGCCAATACAGCGCCTGAGCTGGCTGAGAACGGGGAAGAAGGCCAGGAACGTTATGTAGTGATGGAACTGAAGGTAATGGCTGATGTAGGCTTGGTTGGATTCCCGAGTGTCGGGAAATCGACGCTGCTGTCGGTAGTCTCCGCAGCTCAACCGAAGATCGGAGCTTACCACTTCACAACGATTACTCCGAACCTGGGTGTGGTGGATGTTGGTGACGGCCGGAGCTTTGTCATGGCGGATTTGCCCGGACTGATTGAAGGGGCCAGCGAAGGCATCGGCCTGGGCCACGAATTCCTGCGCCATGTCGAGCGCACGCGCATTATTATCCACGTCGTGGATATGTCCGGTTCCGAGGGGCGAGATCCCTTTGAGGATTGGGTCATGATTAATGATGAGCTGAAGCAGTACAATGCGAGTCTGATTGACCGTCCGCAGATTGTCGCGGCGAACAAAATGGATATGCCTGAATCAGAGGAGAACCTCACTTCTTTCCGTGAACGGATTGCAGAGCTGCGTCCGGATCTGGAGATTATGCCGATCTCCTCACTTACCCGCCAAGGGGTGCAGGAGCTGCTCTACCGCGCTACGGATATCCTTGACAGCATTCCGGTTGCTCCGGTGGTTGAAGAGGTGGCAGAAACCTCTGAACGCAAGGTATATAAGCTGGAGGCGGAAGAGGATAACTCCTTCACCATCACCCGCGACAACGATGCGTTTGTTGTTAACAGTCCGCGCATTGAGCGGATGATCAAGCGTATGCAGTTGAGTACGCATGATGCGATCCTGAAGCTGGCCCGTACCCTGCGCCACATGGGTGTAGATGCGGAACTGCGTAAGCGTGGGGCTGTAGAAGGCACGATTGTCCGCATTGCCGATTTCGAATTCGAGTTTGTAGAGAACAGCAGCTACTATTAATAGTGGTACAGGCTGCACGTTACACGCTATAAAGCAGATAGAAGAAACGCCGACTACGTTTTTCCTGACAAGGAGGACGGAGGCGGCGTTTTTTTTTTTGTAATATTCTGTTTGGTTTAGGTTAATTGGCATACATTAAAGTGGTGAGAGACTGTCCGTTTGCTGCTTAGAGGATGTAGGAAGCTTCATTCTTGCAGCGTATTCATGGCCCCCGTGTGAAAATGTGTTGCGTTATTCGGGCTGAATCCTATATAATGTCCACTAAGAAAACACAAAAGTCTTTGGGGTGAGGACGTTCGTGAAAGAACGCTATTATTTGGTCCGCGAGGACATATTGCCTGATGCTGTGCTGAAGACGATGCAGGTCAAACAGCTGCTTGAGGCGGGAGATGCCAAGACGGTGCACGAGGGTGTTGAGAGGGTTGGACTTAGCCGCAGCGCTTTTTATAAATATAAGGACGGCATACATCTGATCCATCAACTGGAGCGCGAACGCATTGTCACGATCTCCATTGATCTGGAGCATGAGTCCGGTATGCTGTCCAAGGTACTCGGCTGTGTGGCAGTTCACGGAGCCAACGTGCTGACGATCCACCAGAGTATTCCGCTCCAAGGGCGGGCCAATGTTGTGATCTCCGTGGAGATCTCGCATTTGAATGAAGAAATGGGCGATATGCTTGATGGCCTGAAGGAAATTGCTGGAGTGAAGCGCGCTTTTATTATCGGCCAGGGTTAAGATGTTTACGAAGCAGTTTTATTGCGATCATTATTCTGTGAAGTATAGCTTCATATAACTTTTAGGAGGATTCAAATGAAGCCGGTTAAAGTTGGTTTATTGGGGCTGGGAACAGTAGGTACGGGCGTGGTCCGTATCGTAGAAGGAAATCAGGAGGATCTGAGCAGTCAAGTGGGCTCCCCGATTCTCATTGAGCGCATTGCTGTGAAGAATACGGATAAACCCCGTGAAATCGAAGTAGATGCCTCCAAAGTGACTTCAGATCCATGGGAGGTTATCCGTGATCCTGAAATTGATGTCATCGTCGAAGTGATGGGCGGCATTGCCGGAACGAAGGAATATATCCTTGAAGCGCTGGAACGCGGCAAACATATTGTAACCGCCAATAAAGATTTGATGGCGCTGCACGGCTCGGAGATTCTGGCCAAAGCGCAGGAGAAGCAATGCGATGTGTTTTATGAGGCAAGTGTAGCCGGAGGAATTCCGATTATCCGCACGCTGATCGAAGGCTTTTCATCAGATAAGATTATTAAGATTATGGGGATAGTGAATGGAACAACCAATTACATACTGAGCAAAATGAGCCAGGAAGGCGCGTCCTACAATGATGTTCTAAAGGAAGCGCAAGGACTGGGATATGCTGAGTCTGACCCGACCTCCGACGTTGAAGGTCTCGATGCTGCACGCAAGATGGCGATCCTCGGCACGCTTGGCTTCCGTACAAATGTTGAACTCAGTGATGTCAGTGTGAGCGGCATCTCGGGAGTGAGCAAAGAGGATATCGCGTTTGCTAAACGTCTTGGTTATGAAATGAAGCTGCTAGGAATCGCGGAATGTGAAGACGAGGCGTTCAGTATCAGTGTTCAGCCGACCATGATCCGGGCCAGCCATCCGATCGCTTCCGTCAACGGTGTCTATAATGCGGTGTATGTATTCGGGCAAGCGGTAGGAGAGACTATGTTTTATGGTGCGGGAGCAGGTGCGATGCCTACAGCAACCTCTATCGTTGCCGATCTGGTGGCGGTTATCAAGAACCTGAAACTGGGCGTTAACGGTCTCAAGCAGATTGTCCCATATAAGCAAAAGAAGCTGAAGAGCGACGAGGACATCTTTTTCAAGAACTTTTTGCTGCTGCATGTAGATGATAAAGCGGGTGTGCTGGCGAAGATCACCCAGGTGTTTGCCGAATACGATGTCAGCCTCGATTCCGTTGTGCAGCAAGCCAACCCAAATAATCCTGATGCGGAGATCATAATTGTGACGCACAATGCAAGCAAGGCGAGTATGAATAAGGTAATGCGGCATTTGGAGCAGCTTGCGGTCATCCACCGGATCAAGAGCCACTATCGTGTGGAAGGCTGACAACGGAGTAAGTTCCAGATATCAGGAACCGCGTAAAAATAACGAAGGAGATTTCATCAGCCATGAGTATTTACGGAAGGTCTAGAGTTAAAGTCCCTGCCAGTACCGCCAATCTTGGACCGGGTTTTGATACACTTGGTATGGCCTTGTCGCTGTATGCCTGGATTGAGATGGAGGAAGCTGCGGAAACCGTGTTTCACCTACATGGTGATGAGATGAAGGGTGTGCCCCAGGACAAGAATAACTTGCTCTACCAGGTAGCCCAAATGGTTTTTGCGGAAGCTGGGGTTACCATCCCTGAGTTGTCGATTTCCATGTATTCCGAGATTCCGCTGACACGGGGGCTTGGCAGCAGCGCTTCAGCCATTATTGGCGGAATGGCAGCAGCTAATGCTATGATTGGTTCACCGCTGGACAACGGCAGACTGTTTGATATGGCCACCGCACTGGAGAAGCATCCCGACAATGTTGGAGCGTCCCTGTTCGGGGGAATCATTACGGCTGTCTGGGATGGCGGGCATGCCGACTATATCCGTCTGGAGCCGCCACAGGATCTGGAAGTGCTTGTTGTGATCCCCGAATTTGAGCTGGCCACGGTCAAAGCGCGTGGGGTCATTCCCTCCGAAATCACGGTGGGCGATGCGGTGTTTAACATCAGCCGCACCTCGTTGCTGACGGCGGCACTGGCCTCTGGCAGGCTTGATCTCATCAGCCGGGCCATGCAGGACCGGCTGCATCAGCCATACCGTGCGCCGCTGGTGCCGGGGATGGAGAAGCTGCTCGCCGAAGCCCCGCAGCATGGGGCGCTGGGAATTGCTCTTAGTGGCGCGGGCCCTACACTTCTTTGTCTGGTCGACCGGCGCGAGGGCAGGAAGCAGGAGCTTGAGCAATTTTTGAAAGAAACGATGCAGCAGCACGGTATCCCGGCCCGCACTCGCTGGCTGCCTCCATGTACTTCCGGGGTTACCACTGAGCTGCTTGAAAGAAACGGGATGCAAAAGCAATCATTTTTGGATATGATAAAAGGAGAAATACAGTCATGAAGTCAATAGCGGTATTGCCGCAGGGTACCGTCTCCCACGAAGCGCTGCTGCACTTGTTTGGTGCTGAGCCAGTAAAGCTTGAACATCATAAGCTGATTTCCGACGTTTTTCTCTCTACGGCAGGCGGTGCCACTGATTACAGCGTCATTCCCATTGAGAACACGATTGAAGGTTCGGTCAGTCTGCATATCGATTGGCTCATTAATGAAGTGAATCTTCCAATGCAGGCGGAGTGGATATTTCCGTCGATACAGAATCTCATCAGCAACCCGCAGGAGTTCAAGGATGACAGTGGATATAAGGATTATACTAAGATCGTAAAGATCCTTTCCCATTCTGTCGCCATGGCGCAATGCCTGCAGTTTATCCGTGAGCATGCCCCTTGGGCTGAGCTGGAGTCGGTCGGAAGCACTTCCGAAGCAGTGGAAATTGTAAAGAACAATCCGGGCAAAGGTTGGGCAGCAGTCGGCACGGCACTCGGTGCCGCAACGCATGGCTTGGAGATCCTTGACCGGAAAATCACAGACCACCATAATAATTACACAAGGTTTGTCCTTGTAGGCCCGCACAAGCTGAAGCTTCCCCGCAAAAGTGTCGGAGACAAGACAAGTATTCTTGTAACCCTGCCGGAGGATTTTCCGGGAGCCTTGCATCAGGTGCTGTCTGCATTTGCATGGCGGCGTCTAAATTTATCGCGTATTGAATCACGGCCTACGAAGAAGAAACTGGGTACTTATTATTTTTACATTGATGTGCTGGAACCGATAGAATCGGTCCTGCTCCCGGCGGCGATTGAGGAGATCAAAGCATTGGGCTGTCAGGTGCGGATTCTGGGCTCCTATCCCACATACACCTATGAGGAAGAGAAAGCGGAGGTGCAGTAAGTTCATGGCTGAGCAATGGATCTATCTGGATGGACAACACGTAACAAAGGAAAATGCAAAGGTATCCGTTTTTGATCATGGATTCTTATATGGAGACGGCATTTTCGAAGGCATTCGCATTTATAACGGCAACATTTTCAAATGCAAAGAGCATCTGGACAGGCTGTATGATTCGGCCAAGTCAATTATGCTGGACATTCCGCTGACTTACGATGAAATGCTGGAGGCTATGGCTGAGACGATTCGCTTGAACGATATGCGCAATGGCTATATCCGTTTGATTGTTTCGCGGGGTCCCGGAAATCTGGGGCTGGATCCACGGCGTTGCCCTAAGGCGAGCGTGATTATCATTGTGGAGCAGCTGGCTATTTATCCGGAGCAGGCTTACCTTAACGGTTTGCGGGCAGTTTCCGTATCACAGCGGCGCAATATCCCAGATGCACTGAATCCGAAGATCAAATCACTCAACTACCTCAATAACATCCTCGTCAAGATTCAGTCCAATCTCGCTGAGGCTGACGAAGCGATTATGATGAACGCTCAAGGGTACGTAACGGAAGGTTCGGGGGATAATATCTTCATCGTCAAAAGAGGTGTGGTGTACACGCCGCCTTGCTACCTTGGTGCACTCGAAGGAATTACCCGTCTGGCCATTATCGAACTCTGTGAGAAACTGGGACTTCCGCTGAAGGAAGAGCCGTTTACCATGCATGATGTCTATATTGCCGACGAAGTCTTTTTCACCGGAACGGCAGCCGAGGTTATTGCAGCCCGTGAAATCGATGGACGGATTATCGGAGCAGGGCATGCCGGACCGATTACACTGCAATTACTTGAAGAATTCCGTAATGCGGTGGATAAAGACGGCTACAAAGTCTGGGAATAGTGATTCAACTAAATTCATGATTTAACATAAGCAAATCCTTTCATGCCAGTCATGAAAGGATTTTTTTTGTTCACATGATGTCAATCGCCCATGGGCTGCATAAGATGTAGTAACGAAGGAGGCGGCTGTACCGCATTTTACGATGCTTGAGAGCAGAGCCGGGAAATCGGAATTGCCTAGAGCGGGGGTTGCAGCATAGCTGTAAAGAATGCATCGCTTCACAACTCTTTGGCATATGCCGTCTAGGTCAGGACTGTGTCGTGCTGATCTGGATGCATAGGCTCACAAAATTTGTAGGAGGTAAATGCTGCGTGAAAATACACATTGTTAAAAAAGGCGATACGCTGTATGCATTATCACAAAAGTATGGAGTAACGCTCCAAAAGATTATTGAGGCTAACCCGCAGATCAGTAATCCTGAAGTGCTTGTTATTGGGGATAAAGTTAAAATCCCTGCGGCTCCGATGCTTGTTCCGGAAAACAATGAGCTTTACTACAAGCACACCGTTAAACAAGGCGATACGTTGTGGAAATTATCCAAAGCATGGGGAATTACCTTGAAAGAGATCATTGACGCCAATCCGCATCTCAAGAATCCTAATGCGCTCATGACCGGTGAAGTTGTCAATATTCCCAAAAAGGCGAATGAGCCGACTCCAATCCAGGCTCAATCCATGCAACCTATGCAATCCAATGCCAATGCAAATGCCAATGCAAATGCAAATGCCAATGCAAATGCTACTCCGGTTCAACCGCTTGCTGTATCGCCTGAGGTGGTAGATAAAACAAAGGTTGGCGGAAAAACCTATACCGGACCGAAGGAAGAGCCCGTTCAGATAGTTTCCCCTGTCTCAACCCCGGCTCCGAATCCCGCACCGGCTCCTATCCAGGTTGCCGCACCTCTTCCGAATAAAGCACCTGAAGTAGCTCCCATTCAGGAAGTAGTGCATGAAACACAAAGTCTGTTTGTACAAATTTCTGTGCCTGCGCAAGAAGCCATAACCTATGAGATGCCCAAAGAAAAGGAGAAATCTGAGGTGCAGCCGGCAACCTGGCCTGACCATAAGGACGGACCATGCGAAAAAACAGCAGGTTATCCTGGATTAAACGAAAATCCATATTATTTCGATTGCCCGCCGGCATATCCGTACTATGAGCAGCCAATGCCAATGATGGGTATGAATGCGGCCCCAGGTTTTATCCAGCCGACTGCTTATATGCCGGACTGTGCTTCTCCGTATGATTATCCGGGTAACATGTATCCCGCAACTGACTATTCCAATGCTTGGTATCCAAATGCAGCTCCTGAGTATGTAAATGCGGCTATGGCTGAGAATAATCCTCCTGTTGATTATTCTGCGTACGCAGTTCCGCAGTACGGCGGTCAGTCCATGAACCTTCCTTGGCCGACCTGCGGCTGTGGTGGAGGAATGCCGAATCAGCCCTATACTTATGAACAGCCTGCATATAATAACATGTCGCCCTATATGCCACAGCCCGGTGCGGTTTCTCCTTACGGAGCTGGACCCTTCTCAATGCCGAATGAGGCCGCTGTTGCACCGTTAGGAATACATGGGATTCCTGGATATCCGATGTATCCGGGGATGGAGAATTATGCTCATCACAACCGTGTGCCAGAAATTCTTGAGCCGGAGATTATTGCGCAGAATGTTCCTCAAGCAGCGGAAGCCGTCAGTGCAGGAACCGCAGTTAAGAACAAAGCCAGCACGGGAAAAGCGGGTACTCCTAAAGTTAAAACCTCAGGTCTAGCTGGTGACAAATCAAATAAAACTGCACCTAAACAACGTTCGAAGCAATCAGGCCGCACGGGAACTTCGAAGAAAAGTAAAAATCCATGGATATCAAATTAAATTAGCTTTGGATTGAGATTTGCGTATTGCACCAGAGGGCCTGCATCATAAGATGCAGGCCCTCTGGTGTTTGCTTATTTATCATTAGGAAGAGTGTCATGCATAGTATAGCTAACGATACTAATAGTACTAAAGTGAAAATGGTAAATCCTGTGGGTTGTTTTTGTTAGAGGTTACATGTTATATTATAAATCCAGTCGCAAGCAGAAGGAACGCTTGGATGATTGGAACATGTTGAACGATTGATATTGCTAACTTGATGAAAAATAAGTGTTGCATTGAATCGGAAAACATGATATATTATAAGAGTTGCTGGTGACGAGATGATCGACACTGACAACGAGCTTGATCTTTGAAAACTGAACAACGAGTGAGTATGGAAATCACGTAAGTGAGATCCGAAATTAGAGAATGTAAATTCTCGTCAGATGTTTCAAATTGAGCAATCGCTCTTTCTAAATACCAATTTGGAGAGTTTGATCCTGGCTCAGGACGAACGCTG